>NZ_AP024850.1:2466909-3083636 GCF_024346675.1 Photobacterium sanguinicancri
TTAGCTTGGAGCGGTACATTACGCCCAACCACTTCAACATAATCGTACACACTGCCTTGGTTAGGAATAAGTGCCGCTAATGCTTTCCCCGAATCTAAAACACTGCCACCGCCAATGGCAATAACCATGTCAGGTCTGAATTTTCGCCCCATCGCCGCCATTTCTTCTATCATGGCAATTAACGGTTCACCATGGACTGCGACTTGCTGGTAACGCATATTCTGTTGCTTGATATAATTAATGATGGGCTCAGATCGCGTGGAATCTTTGCCTGTTACAAGCAAAACGCTATAACCAAATTGGTTAAAAGCACTTAATGAATTATTCAGAGCCCCCTCACCAAAGACAATCCGTGTTGATGTCATAAATTGAAACATAGCTACCCCTATTATCAATTTTAAAAGTCCATTCATATAACCACTATGGTGCGTTATACGAATAGATTTTCCCCATACGAGTGCTACAAACTATCCCCATGAGCCAGCTTACGTTGCATGGGTTTACTTCTGTTCATGTTGATATAAAGCAACTTTACTCAGTGTTCATCTTACATACTGCGAATAACTAGTGGGCAGTCACAAATGAGACAAACCAAGCACATCTTGTGTCATATAAATGCAGTGTTTTTTTCATTTCACCGTCACTTAAGCCCACTAACCTAGCCCCATCAAACAAGGCACGACGCCTAACAAAAACATTTCTAGGGGATATAAGATGAAAAAAGCAGTACTGGCATCAGCAATTTTCGCAACACTGACTTCAGGTGCAGTAAGCGCAGCAACGGTTTACCAAGATGACACAAACTCGTTAAAAGTGGGTGGCCGTGCTGAAGCACGTTTTAATCTGTCAGATAACAACAAATACAAATCAGATGGCACAGAGAATGGTAAGGACACGTTCAAAGATAAATCGCGTGCTCGTATTAACCTAAAAGGTAAATCAGACATTACTGATAGCCTGACGGCATTTGGTACCTACGAATTAGAAGTAAAAGATGGCAAAGGCCAAGCAATCGATACTCGATACCTTTTCGCAGGTTTAGACACAAACTTTGGGGCTTTTTCTTACGGTCAGCAAGACTCGGCACAAGTTATTCTTACCGACTTTACCGATATTTTGGCAACATTTGGTGGTGATGCGGCAGATCTGATTTCAGGCAATGGTGACAAAAAATCAAATAACTTTATGTACTCAGGTAACTTCGACGCACTCACTGTTACTGCGAACTACATTGTTAACGATAAAGATTTAAAAGACACCAGCAGTTATGGTCTGTCAGCAGTATACGAATTACCATTTGGACTAGACCTAGGTGCTGGCTATGTCGGTGGTAAAGAAGGGAGTGATACAGACGTAAACCAATATAACCTTGTTGCACGTTATAGCTTGGAAAACTTCATGGTATCGGGTCTATACGCAGGCGGTAAATCTGAAACAGGTTCAACTAAAACAGACCTAACAGGCTACGAACTGGCTGCGGCTTATCAACTGAATCAGTTTATCTTCCAAGGCGTGTATAACAAACAACAAGCCAAAGTTGATGGTAAGAAAACAGATAATCAAGATTACATCGCGATTGAAGGTATCTACAAAATCAACAGCAACCTACGTACCTATGCAGGCTACAAATTTAACCAATTAGACAAGAATACTGACAAGTCAGCAAACAATGATGAGCTACAAGCAGGTATTCGTTACGACTTTTAAGTTGAATGCAGCACTAATACCTCTCAGAACCGAGCCTAGCGCTCGGTTTTTACATTTATGCATGCACAAAAAGACAACCCTCATCGAAGAATTTACCATCAATCGGTTTTATCTATCACATCAAGCGATAAATCCCACTTCCTCAATGCCATGAGCCACGATATAGTAAACATAATTGATTTAAGGAGAGAGTGTATGTTCGTTGTTATTTTTGGTCGTCCTGGTTGCCCATTCTGTGTTCGAGCTAAAGATCTAGCTGAAAACCTAAAAGAAAGCCGTGAAGACTTTAACTACCGCTACGTAGATATTCATGCTGAAGGCATCAGCAAAGCTGACCTTGAAAAAACAGTGGGTAAGCCAGTAGAAACTGTGCCACAAATCTTCGTTGATCAAGAGCACATCGGTGGTTGTACTGAATTTGAAGCATACGCAAAAGAAAACTTGGATCTTTTCCAATAATCATATTGGCGTAATATCGCTGCGTAACAAGGTAAAACTCTCATGAGAGTAAAACCTTAAATTACGACATGTCAAAGCCAGTCTCATGACTGGCTTTTTGCTCTCTGTTTATAAGCCTTTTCAATACAAAATTCAGTAACGCTTTCACCCTGTTGAATAATTTACCACCCAGTTCGCATAGTGCTTCTATTCAGGTAGCTTGTACCTGTTTTTCAAGCACTTTTAACAATCAAAAACAATGTATTTATTAAAAAATAAATTTCATTAAAATCTATAACCCACCTTTAAAATCAGCTAGAATTCATGCACTCATCGCGTGCTATTGTTCCGGAAAAAATGTTGTGAATATCGACGTTGCAGCTTTGCTTCACCAAAATGATATTTTGTTGCTCTTTGTTGTTCTTGCTGTTGGCTTAAGTGTCGGTAAAATCCGATTCGCTAATTTGCAATTAGGCAATTCTATTGGCGTTTTACTCGCCGCCCTTCTCCTCGGTAATGCAGGTTTCACCTTTAATACAGAAGCGCTAAATATCGGCTTTATGCTGTTTATTTTCTGCGTCGGTATAGAAGCTGGTCCTAACTTCTTCGGTATCTTCTTCCGAGACGGAAAACACTACCTTCTATTAGCTCTGGTTGTATTGCTGACTTCCATCGCAATTACGATGACCATGGCTGAGCAACTCAACCTTGATATCGGTTTAGCAACAGGTCTAATGGCCGGTTCACTAACAGCCACTCCGGTGCTGGTAGGTGCTAAAGATGCGCTTAACGGCGGGTTGGCAGGCATAACGGATAGCACGGCTATTCAACAAATGGTTGATAGCCTCAGTGTCGGTTATGCGATGTCGTACCTTGTCGGCCTTGTTAGCTTAATTATGCTGGCAAAACTGATGCCGAAATTGCAAAAGCAAAACCTTGCAGAGTCGTCACAACAAATCGCCAAAGAACGTGGCATTGGTGAGGTAGGCCAACGTAAAGTCTACTTACCTATTATTCGTGCTTATCGTGTTGGTCCTGAACTGATTAACTGGATTGATGGTAAAAACCTACGTGAACTAGGTATTTATCGTCAGACAGGTTGTTATATCGAACGTGTACGCCGAAATGGCATTCTAGCGAACCCTGATGGTGATGCTATTTTGCAAGAAGGGGATGAAATTGCACTCGTAGGCTACCCTGACAGCCACGCACGATTGGATCCAAGCTTCCGTAATGGTAAAGAAGTCTTTGACCGTGATCTTCTCGATTTACGTATCGTTGAAGAAGAAATAGTAGTTAAAAATGACAATATCGCAGGTAAACGCTTATCTGATTTAAACTTGTCAGAATACGGCTGTTTCTTAAATCGTGTTGTACGTGCGCAAATTGAAATGCCAATGGATCATAATATCTTGCTTGATAAGGGCGATATTCTGCAGGTCAGCGGTGAGAAAAGTCGCGTATTGGGTTTAGCTGAACGCATCGGTTTTATCTCGATTCACAGCCAAATAGCCGACCTCTTAGCTTTCTGTTGTTTCTTCATCATTGGTACGCTGATCGGTAGTATTACCATGACGTTTGGCCATATCACCTTTGGTTTAGGTAGTGCAGCAGGCTTATTGATTGCGGGGATTACCCTTGGTTTCCTACGTGCTAACCACCCTACCTTTGGTTATGTCCCACAAGGGGCGCTAAATATGACTAAAGACCTCGGGTTAATGGTTTTCATGGCAGGTATTGGCTTAAGCGCGGGTTCAAACTTATTTGACTCATTGTCTGAAATTGGCTTCGCTGTTTTTGCTACTAGTATCATGGTGAGTGTCATCCCGGTTGTGGTGGCGTACCTGTTCGGTGCTTACGTACTAAAAATGAACCGCGCCCTATTGTTTGGTGCAATCATTGGTGCTCGCACCTGCGCGCCAGCCATGGATATGATTAACGAACATGCGCGTAGTACGATTCCTGCATTGGGCTATGCCGGTACTTACGCAATTGCCAACGTTCTGTTGACCATCGCTGGTACATTGATCATGATCCTGAGTTAACAGACTCGATTTTGAATAATTTAAAGCAGCTCTTCTATAAGAGCTGCTTTTTTATTAACGGTATTATTTATCAAAAATGAGTCGGCTTAAAGTCAGCCTCTATTCAGTCAAATTGGTTACACTCTACTGCTACGAACACAACCCATTTCACATGGTCATTTAAGCGTAAGTCTGATCTTTTCGTTTATACCAATGAGCAACAAGTGGCAATTTAGACTCTATGTTCGGGCGCTGGATCAGAAAACCTTGAATTAATCACGATTTAACATCTTGATATTCGCAAGGTTCTCATCTATTCAGTATATTCAATGAAATATATTTATATCTGGGTACTCATATTATGCGAATTCTTATCGTCGAGGATGATTCAATCCTCAGCCATCACCTTAAATCCCAGCTTACCGAATTAGGTAATCAAGTTCAGTGTGCCGATACCGCAGAAGAAGGCTTATTCTTCGCGAAAAACTACCCAAACGATATCGCCATTGTGGATATTGGTTTACCTGATAGAGATGGTATAAGCTTAATCAAAGACATGCGTAAGCAAGGTTTACGCCTACCAGTCCTGATCTTAACAGCACGCTCTAACTGGCAAGACAAAGTAACAGGCCTAGAAGCAGGTGCTGATGATTACTTAGTAAAACCATTCCAAAAAGAAGAAATGGTGGCACGTTTAAGTGCACTCGTTCGCCGTAGTGCGGGTTTTGTTAAGCCAGAAATGTCAGCAGGACAAATTCGTGTGGATCTGCTTGCTAAGCAAGTTTTCATTGATGAAAGTCCACTAGAGCTAACGGCATTTGAATATGACTTACTTGAATACCTGATGCGCCATAGCCGCCAAGTTGTTTCTAAACAACGCTTATTGGATGTGCTATACGAAGACCAAGAAGGCGATCCAAATACCATTGAGGTCATGATCAGTCGTTTACGTAAAAAAATCGTCAAGGCAGGCCAAGAAAACCCGATCTCGACCATTCGTGGCCAAGGGTATATTTTTGAGCTGCATGCTCAATGAGTAATATTATTCAGCCACGATTGCGCCGCCGAGTACTTGTTACCTCGGTTGCCATCATCGTTTTAATTACCTCTGCGCTTGCAGGGGTGATCAACCAACTTTATACCCAAAGTTATATTGCCGCTTATTCGTCTGACTTAGCCACACAAATGCCAATGGTCGTTGCTCAACTAAATCGAGCCGGCCTGATTAAAGACGTTGATAAGTGGATTCAGTCTATCGACCCATCAGAAACAGACTATATGTCTGTGCTCTGTAATCAAAAGTCTGAAACGGTTTGGTTATCAGATGATGCAAAAGATGCGAAGCTCATTAATATCTGTGAAGATGTGCCAGATGAGCTATTTGCCCCCAATCTCATTCAAAACAGTGAAGGTGTAAACTTCATTGTCTCTAACTTTGGTACAGAGCATAAAGAAGATGGTAATACGTTCCGTCTTGTCGTATTACGTTCAGGCGATGATTATGCCTCTGCTTTATCTCAGCTTCATAAGCGCACCACATTTTATCTCGGCCTATTTGTACTGATTGCCGTTGCCTTTTTGATTGCCGCATTCCACTGGAGCTTCCAGCCATTACGAAAACTGGCAAACCAGCTTGATCAAATGACGGAATCAAAGCGTGAAGCCTTAGATCAAGATTACCCAATGGAGCTGCAAGAAGTCACATCGGCATTGAACCGTTTGATCCGTATTACGGAAGATCAAAAGGGCCGTTATCGCCATGCGATGGATGATTTAGCACACAGCTTGAAAACCCGTTTAGCGGCAACGAATGCGCTGCTCGATGATAAAGAACTAACGCGAGCCATGCTTAATCAGCGCGTAATGGAGCAAATCAGCCAAATGGATGAATTGGTTCAGTACCAACTAAAACGCGCGATGATGGGCCAACAAGGCCTACAAAAAACCATGACAGAGCTAAAACCCACGCTTGATAGTTTCCAACGTTTATTAAGCAAAGTTTACGGCGATAAAGACGTTAATCTTGTCTATAAGTTTAACCCCAATATGAAGCTGCCGATCAACCGTAATGACTTAATGGAGTTGCTGGGTAACTTATTAGAAAATGCCTACCGTTTCTGTATTAGTACGGTACAGGTGAGCGTGAAAGAGCATGCAGATCACTACATCATTATTATTGAAGATGATGGCCCTGGTGTGAACGACCAGATGCGAGAAGCTATTTTCCAACGCGGTGTACGTGCTGATCAGCTAAACCCAGGGCAAGGAATCGGTCTATCGGTTTGTCATGAATTAGTCGACAGTTACCAAGGCCGTATTCATGTTCAAAAATCATCATTAGAAGGCGCGGCATTTATTATTCGTTTGCCTAAACACTAGCGCTATAAGCATGAGCTAGGTACGCTTTAACACAGCCAATCACAGGCATAAAAAAACCGCCCTTCAATTTAATTTGGGGCGGTTTTTTCTTATCTCTAAATCAACAACAAGTTAGATGTCTTGAACATCGAACTCAACAAGCGTTGCAACATCAGCTTCGTAATCGATAGCATCGATACCAAAACCAAATAGCTTCAAGAAATCATCTTTGTATTCTTGGTAGTCAGCAACGTCGAATAAGTTTTCGTTCGTTACAGTAGACCATAGGTCACGACAGTGCTTTTGAATATCTTCACGTAGTTCCCAATCATCTAAGCGTAAACGGTTCTCTGCATCCACTTCTGGTGCTGTACCATCTTCTTTGTATAGACGTTGTGTGAACATGCGGTGAATTTGTTCCATACACCCTTCGTGTACGCCTTCTTCACGCATTTTCTTAAATACCATTGCGATATACAGTGGCATAACAGGAATAGCTGAGCTTGCTTGCGTTACAACACTCTTAAGCACGGCTACGTTCGCTGAACCACCCGCCGTCGCTAACTTAGTATTCAGTGCTGTCGCTGCACGATCAAGGTCCATCTTCGCTTTACCTAGCGCACCATGCCAGTAAATTGGCCAAGTGATCTCAGTACCGATGTAGCTGTAAGCAACCGTTTTACAACCGTCAGCTAGCACACCCGCTTCAGATAGTGCGTTGATCCATAGTTCCCAATCTTCGCCACCCATTACAGTCACGGTATCAGCGACTTCTTGCTCTGTAGCTGGTTCAATGCTCGCTTCAATTAATACGTCTTTATTGGTATCAACTGCCGTTGCTGTGTACGTCTCACCCATAGGTTTCAACGTAGAGCGAATCACTTCACCTGTGTCTGGCATTTTACGTACTGGTGATGCTAGCGAGTAAACCACCATATCAATCTGACCAAGGTCTTCTTTGATCAAATCAATTGTTTTTTGTTTAGCTTCATGAGAGAAAGCATCGCCATTCAAGCTCTTAGAATAAAGACCTTCTTCTTTCGCTAGCTTGTCGAATGCTGCTGAGTTATACCAACCTGCTGTACCCGGCTTTTTCTCTGTACCCGCTTTTTCAAAGAACACACCAATCGTTGAAGCACCACCACCGAATGCCGCAGCAATGCGGGATGATAGGCCGTAACCACTTGAAGACCCCACAACAAGGACACGCTTAGGTGCATTTGCAATTGGACCTTGTGCTTTAGTGTAAGCAATTTGTTCTTTGACGTTTTCTTCACAACCCACTGGGTGCGTTGTTGTACAAATAAATCCACGAATTCTAGGTTTGATGATCATCTTCAACTTCCCTTACATAATTGCCAGTAAGGATAAAAGGTTACTGACTTTTTCGCATTACATTTATAGCCGAAATGGCTAAAAATCACAGTGGTTGGAGGTGTTATCGCAGCCATTTGACACTTTAAATGCCTTTCAACACCTTAATATTAATGGCATGCACACTTCTTCGTACAGTTTACCATCAGGTTGAATTCTGTTTTTCACCTATGAAGATTGTTTAAATTATCGCCTAATAACACGTATAGAAAAGCCGACTCATCGCTGAGTCGGCTTTTTCTAATCACGATACCGCGCTATTGCATCGTCACAATCCGTTAAGTTAGAACTTAAAGTGGCTGATTTTTTCACTAACCGCATTGGTATAGCGAGAAACCTTCGTACATTCTTCTTGAGAAAGTTGAGCCCCTTCTCCGATCTCTTCGGCGGCATCATTGATTGCCACAATGCTACGATTCACTTCCTCCGTAACGGCGGCTTGTTCCTCAGCAGCACTGGCAATTTGATGAGCCATATCTTGGATCTTGCCGCTTTGTACGCTGACTTCATTTAAGGCTTTAACCGCATCTTCTGCATGAGACATACACAAGTTACTCAGCTCCCGATTCTTCTGCATCGTCGCTACCGCTTGCTTGCTGCTGCCACGTAAGCCATCAATCATAAGCTGGATCTCATCTGTTGAGTCAGATGTTTTCGTGGCTAGATTACGGACTTCATCCGCCACTACAGCAAAACCTCGTCCTTGCCCACCAGCACGAGCGGCTTCAATCGCAGCATTCAGTGCCAACAAATTCGTTTGCTCTGAAATATTACGTATCACCTCTAAGATGCTGCCAATATCATTACTTTGTACTTCGAGTTGTTCAATCACTTCTGTTGCTTCAACAACGTTTTGTGCTAAGTCGCGTAGACCATTTGCGGTCGCTTCAACCACATCTTGCCCTTGATTAACCGAACGCTGGGTCGATGTCACTGCATCCGCAGTTTCTTGTGCATTATCAGATACACTGTGAGCCGTTGACGACATTTCATTGGTTGCCGTTACAACTTGTTCAATCTCTTGTCGCTGAGCCAGAATATTCGTTTGCCCCTGCGATGCTACAGCGGCGGTGGCAGATACACTTTCTGTCAATGAACCGACTGACCCTGCGATATCACTGACAATACCGCGTACGTCGCCAATAAAGGTATTTAGGTGCTTGGCAAGCTGGCCTGTTTCATCCTTACGATCGATATCAATAAATTGAGTAAGATCGCCCCCTGATTGCGTTAGCGCTTTCACTCTTGTGACCAGTACACTGATAGGCGCAACAATCGAGAGTGACACAAACCACATTAGAATAAGCCCCAGCAAGCCCGCGATGGAACCCACAACCATTTGTCCTGTTAGGTTATCTGAGTATCGGGTAATCACCGTATCAACAATGGCTTGTGCATTCGCAAGCGCAATATCTTCAGGGACGATGACAATAACTTGCCACTGTGTTTGCGTCCCACTTGTTTCGAATCCAGCGGTCGCTATCAGATCATTGCCATTCACTATAGTTTCGCCAACTTGACGAGACATTAATAAGTTCTTCAGTGATGTTGCTGATAGTTTTTTACCAATATTAGAAGGTTCTGCACTATCAGCGCTGATCATTTCAGCAGCGCTCAGAATAACGACCCGAGACTGGCCATCTAATAAATTAGATGAAGTCGATTTCGCTAATGATTGTAAAAATGCGAGTGAATAATCAACCCCAAACATGCCGAGGAATTCTCCGTCACGCAGAATAGGCGCGACAAATGAACTCATTAACGTCGAGACACCTTGAATAGTGTAGCTTGCAGGATCAATAACACATGCCCTTTTCTTTTCCATTGGGCATAGATACCACTCTGAATCACGTACTCCTGTCGCATTTAAGTTATGATTGTAATAAGGATAAGAAGCCTCTAATACAATATCACCTGATGGTGAGCGGTTATAATACGGGCTAAAAGAACCATTCGGTTGAGAATATCTGTCATTAATATAATCACGAGCTTGCCCGTTGAATTTATCGAACTCCCACGCTGAATAAATGCCAATGATATTTTCAGTGTTATTGATAGTATTACCAAGAAGGTTAATTAACCCCTCTCTTGTCATTTCAGGGTCTTTGCCACTAAATGACTGAGCATAATTAGCCGATATATCAATTGCTTCATTGAAAATGATATTGATTTTTTGAGCCTCAACTTCTGCGGAGAGGCTAAGCTTTTCAATTAAAACACTTTCAGCGTCTGTTAAAATTAACTCATCTAATTCATGAAGTAGGCTTTTACCACTAAAGTGGCTATAACCCACCATCGCTAATGTAACGGTAAGTAAACTCGCGCCACCAAACAACATTATGTGTTGTTTAATACTAGAGAATTGCATATAAATCCCTTTGCTACTTTTTATTTTTCAAATAACCCTGATGAATAAATATTTGTATTTTTTATTTCAAGAGGAAATATAAAAACCTGTAATAAGTTAAATCCTCAGTAAAGAGGCATATAAAATAAAAGCAGAATTTTTCTTTATAAAAAAGCTAGCATATCGATATAGTGCAAACAAAACACTTTTGTCATATAAATTAATATGAGCTGATATTGACCCACTTATACCAAGTGGAAATTAATAAGCGTTAACTACACGCATATGCCGAGTATTTAATGTTATTACCAGATAATCACATTGTTATTAATTGATAACGAGGTATGTTTATTTTTTTACATTTCAACTTCAAATGAAAAGATGATAGTAATCCTATCGTTTAATTACCGAGACTAAATTTTGCATAATACTTAAATACTATGCGCCACCTCTGATAAATACGTTATTAATATTAATAAAAAAGCCACGATACCGTGGCTTTTATTCTCAGTATTTCATCTCAACCTACTTTACGCAGCTTTACCTGATTCAAGTGTAAGACGAGTAAACTCCTCTGATGCAAAATCATCAACCGAAATGGCACGGCGGCGAAGTGCATCAGCATGGTTCATCTTCTCGACATCGTGCTCAGTGATAAGCCCTGATGCAAGAGCAAGCTCCAGCTTCTCACTCAGGGTCGCTTTACGAGGAATATCGCCAGCCTTAATCGCCTTGATCAATTTACGATCGATATCTTTCACATCTTGAAGTGCAATAAATGCACGCTCCATAATTGCAATCGGGTCGCCATCTTTTTCACCGACATAACACAATTTGGTTAAGCGATCGCGATGCGCTCCTGGTGTCATAAGTAGCTGTGCAATTTCAATGGTCACTTCATCTTTTGGCGCTTGGTAGCGAATACCCAACGGGAACAATAAAGTACGTAATAAACGACCAACCCCTTTACGCGGGAAGTTGTTCATTACCTCATCAAACGCGACACCACACTTATGCAAACAATGCTGAAGCGCATAGTGCACCATCGGTAAATCAGTTTGCTGACGGCCTTCATCTTCGAAGCGCTTAAGTGTTGCTGATGCTAGATACAGATGACTCAACACATCACCCAAACGCGCCGATACTAACTCTCTACGCTTCAGCTCACCACCAAGACTCAACATAGAGAAGTCCGCTGCAACAGCGAGTGCACGGCTCATTCGAGATAGATGGCGATAGTATTCCGCCGTTTCACCACTAACTGGCGCTTTATTAAAACGCGAGCCAGTAAAGGCATTCAGCAAGGATTTAGAGACATTACCAATCGCAAAGCTGATGTGTTTACCTAATAAGGCATCAAATTCTTTTGCCCCTTGCTCTGCATCAGGGTTAGCGGCAGCTTCCATTTCACTCAAGACAAAGGGATGACAACGAGTAGCCCCTTGACCAAAGATCATCAGGTTACGGGTAAGGATATTGGCACCCTCAACGGTGATAGCAACTGGCATACCGAAGTAATGATGGCCGAGGTAATTCTTAGGTCCCATTTGGATCGCACGACCAGCATGGATATCCATCGAGTCATTAAGAATCGTACGTGCCATTTCCGTCATATGGTACTTAGCAATGGCTGTCACAATGCCCGGTTTTTCTCCTTGATCGAGCGACGTTGTCGTCAAGGTGCGAGATGCTTCAAGCATGTAAGTAAAGCCACCAATACGGCCCATTGCCTGAGCAACACCTTCAAAATTACCAATCGACATGCCAAATTGCTTACGAACATATGCGTAAGCGCCTGTGGTACGAGCCGTCATATGCCCTACCGCAGCGCCGAGTGCTGGCAATGAAATACCACGACCAGCAGACAGGCATTCCACCAGCATACGCCAACCACGACCAGCAAAATCTTGGCCGCCGATAATCCAGTCCATAGGAATAAATACATCGTTACCACGTGTAGGACCGTTCATGAAGGCCATATTAAGCGGATCATGACGCATACCAACTTCGACCCCCGGATGGTCAGTTGGGATCAATGCACAAGTGATACCTAAGTCAGCTTTATCGCCCAACAAGCCTTCAGGGTCTTGCAACTTAAATGCAAGACCAAGCACGGTAGAAACAGGAGCAAGCGTGATATAACGCTTATCCCAGTTTAATTGAATACCCAACACTTGTTCGCCTTGGTAGTCACCGTAGCAAACCACACCTTGATCAGGAATACCGCCAGCATCCGAGCCAGCCTCTGGACCGGTTAGCGCGAAACATGGAATATCATCACCATTTGATAGGCGCGGTAACCAATAGTCTTTTTGCTCTTGCGTACCGTAATGTGAGAGCAATTCACCAGGACCTAACGAATTAGGTACCATGACACACACCGCCGCACTCAAACTACGCGTTGCGATTCGAGTCACTATGGTAGAGTTTGCTAACGCCGAGAAGTCCATCCCACCATATTCTTTACCAATAATTAGTGATAAGAATTTCTCTTTGCGCAGGTATTCCCACACTTCTGGTGGTAAGTCTCGGTCTTCTTGTACAATTTTGTAGTCATCTAGCATCGCCAACAAGGTTTCAAGCTTGGTGTCGATAAATGTTTGCTCTTCATCCGTGAGCTGAGGTTTTGGGTAATTCAGTAACGTATTCCACTCAGGGGAACCGCCAAAGAGTTCACCATCCCACCAAACACTACCCGCTTCCATCGCTTGTCGCTCGGTATCCGATAGTGGAGGTAGCACTTTCTTAAACATCTTAAAAGCGGGCTCACTGAGATAGCGTTGACGCAAATTTGTTAAAGTGCTCATTTTTCAGGTCCTTTTGTTTCATTTATCGATAATCGACTATTTTTGTTATATCTATGTAGGCATTACAGAGTTCCGTTTTGCTCATCACTCACAAGTAACAAGCTTTGTTCAATAGGTGCTGCGACGCCTGCCGCCAAATATGGCACCAAGCTATCAATAAGATCTGCGGTTGTTACTTTGCGAGCGAAATCATTTTCTGCAATTTGACGAAGCGCGGTACTCGACGCCATAGTGAATACTGATGCCCCGAGGGTAAAGTGCAAACGCCAAAATAAAGTTTCAGGATCCAGAGAGGGGTTGGCGCGGCACACTGCACTCGTGAACAAATTTAAGGCTTCTTTATAATGCGTAATCATGAACCAGCGTAAATGACCTTGCACATCGGTATAGCCTCGGCCAATTAACGACATGAAATTACTCGCACCGTATGGGCGAAAATCGTCTAGCTGAACCAAAGGACGCTTGATGCAATGAAATACATCTTCCATGGTGATTTCATCACGAGAATGAAGCGATTCAAGCTCTTCTATCAAGACAGGGACAAATTGCTCTAAATAGCGATCAAGCACCGCGCGAATAAGGGTTTTCTTATCACCGTAGTGATAGTTCACCGATGCGAGATTAACACCTGCTTTACTGGTGATAGTACGTAACGAGGTTTCATTAAAACCATGCTCCGCAAACAGCAGTTCAGCGGCATCCAGAATTCGCCCTTTTGTTTCTCCTTTCACTGCCATTTTCATTCACCTGTATTAAACACATGTTTGAACTTTACATCTCATCATGTTTTTTAACAAGTATTAAACACTTGATATCGGCTCTCGCGTTCACAATTCCAATGATACCTAATGCACATACTGCTGATTATAAGATACTTCAATAGGTTCAAACTTAGAGGTAGAGAGCATTGCGAAGGGGTAGCTAGAATATTCGAACCAAAAGAGATGAGTAAAAACAGTAAGGGAATAAAAGGAGTAAATATTTTGTGGAAATAATGGGAACATTTTGCACATTGGCAGGTCTTATATAATGCCACTGCTTTTTCTTAGAAGATATTCTTCAAAGCCTGTTCACTGCTATGAACAGGCTTTCTTTCGTTTTGAACACAAGATGATACCTTGTGCCTGTCACGTGATTAGCTCAGCCGCCTGAATACCACTGTATTATCAAGAATATCGGTCCACTGTTGGTAATCTAAGCCCGTATCAAATACATACTCTGTAATCAGCGAACGTGCCGTTGTAAGCAGCACATCGGCTTTCCATGGCTTTTCAAAGTAACTCTCGATTCGCGCTCGGTTAATTGCCGCTATGGTATCTTGATGCGTAGCTTGCCCTGTCAATAGTACCTTTTTCGTTGTACGAAAACGGGCATCTTGAGAAATTTCAGTCAGTAACTCCACCCCAGTTTTACCTGGCATAACATGATCTGAAATCACAAGTGCAATATATTCACCCTCGGCATCCAGTTCATCCATGAGATCTAGCGCTTCATCCGCAGATTCACAATCCTCCACATGAAAGTAATCATTTAGTGGTGCGAGATCTTTCAGTACAGCGCTTAATACTTCCCTTTGGTCATCCACACAGATGATGTTCAACTTTTCCATAACCGTTCCTTACAAATTGCTAAACTATTGGCAGTTTGATTCTAAATTTGGTTTTATCTACATCGCTTTTTAACGCGATCGTTCCACCGTAGCTATGAACAATACGCTGTACTATCGACAATCCTAACCCCAAGCCAAAAGACAAACCGCCTTTTTTGGTCGTGAAGTTAGGTTGGAATATTTTTCGGCGTGTCGCTTCGTCAATCATTGGTCCATTATTGCTAATGGTAATCATCAAACGATTCTTTGAATAACGCGTAATAATTTCGATGGTTGGCGTGTCTGTTTGCTCCATGGCATCACACGCATTTTTAATGATATTAACCCACACCTGAACGAGTTCAGTCGAGCTGGCCGTAATGGCGGGTAATACTGCAGGGCGCAAAACAACATTCACCCGACGTAAGTTGCTTTGCAATAACGCCAATGATTTATGAATGGTGTCGTTTACATCAACATCGGATTGATAATCTTGATCACTACCACCCAGTTGTTTCACTGAACGCACAATATTAGCGGCATGTTTGGCCGCAATTCGCATGTCGTGCAAGTCTCGCCCGACATCCCAGTACTGTAACGCTTCATCTATGTTATCAAGCCATAACGCAGGTACATCACCTTGGGGCAACGCCCTTGCAAGTTGACGGGCTTGATCTCGGCTAAGGGTATACTTTGCTTGCAGCTCTTTGGCTCGTAGCCTAACTTGTGCTGAAGTATTGGATTGGCCTTCACAAATCCCTAAATCTATAAAAGGAGCAACATGGGGTTTGTTCTCTTCCAAGAACTTACAAATTGCATCTTGAACAGTTTCAGTCTTACTACTTAGCACACCGACGGCATTATTAAGCTCGTGGGCAATACCTGCAGCAAGCTGACCAAGCGTTGTCATTTGCTCGGCAGCATAAAGCTTTTGCAGGGCCTTTTCTTTTTCTATCGCTTGCAGTCCAGTTAACATTTGTCGCTGAGCTAATTCATGCACCATAACAGGCATAAACTGTTCACTGAGCGAACCATATTGCTCGACATCAACTGCGGGTGTCGTTAAATCAATCCAAGCGAGTACACTGTCTTTCTCGGCAATAACGGTAGTTGAAGCTTGCTGGGTCTGAGCGAAAAAACTGTGCACACCAAAAAACATCCCAGGCTCAACGCTGAAGACTTTGGTGGTCAGATCGTTTTTATCGGCTTTTAAATACCCCGAAAGCTCACCACTTTTCACCCAATACAAGCGATCATTAAAGCCATCTTGTTTGAGCACTTGCGTACCGGATTTCACCGTTTTGGTGCGACTTGTTTCCTGAAAATAGACATCAATAATACGCTGTAACGCAGCTGGACGATGCATCCCTTTAGGCACACCGTTTTGAGCTATCATGTCGTTATTCATCATGTCTGATATTGTTGTTGCCATAGCAGCCGTTATCTCCAGATGTCACCAGACCAGCATTACTGAATCGTCAGTTTGGCGCATTTTTCTGCGCCAAACTGTGATAATCGCAAAGCTATTTAAATGAAGTTCACTAGATGCAATAGCCAAACCATAACAAAGCTCATCACAACACCAACCACACCAATAATCACCCCCACACGCGCCATTTGGTTACTTTCAACATGGCCCGTCGCATGTGCTAATGCGTTCGGTGGAGTACTGATAGGTAAAGACATCCCCAGCGAGGCAGCAAACGTCACAATCAAAATTAAGGTTATTTCTCCGCCCAATGGCACCAAACTCGCCATGGATGTACCTAGTGCTGCCATAATCGGCATCAATAAGTTCGCTGTCGCGGTATGAGACATAAAGTTCGCCATGGTCAAACACAGCACTGCCGCCCCCACTAACACAACATACGGAGAGTAATCATCAAACGGAATGCTATGTACCAACAAGCGAGCAAGGCCCGTTTGATCGAGTGCCAAACCTAAAGCAATACCACCCGAGACTAGCCACAAGACATCCCAAGAAATTTTCTTTAAATCTTCCTTATTGATAATGCCCGTTAGTGAAAACACAGCAACAGGAATTAACGCAACAGTGTAAGAGTTCATACCGTGAGTCGAGCCCATTAGCCACAGAATAATCGTCAGGGCGAACGTGACATAAACCGTGATCGCTTTCGGTGTTTTAAGGAATTTACCTTTAATGGTTAATTCAATTTTCTCTTGTTTTGCTGGGTATAACTTATTAATTAAAACCCATGCGAACATTAATAAAATCGCGACAAAGGGCACACCAAACATCATCCATTCACCAAAGGTAATCAGATTTTCGCCAGTGAGGTATTTAAGGGCGATCGCATTCGGAGGGGTACCAATCGGGGTACCAATACCCCCTATGTTTGCTGCAACAGGAATACACAACGCAAAAGCAATTTTCCCTGGATCACGATCGCCAAATAGCGCAATCACTGGCGCAAGAATAGACAGCATCATCGCGGTTGTTGCCGTATTCGACATGAACATAGAGAAAATAGCCGTGATCAGCATTAAACCAAACATCACATATTTAGGTTGATGACCAAAAGGCTGAAGTAATACGCGGGCCAAGTTAACATCGAGGCGGTACTTGGTTGCTGCCATCGCTAAGAAGAAACCACCCAAGAACAGCATAATAATAGGGCTGGCAAATGTAGCCATAATATCGCTGTAAGAAAGCAATTCACCAAAGTGCTCTTGGCCATGATCCAAGCGGAGCAAGTACAAACCTTTATCTGAAAGCAATAACAGTTCAAGTACGATAATCACAACGGATGTGGCGTAGATAGGGATTGGCTCCATCACCCAACACAAAGCCGCCAGTAGGAAAATTGCGATAACCCGCTGCTGAATCACAGTCATTCCCTCAACAGGAAATGCCGATGCAGGTAGCATTAAAATGATCACGGGGATCAAGATCGGAATGATATACCGAAGATATTGGCGCATGTTTGAATATTCCCTTAAACACTAATATTTGAATCTTGCTTGTAAACGCCGCCTCTTTCGCAGAAAAAAAGCGTTCACTGTCAACTCCGTTTGATAGTTATCAAACCAAGCAGCTTAATACTTTAGTAGTAAGAGTTATATTGCGTTGTTACTGCTGTTTTTTCACCGGTTTAGATCAATAAATAAGTGAAATAAAACAATTATTTCAATCAAACTTTGCAAGCTAACTCGCTGAACAATAAGAGTAAACAATCTTAAATTACGAGAAATAACCATCTAGATCACAAAATCGAAGTAAACGTGACTTACATCACCTTAATGGCGCGCATTTGTCACACAAATAATAAGAAAGACATCAACATCGCATTATGCCGCTGTTATGGCGTTTCGATCAGAGGGAAGTACTGCAGTCTATTATTGAAGAACTAGAAAGGAAGGTTTAGTGCCTTTCCCTACTCCAGAAAGGCACCGACATGAAAAGAAACTAACTAAAGGTAATTCGCTAAAATAGCGTTATTTTACTGGCTGTTCTTGATCATTGGCCATCGACTCTTCAAGTACGTTTTCTTGTCCTATATAAGTACGAGAAGAACAAAACGGCGTAATTGGTACGCTAGGCTCAAGTATTTCAACTTCTTGCTGTTTCTGCTCATGTTCGTATGCCATGGTTTTAACCTGGCGGATAACCAGAGTA
The DNA here is from genome assembly GCF_024346675.1 of Photobacterium sanguinicancri. Taxonomy (NCBI): domain Bacteria; kingdom Pseudomonadati; phylum Pseudomonadota; class Gammaproteobacteria; order Vibrionales; family Vibrionaceae; genus Photobacterium; species Photobacterium sanguinicancri. The sequence goes on from NZ_AP024850.1 coordinate 2,485,190, forward strand.
AAAGCCAATATTCCAAACAAGACTGACCCGACAGCTTGCCCCATCAATACCCCGCCCGCACCAGCTAATTCACCCCCAATGTACACAAATGGGATAGTACCCAGTGTTGCTTTACCCATATTTAGCGCTGTCGACCACGTTGGACGATTCAAGTTATTAAACGCAGCATTGGCAACAAAAAGTGCGCCGTTAAAGATGAAAGTCACAGCAACAAAGGTACAGAAAATACCTATCATGTAAGCAGCATCACCTTTCAGGCTAAAGATACTGATAATAAGGTCTTGCCCTAGCCACAACAATATCGATACCAACACGCAGTAAACCGAAGTAAATAGCAGCGCATCTTTTAAGGTACGGGTAATGCGATCCCACCGTTCCGCGCCAAAGTTTTGCCCAATAATAGGCCCAACCGCACCAGATAATGAAAATACCAAGGCAAAACTAACCGGCATGATTCGGCCAATAACTGCATAACCCGCGACAAAGCTTTCACCAAACTGTGCGATATGGCTGGTGACAAACGCATTTCCAATCGGTGTCGCGGTATTGGTTAAGATGGCAGGAAAGGCAATCGCACACACACTCGCCAAAGATGCTTTAAACGAGGTGAGGCTCGGTTTAGCAACGAGGTTATGTTTATAGATAACAGCGTGAAGAGAGAAAACAAGAACGGCTAATCGAGCAAACACAGAGGCTATCGCAGCACCTTCAATGCCCATTGATAATCCAAAGATAAAAATAGGGTCTAGTACCGCATTCACACCACCACCAATCAACGTAGCAATCATAGAACGGCGAGCATCACCCACGCCACGCAATGCAGCACCTGCCGCCATTGAAATAGCGATCATGGGTGCGCTTGGTAGCAAAATTACCAGATAAGACGTCGCCGCTTCTGCGACTTTTCCTTTCGCGCCTATCATGTCGAGTAACTGGGGTAATTGCCACAGCATCAAAGTCACTAAGATACAGCAGATAATGAAAGCAAACATCATGACGTTAATCGTCAAGTCTCGCGCTTTCTCATGTTGCTTGGCACCAAGTGCACGTGAAACCAAAGCGCCCATCGCAATCGAAGTACCGATTGAAGCTGAGGTGGAAAAAAAGACCAAGGTGCCAGCAAAGCCAATCGCAGCAGCAAGTTCAATTTCACCCAACATACTAATAAATAGCATATCGACCAGATCGACTAAGAATAGTGCCATCAAACCTACGGCACCGGTTCCTGACATGACTGCGATATGTCGCATGGGTGAACCTGTGACAAACTTTGCGTGCTGTTCGCTCATTCCGTTACCTTTGTTGATTCCCTTTTTCGTCGAAAAGGAAAATACGCTAACGACAAAAAAGGCGCACAGTGCGCCTTTTTCATTCTTTTCAATTATTGAGCAAAATCATACTGGATGCTTAAAGCAAGCGCCAATTTGATTACTGATAGCTGTCAGTACATCACGTCGAGTAATAACGCCAACTAACTGGCCACTTTCAACAACAGGGTAAATTTTTGGTTTTTGCCCTGACATCGTTTCCGCTAATTCAATAATTGAACTGTCAGGTGAGACAGTTAATACATCAGCTCGCATACACTCACCAACCGTGTGTGTATCCTGGCAGTGATAACCCACCTTAATCAGCTTTTGAATCATATCTTGCTCAGACAAGAAACCAACAACTTGACGATTTGCATCAACAACAGGACCACCGATTTGTTTTGCCGTTAACAACTTATCAAGTGCCGCAGACAGCGACTGACTTGGATCAAAAGTCACTGGGCGCATATTCATATAGTCTTTAACTTTTAACGATTCCATGCATCCCCCTAAATCTCATTATGTGCAGAGAAGTGTGTGCCGAAAAATGATGCTAAGAATCAACGATTCGTTGTCTTGCATCTAAACCAGCCATCAGAACAAGTCGTCTGACCTTTCTGTGTTAAGTGTCGTCTATTTATCTGAAATTACTAAATACAAATAATGTATTTCATCAATAGACAAAACCTATCAACAAGTTTTGCAGATAAAAAAACGCGCTATCTCTTGCGAGATAACGCGTTATTAACCAATAAACTCAGTGTAAGCAATGCTGCTCAGTAAAGTACTGGATGCGTCTACATTACATAAACAACATAAATAACATACCCAATGGCAGTTGATCGCCATTAGCTAAAATCACCTTGTCGCCTTCAACTTGCATGTTCAATACATATTTGTCGTCTAGGCGCTCTACGATTTCGGCTTGCTCCATCATGGTCGCTCGTTCTAACAACGCAGGATCCATTTCAACTAATTGTTTAGGCAATTCTAGTGCAATATTGCCCGTTAGCTTTTCAGCAATTTTATCTACACTTTGAGATGCGCGCGCTAAGCCAGGTTTAACCACAAAACGAACTTGGCTACGAACATCCCCCATTGGCGTCGTCAGGCTTAAATCGTCCATCGCGAGCGTTAACCCTTTTGCCACTAGCAAATCTAACGCTAACAGTGCTTCTTCTTGCTGTTCTTGGGTCATCTGTTCGTTAATGTCATCGCTCATGTTACCTAAGCGTGCAATCGCAGGGTAATCTAAACCAATGAAAGACAAGTCAAAGTTAAAGTTGTCATAATCTTTACCATCAAAAGAAACAATCTTTTCAATGGTCACTTTATTTTCATTCGTTAAGCGAGTATTTTCATCAGCCTCAGCATCTTTTGCTGGCTCAGTTAGCACGTTACTCATTGCGACTGACATATTTGTCAGGCTTACTGCTTTATCGTTATTGCTATCAATGAATTTTACTGAGCCTAACTGCGCTTTTTGATTGCCCAACCAGAACTGGCCATCCATCTTCCCTTTACCGCCACCCGTGAAATTCAGCATTTCCATGGTTTCGTTTGCGGTAGTCGTGACCGAAAACTGCGGCAAGTGGTAATGGAACTCACCTGCCCCTTTCCCATCTACATCACCATCAAAAATGAAGGGTTCGCTGGATACAGATGAACCAAAATCATCTTTGTAAGCAACCGGGTTAATCACCACTTTAAATTCAGTATGACGCGTTAATGATGTCTCAGTTTGGAACGTAATTGGCGCTACACCTTCGCCCCATGCTTGCGCTGCAACTTTTTGTAAACCCTCATCCAGCTCAAGTTGGCTGTATGAGGTCATACCCAGTAAACCATGCTTGATCTTATGCGAAACATGCCAAACAGACGGTAGTCCTTCTTCTTCAAACAGCGGTTTAAACTCGTCTTTTATTTCGATTCGAGATACCGCTTCAGAGCTTAAATAGCCACGATCATAACTCTCGTTGCTGATTTTGACGTAAGGGTTTTCATACTTGCCAACCGTATCCAAATAAATACGTTCACCAACTTGACCCACAGCAATCGGCCAACACACCGCCACCGCAATAGCACCACCAATTGCCCCAATTTTCTTGAGCGTCATAAATATCCCTGATCGTAAAAAATAAACTGAGGCTAGTGTATTACAAACCGCTGCATACCTCTATGAATCCTCTATGGATCAATAAGTAATACGTCCAAATTGTTGTCAGCCTCTCAGACCCTACTGTTCATTTAACATACACTGAATAAAGAACTCCCTTTTAAAGGATACCATCGTGAATAGCTTTGTTATTTTGTGCCTGGATGATGAGCCCAGCATTGTCGAGCGACTGCGGCAAGACCTAAGCCCATTCAGTGATCTCTTTGATATTGTCGAAGCTGATAGTATCGACGATGCCAATGACACGCTGGCCTTTATTGAGCAGCAAGGCCAACAAGCTGCGATGGTGATTTGTGATAACGATTTGGGTGCAGATAACGGCGTCGATTTCTTAGTACAATTAGATAACCACCCTGTCACTAAACGCGCTCGAACAGTCTTGTTGAATGACAAGCCACAAATTGATGTCATCATGCAAGCCGTTAACGAAGGTCGGCTTAATTACTGCTTAACAAAACCTTGGCAACGTGAAGAGTTACACCGCGTCCTCATTAAAGAGCTCACAACCTACGTCATAAAACACCCCGATGAAGATTGGCTAAAATACAGCCAACTGCTTGATCACCGTCGTATTCTAAAAGCGCATATCGACCGGCAAATGTCGAGTTTTCGCTCGGGCTTTATCCGTCACGGTGATCAACTTGATGACACGACACTCGCCAGCCAAGTCACCGACGCCCTGCACAGTTTCTTTCAAGGCAATGATGAACACAAAGCGTGCCGCACATACAGCGAAGGCCATGTGCTCACCCACGAAGGTGAAGCTAATAGCTTCTTATGGTTTATCACTCGGGGAGAAGTCGCGTTATATAAAAAAGATGAAGATGGCTTTAAGCATGAAGTGGTACGCGTAGGATCTGGCAACCTGATTGGGGGGATGTCTTTTGTAACAGATGAAGCTTCATTTTCAACCGGTATTACCCTATGCCAAACCGACGTCATTAAATTAGATCGACAGCTGTTCACTAAGGTCATGAATTCCCAAAGCGAGTTGCTCCCCCTTTTTACCAACCTTTTATTACGCAACTTTAACCGCCGCTTACAAGGCAGCATCAAAACCGAAATGCGGTTACAGCAAACCCTAAAGTCACTTGACGAAGCCTATCAAGAACTTATCGACAAAGAAAAAATGGCAATGTTAGGTCAATTAGTGGCTGGCGTTGCGCACGAACTGAATAATCCAGTATCTGCCATTTTACGCGGCAGCGACACCTTAAAAGAAACTATCTGTAAATTAACCGACTCACAGCTTAATCACGATAATCAAACCCAAGGCAATGTGATTTTGCAGCGTGCAATGCAGTCCCGTCCCCTATCGACTTCAGAAGCTCGACAACGTGCCAAGCAACTCGAAGCAACACTTGGTGATAGGCAAACCGCCCGCAAGGCCGTTTTAATGGGCCTCGATGACACCGATAGCATTGAACGCTGGTTACTCCCACAAAAGCATCAACTCAAAACAGTGGTTGATGAATGGGAACACTATTACCAGATGGGTAATTTCTTACGGTCAATCAATGTGTGTGCTCACCGTATCGCTGACTTAGTCAAAAGCTTAAAAAGTTACGCTAGGCAAGATGATGAAACCACCCACGATGTCGATTTGCATGAAGGGCTTGAAGATACCTTGGTCATCTTTGAAAACCGCTTAAAGCGACACCATGTCACCAAAGAGTATGCTGAACTACCACATATACGTTGCCAACCTATTGCGTTACAACAGGTGTGGACGAACTTAATAGCCAACGCTTTAGATGCGGTTATAGAACCCGGAGAGATTCGAATCACGACTCAATTCACTCCCAATAGCCACCAGCAAAGTATTGATATTTTAGTAGAAGATAATGGAAAAGGCATTCCACAAGCACAGCAAGAGAAAGTCTTTGAGCTCAATTACACCACTAAACGTGAAGGTAATTTTGGTCTTGGCATTGGTTTATCGGTTTGCCAGCAAATCATCCATCAACACAACGGGACCATTCGCATCGAGTCTGAGCCTGAAACCTTTACCAGAATGATCGTTACTTTACCCGTTCACCCAAACTATTTCTCTGTTCAAGCAGCACCTGACAAAGCTGCCTCTTACAAATCAAGGTCGAGTCAAACAGATCAAGATAAAACGGAACCCGTCAAATAAGACACTCACATAAGGAAATGCTATGAAAAAATATATGATTTTATGTGTTGATGATGAACGTGAAGTACTCGACAGCGTATTACACGACCTTGATGCCTTAGGTGAGCATTTCATCCTTGAAGCCGCGGAATCTGTGGACGAAGCCAAAGAAGTATTAGCCGACGCCATTGCCGACCATATTCCGTTAGCCTTGATTTTATGCGACCACATCATGCCCAGAGAAACAGGCATTCACTTTTTAATTGAATTAAAACAGCAAGATGAAACTAAAGCGGCACGTAAAGTATTGCTGACGGGACAAGCTGGCTTAGAAGAAACCGTCCAAGCCGTTAATAACGCAAGCTTGGATTATTATATTGCGAAACCCTGGGATGGTGAGAGCTTAAAAGAGATTGTGATTGAACAACTTACAACCTATATGATTGACAACGAGAAAGAGTTAATGCCGTGGGCACGCATATTAAATGCGGCAAAAATCATGCAAGCAATGAGCGATCGCCGCTTGTCATTATCCGACGGTTAATCATCATACAAACTTTGCGCTAGAACTGAGAAGTGTTATCTTTATCACAAAATCTAAGTTCTCCTAAAAGGTGACGCTATGAAAGTTGCAGTCTTTAGCACAAAAAAATACGACCAAAAATCCTTTGAGTTGATCAATCAACATTATCAGCTTGAGCTTTCTTATTTTGAGTTCCGCTTAACAGAGCAAACAGCGCGCATGGCACAAGGTTTTGATGCTGTATGTGCGTTTGTGAATGACGACTTATCACAACCTGTTTTAGCGCAACTGGCTAAAGCAGGCGTTCGCCTTATTGCTATGCGCTGTGCTGGGTTTGATAAAGTAGATCTTAATGCCGCACAGGCTCTCAATATTCAAGTAGTACGTGTACCTGCATACTCACCAGAAGCGATTGCCGAACATACTCTTGGCCTAATGCTGAGCCTGAATCGTCGTATCCATCGTGCTTACCAACGTACACGCGATGCCAACTTTTCACTTGAAGGGTTAACCGGCTTTAACTTTAACGGTAAAACCGTCGGTGTTATTGGTACTGGTCGCATTGGTATTGCAACCATGCGTATTTTAAAAGGGCTCGGCATGAATATTTTGGCTTACGACCCCTTTGAAAACCCAGCAGCCATTGAGCTAGGTGCAATCTATACCAGCCTTGAAGATATCTACCGCCAAGCAAACGTGATCACCCTTCACTGCCCAATGACAGATGAAAACTACCATATGTTAAATGCTCAAGCTTTCGAGCAAATGCAAGATGGGGTGATGATCATCAATACCAGCCGTGGCGGTCTACTGAACTCCAAAGATGCCATTGAGGCACTAAAAAGCAGTCGAATTGGGTCGCTCGGTATTGATGTGTATGAAAACGAGCAAGACTTATTCTTCCAAGATAAATCGAATGATGTCATCAAAGATGATGTGTTCCGCCGTTTGTCATCATGCCACAATGTGCTATTTACTGGCCATCAAGCTTTCTTGACCGATGAAGCACTGGGTAACATTGCCGATACAAGCTTACATAGTATTACCAAATTTGCTCAGGGCGAAACATCGGGTAACGAACTCATTAAAAGCGTATAACTCAAACTTAGCGTTTCATAAGGGCTAAGCAGCATAATGCTTGGAACATAAATAAACGCAAAGTGTGGCTGCATTCACACCCTCCCTCTTAATTTGGTGGTTATTTAACCACCAAATTATCATTTTGAAGAACAAGTCAGTTCAAAACCTATTATTGGTATTACTTGTCCTTTAGAATATGACGAATTCTATTTTATAGCCTTTGGAATCTTTTTCATGCGCAAAACACTTATTGCTACAGGCATTGTGCTAGCAACAATGACTGCAGCACATGCTGAAACACCAGCAACTAACACCATGAGTAACTTCAGCTACGATTACGCAGAAGCGCGTATTGGTATTGATCCATTGACTTACGGTGGTGGCTTCAGCATGTCAATTCACCCTAATGCGCACATTACAGGTAGCGTTGATACGCGCTTCAAAGGTGATTGGGATGCAAATGTTGGTGTTGGCTTCCACGCGCCAGTGAACAACTGGGCTGATATTACGGGTGAAATCAAAGCCCTTAATGTTAAAAATGACCGTTACAACAGTTCTGGTGGCAAGATGGGTGTTGAAGTGAACTTAGGTGTTCGTCAATGGCTTGGTCCACAATTTGAAGTTGGCGGCAAAATTGGTCACACAACGATCAGCGACGATGACAAAGTAATCGGCTCTATCACAGGTCGTTTCCATGCAACCGAACTATTCTCAATCGGTGCTGAAGGCAAATTCAATGGCCTTTACGGTGATCAAATCATCCTGACGACACGCTTTAAGCTGTAATCGGTTTTTAGATAATCCGTCAGTACAGAAACGGTAGCCAATAAGCTACCGTTTTTTATTTTTCGCGATATACTCGGTCATATATCGCTGGCAGCAGCATAAGATACCGAGCCATATCACATACACTAGCAGCCAAGTACTCTGCCATTTACTCTCGGTTTAGGTATACTAGCCAGACATATTTGTCAGTAAGGCTCACAGCCACATGAAACAACTACTCGATTTTATACCGCTTATTGTTTTTTTTGTTTTGTATAAAACCCATGATATTTTCGTTGCAACAGGTGCCTTAATCATAGCCACCGCCATTCAAATTGCCTTGACGTGGTTTTTGTACAAGAAAGTCGAAAAAATGCAGCTAATAACCTTCGCAATGGTCGCTGTTTTCGGTAGTTTGACGCTATTCTTACATGATGAAAACTTCATTAAATGGAAAGTCACCATTGTCTATGCGCTCTTTGCGATTGGCTTAGCGGTTAGCCAATTCATGGGGAAACCCGCAATTAAAAGCATGCTAGGCAAAGAACTGACTTTACCCGATCCCGTTTGGAACAAAGTAAATTTGGCTTGGGTCTTATTTTTTACCGTGTGTGCCGTTGTTAATATCTACGTTGCATTCACTTTACCACTCGATGTTTGGGTAAACTTTAAAGTATTCGGCTTGCTTGTATTAACGTTACTCTTTACCCTTGCCACTGGCGGGTATATTTATCGCCATATGCCGAAAGAAAACGGTTCAGACAAGCAGTAACTCGGAATCAACAATGACCACAGAAAACAACATCCCACGCGGACAACTCCTTCTCCGCACCTTAGCAATGCCAGCAGACACCAACGCCAATGGCGATATTTTTGGTGGTTGGATCATGTCTCAGCTTGATTTAGCTGGTGCTATTTTGGCAAAAGAAATCTCAGGCGGTCGCGTAGTCACCGTTTCCGTCGAGAGCATCGCATTTAAAGCGCCTGTCAGTGTTGGCGACGTTGTTTGCTGTTATGGTGAATGTAAGCGCATTGGTAACACGTCAATGAGCGTAGGCCTTGAAGTTTGGGTTAAGCCAGTGGCACACGAGGCCGTTGGGGATCGCTATCAGGTTTGTGAAGCGACCTTTAACTATGTCGCCATCAATAGTGAAGGCCGACCACGCCCGGTGAAAAAAGCCTAACTAGTAAAAAGCCTCACTTGCTGTGAGGCTTTTTTGTAGTGTGAAACGCTCTCATCGCAAAGCATTGATACCCTCGCGTCGCAAAGATACAATCAAGCAACTGATACCCAGATCTCCACAAAAAAGGAATATAACAATGTGGTATGTAATCTTCTCTCAAGATGTTGAAAATAGCCTAGAGCGTCGTTTAAGCGTTCGTGAAAAACACCTAGCGCGTTTAACAGAGCTTCAAGCACAAGGTCGATTATTAATTGCAGGCCCAAACCCTGCTATCGACAGCGAAAACCCGGGTGAAGCAGGCTTCACGGGCTCAACCGTGATTGCTGAATTTAACTCGCTTGAAGACGCAAAATCATGGGCAGATGCCGATCCATACATCGACGCGGGTGTTTATCAAAACGTTATTGTTAAACCATTCAAAAAAGTCTTACCTTAGCTTAAAAAAAGACGGTATTACGTCAATTGATTAAGCGGTTTAGAAAATCACTCGGTAAACACTAACAATAAGAAAACCACACTTATGCTGAAGAAAATATTAGCGGTAGCTGCACTTCTGGTTTTGAATGGATGCGCATCAAGTGAAGATGATACAGCCATTGCTTTAGCAAAAAGCCGAGCTGCAACCATTAACGCTAAAGCGCCTTACGACAAAATCGACGAATATAAAGTCATGAAAGCCCAGGCGAAAAATAAAACGGTTGTGATTACTGTCCTTTACGGTGGCGGAGGTAAAATGGCGCCATCTCAAACCATAAAAGCGGCAGCAGCAAACTATTGTAGCAGTGATGAACTCACACCACTTTTTGATGCAGGTGTTAGCTACAATATAAAAATCATGGACATGCGTGGGCGCACCATGGTTGAACAATCAGTTTATAGCGAATACTGTAAACAACTGATGCAGTAATCGCGACAGTAAAGATACAAAGGTCACACAAAAATGGCCGCGAATATCACTATTCGCGGCCATTTTATTGCAAGAAAGCAATCATTCAATAGAGAGTACTCTCGCTGCACATTATCGACAGAAGATAAGGGCTTTTAAGCCACCATCCGGATCAATATCTTTGAATTCAGGCGGGTTTTCTAACCGCTCAATAAACTGTAGTTCAGGGGCTTCTTGCGCCATACCATCGATTAAGAACTGAGAATCAATAGATGGATCGTTCACACATGCCAGCACTTGGCCATTTTCAGTCAACAACTCAGGCAAGCGACGTAATATTTTTGCGTAATCTTTTGTGAGTGCAAAACTACCTTTCTGAAAAGATGGTGGGTCGATAATGATCAAATCATAGGCACCCATTTTTCGCACTTTTCCCCAAGACTTAAACAACTCATGGCCTAAGAAGCTAACCTTTGATAAATCATGATTATTCAGATGATGGTTATCACGACCTCGGCTCAACGCTGCTCTAGCCATATCAAGGTTCACAACATGCTCGGCACCACCGGCAATCGCGGCAATCGAGAAACCACAAGTGTAAGCAAATAAATTAAGAACACGCTTACCTTCAGCCTGCTCCTGCACCCACTTACGGCCATAACGCATATCTAAAAATAAGCCATTGTTTTGCTTACGACCTAAGTCCAGCTTATAAGTCAGACCATTTTCGACCACATCTTGATATTCACCCAATTCGCCCCAGATCACTTCTGTTGGTGAACCATCACGATCACGGTGCTGGAGTAACAATGCCTTGGCACCGCATTGCTGCCATTGTGTGGTCGAGAGTAAACGCTGCAATAGCGCATTCAACTCAGAAAGAAATTCTTCAGAAAGCTCTTTGAATAAAGAAACCAAGACTTGATCTTGTAGCCAATCAACCGTGATTTGCTCTAACCCCTGCCAGCAGCGACCACGGCCATGAAACAAACGACGCACTTCAGATGGTGGTGTCGATAATGCATTAAGGAGGTGTTGTTCTAATTGAGAAAGTGCGTTTATATCCATCTTGCCAGTCGATTGTTCAGATAAAGGCGCTATTCTAATACCAATTCCATTAATTAGCTAAACAGAATATTGCGCAGTAATTGGTACTTTGAGCCAGCGAGAATGATTTGATCACTGATGCGTCAGTATGATCATCTAGCGAATTCAAGCGACTAGCTTTAGTTGTTCTTCTTCAATACGGGAGCTGGCGAGTACAACATACTCAGCGGTGATTCGGACTTGGCGATGGCGTTTAAGACGGGTTTTAATAGTGTGGCGGTTACGACGGAGAGAGGCTAAATCCCAAAAGCGGGTTTTATTTTTCTTTTTCTTAATTCGCATACGTAGCGAGACGGAACGGGTCAGGCGCATTCGATTCCTCAATCTAGGTCATTTCCTAGACCGATATTATAGAGAAGTCGTATTAAGATCGCATTTGCGTTTGAACAAGTTAGCAGCAGTTAAACCAAGTTATTTTTTGTTTTAACCATATTTGTTGAATAACGCTGCTATCCCTAAGCTACCGGTACTAAAATCAAAACTAACGCACTGAAAAGTTGTAATAAGTACAGACTTAGCGCTGACATGCCTTTTGTAGGCTATCGGGCAATGTTGGCCATGTTAATGTCCACGGCGATTGCCATTGTGCTAACGCCACTTTCACTTCATCACTATGCCACAACTCACCTTGTTCTGGTGGGCAAGTAAAACGTTGGGTTTCGCCTTTATATGGAAATGCCAGCGAGTAAGCATGCAAGTAACCACGGTCTGCATCTTCGCTGCCATAAATCGCATCCCCAGTAATGCCAGCACCGACACTGCGCAGCGCAACCCGAATTTGGTGTGTTTTACCCGTATGGGGCTTACATAAAAAGAACCGACGACCATTACCCGCAGCTGCAGAAAAAAACTGGGTGACTGCTGGGTTTTCTTTGGTACTTTCAAGTTTCCAGCTGCTGCGACGAGAACGACTCATATCGCCCACCACGACACCTTGTTTTTTCTTCGGTTTTTTAGTGCTGATCGCAATATAAAACTTATCGACAACACGATTGGCAAAATTTGCAGAGAGTAAAGCTGCAGCCTCTTTATTACGCCCTAATAAGAGCAAGCCTGATGTCATCTTATCTAGTCGATGAATCAAGTAGAGCTGCTTATCACCCGTTTGCTCAGCAACCGCCGCTAACAAAGGCTGATCATTATCATCTTTATGCACACTCACGTTGGGGTGTTTATTGATAATTAAAAAGTCAGGGTGTTGATGAACCAATGTAAACATACTGCGGCCTTAGGTAGAGAAAGCGGTAAACGGCATGAACGCGGCATGCACATAATAGAAAGCGGAGTATATACCCAAGTCATTATAAAGTGCAGGCTGCTATCCATACCTTTATATAAAAAGAAAACCACTCGATTGAGTGGCTTTCTTCTTTTATGTATTCCGTAGTCTAGGCAAAGAATACAAATAGCATCAGTAGTGGGCAAACAACACGAACATACCAAGGCCAAATTTTCCAGAATAAGCCTTGTTCCAGTTCAGGGTAACCTTGCTTGATCTCTTGTAATGCTTGATCGCGCTTCCACACCCAACCAACAAGTAGTGCGAATACCATACCTAAAATAGGCTGAGCATATTCCGTGGTCAGCGATATAACCAAACCAAACATATCCCCAAAGTTAAATACGATAATGCCAGAGAAAACGGTAATAATGCCGCCAATCCACCATACTGCGACTTTACGATCTTGCTGTAACTCTTCGGTTGCACAAGCAACGGGGACTTCAAGCATCGAGATTGACGATGTGAGTGCAGCGATAACCATAAGAATAAAGAACAGAACACCAACCAATAAACCAGCTGCGCCCATGGTATCAAACATCGCAGGTAATACGCTGAAGACTAAAGTGTCTGATGACAGTAAAGCCCCTGCTTCGTTATAAATTTCAACACCATTGTTTGCAGCTACAAACATCGCAGGCAAAATCAATAGCCCGGCAATGAAAGCAACACCAGTATCAAGTAGAGCAACTTGCGCAGCGACTTTCGGTAGGTTTACATCCTTTTTGATGTAAGAGCCGTATACCATCATCGAACACACACCAAGCGAAAGAGAGAAGAAGGCTTGCCCCATCGCACTCACAACAAGATCGGCGCTAAACTGGGAAAAGTCAGGAATAAGGTACATTTTCAGGCCATTGATCGCGCCATCTTGGGTCAAGATGTAGGCCACCATCAATACAAACAATATCAATAGAACAGGCATTAACCGTGTCGACCAGCGTTCGATACCATCTGCAACACCATTACGAACCACCACTATGGTGAGCACCATAAAGACAACCATCAAAATAAGATTACGAGCCGTACTGAAAGACTCTAACCATTGCGCGGCCGACACCATACCAAGCGATTCAAGAATGGGCCCCGCTAAAGAACCCAACAGCCAGCCTGCGACAATGGCATAGAAACTGAGGATCATAGAAACCGCGATCATGCCCGCAATACCAAGTCCAGTCGCAACTTTCTTCTGTTGAGGCCAAATTGAACGTAGAGATTTAATGGGGTTGGCACTGCCGTAACGACCAATAGTAAGTTCAGCCACCAACAGTGGGTATGCCAATGCAAAAACCATCAATAAATATACAATCAAAAAAACAGCGCCGCCGTTACTTGCCGCTTGGGTCGGAAAACCCCAAATGTTACCTAATCCAACGGCTGAACCTGCTGCTGCTAAAATAAAACCAATTTTGGAGCTAAACTGCGCCCTCGATTGACTTGCCATACGCCTTCCCTGTCGTGTTAGTTTTCATTATTTCATTGGATGCACGCTTGTAAAATATAGTTTACGAAACGAGAAAATGTATTTCCATTGTGTTACTGGCTAGTAAATCAGTTATCGAATAAAATGTGAAGCGCACTTTTCAATATTTTGATATTTGGCTCTGTTTATTTTCACCAATCCTGCATAAAACACTAACTTTATTCACATCAGCATCATGACATCACACTTAATGCATACTCACTGATATTTTCTATCCTTTGGTACTGGTATTGGCTTTAGTATTCCTCGTTACACTTTAATCCGCACTCAGCACCGACTTTAGTGAGTTAACACTATGTTTTCGCGACAAAACGATGCAAAATGCCTACAGAGTTTTGCAATTATAAGTCTGTAAATGGAACAGTTTTATCAAATCCTAGCTTGGGTTAGCGTTTTTCTATATTGGCTACTGATAGCGGGTATTACAATTCGGGTTGTGTTCAAACGTCGTGTCGTTGGCGTCTCTCTTGCGTGGTTGATGATTATTTACATCATTCCGGTCGGTGGGATCATAGCCTACCTTTTATTCGGTGAACTCAATCTAGGAAAGAAACGGGCTAAACGCGCATTAGATATGTTCAGCCCATACGCAGACTGGTTTCAACGCCTGAATGATTGCCCTGAACACCAACCACAACTGATGAGCCAATATGCGCGGCCAATCTGTGATTTGTGCGAAAATCGCCTAGGTATACCAAGCCTCGTTGGCAACAGCCTATCGCTTCAAGATTCCCCTCAAACCATTTTAAAATCTATTATTGAAGATATAAAACAAGCACAGCTTTCCATTCATCTTGAATTTTATATCTGGCACCCAGGTGGCTTAGCCGATGAAGTCGGTGTCGCATTAATCGATGCCGCAAAGCGTGGAGTACGCATAAAGCTATTATTAGATTCCGCAGGTAGCATGCGTTTTTTCCGATCCCACTGGCCACGATTAATGCGTCATGCAGGTATTGAAGTCACAGAAGCATTAGCCGTCACCCCGTTTCGAATGTTCTTACGCCGCTTAGATTTACGTCAACACCGTAAAATTGTGGTGATCGACAACGAAATTGCCTATACCGGATCAATGAATTTAGTCGACCCAAGGTTTTTTAAAACCGATGCTGGAGTTGGCGAGTGGGTAGATGTGATGGTGCGGTTAACCGGACCGACAGTCACAGTGCTAAACAGCATTCAAGCCTGGGACTGGGAAGTTGAAACGGGGATGCGAGACTTACCGCCAATGCCGAGTTGTAACGTCAACCATCCCGATGAGCACTCAGATACAGTGCAGGTCATCCCATCAGGCCCTGGAATGCCAGATGAAATCATCCATCAGGTGTTGCTGCTCAGTATTTATCAAGCATTAGAAAGCGTAGTAATTACAACACCTTACTTTGTACCAAGTGAGAATCTGCTTCACGCCCTGCGCGGTGCGGCACTTCGTGGGATCAATGTCAGTCTGATTATTCCAGATAAAAACGATTCCACCATGGTTGAATGGGCAAGTCGTTCATTTTTTGCTGAGTTACTCAGCGCGGGCGTAAAGATTTATCGATTCCATGGCGGACTGTTGCACACGAAATCAGTCGTTATCGACGATAATCATTGCTTAATCGGCACAGTTAACTTGGACATGCGCAGTTTGTGGCTGAACTTTGAAGTCACATTAGCCGTAGACAGTGCTGAATTTACCCAACAATTAAGCTGGCTACAGCAAGAATATATTAAAAACTCCACCTTAGTTGATTGGCGTGAGTGGGAAAAACGTTCAGTCCAGCATAAGCTTGCTGAGCAGTTTTTCTATATGTTTAGCCCACTCCTCTAACCCACATACTTAGTGTAAGTACCGCTCAGCTACGAATAGAGCAATCAATAGCACGAAAAAATCCCAGCCAAGTCGAACTTGCGCTGGGATTTTTAATCATGCGGAAAGATAACGTTCTATTAAACTTTAATCTCAACACGTCGATTAAGCTCTCGCCCTGTTTCAGTACTGTTATCAGCAACAGGTGCAGACTCGCCCTTACTAGACGCTTTTAATTGGTTTTTATGCATTCCACGCGATTTTAAGAAAGCTTCTACCGACTCACTACGACGCAACCCTAATGCCAAGTTATATTCGGCACTGCCCTTTGCATCAGTATGGCCTTCAAGCTGAATCATCGCGTTACTGTGCTTTAATTGACCTGCAATCTTTTCAAGAATACGTACCGATGTTTTGCTCAGTGTTGAGCGGTCAAAAGTAAAAAATACCCGTGCAATAGTTTGTCCACTCTGGAACTGAGGAGAGGTATCATTATCTACAATTCTGACGACATCATTTTGCTCAAGGTATGCAAGACAATCACGGCTTATATCCGTAGTATCCGCTAATAATTCGGTATAAGCAGACAAGTTTAAATCAACCGGTTTACCCGCCAGCATTTGACCATTACGATTATGTGCAATAATAACAGGCTGATGCTGAGTAATGGTTAACTCTTGATTAAAAGCTGTTGTTTCACATAAGTGCTGAAGCAAAGTTTCATCCGCATATACGTTAGTTGCAGTCACTAATAATAATGGCAGTAAGCGTTTCATCATGGTTAAACATCCTCATTGTGATCAGCATCTTGCTGCACATTTTTATTACTTGGTACTAGTGATGGTACTTGCAGTGGTTCTGTATTATCAGATTCAACATTCAAAATAGGCAAAGCTTCATTTGCTGGTTTGGCTAAATCCTCACGCAATTGCATGAACATTTCAGTTGCTTCTTCCTCACTCATTTCCTGTAATAACAGGTTTTTCACTGCCGAGTATTGCTTTGAAAGCATCAAACTAACAATTAAATTCGCTTTAATTTTTGAGTCGTAGCGATTTTTTTGATATAGCGGTGATAAGCGCTTTGCCGCTTTATCATATTTACCTTCCATCATTTCAGTCATGGCAAGATTATTACGAATTGCATCTTCATTTTTAAAGCCAACACGCGCTTCAAAGAAGTATTTACGCGCCTCATCAAATTTACCTTGTCGCGCCAGCATAATGCCGTATAAATTTTTAACCGCAAAAACATCCTTACCAACAGCTAAGCTGTAATCAATATAATATTTAGCCTGACTGTACTCTCTATTATGGTAAGCAATATCCGCTCTTGTTAACCAACAAGTATCTATCTTACTGCACTCATCGTCGGGGACTTGGTCAATATAATAACTTGCCGCCTCTACATCATTATCTTTAAAATAGGCAGCAGAAAGCTTTACTGATGCTACATAGTCTTTAGCATTATTTTTCAATCTCGCACGGTAACTCTCTTGCAAACCATCATAATTCTTAGTGATTTCCATTCGCTCTTCATCAGAGACTTTAGGTTTCGGCGAGCCTGAGCAGCCAGCAAGAGCGATTAAAACAAAAATACTTATTACTATTTTCATTAGCCAATCCCTCCCGACTGCGCAACTCTCATGACACCCGGAGCGATGATCAAAATTACAATAGGAATCATAATAAATAATATAAGTGGGACACTCATTTTGGCAGATAACTTTCCAATTTTTTCTTCAGTTTCCAGCATTTGAACTTCACGAATATCTTTTGATAGCGTAATTAACACTTGGTAAATCGAGCTACCATGCTGAAGGCTTTGCAGTAAGGTAAAAGTAAAACTACGTACTTCTTGAGTATTAATACGCACTGCAAACTCTGTCAATGCGGTTTCTAAGCCTGTCAAACGTGCACGCTCTGCCGTTTTATGAATATGATAGGCTAAGTGTTTGTCAAAACCTTGCATTTCATCCGCTAAATAGGCAAGTGCCGATTCAAGCGTCATCCCCGTTTGAACACATACCGCCATTAAATCAATTAAATAAGGCAGCTCTCGACTGACATTGCGCTCGACGGCTTTTCTTTTAGCCACAAGCACCCAATCAGGAACGATAATCACCGCAATCATAACACCCAAAAATGGCAAAATTGCATCATTCAATTGCCATATACCAGCTAAGATCTGGAATCCACAGATAGCAGTAGTTATCCCTATCACACTAAATTTGGCTGGTAAGTAATATATTGCTAAACCTTTATTATATACACCAGCCTGCTCAAGTTTATGTTCAAACTCTTTTTTGTTCTCCGCGCTAATTTTATTCATTGCTTTGCGGAAGTTCCGACGCGCATCGGACTCTGTTTCTTCACTCTGTAACAGGTGATGCATACGCTTACGTAACTTGGCTTTATAGCTTGAATGAATCCAGCTGAAAGCACCGACGCCTATAAGCAATATAACGAGAGATATCAGCATTGAAGACACTATTTAATACCTCGCATCAGAAAATAGATAATAGCCATCCCCACCGCCTCACTCGCAAGCATATAATATAATATATACCGACCATCAGGATCTCGTATAACAAAATCAAAGTTATCCGGTTGCATAAATTTCATTATTAGTAAGAAAGCAAAAGGTATAGCACCAACAATTTTTGCTGAAATCCTTGCTTCAGAAGTCATTGCATTGGTTTTCTTTTCAACCGCTCTTGCATCAAACAGCACTCGATTAAGACGAGTCATTACCTCTCTTAATTGACCACCACGAATCATATTTGCACGCAAAGTGATAATAAAAAACCGGTAACTTTTATATGGGCAATTTTGACAAGAACGACGAAAAACATCATCAGGAGACTCACCAATTTGTAATCGCTGACCAACCCATTTAAATTCTTGTCCAACAATACTATCTAATTTATTGCCTACAAATTGAATCGCTTGCATTACACTTTCACCAGAGCTAATCGCACTGGTCATTAAATTTATTGCGTCAGGAAAGGATGCCTCAAAAAGCTTCTTACGACGAGCAAGTAAAAAACGAAAAAGGATAAACATCGCGATAAAAGGAGTCACAATTAAAGTAGTTATACCAGAAACGAAACCTAAGGCTAAGTACGCACCAACAACATAGCTCATCGAAAAGCTGATGATAACAATGCCTATCGCAACTTGAATAAGACCTTTTTTTCCTAATTGCGAAAACACGCCATTTAAACGGATAAGAATACGGTCTTTTAAACTCTCACCTTTTAAAGATGCCAAGTTCATCAGATTAATCTCATTTTCAGCCTTGGTTTTCTGATCTTTTTTAATCGCTGAGATTTTTTGTTTTTTCATTGTAAGGCTATTACTATAAAGCAGTGCTGCTGCACCGAGTAACAATAGCGAAAAATACAGAGTCATGACATTCCTCTTCTTCCTTCCGCTTCCCTTATCGGAAGGCAGTCATAAGTTCATTGTACAAACCAAAAAACTTTGATTTTTTCGCCAACTCAGAACGCTGCATCAAGCCAGGAGTAACAAAGCGGCCCGATATTTTCTCACCTTCGCCTTGATGATCATCGGCTTCGAAACGGAAAATATCTTCCATCACAACATTTTCACCCTCTAAACCCACGACTTCTGATATTGCCGTCACTTTACGGGTGCCATCGTGTAAACGGTTGGCTTGAATAACGATATTCACCGCACTGACAATAGTTCGACGAATAGCTTCTAATGGCAAACTCAGATTGGCCATCATTATCATACTTTCAACACGAGCAAGTGCATCTCGTGGTGTGTTGGCGTGTAATGTCGACATAGAACCATCATGGCCTGTATTCATCGCTTGCAGCATTTCAAACGCTTCTGGACCACGGCACTCACCAATAATAATACGATCTGGGCGCATACGTAGGGCGTTAATTACCAAGTCTCGCTGGGAAATAACACCTGTTCCTTCTGTACCTGCGACACGCGTTTCTAACCGTAATACATGGGGCTGTTGTAAGCGAAGCTCTGCTGCATCTTCGATGGTTAAAATACGTTCTTTTTCTGAAATATATTGCGATAAGCCGTTCAGAAGCGTCGTTTTACCTGAGCCCGTACCACCAGAGATCAAAATATTACAGCGGCAACGTGCTGCAATCATTAATACTTTAGCCATCTGAGGGCTCATGGCACCAAACTCGACCAGTTCTGGCAAACCGATACTTTGCTTCTTAAACTTACGAATGGAAATAGCAGTACCATCAATACTGATCGGGCTAATCACTACGTTGACACGGCTACCATCAGGCAAACGCGCATCAGCCATCGGTGTTGATTCATCAATACGGCGACCAACACGAGACACAATACGCTGAGCGACTTGGCGTAACTGCTTATCATCAACAAAGTTGATATCTGTCTGCTCGACAATACCGTGGCGTTCAATAAAAATATTATTCGGACCATTTACCATGATATCGGTTATATCTTCATCATCCATCAAAGGCTGAAGAGGTCCGAGCCCTGTCAATTCATCGATTAAGTTAGTAACGTACTGACGACGCAAAATAGCAGGAACAGGCTGTTCCATTTGTTCAACCAGCATGTCAACGCCATTCGTTAACTGTGCACGCAGCTGCTCTTTTGATGCGCTTTCAACAGCATTCGTATCCAGAGCTTCAAAAATACGATTACGAATATCTAAATATAGTGACTTTGCAGCACTCATGTTTATCTCAATCTATAAAGTAACGCGATAAATTCAATCAAGGTTTAAATCTATTTTTTTGTCAATGCCGCTTTCAAAGGGGACAATAATTGCTTTAAAGGATTACGTTTGACTTCTATTGAGCGTCCTAACACTAAACCTGAAAGACTCAGTAATTTATTAGAGAAGTTTCCATTCAAATCAATGAAGCGCTTACCCGCCAATAAGGTTGAAGGAATAGTACGATCGTGGGCAATTTCAACATCAACAGGACGAGCGAGTTCTTTCTCGATTTCGTTCTTATAAAGAACACCATCACGGAAGGTGCGATGTTGATTCAATACCAATAAGCTGCGTGGTGTCTTAAGTGACATACGTGATGCCATATCTAAGTTATGCAATGTCCGTTTCGCTGAACGTACAGAGGAAACCGTGGGGTCCGCGATAACAACAACCGTATCAAAACTTTCACAGAAAAATTTATAATCTAATGGGAAAGGTATAGAAGATGAAAAATCTTCAACGATTAAATTGAATCGGCGAAGCAGTAAAGATGTCACCGCATCACTCTCTTTCAAGCAATCCTGAACGGGCGTTTTCTCCCCATCAATCGCAAGAACCGATAAGCCATCGTTAACCTTAAGCAACAAAGATTGCGCTGAATCTTCATCTAGCTGAGTCAACTGAACCGATGACTTGCTCATGTCAATTTTAGGGTAGTCATTCATGCCAAGCAGTACATCTAAATTACTGTCGGTATAATTGTGATCGACCAACATGACACGACTTTGGGTCTCTTTTCGTAAAAATCGTGCTAACTCACAGCTTAATAATGACGTTCCAACACCACCTTTAGAACCGACTACAGCAATACGCTTTGCTTTACGTTCTTTACCTAACCCCTTACCACCATGGTGATTGCGTACCACATGGCGCATAAAGTCACTTAATTCACTTTTAACGACAGGCCAGAATACATAGTAAAAACCCATTTCTTTCAACGAGCGAATGGTTGAGATTGCATCTTCTTTGCCAATAACAATGACTGAAGCAGTATTAGGAATCTGTGGCGCAAGCTCAGCCATACGAGCGACGACATCATCACAATCCGTGAGTTCGATCAAAACCATATCGACACGTAACTGATTCACCGCAAAGAATTCGTTCCATGTTGCTACCTTCATTTGGCGTAAATCAGGCACGCCTAATGCGTCGAAGCTGAACACTTCCTTCACAAGATCACGGCAATGTTCTGATTGATAAAACAGAACACTCCCTAAACCTAAAGATTCCTCAGCCGTCTGGGTCGATTTGAGCGCTTCAGTAAGATCTAACATTATTGGCTTTCTCGTTGTTCAATAGTCATTTCAGATTCAACAGGCATTAAAGTGGATGGTGTCGCTAACTGCTTACTACGCGCACGCTCCGTAAAACACCCATCTTGTTGATCCCAAATATTATATTGCCCTAATGCTTCACATGGAGGAATAATAACTTCAGTTCGATTAGCACTAATGAACAAATCTTCATCTGAACGCGGTTTATGTTCGAACTTATAATCAATCCACTGTTGGTATTTACCTAAATTACGTTTTAATTTCCCTTGAATTCGCTTGCCTACTGTAGTGTTGGCTGTAACAACAATTTTCTCGGCATGCTGTTCAAACTGCTGAACAATAAAATCATGCGCCCGCAGGTATATTTTTTCTTGGGCTGCTTTTTTCTGGGTTTTTGCTGCCAATTGTAGCTCAGCTGTCATTGGAACCAGTACAGCTTCAGAACCAATAACCGCAGGGCCCTGGCTACAGCCTACCAATAGCAATGATGACGCTATAACCGCGGCAAAAAACGCATGGCTAAATACTTTTTTTCTTATCATTTTTCAAATCCACCGTTCGATAGCAATTCATAGGTCACACCATGCTTTGGCTTGGAAGTTAACCCTAATAAACGATTTAGAGTGCTAGTACGTTGCATATGAGGCATTTGAATGTCAGATTGATGCTGTGCTTTCACACGGTTAACTGTCGCGACAATGATTAACTCACGTTTAGTTCGCTCCGTGGTGGTATTGCGAAATAAGCTACCAATGATCGGGATATCACCCGCACCAGGTAATTTAGAAATACCTTCTACATCATCAGAACTTAATAGCCCTGCCAGCACAAAACTTTCACCGTCTTTGATCTCAATAGTTGTTTCAGCTTTACGAGTTCGAAGCGCAGGAAAAGAATCACCATGGATTTGATATGCTTTATCTAAGCTACTAACTTCAGGGCTTAATTTTAAACGGATACGGCCACTTTCTAAGGTTTTTGCAGCAAAAGCTAACTTAATACCGTAACTTTTATAAGCGACTGTGGTTCCATTATTACTGGTCGTAACGACAGGCAATTCACCACCAACCAGAAAACTTGCTGACTCACCAGAAATTACAGAAAGGTTGGGTTCAGCCAGCATTTGGCCTACTGATTCATCATTAATCGCCGTCAGAATTGTTTGTAATTCACCAAACTTAAAGTCTTTAAATAGGAATTTGCCTTGGTCACCAAGCATATCACTCCACTTAAAGCCCAATTCTTCGTTTAATTGGCGGCTGACTTCTGCAATAGAAAGTTTAACGTTAATTTGGTCTGCAGTAGCAATTTTCAGTTTATCGACAAGGCCTTTATACTCTACTCGCTTATTAAAATAAGCTTTAACCTCACCGTCATCATCATCACCACTCGAGATATCATTGCCAACAGTGACATCTTCTTCTAGCTTTAATAACTCACCAATAAGCTTAATAACCTCTTGGTGTTGAGTTTGATTGATAATTTCACCACGAACCAGCACCTGTTCATCGATCGACTCAACGCTAACATTAAGATCTGGGTAATGCATTTTTAGCTGACGGTTAACGAGGCTAACATCACGAACCACATTGACTTTTCGATCGTAGATTTTATTATTTTCTTTATCGAACACCATAATGCGAGTATCACCACGACCTCGGCCAAAAACAATAAATTTGTTGGCATCAAGGATTTGGTAGTCCGCAATATCAGGTGAAGCAATAAAAATAGTGCCTATCTCTTGCTTAGTTGTCACACTGGTTGCATCACCAAAAGCCACCGTAATACTTGCGGCCGAAATAGAGAATGACAGCGAAATAAACAATAAACTGACAGCAGTACGAATTAAAGTGTTCATTAAAACCCTTGATTTAGCCACGTCGCGCACCTCGCATCTCTACAATCCCTTGGTAACCCGGAAGAATATCCTTAGTTTGAGCATTAGGAATCTGTGAATTTGATTTTGATTTATAAATTTCTAATGCAGAAAGGCGGCGAGCTAAGGTCATTTTACTAATGAAGCGATGTGGAATTTCTAATACCAGTGTTACGAAAGTGCTCGCATCATCTGCACCATAGTTAACCAATTCTTGGTCATCATAAGTTTTACCTTGAACAGCTAATACACGCACGCGGTTCAGCAAAGGTTTCACATCGATATTGGCCGCACGAGGGGATTCGACTCGATCACTTGATGACATATTTTGCTGTAAAGAGGTTAACGCGAGGATATCGATATAGTCACCAGCCTGTACGCCCGCGGCGATAATATGACGCTGTTCTACCGCAAGTGGGAAAGGTGTCATTCCTGGATTAATAATGGTATCGATATATTCAGGGTTGTCAGGCATAATAAGGTCTTCTTGCGTTAACATCTGACCTTGTTTGATATTGTGGCGAAACACTGCTCCCTGATTATAGGGCAAATCCAACAACGCAAAATCAGCATTTTTCTCAAGACGTTGCTCTGACGTTAATAAACCCGTTGAAAAGTTCTGACCTTTTGTTATTTCTGATGTTGCTAGCCAAACTTTTACTTTTTTAATAATAGGCCCTTGTTGTTGTACAACAACTGGCACATCAGGTTTTACTAACTCAGTAAATACCCCATACAAACCAACACCTAATGCTAATAAAGCAAAAAGGTAGGTAATTCTTTGTTTCATAGCCCGGCCTTCCCAAATACTAAGCAGCCAATATTGAAGACACTCACACTGGCTATTGCAATTCCATATGGCACACCACGAGCTTTTAGTTCAGCGTAACCCGCAGTGATATATGCCCACCCAAGTTGAATAACGACAACAACGCCACCAACTAGTAAAAACTCAATTAAATTTGTTAACGCCAAAGGGAAATTAAAGCAAAGAGAATAGCCCATCAAAAGTTTAATGTCGCCAGCACCAAAAATTTTAAATCGAAATAAACCTAAACCGATAACAAATGTAACTAAAGAAACAAGCAAACCTTGCCATATAGGAAATGCACCCAATAACAAAGATAATACTAAACAAACCGTAAAATTCAGTAACACCCAAGCATTACTAATTTTACGTTCTTTAACATCAGAAATAATAATATTGACCGCAATTGCGGCCAATATTGAAAGCAATAATAACATCACAGAAATTAGCTACCAGCGCCACTGATTTTGCCTGCAATAGAATCAAACGCACCTTTAAGAGAACCTAGGAATGTTCCTGACTTACTAGAGCTGCCCATAATAGCAGTTAGGCCAACCGCCATAGCAACACCTAGCATTGCGTATTCAATTGCAGTAATACCGTCTTCATTTTTCAAAAAATCTGTCATTAACTTTTTCATTTTTCACTCCATTTTAAATGCTGTATTTTTATATAAAATCATTATCTAACTATCACTTATAATAATGATTTTATATTTATATGCAAGCATTTACCGACAAAACACAACCAAAACAAACCAATCAAAATCAATAGCTTACAAAAAAAGAGTCAAAATAATGACAAAATAATGACAAAATACCCAGCTAGAAATAATGTTTACACTGTTAATTCAACTATGTAACTAGCGTCTATCGTTCTATATTATAAGATGTAGTACTACTCAATAATTCCATGATGACATCTTTTAATTTACTGAGATCGTTTACCGTATAAATATGCTTACCAAAGCATGTGTTATAAGAATTACCGTGAGGTGTAAACTTGAGCCCGATTACAAACATTTCAAAATTTATTGCTTCACCATTCTTATTGATTTTCATTTTTTCCCGAATGGTAGTACAAAGTCCTTCGTTCACTAACTTTTTAAAACTATCATTATTTTCATCACCATCTGATAAAACAAAAATAAATCTATTTTTATTGATGGCATTATAAAACTGGCTTGGTGCGGCTAACAGCGCTTGGTACATATCTGTACCACCACCAACTCTCATTGGTTTAATTGTATTATTAAATCCATCAATATCATCTTGTTTTGACATAGTTACGCGATCAATAACATGATGTGCAGGGTTTCTTGATTTAACAGAGCAAAGCCAATCTGTACGAAAATTATTTTGTCCCATTTTCATAGGTGTCATAAGTTTTAGATTGTTTGAATCTAGCTGAATCTCCGATGCCGTTCTTTGATAATCTATATGATTGAAATAACCACCATAATTAGTCGTATTATAATCAAGGTTCGTAATCGTATAGTAACTACTATTTTTTGCCCATGATATATATTTCTCCATCACATTTATCTCATCTGATGAATATAATCGTTCTAGCTGGTTATACCATTTAGTTCTGTTCTTTCTACTTAGTCCTGCAACATATGAAAAGTCCTGCTCAAAGCGAGGGCGATTATAACTTGAATTTTTTGGAGGCAATAAAAGAGAAGAACAAAAGTAACTCTGCCCTTTCTTAAATACAACACGTTTTGAAAATGGTACAAAACCAAAGCTTGAATCATTAATATTCTCACCAGGGTGCTTTTGTTTCAATTCTTGAGTACCATCGAAGATAGTCTTAGTAACTTCTTTTATCGCATACTTTAAGTTATCGACTCGCTTATAATCGGACATCGATCCAGAAAAATCAGAAACAAATACTACATCAACTGGCTCAAAGTCTGTTCTTACTCGAGCAGCAGTGGCTTTATTAAATATTTTCTGTTGTTTTTCAAAAGATGGTAAACCATACATAGCCATCCAAGAATTATGTGTTGTTGTACTTGCTAAATTATAATGATGGACAGTTCTAACTACTTGCTGACCAGATACTTCTTTTTTGTACTCTTCTTTTGTTCGAGATACCGTAAACTCTTTCTTCTTATTATCTGGCATCAAGTAGTCAACCCAAGCTGATGCTATCACTTTAGCTTGAGATTCATTAAAACTATCTTCATCACGAATATCATCACTTTCAGAAACAGCAACTGATGCTGCCTCCATTGTATCTCCTAGATGAGCTTTCTCCGTGATATAACGGCTACCTTCTATCGCTAGCGCGCCAGCCCCTAGAATCGCTCCTGCAACAAAGACAAAATAAACAACCGCGGAGCCTTTCTGCTTTCTCTTATCCATCTTATTATCTTCCGACAAAAACTGAAGTTGAACTTAACACTCTATTTTTATTAGATAAGAAGGCAGCCTCATAAAAAGCTGGCACTTTTTTACAAATAGTCACGCGGTATACGTTTAAATCACGCTTACTTCCCTGAGTCATCGTGTTAGGTATTGGCCTACTATCACAAGTCAATGAATTATCACCAGCACTAAGCGAAACTTCAGCCTGACTGCCGCTTTTAAAGCCAATACTCACTCTAATATCTGCATTATTCCCTTGGAGCTTTTTTGCCATCTGTAGCATTTGATCTGCTTGTGACTGATTTATTGTCCAATTTGTATCTCTTGAGTTCGGGCTGTAAAAAGCTTTTCTTTCCTTTAAAACAGACACCAATGAGTATGACGTTCTATTTAATTGGCTCTTTTGAATAACTTGAAAGCCAAGATCAAATATAAAAAACAAAAGCACAGCCATAGCTAATAGAACAAATGAAAGCTCAATACTGAACGTTCCTTTTTGACTAATTTTATTACTCATAGCTCTAGCCTTTTAATTTTTCTCTAAACAATGCTGTATCTTGAATTGCTATAAGTCGTCTTGTTATGGGCATTTCTGCAAACGACGCCTGCAGCATTAAAGGGCGATACGTGTATGTAACTGTATATTCAGCCAGTGTCGCTTTATTCCAATTAGTTGTTTTTTTATTGGCTGCGAAATCGACAGGGCTTAAGTACGCATCAACATTTAATGAATAATCACTAGCACTAGTAAACACATCCCACAAAACACCTGCATTTGTGCTTATAAAGCTATAATACCACTGAGAAAATTGATCTTTACCAATTTGCTTAACTCTAAGGCAATGGGACTTATCACTACTATTGCTTAAAGTATTACAATCAACAAACTCGTATTTTTTATACTCTTCATTTTCTTTCAGCTGAACGCGAGCATCCCTTGCAGCTTCAGCCGTAGCATAATCCAAAACAGCAGCTATGTAAGTCACACGACAGGTTTCAAAAATAAGCATTGTGAACATAAATAGCACAATAAAGCCTAATGCAAACTCAATTGCAAATACGCCTTTTTGGCTGCTTATACTTGGTCTATTCATAATCATTATTATATTTTTATTAGTTATTCTCTGAGATTTCCAGCACCTCAGACTTTATAAGTTTCGCATCTTACATTGATAAAACCGATATGACAATTATTTGACGCGCATATCTACAAATTTATGCTTTTGCTCAATAATCTAGCAAGATTCACGAGAGGTATCATTGAAATATCATCATACTGACGATGAATGGCTCATGTTAAACAGGGATTTAGCTGTAATATTGACAATCAACGCCATCCTATGTGTACAAAATTAACTAAAGGTTTGATGCCTACCTTTCACTACACTACAAAGAGAGCTCTCGTCAAACCTATGCTCTTTTTTAATTTAAGATTATCTTTATATTTTATAAAACATATTACACTTATGGCATCAAACCGCTATTTACTCAATTTATTAAATTGTAAAAACATCAATTTTACTTAAATGGGGCGCTTTTTGGGAGAGGATAGAGATGTGTTTTCTAGTTACCTGACGTTCTCACTACGAATAAACAATTAAAATACATATTTATTCGTTAATTTACTTTGAGTAATAAACGATGGCTAGTTGGCGTAAGGGAAATAGAAGAACAACATATTTTTATGCATAAAAAAGGCAGGTATATTCATACCTGCCTTTTGTTGACTCTGTTTTCTTGCTATACGAAGGTATTACAACGCCGCAGTAAAGATCGCTGAGATTTCTTCGTGTGTAGCTTGTTTAGGGTTAGTAAAACCACAAGCATCTTTTAATGCGTTATCCGCAAGAATTGAGATATCTTCCGCTTTAGCACCAAGCTCGGTTAAGCCAGCAGGAATACCTACATCTTTAGATAGCACTTGAATAGCTTCTAATGCTGCATTAGCACCTTGCTCTGCAGTCATGCCTTCAACATTAACGCCCATCGCTTTTGCTACATCAGAAAGACGCTCTGGACATACTTTTGCGTTATAACGCTGTACGTGAGGAAGCAGTACTGCATTACACACACCGTGCGGTAGATCGTAGAAGCCACCTAGTTGGTGCGCCATTGCATGTACGTAACCTAATGACGCATTGTTGAATGCCATACCAGCCATGAATTGAGCATAAGCCATCTGCTCACGCGCTTCGATATTCTGACCTTCATTAACCGCGGTGCGAAGGTGCGCTTGAATTAATTCAATCGCTTTAATTGCTACCGCATCAGTGATTGGTGTTGCCGCAGTTGAAACATATGCTTCAATCGCGTGAGTTAGTGCATCCATACCTGTTGCTGCTGTTAGTGAAGCCGGTTTTGCAAGCATTAGTTCTGGATCATTTACTGATAATAACGGTGTTGTGTTTTTATCAACAATCGCCATTTTAATATGACGCTCTTCATCTGTAATGATGCAGAATCGTGTCATTTCAGATGCAGTACCAGCCGTTGTATTGATAGCAACTAGCGACATTTGAGGTTTTGCAGATTGGTCAACACCTTCGTAATCACCAATTTTGCCACCGTTAGAAGCAACAAGCGCAATACCTTTAGCACAATCGTGCGGCGAACCACCACCCAGTGAGATTACAAAATCACACTCGTTATCTTTAAGTAGCTTAAGGCCCGCTTCAACATTACCAGTTGTAGGGTTTGGCTGAGTGCCATCAAACACAACAGATTCAACGTCGCGTGCTGTAAGCAAATCTGCGACTTGTTTAACTACACCAATTTGGTTCAAAACTTTATCAGTTACGATAAGCGCTTTTTTAAAGCCGTGTGCTTGAATGGTATCAACAGCCTGAGTTAAACAACCTGCACCCATCAAGTTTACTGCTGGGATAAAAAATGCACTGCTCATTATAATTCTCCATAATTACGAATACTTTTTACGCTAAACGCCGATCTACAGATAAACCACTAGATGTAAAAAGTATCTCGCTTTGCTCTCCGCCTTTATGTAACACCTCACCTATCAATAAGAAATTGATCTTGAGCAAACTATCAATCTTAAGTATCCAAAATAGACGAACAACATGACCGATATCACTATAAACAACTACAAATCAGACAGTTATAATCCACATGGAAAAACATAGCTATTCCCAGGCGAAACAGTAAGGGTTACACCTGACACATTAACCCCCACGAATATCGCTATCCAATGGGGGTTAAGTTAGAAAGAAAAGTTACTGATTAGCGATCAGCGTTTAATCCACGCATCACTCCAATGTGAACCAACACCAGGTTCATAGTGATTAGCTGAAGGCGCATAAATACGACACCAGCCACTTGCGGGGAATGGCTTACATTCATAAATATTGCCATCTTTAGCGAGTACCTTAGTTCCTGCATCGTAACTACCAATACTCGATGGATACTCGTAATCGTAGTCACCACCAGATGATGCTGGTTTAACCGTCACAGTGCGCTCTTCAACAGTTTGAACTGTACCTTTGGTATCTGTTGCTGTGATTTTTAGCTGGAAAGTACCGTCTGCTGTAACAGGAATAGTCAGGCTCAAAGTTGGTGCTTGGCCGCTAAGCTGCCCTTCTGCTTTTCCAACCTCTTGGTTGCTTTGGTTCAACAGCTGCATTGAGATGCTGTAATCCCCTTCCGAACGTACCACAGCAGAAATATCCACGGTGTTGTTTGTATCTAGCTGATATTCAGCAGACAAACCTTCGACCGAAATTGGTGGTGGAGGCAAAATACCGCCCTCACGTACATCTAAAGCATAGTTATAATTGCTGTTGGTCACGTACACTTGGTTTAGGTGCAAATCAGAAGATTCATAGACGATTTCATCATTGGCATTCTTAACGCCAATTTGAGCAAGGGTTGGATATTTAGTATTGATCTGCTGAGCTAATTCGTACGACCACACGTTCAAGTCTGCGTTAGCACCCGTGATAGGTAATTTCTCAAATACGACTTCATTACCTTGTTCTGAGAAAATACGGAACCATACGGCGTCACCAGCATTAGCGACAACACCAGGTTTTACGTACGTGCCTTTACTTGACCACGTTGGCGTAGGCGTAGGCGCATCCCCGTCAAATTTAATGTCACTACAATTATAGAAACCTTCGCCCGCAGGATCATCGCGCTGCCATCGTGTCACTAGTGTTGCATCCCCACTTCGGCCTGCTGGTAAAGTGACATCCATTTGATAATAGTTGGTTCCATCAATGTTCACTTTTTCGATACTGCCAAACTCTTGGACTAGCTCAAGATCATCCCAAGCCAAGCGGCTATGCGCCGCATTATAATTAGTATTAGTGAGGTAAATTTGCCAATGACTTGGGTTATGCGGTGCTGTTGCTAAGTACTTAAGCGTAAACGTCTCACCCGCTTTCATCGGTGTACGTTGCCACTGCATCGAAGGAACACTCATTCCACTTTTTCTAGCGTCACCACCAGAGCAGATTAAACCATCTTTAACGCCGGCTTTTACAGCATCCATATTGTTGTAATCAGATACCAGTGTTGCAAACTCGTTTATTTGTACAAAAGGGTATGTACCTGATTCTTGAAACGCAGCGCGACATGCTTCATTAGCTATGGTCGAGCCATCTTGTGATCCCCAATGCCCACCTTGTTCACTACAAATAACCTGACGAGCTTTGGGATATGTCGCATAGCCATGCGCCTGTGCTAAAGACGGGATAACCGCAATAGCAGCAGTAGCTACGCCTATAGAGAAAGAAAACTGACTTTTCATGTAATAGCTTCCGTATTCATTATTATAAAAGGAAGCCAGCTAATTACCGGATGGTATCGTGCTGTATATACGTTACACGTAAAACAGCAGAATCATCCAAATTCAGATAACCCCGCTACCCTAGCTTTACAATAAAACCGTAGGCCGGAAGTTTTGCGCCAGCCCCTTTCAGAGCTTTTGCCTTTAGCTGACTCCTCCTATGAAAATTCAGTATGGAAAATAAGGCAAAAATGACGTGCTAGATGTGGAATGCTTATCTCAAAATACCATGCACAGAAGCACTTATTCGCTACAATAAGTATGATGTACATACAGGGTTAATTCTTTAAAATCAGAATGATGAAAACCGCGTTAATCTCTATGAATATTGACGGCCAATGGCGGCACCTTGTCTGTCATTTTTCACCTTTGGTCAGTTCAACACTCAACAAAGTCTTTAAATATTTACATGCATAAATAGTCGAGCATCTTTCACGCAGAGAACGATAACATTTACTTTCTCTTTCTTTATAAACCTAACGTTTACCCAGCTCTTAATACTGCCACTCATGCCTAAATAGTGCCGTTCATGCCCATAAACTGCCGCTCATTTTATAGTTTTGACAAGCTATTGGCGTCATCGACGGTTAGGCGTATTACTACATCCAATGCGATTTTGACTATGAACGATTTTGGAGAATGCGGCATGCAATCATCAACAAAGCAACCTAGCCGTCTGTGGACGCTGTTGGGCACTATTATTACCCAATTTGCACTTGGCTCTGTCTATACATGGAGCCTGTTTAATGCGCCTCTTGCGAGCAAACTGGATACCCCCGTCAGCCAAGTAGCTTTTTCATTTGGTATTTTAAGCCTGTCCTTAGCCGTCGCTTCATCACTATCAGGTAAGCTGCAAGAGCGTTTCGGGGTACGTAAAGTTACTATCAGTGCGGGTATTATGCTGGGGCTTAGCCTAATCATTACTTCCTATGCGCCGAACCTAATCGTGTTGTATGTAGTCGCGGGGTTCTTGGTCGGGTTTGCCGATGGTACGGGTTATTTGATGACGCTATCAAACTGCGTGAAGTTTTTCCCTGAACGTAAAGGTGTTGCATCAGCATGTGCTATCGGCGCTTATGGTTTAGGTAGCTTAGGCTTCAAATACATTAACATGTACTTCTTAACCCATTCAGGTGTCGAAATGACATTTAGCGTGTGGGGCATCATTGCAATGTGTTGTGTGGTAGTTGGCGGTATGATGATGCGTGACGCGCCGATCCATCAAGAAGCAAGTAAAACTGAAGCGCAAACCAAGATGGCAGCGCCAATCTCAGAAGACTTCACGCTTGCAGAGGCATTCAGAACACCACAATTTTGGATTCTGTCTCTTATCTTCTTAACGGTTTGTATGTCTGGTCTTTACGTTATTGGCGTAGCAAAAGACATTGGCGAAAACTTTGTTCACCTTAATTCAGCAGCCGCTGCAACTTCTGTTGCTATTATCGCAGTGTGTAACCTGTCTGGTCGTTTGGTTCTTGGCGTGTTGTCAGATAAAATAGCGCGTATTCGTGTTATCAGCATTGCGCTGGTTATTTGCTTGGTCGGTGTTGTGTGCTTACGTTTAGTCACACTAGAACAATCAAGTTTTTACTTGGCGATTGCCTGCATTGCCTTTAGTTTTGGTGGCACAATTACTGTGTACCCATCTTTGGTTAGTGACTTTTTTGGCTTAAATAACCTAACCAAAAATTATGGTTTCATTTATTTAGGCTTTGGTATTGGTAGCTTTTTCGGCTCAGTCATTGCGGCTTTCTTTGGTGGTTTTACAGCAACTTTCTCAGTGATGCTAGCATTGGTGGTCATTTCTATCGTGTTCTCACTCACCGTTAAATTACCGAACAAGACACAACCTCTTCAGCCTGTGATGTGTTAACCACAACTGATTATTAATTTTGCTATCAAGCCCTTATGTTCACTCTAAGGGCTTTTTCCGTTAAAGGGAGTATCTCGCTTGTTCCTTGAACATTTACAGATGTTATTCAATGTGTTGGAACGCGCGGCATTCATGCTGTCAGCATTGTTCTTATTAACACAAGCACGCGTATTCAAAGACATCATGCATAAAGATGAATCAGAGCGGAAGCCGACTGAACTCATCTTTGTCTCTCTTTTATTCATCTTTTTCGCGATTTTCAGTACCTATACCGGAGTGAATGTAGAAGGCTCTTTGGTCAATGTCCGTATTATCTCAATCATTTCAGGCGGTATTATCTTCGGTCCTTGGGTCGGTTTACCCGCAGGGATAATTTCAGGTATTCACCGCTTTCTAATCGACATTGATGGTCCAACATCCATACCTTGCTTAATTACCAGTACCTTCGCTGGGATCTGTGGCACCTTGATATACCATTTTGGTAATAAAAAACATTACATCTGCTGGGGTATTGCGGCTGGGATGTTTTGTGAAGTATTAACCATGGCATTGATATACCTGCTGGCCGATGACAAAAATTTGGCTGCCAGTATTGTTCAAAATATTGGTTTACCTATGGTGCTCGGTTCTGCAAGCATAGGCTTGATCATTAAACGTATCCAAGATGTTCACAACGAACGTGACCGCTTTGCCGCGCAACAAGCAAAACGATCGTTAGATATCGCTAACCAAACGCTGCCTTTATTTAAGAAAAATCATTCTGATAGTTTGGCCCAGATCTGTGACATTATTCGCCGAGAAACTCAAGCCGATGCTGTCTTTATCACTGACCGTGAATTCATCTCAGCCTATGCCAATGGCATAACGCTTGGCCATTATAACGACCACCAAACCGCCTGTGGTCCATTGGTCAAAAAAGTATTAGCCCAAAAGACCTCTGTTGTTGCTAATAATTATGAGTACGAGGATTACCGCTCCGCATTGATTATCCCGCTTCAAGAGGGCGATCATATTACAGGCACGCTGAAAATATGTTTTCGCAAGAAGAACCAAATATCACAACCGCTGATCGAAATGGCTCAGGGTTTATCAGTATTGATATCAACCCAAATAGAAGCATCAAGTGCAGAGCAAACCAGAACAATGCTACAGAAAGCTGAATTCTCTGCATTACAAAGTAAGATTAATCCACACTTCTTATTTAATGCACTGAATGCTATCTCGACCTTAATTCGGATTCAGCCCGATAAGGCACGTTCATTGATCGCCAATTTAGCCGACTTCCTGCGTTATAACTTGGAGCGAGACGAAGACTTTATTGATGTGCATTCAGAATTGCAGCAAGTTCGAGATTATACGGCAATTGAATTAGCGCGTTTTGGTAACAAGCTCACGGTTGATTTTGATATTGATCCTGTTCATATTCAGATCCCTTGCTTGCTTATCCAGCCTTTGGTTGAAAATGCTATTCAACATGGTATCCAACCTTTCAGTCGCCCTGGGCATGTCTTTATAAAAGTTAAGCAGCAAAGCGATCATGTTTTGATCAGTGTTAAAGATACTGGCGCTGGGATCCCACAAACTGTTATTGATAAACTTCATAGTGGCGCTATGGAAAAGAACAAGATCGGTTTAATCAATGTGCATCAACGCGTCAAGCTCATTTATGGTCATGGGCTCGACATCCATAATTTAAAAGATGGGGTTGAAGTTTCTTTTAAGGTTTTGGATCGTCAAACAGAGGCAATATATGTTGAAAGCGGTAATTGTTGAGGATGAGTATTTAGCTCAAGAAGAGCTAAAATACCTTATATCTCAATACAGTAATATCGATGTCGTGGCAGTCTTTGACGATGGCTTAAATGCGTTTAAGTACCTGCAAGGCCATACTGTTGATGTGCTGTTCCTAGACATTAATGTACCTTCTATTGACGGTATGATGCTGGCTAAAAACCTGCACAATACACAAAGCGCCCCAAAGATGGTATTTACCACCGCGTATAAAGAGCATGCTTTGGATGCCTTTGACATAGAAGCCATTGATTATTTATTAAAGCCACTTAACGTTGAGCGTGTCCAGCGCGTACTCGAAAAGCTTGAGCAACAGTCAGTGGTTCACAACCAATCTGAATCTATTCTGGCAAATACGCCAACATCAACGCTGCCGCTTCAACAACAGAACCGTATTTGCATCATTGATATTAAAGATATTCATTACGCAGTCGCAAAAGAAAAAATCACTGAAGTCTATACACAAGACAGTCAGTATATCGCCCCCTACACCATCAGTGAGCTGATGGTGCGATTACCTGAACAGGCTTTTTTCCGTTGTCACCGTTCTTACTGCATAAATCTAAACAAAATTACGCAAATCACTCCAGGAATGAACAGCACCTATGTCGTTAATGTGCAGCACAGTAGTACTGACATTCCCGTTAGCCGAAATAATATTAAACTGTTTAGAACCAAAATGAAGTTATGATTTAAATAGCTACAAACAAATAAGGCATAAACCATAAGTTTATGCCTCACTCCAACCAGAATTAATGCCTGATCATTTACTTTCCCAATCAATATTATGGGTATATTTCACCTTTTCTCTTAGTACGCTAATGCCAGTCATCATCAATAGAAATAACATGTTGATAGCGCCACCCGCTTCTTCCTTATTAGTTTGAAGAGTCGGCGTTTGCTGCGGTTGCGGTTTCACCGGCACTGACGACGGTGGCTTTGGTTGCACCGGCAGCTGAGGCTTTGGCTTCTCTTTCACAATCACAACTTCTTCATAAGGAATGCCATTGTGTTCTGTTACCGTTACAGTAAATGACTCTTTAGCTGTAAAGTTAAATGTCACCCGGCCCGAATTATCCGTTTTGCCAACTAATGCACGACCATCTTTAAAAACCAAAGCAACACGAGCATTTTCAGTCACGGCTGAGCGCGTGCGAACTGACACTTCAAACGGTTCTGATGAGCCTACTTCTAAAGATGGCGAATGAAAAGCATAAAGCGGCTGAGGCACTGATGTTCTGAGTTCCAAATCAGGATCACCAAACCAATTGAACAAGCGTGCGGTCAATTTAGCTGTTCTGTCTTGGACTGAGTACCCTGAAAAAACTTGTTGCTTCGCGCGATTTAACGCTTCTGCCGGTTTCCAAGTGTTAGCATAGATATTCGATGACCACGTTTGATCATAATCATCCCAAAAAGCATCCATCACACCGACATGGAAAAGATCGTTATACCCTGAGTAACTGACACGAGCAGCACCAGTAAAACCAACGGCACCACCATTAGTGTTCCGCATCCAAGACTCAGCAAATGAATCAATACCATCAAACCAACCCGTTGCACAGTTCAAACTAAAAACTACAGGGTAAACTTGATTGTTAGCCAAACCATTCACTTCACGATCAGTAAAATGAGGGTCTGCCCAGCCAGATCCGCTTCCGTAACCATGATCACGGTGAAACACTAAACCAACACCTTGATTGATCGCACGGGAAATATCATTTCGATCACCCTCACCTTGATTCTTCCATGCCTGCGAAACAAATTCTGGCGGTGTTAATCGTGATCGCCCATAGTTCCAACCACCATATTTAAGTGCTTCTGTTGTTGAACTGTCCCACTGTAAAGCAGTATGAATGTGGAAACCTTTATTGAAAGGATCACCAGGCTGGCTATAAAAATCAAAATCAGGGCCTAAAAAATCAGCAATACGATTCAAATCTTCCATGAACATACGATCAGCAACAAGGTGCTCACCTTTATGATCCTGAAATTGCCCAGCAAGCAAAACATGGTTATAACGATCGCTGATTTCTGGTTTTTTTTCATATTTCAGCGTGCGCTCAACCATATGGGTAATTTGTTCAGCCGTATCACCCGGAAGGCGACCAAGGCTTAAGTCAGCAAACTCATCATTACCATCCACCAAAGTGTAAGTATAATCTGTTACCCATGTATGATCTTTACCATGAAAAGGATGACCCTTAATTTCCCAACCAGACACATCCTCATGATCACCAACCAACAAAACATAACTTGTCATCGTACCTTTCAGATATGAGTTGCGAATATAGTCTTTAATTTCTTGCTGGGTATTACCCGTTTCAGCGGTGGATGCAATATAAACCTGATAACCTTTTTTACGTTTCCATTCTGCCAATGGTTTGATTGCATCAATGAAAGCCGGTGGAGAAATAATCAGATAATCTGCTTTCTCCGCCGCCGTTAATACAGGCGCTGTTGTGGGAAGACTAGAGACAGGATCGCTTTGTACTACATCACTGCTGTCAATCAACAATTCATTGGACAGTGACGCCTTAACATCAGTTTTTAAGCTCTCAATCATTGGATCTAAGCGCTGTTGAGAGTCAATGTTTTGAAAGTTACCGTGAAAACCTAATTTAAAACGCACACTCGTTGCAAAACGAACTGTCTTCTCTTTCGGATTATAATCGATTGGTTGATATTCAAGATTAACGTAGCGCTTATTACGCACAATTAAAGTATTCACAATTTGAATTGGCGAATATTGATTTTCAATTAACTTATTGTAAGTATCAATATCTTTCACAAAAGGAAGGCTTTCATCTGGACGATCACCATTCTCAAGAACGACATCAGGGAAAGGGAGCTGCGTTGGATCAACGATAACATTTTTATAAATTTTGGACCATTTAACGTCTTCGATTATAAGATTAATTTCAGCGCCATATGGTAATGAAACCATTTTAGAGTAGCTTTCAATATTCGGTGCGCCAGGAAATTTAGCACCGCCACTGTTTGGCAGCATAATACGATCGTACGTTACACCATCTGCTAACGTTGCCTTCGCAAAAGTGAGTGAATTAATACTGGCTTCCAGTATTATTTCCTGATCGTTTTTTTGAAGCTCGTTAAAGTTATCTGAGTAACTTAGTTCAGGATCAGTTGTCACATTATCATTAAATACAACAACTTTTTTCGCAAACAAAGTACTATCGACATGCTCTGACACGGCGGCGTTAGCATTGACCACCGAGAAGCCGAGAATGGCCAAGCTTACTGCTAATTTCATCTTCAGTCCTTAAAAATAATGACAGATATATAGAAGTGATATAAGGCATGCCTGTTATAAACTAGACAAGTTAATAGACTATTAATATTATTTATAACAACAGAAATTAACTTATATCAGTAACCGTCACCTAATTAAGATAACTTACAACCTATAATAAACTGTTATAAACCAATAGAGTTAAATACTACTTCCCTTAATACCACTTCAAAGATTTTTTAATTTCACAGTATGAAAATAATATTTCAATATAACAAACCAAACAAAAAAAATTAAATAACATCTCCTTATTCCAACATAAGGAGATGTTATAATCTTCAATGTAAGCCAGCTATATATAATGATATTCTTATAAAACTGATTTGACCGAGTCCATTGTCAAAATTCAACGCATACGAAAAAGCCCAGCATTTCTGCTGGGCTTTCTCTTAATGTGGCGGAGAGATAGGGATTTGAACCCTAGGACGGGATAAACCGCCGCCGGTTTTCAAGACCGGTGCTTTCGACCACTCAGCCATCTCTCCGAATTTTATCATCTTAAAAGATGATGGCGGTGAGGGAGGGATTCGAACCCTCGATACGTTGCCGTATACACGCTTTCCAGGCGTGCTCCTTCAGCCACTCGGACACCTCACCACATTGTCGGAAACGCTCTGCGTTACGACGGTCGCTAATGTAATCAGTTGGCCGTCTATGGTCAAGCATTTTTGTGAATCAAATCACTGCATGACCAGTATTAGATCAAATTGTCGCATCTTACGGCAATCGCTTGTATTTATTCATTGCTACAATTTAGAATTACGTAAAACTACCCTATTTACACAAACTTGCGCTAGCACTGACGTTTGCGCTTCAAAAGGAAACTGTATGGCGATCTTTAAGCATCTGCTGATTTCAACGATGCTGTTTTGTTTTTCAGTGTTATCTTGCCATGCTGATGAGCTAACGAATACACAAGAGATATTGACTCAAAAGATTGAGCAACTCGAACAAGAGCCCAAGACACCAGACACATTAAAGATTTTAGATACTTTCCAAAAAGCGCAACGCCAACTAGAGCAAATAAAAGACTTTAATCGCCAAACCAAAGATTATCAGCAATTGATGGCTGACTATCCTCGCCTCTCTGATGAACTAAAAGAACAGATCAGTATATTCTCTGTCACTGAGTTTCCGGATTTTACCGACTGGAATGCCGATCAACTCACGCTAGAAATGGCGACCCGAGATCAAAAACTACAACAGCTAGAACAAACTCGGAAAACCCAGAAAAATATCTTTTCAGATATAGAGCAAGGTATTGATCTCTTCTCTATTCAAACAGAGCAGCTTCGCACAAAAATCAAAGCAACTGAAAATAAAATTCGTGTAGAAACGAATACCAGCAACAACGCAGATAAGCTGCTAGTACTCGATATTGCAAACCAATATTACATTAGCCAAGTTTACATGCTTGAAGCTGAACAACTCAGTGCGGGTAACCGTCGTCAATTAGCAAAATTAAGCATTCAACGTATCAATTTAGACATTGAAGCCAGCCAAGCATACCGCAACAACCTGCAAAATATGCTTAATCGTGTTGAGCGCGCCTCTGTCGATGAAGCTGCAGAACAAAGCGATGAATTACAGAGTGAACTGATGAATCAGCCGACGGAAATCCGTCGATTAGTGCTAACCAATAAGCAAATATCTAACGCCCTAACGGCAATGACGACTCAAACAGAGCAAGTTCAGCAGTTACAGCAACAAACCACGGCGCACTTGGCCCAAGTTAGTCGTGCTACGGAAGAACTAGAGCGCGTGTCGGAATGGCTACGTTTAAGCCCTGCATTTAGTGAAACACTGCGCACTCGCATTAAAGAGCTCCCTGCCAATCCCCCGATTGAAGTGCTAGACCAGCAAATTGCACAACACCAAATAAAGAAGTACGAATATCAACAACAACTTGATCGCTTAATAGCCCAAGCAAAACTACCAGCATCAAAGAATTTAACACCCGATCAGCAAAGTACAGAGAAAGAACTTATCGAGGCCAATATCGACTTGCTTAAACAAGTCGTTAATAGCTCTGACAAGATCATTTACCAAGAAGCTACGCTAAAAGTTGCCTATGACAAACTCAATAATGCATTGACTGAGTTAGCCACTGAATCACAAAAAGAGCTATTTTGGGCCCCTGATACCAATAGTCTGAGCTGGAATTTAATTGTAGATACCGTCGAAAAAATCCGCTGGTTCTTTTCTCCATTTCAGTGGGTCAATATTGTTAAGCTTCCAACAGCCCTCACTCTGCCTAGTTTCATTTTCACTGCAACCTTTATCGGTTTACTACTCGTTGTAAGCCGCTGGAGCCGTAAACGTTGGAAGGTGCGATTAGAGCGTATCGAGAAACAAATTGGCAAAGTCACCCTCGACAAATTCCGCTTTAGTTACATTAATGTCCTTATTGCTTTTGTCCTCGCGTGGCCTATTCCACTGTGTGTGATTTTACTGGGTAATTTACTCAGTGAAGCATGGCAATACCCATTTTTCCATCATCTTGGTCAGGCTCTCAGCCTACCTCTATCTTTAGTCGTCTTTTGCTTCATTCGTGAATTAGTACGTGACAACGGCTTGTTCATTAGCCACTTCAGCTGGGATGAGAAAGTCGTTAAAAATACATTTTCCCATTACCGCACCTTGATGTGGGTCTACTTTCCCATGATGGTGATCCAAGAATTCACTTTGCTTTATAGTGATGTCGATGTGCGAGCAACCATCGGGCGTCTGGCTTTTATCATCAGTAATGTCGCTGTCAGCTATTTCCTTTATAAGTTATGGCGCGACAAAATGCCGATGACTTATGGTGAAGTACCTGAAGGGAAAGCCCACCTACGACATCATTTGTTCTTTGGGACTTTTATTCTCATTCCGCAAGGACTCAACTACACCGCGCTACTGGGATATTTAAGCTCAGCGCAATCTGTGATGGTGAAACTGGAAGTATCTGCATTTATTGGCGTCGTCACCTTACTGATTTACTTCTTAACTAAACGCTTGATGCTGATCCAAAAGCGTCGACTAGCATTTGAACGAGCGAAAACCAAACGCCAAGAAATTCTGGCGCAACGCTTAGCGGAAATGAATGAAGAGCGCGAAGAGTTTCATACCAGCAGTGAAATGCAAATTGAAATCGAAGAGCCTGAAATTGATCTCGATAAAATCAGTGCTCAATCACTGCGTTTATTGCGATCGTTACTCTTCCTCATTTTTCTCTCAATACTGGCCGTGCTATGGGCTGACCTTTATCAAGCCACGACACTATTAGAAGACGTGACCCTATGGGATGTGACCAATACCATCAATGGCATTGACGAACTCAGCGCTATAACCGTCAAAAGTGCCTTCCTCGCCTTATTGGCCTTTGGTCTAACCGCCGTATTTGCACGAGATTTACCAGCGGCTATGGAGTTATTAATCCTTCAGCATGTAGAGCTCAGCCCAGGTACTGGTTACGCACTAACATCACTAACACGTTACATTACTATTTTTGTCGGCATTATTGTCGGTTCAGGCTTAATCGGATTTGATTGGTCAAAGATGCAATGGCTTGTGGCAGCTTTAGGTGTCGGGCTTGGTTTTGGCTTACAAGAGATATTCGCCAACTTTATCTCGGGTATTATCATCTTGTTTGAACGACCAATCCGTATTGGTGATACCGTGACAATTCGCGACCTCACTGGTGTTATCGCTAAAATACAAACTCGCGCAACCACTATTGTAGATTGGGATCGCAAGGAAGTGATTGTGCCGAATAAAGCATTTGTAACTGAACAATTTGTTAACTGGTCGCTGTCTGATGCCATTACTCGTGTGACGCTTACAATTAACGTCAAATACATGGCTGATAGCGAACTAGTCACTCAACTATTGTTTGATGCTGCCCATGAATGTGAACTTGTTATTGATAACCCAGCACCCGAAGTCTTCTTCCTTGGTCTATCTGCAGATTGTCAAAACTTTGAAGTACGTGCCTATGCCGCAGAAACGGGGCACCGTCTGAGTCTGACACATGACTTACACTGTCGTATCAAACAGAAATTCATCCAACACAATATTGATATCGCTCATCCACAGCTAGAAGTCGCTATCAAGAATCAAAAGTCACATCCCTTTGCGCGTAGGCGCTTCGCAAAGACATAAACGCAGCAATAAATGGCAATAAACAAGGTCAAAAAAGGTGCCGCATGGCACCTTTTTTATATCTGGATCATATATCAAGCTTTAATCAATTCAGATTTGCCTGTGTAAAAATAGATCACTGAGCGTGGTAGTAACCCGGTACTTTGAACATTTTACGACAAGCATCTAAAAAGTGGCCGTAAACCACGCCAAGTGCACCAGAGACAACCGCGTTACTCGCAACTGCTTTCATGATTTGGTCTGTATCCGCACCAACCACTAGCAATATCATTGCGTACACCGGTGACTGGAATAGTACGTAAGCCAACATATCAGCCACACTACGCATCCAACCTGATGTTGATAAGCGCTTACCCGCACGCAGCATTGCATCGCGAAATACGCCATAAGGCCATGCAATCGCAATATTAATCGGGATAGACAAAGTACGTGACGCAAGCGACTGCTCTAACGTCATACCAGAAATAAACACTTCAATTAGCATGCCTGCAATAAAGCTAAAAATAACCATTGCGAATGTATCGGCTGCTGCATTTCGGATATTGAATGAATTTTTAACTGACACACGCCCTCTCATAACTGCACCATGCAGTGATAAAAACCAGATAAATTAATGATAATGGTTAGATAAACCAGATATATAAAACAAGGCAGTTTATTTGCGTATTTGAACAGCTTTTAGACGAAATATGGCACTGAAGTTGAAATTAAAAACTGTATTTACTGCTGACTTTATAAATTTTTTTGGCAGAAAACGCCAAGAACACAACACTCACGTGCCACACTACAATCCAAACGCTCATTTCTTATAGTTAAGTCAGCAAACAACACCATTTTTGATCAGGTTAACCACCACTTTTAATGGGTTTAATAATTAATTCACACAAATGATGTGTTTATTCAATTTAACACTAATGAAACATTACTTTTTGTTCATAAGATGATGAAATTTCATAATAATGACAACTCAAACCAAGATCACACTTTCTATTTATAGGCTGCATCCCCTTCATATGAACATCAAAATAGTGTTTTTTACATGCTCTCATGGAATTACCATCTGGCATTGTAGTTTTCCCATATTTAGCAATGGTGCTTTTTATCTATGAAATACCCTGTGTTTTCTGAATCGTCTTCTCATACTCAAATGGACTCGGTCCATCAAGCCCGGTTCTTTTCCAATTATCAGGCACAAAAAAGGCAGGCTTAATAGCCTGCCTATAAATTGCTTATATCTTGTAATTAACAGCTATGATCCATTAAGAACTGAATGTCTTGACCTTCAGTGTAATAAACTGGCTCATTACCATAGCTAAATAGCTTCAAATCTTTACCGTTGGCACTGTGGTAGCTTAACTCACCATCGCGCAGGTGTAGCCATGTTCCTTCAGGAATACCAATCACAGGCTCATGCTTATTCACTTCAAGGAACTCTTGAATGCGCTCATCACGGGTTTCACCGTTATGGCCTTCAACTTTCGCTTCCAAGTAATGTGGATTAATTTGGAACGGCACAAGGTTCAGTGACGGTAAAATAGCACCTGTAATAATCGGCATATCATTAGTAGTGCGAATCGTAGGGCAAGCAATGTTAGTACCTGCGCTCCAGCCAATGTATGGCACACCAAGGTCTAATACCGCTCTACGAATCGGGCCCACTAAGCCTAAATCATGTAATG
This sequence comes from Photobacterium sanguinicancri, assembly GCF_024346675.1. Lineage (NCBI taxonomy): Bacteria > Pseudomonadati > Pseudomonadota > Gammaproteobacteria > Vibrionales > Vibrionaceae > Photobacterium > Photobacterium sanguinicancri. Next base: position 2,529,576 of record NZ_AP024850.1, read on the forward strand.
TTTTGTTTAGTACCCAAGTGTTACCACCGCTCACTAAAATACCGTCTGCTGCTTTTAACGCAGCAACAGGGTCTTTCGCTTGATGAAGACCTGTTACTTTACAATCTAGTCCAAGTGCATCAAACGTTTGCTGTACCATAGCAACGCGATCATCATGGCTTGAGCGAATCACCGCATACGGAATCAGTACCCAATTTTTGGCACCAGTACGCTTCACTTGCTCAATAATTGCTTCACTCGCAAAACCCATTACATGGTCATTTCCGGCAATTTTGCCGTTGCTTAACATTAAAATATCCATCTTTCTTATCCTTACGAGTATTTGAATACAGCCAGTACAAGTACCACCAGCATGCTGCTGATCATAGGTACTGACGTACGTTTAATTACATCAATCGGTGTAATGTTCGCCATACCAGAAACGGTAATGATTACACCAGCGACTGGAGACATAGTACGGCCGATACCAGCAGCAAATAGAATTGGTACTAATGGTAGTAACGGGTTTACACCAAAGTCTGTCGCAATTTGCGGCACAATTGGGATGAATGCCATTACAGGCGCATTACCTGAACCGGTAATAAATGCCGTTAACAAAATAAAGCCAGAGAACACAACAACGATACCACTTGGACCTAAATCAAATGACTTAGCAGTATCGATCAGTGCCGTGATTGCCCCAATGTTATTCAAACCAGCAGAGAAGAATTCAGCCGCAATCATTAAGGTTAAAACGCTAGCAAAAATCATCCCTGTACCTTTCAACCATGCTTCAAAGTTATTGAATGCACGTTGAATAGAACGGAAACGGATCGCTTCAATCACGATACAGATCGTAATAGTCGACATCATCGCGATAGGAATGGTCATGGTAATAGATTCCATCACCATGCTTGAGAAACCAAACAAGAACACAAATGGCAATACAGGCAGTAACGCGTAGAAACCCGGTACTTGATCATTGTCATCATGTTGCTTTTCTAATGTTTGTAAATATTTACCGCGATCTTGTGCCGGATCGTATCCTTCACGTTTGTCACAGTAACGCTGCCAAGCGATGTTTACCAGCGGAATAGAAACAAGTAGTAACAATTGGAAAACGGTTTGGTGGTTAACCACGAAATCCATAATTTCAACGTTAATCGCATTGGCACCAATAACGGCATTGATCTGGCCTGGACCATACTCCCACGCAGTCGGGATAACAATGGTTGCAACCGCCGTTTTTGCACTCACACCCGCATTACGCAGTACTGGGTATAACGTACCCATCAATAGCAATGATAATGATGTGGCCCCAGTAATAAACACATACATGATAGAAACAAACACCAGCACTAACGCAAGCAATACATATGGGCTTTTAACGGCCATTACTGGGCGTGATGTCGACTTAACCAAGGCTTGAGAAGCCCCGATGTGGTTTAGGTATGTTGACACACCCGCAATAGATACCAGTGTTAAACCAACTTTGCCTAGACGGCTGTTGGTAATTTCAGTAAAGCGCTGCCAAAGATCAAAAAACAAGGCACCTTGCGTTTTACCATCAGCCAGCACAGGCGATATATCCATAATTTGTGCAAAAGCTAATAGTAATAAGCCAGCCGTGATCAGCGTTGCTTGTGGGTTAAACTTTTTAAGCATCGAATACGCCACAAGGCCGACGATAGCAAGGGTGAATAAATATTCCATAAAATCAAGACTCTCCAATTATTTGCTCGGCAATACTGCCTAACAATGCACTGTGAAATTTTGACCTATGGCACATAAACAACACCAAACACTGCTAGAGAGTGCTTATTGCTATATGTATCACTAAATTTTGCTCATACCGCAAAATTTTAAATACAGCCAAGTTACATTAGACAACCTCTCGCATATACAAGTACGCAACATGATGAAGACCGCCAAAAATATGCTCTGCAAACAGATGTGAATAAATGCGCCATCAACTGACTTTCCACGTAAAAAATCATAACAAGCTATTCATTTATCACTACATGGCGGTCGTTTAATGCTTAAAGAAACAGCACTCTTGAAAAACCCTGCAAGAGAGGTGTTGTTATCGCTTGCCCAAAGTCAGATAATATGCAGATCTCTTTCAAAATAATTAAGACGGTATGACTGAATACCTGCTATTACTTGTCGGCACAGTGCTGGTTAACAACTTTGTGCTAGTCAAATTTTTAGGCTTATGCCCTTTTATGGGTGTATCTAAAAAACTGGAAACTGCAATTGGTATGGGCTTAGCCACGACCTTCGTGCTAACGCTCGCATCTGTGTGTGCGTATTTGGTTGAAACCTACATCTTGGTTCCCCTTGGCATTCAATACTTGCGTACGCTTAGCTTTATCCTTGTGATTGCGGTTGTGGTGCAATTCACGGAAATGGTCGTACACAAAACCAGCCCAACGCTTTACCGTTTGCTGGGCATTTTCTTACCGCTAATCACCACTAACTGTGCCGTTTTAGGTGTTGCCCTACTTAACATCAATGAGCGACACAATTTCACCGAATCTGTTATTTATGGATTTGGTGCTGCGGTGGGCTTCTCGTTAGTGCTGATTCTATTCGCGTCGATGCGCGAACGTATTGCAGCCGCCGATGTACCAGAACCATTTAAAGGTGCATCTATTGCAATGATCACTGCTGGATTAATGTCGTTGGCTTTCATGGGCTTTACTGGATTGGTGAAACTGTAATATGAGCGGAATTTTAATTGCAGTAATTGCAATCGCCGTACTTGCCGCCATTTTTGGTTTGATTTTGGGTTTTGCCTCTATTCGATTTAAGGTCGAAGCGGACCCTATTGTCGAGCAAGTCGATGCTATCTTGCCGCAAACACAATGTGGCCAATGTGGTTACCCAGGCTGTCGCCCTTATGCAGAGGCAATCGCGAATGGTGACGACATCAACAAATGTCCTCCCGGCGGCCAAGCTACTATCGAAAAACTGGCCGATCTTATGGGTGTCGACGTACCAGACGCCGCCCATGACGAAGCGTTATCAATTAAGAAAGTAGCCTTTATCCACGAAGATATGTGCATTGGCTGCACCAAATGTATTCAAGCATGCCCTGTCGATGCCATTGTTGGCGGCACTAAAGCATTACACACTGTCATTAAAGATGAATGTACCGGCTGTGACTTGTGTGTTGCACCTTGTCCTACCGACTGTATTGAAATGATCCCAGTCGAAACAACGCCAGACAGTTGGAAGTGGAATCTAAACCAGATCCCCGTTGTAAACCTTCCTGCAGAACCGAGCGACAAGGTAGAGTAACCATGCTGTCAATTATCGAACAAATCAAACAAGGCCAGCTGTGGGACTTTCATGGTGGTATTCATCCACCAGAAAATAAAACCATTTCAAGCAATGCGCCGATCCAACATGCAGGTGTGCCACAACAATTGGTACTGCCGCTAAAGCAACATATTGGCGCAAAAGGCGACATCATTGTTGCTGTTGGCGATCGCGTATTAAAAGGTCAACCTTTAACTAAAGGTGATATCGCAATGTGTGTGCCTGTTCACGCACCGACATCTGGCATCATTAGCGCGATTGAAGAGCGCACCATCGCGCATCCATCGGGTTTATCCGATCTGTGTATCGTACTTGATAGTGATGGTGACGATCAGTGGGGCACACAAACGTCCATTGCAGATTACACGACTGAAGAACCTTCTAATTTAATCGAGCAAATTCGCCTAAGTGGTATTGCAGGTCTTGGTGGTGCAGGCTTCCCAACCAGCCGTAAACTTCAAGGGGGTATTGGTAACGTTGATATCCTGATTATCAACGCTGCCGAGTGTGAACCTTACATCACCGCCGATGACCGCCTGATGCAAGATTACGCAGAAGAAGTCATTGAAGGTATTCGTATTCTTCAACATATCGTCAAACCTAAACTGACGATCATCGGGATTGAAGATAACAAGCCCGATGCGATTCGTATTTTAGAACAACACGTTTCAGAAGATGATCAGATTCTTATACGTGTTATCCCAACAAAGTACCCATCAGGTAGCTCAAAACAACTCGTTAAAGTACTGACTGGTCGTGAAGTACCAAGCCAAGCACGTTCGACGTCTGTTGGGGTGATTGTACAAAATATAGGTACGGCTTTTGCGGTTAAACGCGCAATCATCGATGGTGAGCCATTAATTGAACGCGTTGTCACCTTAACGGGTGAAGCATTTAATCAACGCGGAAATGTCTTTGCGCGCTTGGGCACGCCCATTTCTTACTTATTGGATAGCTTCAGCTATCAACCGGATAAGAAATACCCGCGTGTGATCATTGGCGGCTCACTCATGGGCTTTACGCTGCCCCACCCTAATGTGCCAATCACTAAAATGACCAACTGTGTGCTGGCACCTAAGCGTAAAGAATTGCCTTTACACACACACGAGATGGCCTGTATTCGTTGTAGTGCATGTGCAGATGTTTGTCCTTCAGCGCTATTACCACAGCAATTACAGTGGTACGCCAAAGACCAAGATTACGATAAGTGCGAAGAGTACAACCTGTTCGATTGTATCGAATGTGGTGCATGTGCGTATGTCTGCCCTAGTGAAATACCTTTGGTGCAGTACTATCGCCAAGCAAAAGCAGAAATTACTGCGCGTCAGCAAGATGAAGCCAATGCAGAACGAGCCCGTTTACGCTTTGAAGCGAAAACCGCGCGTATGGAACGCGATAAAGCAGAACGTGAAAACCGCTTTAAGAAAGCCGCCGATGATCGCCGTAAAGAGATGTCCTCGAATGGCAGCGATGATGCCGTAGCAGCAGCCATTGCACGCGTGAAAGCCAAGCAAGCCGAATCAGCAGCACCAAGTTCTGCCGAGCCTACAAATGATAAAAAGCCAGCGGTAGCGGCAGCCATTGCACGCGCTAAAGCGAAACAAGCAGCCGCTCAGCAAGCTGGTAATGACGTACCTGATAACACTGAAATGGCGAAATTACGTGAAGAACGTAAGCGCCAAGCACGTGAGCGAAAAGCAACGCTTCAAGCAGAACAAAACGATAGCTCAACTGAAACAACGCCTGAAACACAAGTATCAGGCGATGCGAAGAAAGATGCTGTGGCCGCTGCAATTGCTCGTGCCAAAGCACGTAAAGCCGCGCAGCAAAACGAATCTCAGACTGAACCTGCAGAAAGTCAGCAAGCTGAGGCCGATCCGAAAAAAGCCGCTGTTGCTGCTGCCATCGCCCGTGCTAAAGCACGTAAAGCCGTACAACAAAACGAATCTCAGACTGAATCTGTAGAAAGTCAGCAAGCTGAGGCCGATCCGAAAAAAGCCGCTGTTGCTGCTGCCGTAGCCCGTGCTAAAGCGCGTAAAGCGGCTCAACAAACAAATGAGCAAGCTGAAAGCCAGCCTGAAACGGTAGATAGCAGTGAAGAAGTGACAGAGACTGAACCTGCAACTGACCCCAAAAAAGCTGCTGTTGCTGCTGCCGTCGCCCGTGCTAAAGCACGCAAAGCTGCTCAACAAACAAAAGAGCAAGCTGAAAGCCAGCCTGAAACGGTAGATAGCAGTGAAGAAGTGACAAAGACTGAATCTGCGACTGAACCTGCAACTGACCCGAAAAAAGCTGCTGTTGCTGCGGCCGTCGCCCGTGCTAAAGCACGTAAAGCTGCTCAACAAACAAAAGAGCAAGCTGAAAGCCAGCCTGAAACGGTAGATAGCAGTGAAGAAGTGACAAAGACTGAATCTGCGACTGACCCGAAAAAAGCTGCTGTTGCTGCGGCCGTCGCCCGAGCTAAAGCACGCAAAGCTGCTCAACAAACAAAAGATCAAGCTGAAAGCCAACCTGAAACGGTAGAAAGCAGTGAAGAAGTGACAGAGACTAAATCTGCGACTGAACCTGCAGTTGACCCGAAAAAAGCTGCTGTTGCTGCTGCCGTCGCACGCGCCAAAGCACGCAAAGCTGCTCAACAAACAAAAGAGCAAGCTGAAAGCCAGCCTGAAACGGTAGAAAGCAGTGAAGAAGTGACAGAGACTGAATCTGCGACTGAACCTGCAACTGATCCGAAAAAAGCTGCTGTTGCTGCTGCCGTCACACGCGCCAAAGCACGCAAAGCTGCTCTGCAAGCAAAAGAACAAGCTGATAGCACTGAATCAACTGAAGCGGCTAGTCATGAACCGACTAGCAACGAAGCTATTCGTAATGAACCAGCGAGTAACGAACCAGTTCAAGATTCAGAACCAACTATCGATCCGAAAAAAGCCGCTGTCGCTGCTGCCGTCGCCCGTGCTAAAGCACGTAAAGCTGCGCAGCAAGCAAAAGAACAAGCTGAAAAAGCAGCTCAACAGAATAACGAGGATAACTAAGCCGTGGCGTTCAATATTGCCAGTTCCCCCCATGCACACAGTCGCCGTAGTACGCGCGACTTAATGCGCACAGTCATTCTATGCTGTGCATTTGGTGTTGCCGCTCAATGGTATTTCTTTGGCTGGGGTACATTAATCAATATCCTGTTAGCGTCGACGGTTGCCGTCAGCGCAGAGGCTATTATTCTTAAACTGCGTCAACGCCCTCTCTTGCCGTACTTGAGAGATAACAGTGCGCTACTCACAGGTGTGTTGATTGGTATCTCGATTCCGCCACTTGCCCCTTGGTGGATCACAGTCATCGGTGTGGTTTTCGCTATTATCATCGCCAAACACCTCTATGGTGGATTGGGACAGAATCTGTTCAATCCAGCCATGGTGGCGTATGTAGTGCTGTTGATTTCATTCCCAGTACAAATGACAACCTGGTTACCACCACAATCTTTAGCGGCAGAACCTGTGTCGTTCATCGATAGCTTGCTTACTATTTTTACGGGGTTCACTCAAGATGGTTTTAGTGCTCATCAACTACGAGCGTCAGTTGATGGTGTTACCATGGCCACTCCGCTTGATACACTGAAAACATCGCTAACAACGGGGCTCACCACCACGGAAACGCTGGCAAAGCCTATATTCGGTACCATTGCTGGCATTGGTTGGGAGTGGATTAACCTTGGCTTCCTGATTGGTGGCTTAGTTATGCTAAAAATGCGGGTTATCCAATGGCATATCCCAGTAGGTATGTTGAGTGCGCTATTTGTTATCAGCAGTTTAGGTTTCCTATTCAACCCTGATGGTACGGCATCTCCGCTGATCCACCTTTTCTCGGGGGCAACTATGCTCGGTGCATTCTTTATTGCGACCGATCCTGTATCTGCCGCCACGACCACCAAAGGTCGCCTCGTGTTTGGTGCTCTCATTGGTATTCTGGTGTATCTCATTCGTACTTGGGGCGGTTTCCCTGACGGCATCGCATTCAGTGTGTTGCTAGCCAATATGTGTGTACCACTGATTGACTACTACACCCGCCCTCGCACATTTGGTCATAAATAAGGAACCACCATGATCCAAGCTATGAAAAAAAATGGTGGTGTACTGGCAATCTTTGCGTTGCTAGCAACTGCCTTAGTTGCCGTCACTAATCTATTGACGCAAGACCGTATATTAGAACAACAGCAAAAAGAGCTGTTGAAAGTATTGAATCAGGTCATTCCAGCAGAAAGCCATGATAATGAGCTTTATAAAAGCTGTACCTTGATCACCAATGAGCAATACCTAGGTACTCAAGCGCCAATGCCTGCTTATTTAGCAAGCAAAAAAGGTGAGCCAAGCGGTGTGGCTATCGAAGCAATTGCACCAGATGGATATAACGGTGCAATCAAGCTTATTGTGGGGCTAGACCCTACGGGTGTCGTGACGGGGGTGCGTATTCTGAGCCACCAAGAAACCCCAGGACTTGGCGATAAGATTGAAATGCGTATTAGTCACTGGATTGAATCTTTCACTGGCAAAAAACTCGCGGGCGAAAATGATCCTGCATGGGCTGTTCGTAAAGATGGCGGTGAATTCGACCAATTCACAGGCGCAACAATTACGCCACGTGCCGTCGTAAAAGCGGTAAAGAATGTTTCGCTTTACTATACTCGCCACCAGCAAGCATTGTTGAATCAACCACTGAACTGTCAGGGTGAATCATAATTATGAGCACGATAAATAAAGAACTGATGAAGAATGGTTTGTGGAATAACAACCCAGCCATTGTCCAACTCCTTGGGTTATGTCCACTGCTTGCTGTTTCAGCAACAGTAACTAACGCCCTCGGCTTAGGCATAGCGACCACTATGGTGTTGGTTGGCTCAAACCTGATTGTTTCACTGGTGCGTCAGTGGGTACCATCTGAAGTGCGCATCCCCGTTTTCGTCATGATCATCGCTTCACTCGTGACCTGTGTTCAGCTATTAATGAATGCATTTACCTATGGCTTATACCAATCACTCGGTATCTTCATTCCATTGATTGTTACCAACTGTATCATCATTGGCCGCGCAGAATCATTTGCCTCTAAGAATGACCCTATTCCAGCAACCTTAGACGGTTTATGGATGGGTTTAGGCATGACAGCCGCACTGGTTGTCTTAGGTGCAATGCGAGAGATCTTGGGTAACGGTACTTTGTTTGATGGGGCTGATCGACTATTAGGGGATTGGGCGTCAGTATTGCGCATCGAAGTCTTTCATTTCGACAGCAGCTTCTTACTGGCAATGCTGCCACCGGGTGCCTTTATTGGTGTTGGGTTTATGATTGCACTGAAGAACGTGATTGATAAAAAACGAGAGCAAAAAAACGCAACAGTAAAACCCAAACCAACAATTGAACGTGTGCGAGTAACATCTCCAAACTAACGTAAAAACACACGAAAAATAACGATAATCACAGGCTTTGCGGTGTAGATAGGTGACTCAACCACCTATCCTCCCTACTTGCTTATACACCGCAAGGCTTAATCAGCTTGGAAGCAACGACACTATGAATAATGAAAAGCGCGTTCAGATCCTTGAACGATTACGTGCCGAAAACCCCCATCCAGAAACAGAGCTAAAATGGAATTCACCATTTGAATTGCTGATCGCGGTTTTACTGTCAGCACAAGCAACAGATGTCAGCGTTAACAAAGCCACCGACAAACTTTATCCTATCGCCAATACCCCACAAGCGATCTTTGATCTAGGTGTCGATGGCGTAAAGGAATACATCAAAACGATCGGCTTATTTAACGCCAAGGCAGAAAACGTCATCAAAACCTGCCGCATCTTGCTTGAGAAACACGGCGGAGAAATTCCAGAGAACCGTGAAGCACTTGAAGCACTGCCAGGGGTTGGTCGAAAAACCGCGAATGTTGTGCTTAATACCGCCTTTGGTTGGCCAACTATTGCTGTCGATACTCATATTTTCCGCGTGTCTAACCGCACCAAACTAGCCATGGGCAAGAACGTCGATCAAGTAGAAGAAAAGCTACTAAAAGTTGTACCCAAAGAATTCAAAGTCGATGTCCATCACTGGCTGATCTTGCACGGTCGCTACACCTGTGTTGCCCGCAAACCACGCTGTGGCAGCTGCATTATCGAAGACTTATGTGAATTCAAAGATAAGATTTATCCTGACGAGTAATTCTGATTACATCACCCACTAAAGCTGCTTTATGCAGCTTTTTTTGTCCTTAAAGAAGCACAAAATAGTTATAAGAAATAGCAAATTCATTACATGTTCATATAAACGACAACCATATACAGTATTCCATACTCAATATTAATGGTATATCATTCCATTAAATTTAGTGACATGAGTATCAGCAATGCAGTTCAATACAGTTTCTCTTTCTGTGCTTTTAGCACTGACCCTAAGTGCCTGTGGTGGCGGTGATAGTTCTGACGATAATGTTGGCAATCCCAAATACCCTGAAAATCCATCTCCTGAAAACTTCTCCTTTAATATTGCTGGCGCTACCAGTGTTGTTTCTACATCTAACAACCAACTACTTGTTAATAAATCACTTTTAACTGCATCTAACACCGACACTTCAAGTAATTTTTACACGTTGGATGATAAAGGTCAGCTTCGAGAAGCGATTGAATCTGTTTACAGCTCAAAAGTCAGTTACAGCGTTCTTAGTGAAGATGGTAATTACCTTTACGTCGTGATTGACGCAATGAATGCATGGGAAAGCGAAAATATTCTTAGAGCGACTAACTGTGCGATTTTCAAAGTTAATGTAAAAAACAACAATTGGAGCTGCTTAGCTGAAGGCTTAGTCGCTGAAATGCCTTACGGCTATTGGAACGAAGTCAACGATGGCCGCTTTAAGCCGCTTCAATTTGATGGTGCTGGTAATGCTTATTTTCTAAGCCGAGGGTTTTCTATCAATGACGATGGCTATCTTGATTTTGATTACAATTCACCAAGCGCCCCTCTGACTCGTATTGATACTCAAGGTAATAAGAAACTACTTACTACAGATGTTGACTCAGTGAGCAGCTTCATTGTCACTAAAGCTAACTCTTTGGTTTACCGCGCTGAAAAACTCAAGATGATCCCAGACTTGGCAAATGACACACTCAGCACAGTCGAACTTGAAAAAGATCAATGGAGTAATGGCTGGTATACCGTTGATGATCACAATACCGTCATTTATTCACGTGATAACAGTTACAACAATTTCAGCTTTGCTCAAGCTAGCAAAGTCTTCATTGGTGGCGTAAATAAATCCACACTTTCTGGCCACTCCAATCAAATGAGCTCTTACTACCTTAATAGCATTATTATGGGTGATGATGGCTATATCTATGGCGTTTATAACGAGTCTGTTAGTGGCCCAGATGGAAGTTGGTACGAACAAGCACATTTAATGCGTCGCTTACCATTTGATAATAATAAATTAGTGACGATCAAGTTACCGAGTGATCATTACTATAATCAAAACCAACAAATGCAAGTGGCCAAAGGTCATGCTTATTACATAGAAGAAGAAAGTAACCTTAACTACGGGCAACGCGATATTATCGGTATTACCCGTATTGTTGATGGTGAAACGATTAAACTCTTTGACCAAGACTGGGCAACTCAACGCCTAAGTATTGAATCATGGAAACTAGCAGGTGACACCTTGTTCTTTACCGGTTTTGATAATGCGAGCTCAATCATGGTGTCTGGTGAAATTGACACCCTAGCGCTAAGCCAAGGTAAACCGGAGTCTGAGTATTTAACCTTTAATGAGACTACGTCGGTACATGGCGACGCTCTGACTATTGCGGATATGGAAGTGCTACGCCCACAACGCCCTGAAAACTCAGGCGGCTATCCAAAAGTGCTAGGTCTTAAGCTACACGATCAAGATCAATTCTCGGGTACACTTGAATTCAACAAGTGGATGGACCCGCAAAGCGTCGAAGATAACCTAACAATCTCAGATACCACACATAGCCAGCCTATCGGCAATATGGTGGTTTGGTTAAACCGCATGGCGCATATCTTGTTTGACCAAGATAACAACCAAGCAACAGATAACAAGCCATTAGAGTGGTCGACGAACTATCGTGTGTTTATTGATAAACAAGCACAAGATAGCGATGGGATCTCATTAATGCATGCTCAAGCAAATGATGCAGACCGTACCTTTGACTGGACGGTACGCGATCAGAACACTTGGAAGGTAGCAGAGCCAGAGCATCCATCTAAATTTACTGATGGCAATGTTTTGAAAATGTATGGCGGTAACCTAGCAGTAAAGTTATTAGAAAACATTCCTTCACCGAGTGATTTTGATTATCAAGTAAGCTTCTCTACAGATTTGAATGATCGTTTCTCACTTATAATGAGTGAGCAATACAATAACCACTTCCAAATCAGTTTTGATAATCACTCTGGCATGAACAACCGTATTTGCATTTATGGTGATATGGGGTCCCAAACAGCCTGTTTATCTGTACCTAACAGCCGTTGGTATCAAGTTACTTCAACAGTGATAAATAAAACGACTTTCACAGAAGTTGGTATCGAAGTTCAGGCTGAAAATGGAAGTCTAGAGAATTTAACTGTAAATATTCCGTTATCAGGATCAATGCCAAACTACAACTTCACCTTCAACGCTGATGCTACGAGTGCTTTTTTACTTGATAGCTTCACTTTTATAGACAAAGATGTAACCAGCATTAACGAGAACTTTGAAGCAGTACCAAAACCTCCGTTTATTTTCACACCTCATGTTCCAGCTAATTAGTAGTGCATAAAGATAAAACCCAATAAAGCCGCTTCTGCGGCTTTTTTTCCTTAAGATCTCGTTCATTCCCTCATCATTTTGTAAATCATGATAGATTAGATAATTGATAGAATTCGTATAAAATAAAACTAATTTATATCGTTAAATCAGAGGATTCATGGCAAACGGACGTATTTTACATACCATGCTACGCGTGGGAGATTTAGACCGCTCTATCGCTTTTTACACCGATGTAATGGGGATGGATTTACTGCGCAAGCGTGAGAACGAAGCCTATAAATATACCCTCGCTTTTGTTGGTTATGGCGATGAATCTCAAGGTGCGGTGATCGAGCTGACCTATAACTGGGATACTACTGAGTACGACATGGGCTCTGCATTTGGTCATATTGCCATTGGTGTATCGGATGTTTACGCCACTTGTGATGCTATTAAAGCAGCTGGTGGGAATGTAACTCGTGAGCCTGGGCCTGTAAAAGGCGGTTCGACTCACATCGCTTTTGTGAAAGACCCTGACGGTTATCAAATAGAGCTGATTCAACGCGATTAGCCTTATTACCCTCCCTTTTGATCCTTGTATCTATAAGCCAAAGCCTTGCTTTGGCTTTTTTCATTGAAGTGTGAGACTGCAAGCAAATTAATTATCGTACAAAATTCATGGTTGATATTGATAATGATTATCAATACGATAATAAAAAACCAAGAGAGATACGATATGTCATTCACTTTCCCAGCGCTGCCTTATGCCTATGACGCACTAGAACCGTACATAGATGCGCGCACGATGGAAATCCACCACGCGCGTCATCATCGCACCTACTTCGATAAATTTATGACGGCAATAAGCGGTACTGAACTCGAAACACAATCACTGCCTGAGATCTTTGCCAAAGTATCGCAATACTCACCCGCCGTCAGAAACCACGGTGGTGGCTATTACAACCACAACTTGTATTGGGCATGCATGTCACCACAAGGTGGTGGTATGCCTTCTGGCTTATTAGCAGAAGCGATTAACTGCCACTTTGGTAGCTTTAACGATTTCAAAGCTGAATTTTCTGCCGCTGCAGCCAATCACTTTGGCTCTGGTTTTATCTGGTTATCCGTCGTTGAAGGACGATTAGAGATATCAACCACCAGCAATCAAGATAATCCACTGATGGATGTAGAAAGCGTGCAGGGCATTCCTGTATTAGCGCTCGATGTGTGGGAACACGCGTACTACATCAGCTACCAAAATAAACGCCCAGAATATATCGATGCTTGGTGGCATGTTGTGGACTGGGATCAAGTACAACAACACTACCTTGATGCTTTGCACTCAGCATAATAAAGGGATAATCATGGACGTATCACGCTGGGAAACTCATACCTTATTGGCTAACGAATCTGAACGAGAGCAGAAGCCAATGATGTCTATCATTCATTACCAACTTGCACTGGCGGCAGCGCAACAGCTTGAGCCACTGCAAGGAACGCGTGATGAGTTTGAAGAGTTACTAACAATTAAGGTTGTTTCATGTCATAACCTTGCGGCATTTTGGCGCAATGCAGGTGATAGCGAATACGAGCTTAAATATTTGCAGCTAGCTTCTGAACAAGTGATGGCGCTTATCCCACAATGCCCTCGTAAAGAGTGTGATACGTTCGTTGAGTCTATCGGTTGCTGTAAATCGGCGTTAATCGAATTTTTAAAACGTCACCCCAATCCAATAGTGGCGCAACAAGTCGAGAATATTACCGTTAGCAGTCAGTGTGAACTCATTGCACGTTTTAAACTGCATTAGTTCAACAGAGCCTCTTATATAGACGCCACAACTAATAAAAAACGCGCTGAGGCTAGGCAGCGCGTTTTTCTTTATTTTCTATGTTGTTCACGAATCAGCAAATAACTGATCCATTCATTCGAACAACCACCTTCACTAAATCAAATGACTTCATTAGATCAAGCTGCGCCCCAAAGAAATCACCACGCGTCGGTTTTTGTTACGGCCGATTGGCGACTCATTATCAGCAATCGGGCGACGCTTACCAAAGGCTTCCACTTGGATCCTGTCTTTAGGTAAACCCAGTGTCATGAAATACTCTTCCAGCTTCTTCGCCCGTCGTTCTGACAAGTTTTGATTCACATTCTTACCGCCAATCGAATCGGTATAAGTCGCAATCAAAATAAGATCAATATCGTCACTGTAACGCACAAAATCTGTGATTTGAGATAAGCGTTTTTGCGAGGCTTTATTTAGTTCATCACTGTCGCGATCATAATGAAGCACTGTAAAGGCAATATCGTCAAAACTATAAGGTAACAGATTACCAATGCACGAACTAAATTGCAGATAAGGGGATTGGAAAGAAACCGCAGACAACCCCACTTCGATTAACTTATTATTATGCTGCCAGTCTTGATAACTGAATGTTGGGTAACGGCCACTTTCTAATTCTGTTAGCATCGCCCAAGCACTCTGCCCGCCAACATAACCGTCAAACTGCTTAAAAAATTGAATTCGCGTCATAGGTTCAGCCGCATCACCTGGCATCCAACGTGGTGGCATAGACACCAAATTAACGCTGCGAGTTTCCCCCATTGGACGACGCATTTTTAGTTCAAAATCGAGATTGATTTTTTTACCTGCTTTAGACGTAAACTGCGCCTCACCATAATTCGGAATTTGATGGATAAGTCGGCATTCTAAAGGCGTGTCGACTGCAACTTTCCATTCTGAGCTAGCAGGGGTAGCTACATACTGTTTGGCCGCACTGGCACTGGTGCTCAATACACTGACAAACAACATTGTACCTGTTACCACTGTTTTCAAAAAAATTGTCATACCCTTCCAACTCATTAATGCGCGCTCCCCTATTGTATCGAATCGAGAAAAAAAATCTTTAGGACACTGCACGACAAGTGCCGAATCTGACATAATGCTCGTTGAATTTATTGCAACCATAGTGCTATGAGCCAAGATAACGAACTAAATACACTGAAAAGTCGCTTTCGCGGCTACTTCCCTGTTGTTATTGATGTTGAAACAGCAGGCTTTGATGCCAAAACCGATGCACTGCTAGAAGTGTGTGCTGTGACATTAGAAATGGATGAAGATGGTTGGCTTAAACCAGCAACAACCGTACATTTCCACGTTGCACCATTTGAAGGGGCGATAATCCATCAAGCAGCCCTTGATTTCAACGGTATTCGTGACCCGTTTAGCCCATTACGTGGTGCTGTTTCAGAAGAAACGGCAATTAAAGCCATTTATAAGCAAGTCCGCAAAGAACTAAAAGCCGCTGGCTGTTCACGTGCCATCATGGTTGCGCATAACGCAAACTTCGACCACAGCTTTATGATGCAAGCCTCTGAACGTGCCAAATTAAAGCGTAACCCTTTCCACCCTTTTGCGACTTTCGATACAGCAGCATTAAGTGGTTTAACCTTTGGTCAGACCGTTTTAGCTAAAGCCTGTGAGACCGCAGGGATCCCTTTTGACAACAAAGAAGCACACTCAGCACTGTACGACACCGAGCGTACTGCCGAGTTATTTTGTGAGATTGTTAACAAATGGAAAAGATTAGGCGGCTGGCCTTTAGTGGCCCCTCAAACAGATGAGTCAGAAAACGCTCAATAATTCAAACAAGAGCGCCTCATCAGACCTCCTACCAAAGCCCAGTATTACTGGGCTTTTCTCTGTCAACTAAACGCAAACTGCCGCTTTAAACGTCAGTTTTAAACACAATAACCGAACATTGATCATATAATTAACAAATAGATAGAATGCAAACCATAACAAGGGGTTAACAAACAGGTTGGGCATATTTATACTGCTATTGAACGCATAGCGTTCATTTTTTTCTTTCATGGAATGAAGAACAAGAAGCATTATAGAGAGGCAGCATAAATGTCCATTAAAATAAACCGCACAGCCATAGCCGTAACCATCGCATTAACCTCACTCCAAGCACACAGTGCTGGTTTCCAAGTTTCGGAGCATTCGGCATCAGGATTAGGTCGCGCTTTCGCGGGTGAAGCCGCTATTGCCGATAACGCATCAGTTATTGCTCGCAACCCTGCAGCAATGATGATGTTCGATTCCGCACAAATTTCTGCCGCAGGCAGTATTGTCGACCCCAACATTGACGTAAAAGATCATGCCGCAAATCAAACCGCTAAAGATGTTGCACCACTTAGTTTTGTGCCTGCGGGTTACTACGTACAACCAATTAATGAGAAATTCGCTTTTGGTTTAGCGCTATTTACTAACTATGGCGTTACTACAGAGTACCCAACCGACTTCGCCAGTGGTGATCTTGCGGGTAAAACCTCACTGATTACCATCAACTTAAATCCAAGTGTTGCTTACCGTATTAATGACCAATTTAGCATTGGTGGTGGTGTCAGCTTGGTTTATGCAGATGCTGAATTAAACCGCCACTTAGGCCGTTTAGCACCTTTATTTAGCGGTTCGCCAGAAGATAAGCTAATCAGTATGGAAGGTGACACATGGGATTGGAGCTGGAACGTCGGCGCACTTTATGAAGTCAATGAAGACCACCGTTTTGGCGTGAGCTACCGCTCGCAAGTTTCCCTTGAGTTTGAAGGTGAATTCACCGATTACGAAGGCACTATCATTGAACCAAAACAAAAAGGTTCAACGGCTGTAGGTAGCCTTCCTGTTGTGCTTCCCGCGATTGCAGAATTCTCGGGTTATCACTCTCTCACCAAAGAGTTTGCAGTTCACTACAGCGTGCAATGGACGCAGTGGAGTAAGTTCGAAGAGCTAAAAGCCACCAACGACAAATGTAATTACAACGGCATGTCTGGCGTGTGTTTCATGAAAGATGAAAAATACGAAGACAATTTCCGTTGGGCCATTGGTGGTACTTACCGTATTAACCCTGAATGGACAGTACGAACAGGTTTCGCTTTTGATGAACAAGCAGGCAAGCCGACACTCAGCATTCCAGACTCCGATCGTTACTGGTACTCGGCTGGTGCGACATGGGCATACAGTTCACAGCTTAGCGTAGATGTAGGTGTGACGTACATTCACGGCACAGAAGGCACGTTTACCGAAGATAGTAGCGCAGGTGAACTGACCTTTACTTCAACCGGTGGCGCCGTTGTTGGTGCAGCGCAAATGAATTACTCATTCTAAGGGTGTGTTTTGACACTAAGTCACTCACCTAGAACATGCCCTATGGAGCAACAAATGAAAAAACAATTATTAGCGCTGATGATCGCTTCAACCCTTGGCTTAACTGGCTGTGGCAATGAATCATCGATTGAAGGCGATAGCACGATTTCTTATGAGCAAGGCATTCAACAAAGTCTAAAAGCACCGACTAAGGTCAAATTCCAGTTGCAAGGTGCTGATGCTGATATGCCTCGCCCGAGCTTCCTGCTCATGGACTCCAATGATGGCACGCTTGGTTTACCCACTGATAATACATCCATTGCCGATCCTGTAGTTGCAATGAACAGTACTGACGGTTGGAGTACCACTCAACCAATCATGATCTCATTTGAAGGTAACGACCTAGATCCGACTTCTATTGTGACAGCCTTTAAGTTACTCAAAGTATCCGATCCAACAACAACAGATCCAGCAGCACAACAACCTGTAGTGCTGAAGGCAACGTTCAACCCAGCAGCACCCGATCTTACCGCTGACTACCTAGTCTTTGTACAAGGGAAATCAGTTATCGCCCAGCCAATAAAACCGCTAGATGCCTCTAGCCATTACATGTTCGCACTAACCGATGATTTGAAAGACGTTAAAGGCAATAAAGTAGGTCTTTCAGGTTCTTATGCGTCATTAAAAACCAAAAAATCAGAACCCGTTGAAAAGCTAAAAGGTGCGCAGAAAATCATTCATCTCACTGAGGGTTTGATAGCTGCAACAGGCACATCTGCAGATAGCATTATCTACTCTAGCTGGTTCTCAACCGCTTCTGCGGGTGATGTGATGTTCGCAACTAAAGCCGCTATCGCATCAACCTTAAGTGCATTCAAAGCTCAACAACCAGCAAGCACCGTTTGGAAAGGTACCGCAAATCCGAATAATATTTCAGAGGAAAAACTCAACTCTCTATTAAAATTTGATTTTACTGCAACTCAAAATATCACCTCTGCTCTGCCAGCCCCACTTAACACACTTGGATTTACTGCTTATCAAGGAAAATTAAATGTTCCATACTTCCTCGAAACTGAAGTCAACGGTAAAAAATGGCAATCTACGCCATGGCAAAGTGCCATGCCAAGCCTTGCAATACTGAAGTCGACTTTAGCATCAGGCAGTGACGCAGAAAAAGCCGCGGTTGCAGCTAAAATGACAGATTTGAAGATCACTGAAGACGATCTGAAAAAAGCGGCTGAAGGTGACTTAACAACCCAAGTCACTCTAATGACAAAACTTATGGGTGAAAAAATCGAAGTTGGCGGTAAACAACTAGATGCTAATCGTGAGATCACACGTTACAGCCCTATCCCTCAATTAAAATCAGTACAAACGATTGATTATTTATTAATTCTACCAAAAGCTGGGGTATGTGCAGACGACACAAATGTTCCAGTAACTATCTACCAGCACGGTATTACTTCTGTAAAAGAAAATATTTACGGACTGGCTCCGACTTTAAGCACAACTCAATGTACAGCATTAATGGCGATCGACTTACCATTACATGGGTCACGTAAGCTATCTGACGGCACGGTGACTGATGATGCCAATGCTGACGTATACATGAATCTAAGCTACTTACCTGTTGGCCGAGATAATTTACGCCAATCCGTGGCAGATCAAATGAGTTTACGAGCTGCACTAGGTTCCGTGATTGCAACGAAATTAGCTGGGAACCCTGTTCCTGCCCCATTCGACAAACTCACTTTCGGAACTTCAGGTGTCGGATTCCTGGGCCACTCGCTAGGCGCTATCACAGGGATCGACTTTACCGCGGTAACTAACCGAAAACTAAGTCCAGATCCTGCTGTTGAAGGAGGAATGTTTAAGATCTCTCGCGCTCAATATGCTAACCCAGGGGCAGGTATCCCTTACCTACTGCTTAACTCAACGGCATTTGGTGGCACTGTGAAAGACGGGGTGTTAACAACCATTCCTGATTACAAAACCTACAAAGAGGCGAAATGTGGATCAAGTACGTCAGCTAAGTGTGTAAGTGACTTTTACGACTCACTCTCAGCCGCTAAAAAGGCAGAGATTGATGGTTTGTTCACTCAGTTTGCGTATGCCGCTCAGACAGTATTAGATAGTGTCGACCCAATTAACCATCTTGGTAAGATCGACCCTTCTATTCCTGTATTGATTAATGTCGTGAAAGATGACGAGGTGATCCCAAATGCCTTATCGCTAGCATCAAGCAAACCTTATTCACCATTCGGTGGCACAATGCCACTTATCGCAGGGTTTGAACAACTAAGCACTGCTGGCCAAACTTCAACTAGCTCTCGTGTTGCAACCCTGTTCAATGCAGGTACACATAGTTCATTACTCACACCTGTCGGTGGTTCTGTAGCAGTAACAGCAGAAATGCAAAAACAAACAGCGTCATTCATTACGACAGGTAAAGCTACTGTCACTGATGACACAGTTTTGTTCACTACACCGTAATTGATAGAGCTAAAACAACAAAGGCGAGCCAGTGGCTCGCCTTTATTTTTTATAACGCGATTTATCACATGGAATTACAAATCGTCAGTGTGCGCCGATAAGTACTTCGCCACGCCTTCTGGTGATGCATCCATACCGTCTTTACCTTTTTCCCACTGAGCAGGGCATACTTCACCATGCTCTTCGTGGAATTGTAGGGCATCAACCATACGTAGCATTTCATCAATATTACGGCCAAGCGGTAGGTCATTCACCACTTGGTGACGCACTAACCCTTCTTTATCAATCAGGAACGAACCGCGGAATGCCACGCCCGCTTCAGGGTGCTCTACATCATACGCCTGACAAATTTCATGTTTAGTATCAGCAATTAGCGGGTATTGCACCTGACCAATACCGCCATCTTCCACTGCCGTGTTACGCCACGCGTTGTGCGAGAACTGAGAATCAATCGATACACCAATCACTTCAACACCTTTTGCTTGAAAATCAGCAAAACGCTTATCAAAGGCGATCAGTTCTGACGGACACACAAAAGTGAAGTCTAGTGGGTAGAAAAAGATAACCGCCGCTTTCCCTTGGATGTGCTGTTTTAAATTAAATTGATCAACAATTTCACCATTACCCAGTACCGCAGCCGCTGTAAAATCAGGCGCTAAACGTCCAACTAAAACACTCATAAGTAACTCCATGTGATGTAGTAAATAAGTGCTGTCAATTGCCAGTATTGTTCTGACAACACAGCCGATAACCAGTATAGACAGGAGATAATGACAAGACTAAGACATGCGACACAATAAGCATACGTTTCGGATTAATTCGCTACAAACATGAATAAAGGCTCGACATGTGGGAAAAATTCAGCAAACTGACTAATCGGAGCAAAACAGCCCTAAGAAAACAACATCCATACTAAATAACAAACAAACTGACGGACTTTAGTTTTTATGAACCCAGTAATAATTTCAGTGTGCGTAATGTTGATTCTCGCTTTGATGCGAGTCAACGTTGTCGTAGCACTGACCTTTAGCGCCATTTTAGGTGGCCTTGTGGGCGGGATGCCCCTCGCAGACACTGTCGCAGCTTTTGAAGGCGGCCTAGGCGGCGGTGCAACAACTGCATTAAGTTACGCCATGTTAGGTACTTTTGCTGTCGCGATTTCGCGTTCAGGCATTACTGATGTACTTGCACAAAAAGTCATTAAACGTATCAGTGGCCACCATAATGCCGCTGCCGCAACTGGCGTGAAATACAGCGTTCTCACCATTTTACTGCTATTAGCCGTCTCTTCTCAGAATGCTATTCCAGTGCATATTGCGTTTATTCCTATTGTTATCCCGCCGCTATTGCATGTATTTGCGAAATTGAAATTAGACCGTCGTCTGATTGCTTGTGTACTAACTTTTGGCCTAGTTACGCCTTACATGGTACTTCCTGTTGGTTTTGGTGGGATATTCCTAAACAACATCTTGCTTAAAAACCTGCATGATAACGGATTAGATGTTGTTGCTAGCCAAGTGCCAGTGGCAATGCTACTGCCAGCAGCTGGTATGGTGTTCGGCTTACTCACCGCGGTATTTTTCAGTTACCGCAAACCTCGCGAGTATTCTGAAGAGAAGATCCTTGCGAACGAGCCAGAACAAGCACAAATCAACATGAAGCATGTCTACATTGCTGTTGGTGCTATCATTGCCGCGCTGGGTGCGCAGCTATTTAGTGGCTCAATGATCATCGGTGGCCTAGTTGGCTTCATGATGTTTACTTTTGGTGGTGTGATTAAGTGGAAAGAAACCCATGATGTCTTCACCAAAGGTGTTCACATGATGGCAATGATCGGCTTCATCATGATTGCAGCCGCGGGTTTTGCGGCGGTGATGAAAGCAACAGGTGGTGTTGAAACACTGGTTGCCTCACTGGCTGATGTCATTGGTGATAACAAACCACTAGCCGCATTATTGATGCTGGTTGTTGGTTTGTTGGTAACTATGGGTATTGGCTCATCGTTCTCGACCATTCCCATTCTAGCGACAATTTATGTGCCGCTTTGTTTAACCTTTGGTTTCTCGCCAATGGCAACTATTGCATTGGTTGGTACTGCTGCAGCGCTAGGTGATGCCGGTTCTCCTGCTTCAGACTCAACGTTAGGTCCAACAGCCGGTCTGAATGCCGATGGTCAACACGAACATATCTGGGAAACGGTTGTTCCGACCTTCTTGCACTACAACTTATCCTTGATTGCATTTGGTTGGATAGCGTCTATGGTGCTGTAAGGCACTCTTGCTAAAGACGACCTCCTTTTAAAAGATCGCTTCGGCGGTCTTTTTTATTGTTCTGCATATCAATGTCACGTTATGTATCTCCCCCCCCCTAGAGCCTCACTCTCCCCCTTTACTTATTCTCATTTTTTCTTTCTTCTCTTATTGACGAATAACGGTATGACGAGCTGCTAGTAAGCATATATATGCCCCTAGAGACATACATCAAACTTATTACATTTGCTGCATATTTGTTTATTAATGAATAAATCAACTGCTAGACTTATCTAGGCAATAAGCCATTGAAAAAATTAATCAACTCAACTCTGGAACCATAACGAATTAAACTAAACCAGAGCAAATCACTTCGTCATAAGGCTACTATATGGACATACTCGCCCAGTCGAAATACTTGATCATTGATGATAGCAATATGATCCAAAGCGCCACCCGCGCTTTATTGATCAAATTAGGCGTGCCCACCAATAATATCGTCAGTACCGCTAACGCACAGGGTGCAGTGAGAGCTTGCCGCAGTCACCGTTTCGATATTTTACTGATAGACCATCACCTAGGAACTGGCAGTACGGGCTTACAGCTGCTTGAGTATTTACGGTTAAAAGAGCTCATCAAAGCACAAACATTAGTCTTTGTCGTAACAGGAAACGACAGCCAAGACATCTTCTTTGGTTATTCGAAATTTGAGCCTGACGGCTACTTGATTAAACCCATCAGAGCGGATGACATTATCAAGCGCGTTACTAACGGTCTGACTCGCCAGCAATTTTTTTCAACGCTAGAACAAGCCTTCACTAAAAGTGGCTTGAACGCTGTGAAACCACTGTTTGCTCAATCACCCGATCCCGCCACGCTCAAAGAATCAATTATCTATATGTCCAACATATTGATAAAAGAAGCGCAATTTGCAGAAGCAACAGCCATGCTCAATGGACTATTAAAACTACACGATTATCTACCCGCACGGATCAAACTCGTTGAAATCAGTCATGCACAGCAGCACTACCAAGACGCACTCACTCAAGTTGATAGCCTGCTTAGTGACAACCATCGAAATATCAAGCTATTGCAGTTAAAAGTAAAAATATGCCTGCGCGCAAAAAAATATGACGATGCGCAGGTATTAATACAACAAGTCCTTGCTGTAAACACCAGTAATATCGCACTGACTTTAGATATGATTTGGATTCAGTTAATGTCACATGATATCCATTTAGCCAAACCTTATATTCTGAGTTTGGCGCCCCTCATCCCCAATTCTATATGGGACAGTGCAGGAAAACGTGTACTTGTTTTGTGGGTGGATATATTAAACTTGCCAGAAGATAAACTGAAGGTATGGCGGGCTGAATCAGCATGGCAACGATTGTCTCGTTCAGAAAAACCAGCGACATTATCAAAACCTATTTTAAAGCTCTGCCGCTGCCTGCAATTACTTCAACTCAATGAGACTGAGCTGGCTCGAGTGCTCCTTGCCGCTATCCGAGAGGACGAATATTTACCCTCGGACATCGAAGCCTACTACTTGCTTTGTCTGTGTTACCAAACTTTAGGGGATAACAAGTTTAGACCGCTGCGCAGTAAGCTAGAAAACTTACTTAACCAACAAGGTAATGGATTATCCGAGTTACAACAGCAAGCACTACAAAAAATCGATTATCATTCTCTGACCGTAAAGATTGATCTCGCCAACGCCGAGCCATAGTGCCTATACGCATAAAGAAAATAATAAGACAGGATGTCACTCTATTTATGTTCATGTTTACACCGCCACAGGCTTACGCTATTTATCAGCGTGCTATTCACCACGCCAAAGCAATTAGCCTTGCCTTTGTTGTTCTATTTTTTGTCCAACCATTAACTGGCTTTGCTAACCAAACAACCAATACAGTGCCCACAGATCCTCGCCCTGTGATCACCGTCGGCCTACCCGCGTATGATTTAGTGCCCTACAGTTATCAGCGACAAACAAAGAGTGGTGAAATCATCACTGAAGGATTACTGATTACTATGCTGGAGCTGATCGCGATACAAGCTGAATTTCGATTCGAGATCCGTTTATACCCAACCTACAGTGATGTCGTTACAGCCTTTAAAGCCAATGACCTTGATATGCTCATTGGTGTTTCAGCCACATTTGACCGCCAACAATACATGGCATTCAGTGAACCTATGTTTTCAATTCGCCGCGCGGTGATCACTCAACAGAAAACAGTTAACTCACTTCAAGATTTGACCGGTGACATATTAGCGATAGAGAAAGGGTTTGCATTAAACGAATTAATACCTAACCTGCTGCCACAAAGCCTAATTAGAACAGAGAACAGCAGTCAAGACGCCCTTGATGCTGTCAACACAGGTCGTTCTGATGGTTATATTGGCGATGCCCTCGCCTTATCAACTCTGCTGCGCGATCAAGTTCATAATGATCTTACCCTTTCACTGTTGCCCGATCTTCCCCCAGATCATTTACATCTCGCCGTCCATAAGGGAAAACATAAATTACTTAGCCGCATCAATTTTGCATTAGAAGACATTAAAGCCAACGCGCTACAATCCGTTTACAATCAGTGGTTTAGCCCTTCTCAGCGCACCATGATGGTCGACTATGGACAAATTGGACTCACGCAAGATGAAAAAAATTGGCTCGCAAAAAATCCTAAAATCAGTATAGGTGTTCACCGACAGTGGGCGCCTTTTGATTTTATGAATGAACGAAAGCAGCATGATGGCCTAAGTGCCGACGTCTTATCACTATTAAGTAATATGTTAGGTGTGAAATTTATCTCATCAGCACTTCCTGTATTTTCGTCAACTCAGCAAGCATTCACTGACGGCGAATTAATGATGCTGTCAGCCGTCACCCCTACCAACGAAACAGTGCGCGTGATGGACTTCTCCCTCCCATATACTAACGAGCCCTGGGTGGTACTCAGTCGCTCAGAACAGCTCACTAATTTTATGCCTAATGGAACAGAGCGGGTCGCCATTATTGTCGGTTCTGGTGGTGAAGCCCTCTTACCTACATTGTGTTTAAGTTGTGTCCCCATTCCTTTTATTAACCATGTTTCTGCTTTTCAAGCATTACAGAAAAGTGAAGTTGATAATGCGCTTGCCTCTCTTCACTTCGCATCACCATTGCTACACAACAACTATGTCGGGCAGTTTAAGATTAATGGGAAGATTAGCGAGCAAAACCACGTTCCACTCAGTTTCGCCATTAATTTTCGTCACCCTATGCTGCTAAGTATTATAAATAAAGCCATCCATGCTATTCCTACTTCAGAACTATCTAGGCTTGAACAAAAGTGGCTAACTTATGAATATCAAGAAGGTTTATCACCGCGTGCCGTTGCTAAATGGGCTGGATTACTCACATTAATCATTACTGTCGTGATTACGTGCATCATTCTATGGAATCGTAAAATGGCGGCAGAAATTCAGCAACGAAAGCAAGCGGAGTTACGGGCTAAAGCCGCCGAATTACACCTTCATACATTAGCAGATAACATTGATGGCGTTGTGCTCCAACATGTCCAGACATTTGCCGATCGTCCTTTACACTTTCACTACAGCTTCATTAGTGCGGGTGTGCAAGAGATGTTTGGATTTGATGTCGCCACCGTCGAAGCAAACCCACACTGTTTATTTGAACAAATTATCGCATTGGATTACGACGAGCTGGAAAGCAGCATGTTATTAGCATTACAAGCTGGTCATTGGGAAAGCGAGCAGCAAATAAAAGGCAATGATTGCGATAGCAAGTGGGTACAGTTTAAAAGCCAAATTACAGTGCGTGATGAACACAGTTATGATTGGAATACCGTCATCACAGATATATCACTACTCAAACAACAGCAGCTTGCGTTAGAAAATGCTCGCCATAAGGCTGAAATCGCTACTGCCGCAAAATCACAATTTCTTGCCACGATAAGCCATGAAGTACGTACGCCTATCAGCGGGATTCTTGGTCTTTTAGAATTAATGCAGGAACACACCTTAAACGATGAACTGCAAAGTTTACACGGTGGATTACACCAATCTGCTCGCAACCTACTTCACATCGTTAACGATGTACTGGACTACTCCAAGATTGAAGCAGGAAAACTAGATATAAACCCGACGGATATAGAGCTGGGAAAAGTGCTCGCTCGTATTGTGCAGCCGCAGTCTATTCATGCTCAGCAAAAAGGGCTTGCCTTCCATTACTGGCAAGATCCACGGCTTGCTCAGTGGCTGTTTGCTGATGACATTCGTATTCATCAAATACTAAATAACTTCTTAAATAATGCGATTAAATTCACCGAACATGGCACGATCTCACTGTCTGTTGATGTACTAAAAGAAAAAACAGCAAACCAACCATTATGCCAAAAGGTAAAATTAACCGTCACAGATACTGGCATTGGTATAGCCAAAGGCAAACAACACGCACTGTTTCAACCATTTGAACAAGCCGACAGCACCACCAGCCGTCGCTTTGGAGGCACTGGATTAGGCCTTGCTATTGCTCGGAAACTGATAGAGCAAATGCACGGCAGTTTGCAACTACAAAGCGAGGAAGGCAAAGGCAGTGCATTTAGCGTCACGTTCGATATCCCACGAAGCCAGCAACAGCCAGAGACCCCCAAGGCTTTAGCCTTGCCACCAACAGCGACCCAACAAGCAAGAAAAAACTATCCAAAACTCACTAAGCAATGCTTAATTCTGGGCTATTTCATTCAACAAGAAGAGCTTTGCCATTACCTAAAACACTTAGGGCTAACGCCGAAAGTGATTCAAGCTAATCATCTCGATTTACTGCAATTACACATAACGTCGGTTCACCCTTCGCATGTGGTGATTGCCATGTCACTGTGGCAACAGCTTTCAATTACAGATGCTTGGATACAGCAGTTACCCGTTACGACCAATATTATTGTTATTAATCAAAACCCCATGCTATCGCCAGAACCACTCGGCATGTCATGGTGTTTATCGGTAAACCCGCTTTTACCGGATAACCTCATCCATGTGTTAACCAAACCGGTTAGCCACGAACCAATCGTCAGCCATAGCAAAAACCACAGCATAAAGAACAAATACAAAGAAAGCCGAGAGCAGGCAGAGCAATCAGGACGTCTAATTTTGGTCGCAGAAGATCATCCAATCAATCAGCAAGTGATCAAAAAACAATTAGAGCGTATAGGGGTACAAGCCGACATTGTTGAAAATGGTGTGCTCGCTTTTGAAGCACTAAAAAAGCACAGATATGGATTATTACTTACCGACTGTCACATGCCCGAAATGGATGGATATACCTTATCTGCCTCTATTCGCTCACAAGAAAGCCGTTGTGCAGAATTATTTTCGGCTGAAACTTCAACTTCAATTTCAACTGCGACGGCAATAACCCAGTTAACCAGCGCAGAAGAAACATCGGATTGGTTAACAGAAATGGGCCGAAGTTTTACAGCCCAGTATGAAGTACTTGATGAATCAGACCATGCTTCAGAAAAACAGAGCCGTCAGATAAATGCTTGGCAGCTACCTATAGTGGCGCTAACGGCCAATGCAGTCCAAGGCGAAGACGCGCACTGCTTTGAATACGGAATGAATGACTTCCTCGTTAAACCAGTCTCGATAGAACAGCTACGCATGACCATTGAAAAGTGGTTGCCTGAGCGTGTTACCGCCACCGAAACCACCAAGGAAAAAGAGAACAGCCAACAAGGAGATCAACGACAAGCACAAATAAAAGCGAGTATCGACGTAAATGCCGAAGCAAGTCACCAAGCGCTAACCGATGACTTTTCAGATTTGTTTGGCGCAATTGACAACTCTTTTAATCAGCAAAACCACCATGGGCAGCAATCGAGTCAAGGCTCAGCTGACAAAGAAGAAAATTGGATACAGGCAGACACGCTTAACAGCTTTTCTCAGCGCAACCAAACGACAGCAATATCAACGACACTCATTAATCAAGCATTACTGCTTGAGTTATTTGGAGATCAAGCAACGGTCAATGGCTTAATAGCAGAGTTTATCGAGAACCACTGTAAAGACATCACGCAATTAAATGATGCACTCAATCAACATCAATATCAGCAAGCTTCGCAAATCGCTCATCGGATGAAAGGGGCCGCAAAGATGATCGCTTGTGATGATATCGCCGAACTGCTCGCTAGCATTGAAACACTAACCCAAGACAAATTTGACCATCACATCACGCAGCAACATTTAGCTATCAAGCAAGATGAAATAGTAGGTCTAGATGAGGATATTGAGCACTGTATGGCACAGCTAGAAAAGCAAACCACGTTGCTACTCGCTATGTAAACACCAAAGCTGACTAAACTCGAGCCATCAAATTGAAACCAACAAAAAGCCCTGCATATACTTGCAGGGCTTCTAAATACGTAGCACAGTTTTTACATCAGAATTTATTCTGCTGCTTCACCGTCACGACGAGCAGCGGCTTCTTTAACAAGTGGCTGAAGCTCACCTTTTTGGAACATTTCCATGATGATGTCACAACCACCAACTAGCTCGCCTTCAACCCATAGTTGTGGGAATGTTGGCCATTGTGCGTATGCAGGAAGCTCAGCACGGATATCAGGGTTTTGTAGGATATCAACGTAAGCGAACTTCTCACCACAACCCATTAGTGCTTGAGAGGCTTGTGAAGAAAAACCACAGCTAGGTAGTTTAGGGGAGCCCTTCATGTACAACAAGATTGCGTTTTCAGAGATCTGCTGCTTAATTTTATCGATAGTTTCCATAACTTCCTCTTACGACCAATTGCTTATCTTTAAGTATATCTACTTGATGGGGGCACTGCCGTTATAAAACAAGCCTACCAAATAAATGTTTTAACGTGCCATTCTACTCGTTCAGGCTTAGGAAAAAAACGCCTAAAATTTTTAAGGGTAATTTTTTAGGGTCAGGGCTTTTAATAAAGTAAAAACTTGCTAAAATAGCTAGGTCAGTTTAAAAAATTAAAATAATTCGTAGTGGCTCCGATGAAGAGGTACTACAGGAAGCAATGTCGAGGGCTTGCCCTCTCAAATACCAAAATGGAGATCCGAGCAATGGCATTTGAATTACCAGCTCTACCGTACGCTATCAACGCACTAGAACCACATATCTCTCAAGAGACTCTAGAGTTTCACCATGGTAAACACCACAACACTTACGTGGTTAAGCTAAATGGTCTTGTTGAAGGTACTGAGCTTGCTGAAAAATCACTAGAAGAAATCATCAAGACTTCTACTGGTGGCGTATTCAACAATGCTGCACAAATCTGGAACCACACTTTCTACTGGCACTGCCTAAGCCCTAACGCAGGCGGTGAACCAACAGGTGAAGTTGCAGACGCAATTGCTAAATCATTTGGTTCTTTCGAAGAATTCAAAGCAAAATTCACAGATTCTGCAATCAACAACTTCGGTTCTTCTTGGACTTGGTTAGTGAAAAAAGCAGACGGCTCTCTAGACATCGTTAATACGTCTAATGCTGCAACGCCACTAACAGAAGAAGGTGTTACACCACTTCTAACGGTTGACCTGTGGGAACACGCTTACTACATCGATTTCCGTAACGTTCGCCCTGATTACATGGCTGCTTTCTGGGCACTTGTAAACTGGGAATTCGTAGCGAAAAACCTAGCGGCTTAATTTTGTCTAGGTCATCATTTCGGTGATGAAAATTTCCCCCAATGAAAAAGACCTCGCAATGCGAGGTCTTTTTGTATGTGTCTATCTTCAGCATTTTTACTATGATGACACGCTTAGCTTAGCGCCATCATGCAATCGTTAAGCTTTTTCAGCCAAGATAATACGAAGCGTACGGCGAAGTGGCTCAGCGGCTCCCCATAGCAATTGGTCACCGACAGTAAAGGCATTCAGGTAATCATCACCCATCGCCAACTTACGTAAACGGCCAACAGGCACTGATAGTGTTCCTGTTACTTTAGCGGGGCTAAGCTCTTGCACTGTCACATCACGATCATTGGGGATCACTTTCACCCAGTCATTGTGCGATGCAATAATGCCTTCGATTTCATCAAGCGGCACACCCTGCTTTAGTTTGATCGTTAAAGCCTGACTGTGACAACGCATAGCGCCAATTCGCACACAAGTACCATCAATAGGAATCGGTTTCGCATCTAGCCCCAAAATTTTATTTGTTTCAACCGATGCTTTCCATTCTTCTTTCGACTGACCGTTATCGCGTTTCACATCGATCCAAGGGATCAATGAACCAGCTAATGGCGCCCCAAACTCTTGAGAAGGGAAACTAGAAGAGCGCAAGGTTTCAGCTACCTTACGGTCAATATCAAGAATAGATGTTGATGGATCAGCCAACTCGCTAGTCACTGTGTCGTTGATCACCCCCATTTGGCCAATCAACTCACGCATATTTTTCGCGCCAGCACCTGATGCCGCTTGGTACGTTTGTGATGTCATCCATTCAACCAAGCCCGCTTTATATAGACCGCCCACCGCCATTAGCATCAAACTAACGGTACAGTTACCGCCTACATAGGTTTTTATTCCAGAATGAATACCTTGTTGAATCTGGTCAAAGTTAACAGGGTCTAACGTGATAATGGCATCGTCTTTCATCCGCAACGTTGATGCGGCATCAATCCAGTAGCCTTTCCACCCAGCTTGACGTAATGCAGGGTATACTTTTTCTGTGTATCCACCGCCTTGACAGGTCACGATCGTATCAAGTTGCTTTAAGCTTTCAATATCGAATGCGTCTTGAAGTAACCCGGCATCTTTCCCATAGTTCGGCGCAGGGATACCAACTTGTGAAGTTGTATAAAAGGTAGGTTCGATTTGATCAAAATCTCGCTCTTCTACCATTCGCTGCATGAGCACAGAGCCCACCATTCCACGCCAACCAACTAAACCTACTTTCATCATTACTTCCTACGCTCCCTGTTATTCATTCGCAGTCCCATCTATAGAGTTTTAAAGCACGAAAAACAAGCAAATTTTATAATTAAGCATGCATAAAGTGCTTCTTCGCAAAAGTAACAGAAGTCAGTCATATGCATTCAGTTCTTGCAGACTACCTTTAGCATTTACAATTAAACTATTATCCATCAACACTTAATCTGGGCCACTAAACAAACAACTAATGTTTAAATAGCCAACGACTAACTCCTTTTCTGATGCTTTTGACAACCAGTTGACGACTAAAGCTGGTAACAGCAAAAATCATGGATATTTACTTTTTTTGAATTACCGCTCACACCCTGATAACCTACGCGACCGTAATATTTAAGGCTAATATCCCAAGGCATCTAGCTCGAATTAGTTATTAAGCCTATATATTGCGATTAAACAAACAATGTTACATCAGTTAAAAAACAACCAAAACACAACAAAGCAACCAACATTTAACAGTAATTAAATAAACAAATAGCACTTTTATCATCTTTGATGAATAGGAAGGATAAGAGTCACAGAAAGACACATTATCTGTCGCGATAGCAAAATCATTCCGATAGAGTAGCGCCGATTAGAAAAGTGAGATTTAGGTGTTCGCACTGGAATCATCACAATTACATTTATTAACTTCATGATGAAGCTAATTTTAGGGTTCCCCCCTCTTACACAGCTCGAATACACAAGGTTAAGAAGTATGGACAAACAGAATGTAAGACTACCTTCGCTAATGCAAGTAGTCCTAGCTCTAGGCATTTTCCTTGCTCTGGCATTTTCTTTCACCGCAAAACTTGATTTACCCATCCAACTAGCACTCTACATTGGTTGGTTCGTCATCATCGCTTTAGGCGTTAAGCTTGGCCATGATTACAAGTCATTAGAAAAAGCGGCAACAAAAGGTATTGCTAACGGTTTAGGTGCAGTGCTCATCCTACTGGCAGTAGGTGCTCTTGTAGGTACATGGATTGCGGGCGGTATCGTTCCAACCATTATTTATTATGGTCTTCAAGCTATTCACCCTTCGATCTTCCTTTTAGCGACCATGATCATCTGTTCACTAACAGCACTTGCGACAGGTACCTCTTGGGGTGCGGCTGGTACTGCGGGTATTGCAATGATGGGCATTGGTCAAGGCTTGGGTATTCCAGCACCAATGACAGCAGGTGCGGTTCTTTCGGGCTGTTACTTCGGTGATAAATTATCACCACTGTCTGATTCAGTGATTCTAGCGTCTTCTATGTCTAACGTAGAAGTAATGGAACACATCAAAGGCATGCTACCTATCGCGTTAATCAGTTACATCATTACCGGTATTCTATTTACTGGTGCTGGCCTGCACTACGCGGGTAATGTTGATATGGCACAGGTTGACTCTGTTATTCTTGCAATGGAACAACAGTTCGTTATTACGCCACTGTCATTTATCCCTGTGATTATCGTTCTTGGCCTACTGGCTATGCGTATGCCTTCTTTCCCTGTTATCTCTCTAGGCTCTCTACTGGGTATTGTGTGGGCGGTAATGGTTCAAGATATGGACCCGCTTGTTGCATTCAACACAGCATGGGCACCATTCTCTATCAGCTCTGGCGTTGACTTCATCGATGCAATCTTAAACCGTGGCGGCATGTCATCTATGCTAGGTTCGGTAGCGGTTATCGTCTTTGGTCTTGGTTTTGGTGGCTTACTGGATAAAGTTGGTGTTCTACAAACTATCGCTAAGCTATTCGAAAAACGTGTTAACTCTGCAGGTAGCCTATCTGTATCGACTATCGCAACGGCGTTCTTAGGTAACGTATTTGGTTCTGCGATGTACGTATCACTAATCCTAACCCCTAAGATTTGTGCGAAGAACTACGACCGTCTAGGTTACCAACGTAAGAACCTATCTCGTAACGCAGAGTTCGGTGGCACGTTAACATCAGGTATGGTGCCGTGGAGTGATAACGGTATTTACATGGCCAGTATCCTTGGCGTGGCAACCTTCTCTTACGCACCATTCATGTGGTTAAGCTTCGTATGTATTATCGTAACGATTGTAACGTCTTACATGGGTTGGTTCGTGGACCGTTGTCCACCAACGTCACAAGCTGAAATTGATGCAAAAGCAGAAGAAGCTGAGCTAAAAACGCAAACTGCGTAATAAATAGTTACAATTTTTATCAACAGAAAAGAGCACTTCGGTGCTCTTTTTTTTGCTTGAAATTATAGATAAACCAAACTTATCAACACCATTACTTTTACTTATCCTATTGATTTAACTGTACTTTAATCATCTCTCTTTTGCTTGATTACAATTTATGAATAGATAATTAATGGCGATCAAGATCACATCTACAATCAACTAATCCTATAGTGTTACATTTCGGTAGCCAACTTGACCCCGGTCAATTACTTAGCGGCCTATTTAGCGAAAATACCCCTGTTTTTTATTTCCCACGTCCATTTTGACTCCAATGTGTTATTTCACATTATTAACAGGTCATGAATGTATTTGTGGTTTTATCGCAGTGCGATGTTGATTCCTATGAGGTAACACTATGAGCAATCCAGCGGAACAAGGCCGCAAAGTCACGATCGGCAGTTACATTGCCCTCGCCTTTGCTGTTGTCTTCTTTTCAGGTCTTTTACAGTCAAATGAGTGGTATGGCGTTTTCGATTTCACCACGCTAAACGGTTCGTTTGGTAGCGTTGTTTATTCTGTTAATGAAACTGCAGATGGTATCCAAACAGCAGCCACCTCTATGCGCGGCAAAGGCGGTAGCGGTGCACGTGATGGCTTCCTATTTGCACTAACCCTGATCCCAACAGTAATGTTTGCTTTAGGTATGATTAACGTACTTGAACATTACGGCGCACTGGATGCTGCTCGTAAACTGTTAACACCTCTTCTTCGTCCATTAATGGGTATTCCTGGTAACTCAGGCCTTGCTCTAATTGCATCACTACAAAGTACTGATGCCGGTGCAGCGATGACCCGTCAGCTAAAAGATGAAGGTCACCTCACCAAGCGCGAAACCGATGTTTTCACTATGTTCCAATTCTCAGCGGGTGCTGCGATTGTAAACTTCTTCTCTTCTGGTGCCGTGCTATTCACCCTAACGAATATGGATGGTACGCCTGCAGTAACATCATCAATTGGCTTAGCTGTGGCTATCATGTTCATCTTCAAATTTGTGGGTGCAAACATGTTCCGTCTTTACCTAAACATTACAGAAGGTAAAGAAGACAAATCAGACAAGAAACCAGAAATGACAGAGGAGACAGCATAATGACTGCCGCTAAAAAACCAATGGTGACTGACATCTTCGTTGAAGGTGCTAAAAAAGGCTGGGTTATAGCAACAACCTCTACCGTTCCTAACGTATTGATGGCTTTTGTTATCATCAAAGCACTACAAATTACCGGCGCACTGGATCTAATGGGTACATTGTTCTCGCCTGTTATGGCTATCTTCGGCCTACCAGGTGAAGCAGCTGCCGTACTTATCGGTGCATGGATGTCGATGGGTGGTGCTGTTGGTGTGGTTATCACACTGTTTGACCAAGGTATTCTTAATGGTCAGCACATCGCAATCCTTGCACCTGCGATTTACCTAATGGGTTCTCAGGTACAATACATGGGCCGTATCATGGGTCCTATTGGTACTGAAGGTCGCTACATCCCTGTGATGATTGCACTCTCTGTACTGAATGCTTTCGCCGCAATGTTTGTAATGAACATTTTGGTGTAAACACTTTAAGGGCCTTACAGGCCCTTTCTTATTTTATTCGCATTATTCCCCTTATTTCCTTTCTCTCCTAAATAAGGGCGTTTTGGAGTCAATATGAGCATTTCCCTACAAGATTTTTCACTAGAAAACTACTTAGAAGAACTTCGTCCATTAATCGATGTTGATTGCGGTACTTTGACCAAAGAAGGCATCGAAGTGATTGCCAACCAAATGGAAAAGAAATATCTCGACATGGGCTGGTACGTTAAGCGCGTCGACTGTGGCATTGCTGGCACTGGCCTTGAAGTTCGTAACAAGCCTGATTCAGAGCAAATCGATGTGATGATGATTGGCCACATGGACACCGTATTCCCAGTTGGGACCGTAGCGGCTCGCCCAATGACGACCGATGAAAACCGTGCCTATGGCCCTGGTGTTTCAGACATGAAATCAGGTCTTTTGAACGTTGTTTATGCCCTACGTAACATCGATAAAGCAGTTACTGATAAGCTGTCTATCTGCATTTGCATGAACCCTGATGAAGAAATCGGCTCACTACATTCTGAAGAGTGGCTAAAAAGCGTTGCTGTTAACGCGAAGAACGTTTTGGTTGCAGAAGCTGCGCGTGCTGATGGTTCGCTAGTAAAAGCGCGTAAAGGTATGGCTCGCTACCGTTTAGGCTTTGCCGGTAAAGCAGCGCACGCAGGTAACGATCCACAAAGTGGCCGTAGTGCAATCACTGAAATGGCAAACTGGGTTCTTGCTATCAATGCTCTCACTAACTTTGAAACTGGCACCACTCTGAACGTGGGTGTGGTTAACGGTGGTGCAGGCGCAAACATTGTTCCTGATCACGCTGAAGCCGTGGTTGATGTACGTTTCTGGGATAACGATGAGTATGCGGAGGCCGATGCAAAAATCCGCGCACTAACAGAAACACCGTTTGTTGATGGCGTAACGATTACGGTAGAGCGTGAAGCACATAAACCGTCTATGGTGCCATCTGAAAAAACAGAAGCATTAATGGCATTAGTAGAGCAATCTGGTCAAGAGCTGGGTATTGATATTAAATGGCAAGAAGTCGGTGGCGGTTCAGATGCTAACCTAACGGCGGTAATGGGAATTCCAACTCTGGATGGTTTTGGCCCAGCAGGTGCTGGTTTCCACAGTGCAGATGAATATTTAGAGTTAAATACTATTGAACCACGCGTGCAACTACTGATGCGTGTTCTTGAAAAATTAGCGGCGTAGTCATTCGTTAATTTGATCAAAAAGGGCGTTTAGCATCGCAGCTAAACGCCCTTTTTTAATCTTGCATATTTACAAGAATACGCTCAAAGCGTTAATTAATAAAATCAACCTTTTCAGCATATTTCACTTCTTCACAAGGAAGTAGCCCTCTTTCTTCACACAACTGACGAAGAAACTTCTCTTTCACTTTTAATAAGTGCTGACGCGATTCTGTGTGTGCTTTTCTTTGAATGGTGCGTGTCATTCTGGCATAGGTCATAAATGATCAGCCTTTCTCTATCCCTAACAACGCAATTACACACTATATGCTAGCAACTGCTATCCGACGCGGAATAGTACCTTAATCACGAATAAACTGAAACAAGAAAAGCACAGTTGCATATTAATAGAAGATCCCTCCTACTCCTTTATAGCTAATCACTCATTCCCATACTACATTTCACGACTAAAGATGCATTATACTTACAACTTAATGATCCTGATCAATGACGATATTAATCGTCACTCGTTATCCTTACCCTATAAAGTTGCAAAACAAATACACCTTAAAAAGGATCTAGCAATGTCGAACCTAGCAATGTTCTGTCACCAGTGCTCTATGGCGCAAAGTGGCGGCTGTGGTAGCACAGGTAAAACACAAGGTACATGTGGTAAAGATGAAAACCTATCACGTCTCCAAGATATTATGATTTTTGGCTTAAAGGGCCTATCAGCATACCGTACCCATGCTGACGATCTTGGTGCTGCTACTAAGTCTGTCGACGACGTTATCGCAGAGACACTGTATTTCACGCTGACTAACGTAAACTTCAGCTTCGACCAGCACATTGCTCAGCTGATGAAAATTGGTGGTGCAGGTAGCGAGATGATGTCTATTCTTGGTGAAGCTCACCACGGTCGCTTAGGGATCCCTACTCCCGTTTGCGTTCCACAGAATAAAGCTGAAGGTAAAGGCATCCTAGTTACAGGTCACGACCTTGAGTTACTTGAGCGTCTATTGATTGCAACTGAAGGCAAAGGTATCAACATCTACACCCACTCAGAGATGTTGCCAGCGCACGGTTACCCTGAACTGCGTAAATACGCGCACCTAAAAGGTAACGTGGGTAAAGCATGGTTCGATCAGAAAAAACTGTTCCAACAATGGAACGGTACTATCATTGTTACCACTAACTGTATTGTGCCACCAACAGGCCGCGCAGATTATGCCGATCGTCTATACAGCTACGGTATTGTCGGTATTGATAACTGCCGTCAACTTGAAGATGACTTCGCACCGCTTATTGAGCAAACACTCGCACTACCTGATATTGAAGGTTTCGATAGCGAAGAGACCCTAATGACGGGCCATAACTACAAGACAATTTTGGGTCTAGCACCACAAATTCTTGATGCGGTTAACGCAGGTAAGATTAAGCGATTCTTCGTGGTTGCGGGTTGTGATAAACCAGGTAAACCGAACGATTACTTCCGCGATCTTGCACTATCTATCCCTGATGACTGCATCATCTTGACGTCTTCTTGCGGTAAATTCCGCTTTAATGATCACGATTTCGGCACGATTCCTGGCACTGAGATCCCTCGTTACCTCGACCTTGGTCAGTGTAACGACAGCTACGGTGCAGTAATGATTGCGCTAGCACTAAGCGATGCGATGGGTGTACCTGTAAACGAATTACCAGTGAACATCGTTCTTTCTTGGATGGAGCAAAAAGCGGTACTGATCCTACTTGCACTGTTCAACTTAGGTATCCAAAACATCTACTTAGGTCCAAACCCACCAGAGTTTGTAAACGAAGATATCTTTGCGTTCCTACAGCAGCAGTTCAACCTGCAGCTAACAGGTGATGCACAAGAAGATTTAGTAAAAATGCTAAATCCACAACCAAAAATTGAGGTTGTAGAAGCGTAATACGTTTTTATATCTATCCCGTCTACGTTATTCGGCACTAAATCGAATATCGGGATAGACCTCATGAGTCGCTTCCACCCTACCCACTCAGGAAGCGACTCACCCCACATATATTGCTAATAAGAAATTATTACAGTGCTCGTTCGCTGGAGCTTGCTATGTCTGAACAAAAAAATATTTATAAAACATTAGACGGTAATGAAGCCGCTGCATCCATCGCTTACCGTTGTAATGAAGTGATCGGTATCTACCCAATCACACCGTCCTCCCCTATGTCTGAAGCCTGTGAGACATGGGAAAGCCAATCAAAGAAAAACCTGTGGGGACAAGTACCCCGAGTGATTGAAATGCAATCGGAAGGTGGCGCTGCTGGTGCTGTTCACGGCGCATTAATGGCAGGTTCACTGGCAACAACCTTTACATCATCACAGGGGTTACTGCTTAAGATCCCTAATATGTATAAAATTGCAGGTGAACTAACACCGTTTGTTATGCATGTTGCCGCGCGTACGTTAGCTACCCATGCTTTATCTATTTTTGGCGACCATTCAGATGTCATGGCCGTACGCCAAACGGGCTTTGCCATGCTAGCTGCCAATTCCGTTCAACAAGCGCACGACTTCTCGCTGATCGCACAAGCCTCGACACTTGATAGCCGCATTCCATTTGTACATTTTTTTGATGGTTTCCGTACCTCGCACGAGATCAACAAGATCGCCATGATCCATGATGACACCATCACTGACATGATCGATCAAAATACGGTTGATGCATTCCATCAGCGCGGCCTTACGCCTGATGCACCGAGTATCCGTGGTACTGCACAAAATCCTGATACCTTCTTCCAGTCTCGAGAAGCTGCCAACTCATTCTATACGGCGTGTCCAGATACCGTCGCAGATAACATGGCGAAGTTTGCCAAGCTCACTGGCCGTGAATACAAACTGTTTGATTACTACGGTCATCCAGAAGCCACTAACATCATCATTGTGATGGGCTCTGCTACCTCGACTGTTCAACAAGCCGTTGATCATCAATTACAAGCAGGCCAAAAAGTGGGCGTGCTCAACGTTCACCTGTACCGACCATTTTCATTGAAGCACTTCTTACAAGTGCTGCCAGCCAGTGTAAAAAACATTGCGGTGCTCGATCGCACCAAAGAACCAGGTGCAATGGGCGAGCCGCTTTACCTTGATGTAGTAGCAAGCCTCACTCAAGCCGTTGCGGCACAGACGCTTAGCCAACTTCCTCGAATTATGGGTGGACGTTACGGCTTATCATCAAAAGAGTTCAACCCAAGCCATGCCAATGCGATCTTTACTGCAATGGCGGAAGATCGTTTACATCATAATTTTACTGTTGGTATTACCGATGACATCACGCACCTCTCTTTGCCTGTTAAAACGCAAATTGATGCCGAGCCAAGCTCTCGCCTTCGTGCGCTATTTTATGGTTTAGGCGCAGATGGCACCGTCAGTGCCAACAAAAACACCATCAAGATCATTGGTGAAAATACCGATTTACACGCCCAAGGTTACTTCGTCTACGACTCGAAAAAATCAGGCGGTACCACCGTCTCGCATTTACGTATTGATCAGCACCCAGTCGAAGCACCGTACTTGATCGAGCAAGCAGAGTTCATTGCCTGCCACCAATTCCAATTCATCAATAAATTGGAAATGGTCGAGCGTGCGGCACCGCAAGCGACATTACTGCTTAACAGCCCTCACTCGGCTGAAAACGTATGGCAATACCTGCCCCGCGAAGTACAGCAGCAAATCATTGATAAACAGCTGTCTATGTATGTGATTGATGCTGTATCACTGGCGCGCGAGCTAGGGTTAAAAAATCGCATTAATACCATCATGCAGGCGGGTTTCTTTGCGTTAAGCGAGATGATGCCCACCGAACAAGCGCTCGAAAAACTCAATCAAGCGATTGAGCAATCGTACAGTAAGCGTGGCCCAGCCATTGTCGAAGCGAACCAAAAAGCGGTGGCCGCAACCGTTGCCCGTATTGAGCAAGTGACGATTCCAAGCACAGTAACCAGCACTTTCTCTCGCCCTGCAGTTGTTAGCGAGCGGGCGCCAGATCTAGTCAAACACGTCAGTGCCATGATGATGGCCGATAAAGGCGACTTACTACCAGTAAGTGCTTTCCCTGTTGATGGCACATGGCCAACCGCCACCAGTCAATGGGAAAAACGCAACATTGCCCAAGAAATTCCAGTATGGGAAGAAGACCTTTGTACCCAATGTAATATCTGTACTTTGGTTTGCCCACACGCAGCAATCAGAGCAAAAGCCGTCAATGCTGATGACTTAGCTGACGCACCAGAAGGCTTTAAAGTCACAGAATACAAGCAACGTGATTTCAAAGGGCAGCAATACACCCTCCAAGTTTCACCACAGGACTGTACGGGCTGTAATCTCTGTACTATGGCTTGCCCTGCAAGTGATAAAGACGACCCAAGCCGTAAGGCCATCAACTTGCAACCAAAAGTTGAACACATTGAAAGCCAAAGTGAAAACTACCAGTACTTCACTGAACTACCTGAGCTTGCTCGCATCGATATTAAGCGAATCGATGCTCGTAGCAGTCAATTGTTACAACCCTTGTTTGAGTTCTCTGGTGCATGTTCTGGCTGTGGCGAAACCTCTTATATCAAGCTACTCACCCAACTGTTTGGTGATCGTATGCTAATCGCCAATGCAACAGGCTGTTCTTCTATCTACGGTGGTAACTTACCGACAACGCCGTATGCGGTAGACAAAAACGGCCGTGGTCCTGCGTGGGCAAACTCTCTATTTGAAGATAACGCTGAATTTGGTTTGGGTATGCGTCTTGCGCTCAACAGTAAACGCGATCGCGTATTGCATTTACTAGAACAAGTTGCCGATGTGATCCCAACCGAATTACGTGAACAACTCATCAATGACGCTTTCGACAGTAGCGAAGCGGCCGTGTGCCGTCAGCGCGACAACGTCAACAAACTCCGAGCTCAACTTGATTTCTCGCATCAAGCACTCATCAACAGCGCAGATGATTTAGTCGCCAAAAGTAACTGGATTGTCGGTGGTGACGGCTGGGCATATGACATCGACTTTGGTGGCCTCGACCATGTGCTGTCTGGCAGCGATAACGTTAATGTCTTAGTGATGGATACCCAGGGTTACTCCAACACAGGCGGCCAGCAATCAAAAGCAACCCCAACAGGCGCCGTAGCAAAGTTTGCCACTCAAGGTAAAGCGAGCAACGGTAAAGATCTAGCCGTTAATATCATGATGCACGGCAATGTCTATGTCGCCAAAATCGCCCTTGGTGCCAATATGAATCATGCCGTTAAAGCCCTACAGGAAGCCGAAGCTTACCCTGGTCCTTCACTGGTTATAGCCTACTCACCGTGTATTACCCATGGTTTTGATATGGCTGAAGGTGTCGAACATCAGCAACTATTGGTTGAAACCGGCCTATGGCCACTATTCCGCTTTGATCCTCGCCGTACCGAGAAAGGCCGCGCCGCACTGCAACTGGACTCGAAGCCACCGAAAAAAGACGTCGAAGAGCTTATTAGCAAAGAAGCACGCTTTACACAGGTTCAGCGTAAAGACCCAGAGCGCTATGCAGCAAACCTTGAACGTTTACGTCAACAAGTTAGCCATAAGCATCAACTCTTAAACCAATTATTAGAGTGGAAATAAACGCGTAACTGACGCCACTCACGCTTTACATTTTTATCACTAAATTACAGAGAAGCTGCCTACGGGCAGCAAAGGAGACACCATGACAGCTCAACTTAATACTGCTATTTTCTTTGGTAGTGACACAGGAAATACCGAAGCCGCAGCACAAAAAATCGCAGAAAAGCTCAACCTTGAAGCCCAAGACATTGCTGGGTGTACTAGCGAGATCTTTGATGACTATGAACTACTTATCTTAGGTACGCCGACTGCAAACTATGGCGAGATGCAACCTGACTGGGACTACTTCGTACCAGAGCTAGAAGATGCTGATTTAAGTGGCAAAAAAGTAGCGCTATTTGGTCTTGGCGATCAAATTGATTACCCAGACAGCTTCTTGGATGCAATGGGAGACTTAGCAGATTTAGTGGTTGAGGCAGGCGGTGAGTTAGTAGGCGCTTGGTCAACTGAAGGGTATGATTTTAATGATTCTCGCGCAGAAAAAGAGAGTGGTAAATTTGTAGGCTTGGCACTTGATGAAGACCGTCAACCTGAATTAACCGATGATCGTATTGCCACTTGGTTAACAACATTAGGTTTCAACCTGTAGTTATACCCAAAAGGCCGGTTAAAAATAAAAACAAAGAAGGCTGCCGTGGCAGCCTTTTTTACTTGAGAGCTAAATTGCTAATGAAACGACATTAGATCGAGTGTCTCAGATAGATGAATAATTACCCTTTATGACTCGCCCCTGCCGCCTGCTCTGTATGGCGATGTCCCGCACGTAAACTATCCATTTTGAAATGAAAAGCTTTCATCGGGTGCCGCCAAAAAAAACGAGGCAACGACCAGCGTAAAACATGCGTCAAATGAAGGCGTTTCGCTGGTGGGTAGCAAGAGGCAGAACAACATTGGCATGTCGGCTTTTCATTACCTAATCGACAGCTTGTCATTCTACTTTCAACGTAAGCGATAAGGCCTTCGCATTCAGGGCACATAATTGCCCCACGATGCAGCGTTTTACAATACAGGCGAATCATCGCCTTCACTGTGTCCAGTTCACGCTGCGAACGAACTGAATGTTGGTTTTGAACTATCATAGTGCGGCTTATTATCCACCGCGCGTACAAAGAAGATTTGATAAGGATCAACTTTGCATTGTGATCGCACTATTATCCTCTATAGCCTGTATAGTCACAGTATAAAGGTCTGATTCTGAGATAGGCTTACCTATATGACCTTGCATTCCTGCTTCTCGACACAGTGCGACATCCGCCGCCATAACATTGGCTGTCATCGCAATTATTGCCGTATCGACATTAATTCCATCCATTTCACGAATAGCTTTAGTTGCACCGACGCCGTCTAGACGTGGCATTTGCATATCCATATAAATAACATCAAACAACTCGCGCTGTGCTTTTTCTACCGCCTCAACACCATCGCATGCCGTATCAATAGAAAAACCTAGACGGCTCAATAACTGGCTGGCAATAAGACGGTTCACGTTATTATCTTCAACCAGTAAACAACGTTGTCCTATAAAAGGAGGCTCACAGGAAGCGCTTTCCGCGGCCATTAAGTGTGAAACTGATGGATTCTCGCGGCTTTTAGCCATAGAGAATGGTAGCGTTACAACAAACTCAGAACCCAATCCCTCTTTGCTAATAACATGAATCCCCCCATCCATAAGTTCAATCAACTGACGAGTGATCGTTAACCCCAACCCCGAGCCACCGAAACGCCGCGTTGTCGTTTCATCCGCTTGCGAAAACTTATCAAAAATATGCTCAATTTTTTCATTCGGTATGCCAATACCACTATCTGATACCTTTATTTCAACCACGACGGTATGTTTATCGCGTTGGACTAAGGCCACATCCAAGTGAATAAAGCCTTGTTCTGTGAACTTATTGGCGTTACCTAGCAGGTTAATAAGAATTTGCTGAATACGAGTAGGATCCCCTAATAATGTCAGAGGAATAGCATCATCATAATGCAGTCGATAATCAACTAAAGCTGGGTTTTCAATCGTTGGACGAAGTAATGCATGAGCGTATTTGGCTATTTCGTGCAGATTGAATGGCACAGACTCAAGTTCAACTTTACTCGATTCTATTTTGCTAAAGTCCAAAATATCATTAATTAGTGTCATCAAACTTTTCGCTGAATGACTGATAATCGACACATATTCTCGCTGTTGTCTCGATAAGGATTCACTTTGCATTAAACCTGCAGCACCAATAATACCATTCATTGGGGTGCGAATTTCATGGCTCATGTTGGCTAAAAATTGCTGCTTCGCTTCAGCCGCTTTTAGCGCTTGCTGCTTGGCAGTAATCAAACTTTTACTACGCTGATTAAAACGATAAACCAAGGCGCCTAATTCATCACGGTGATAAACAGGTAAAGGGGTAAATTCCTCATCATTTCTTTGTTCGGCTAATGCTTCACGAACTGACTTTAATGGTTTAAAAATTCGTCGGTAAAAAAAGATAAAGGTGACGGCAATGAATACCACAACAACAGGCAACATAAACAAGAGTAGCTGCCTTTCTAGTTGAATAGCTTGGGCGTACATATCATGTTGAGGAACACCTTGAATTAACATCCATTGCATTCGAGGAATACGAATCGCGGAAATAAATGCCGCTTGGTTCAAGATAGGATCGGTATCCACATTCAAGCTAAACAAGGGCTGAGATCGGCTCATATTTTCATCGGGGTACAGCAACTCGGTCGCAACTGAAATTGCATAGCTAATTGAGATACTCAGTGAGTGTTCAACTATTTTTTTTGCCAGGAGATCTACTTTTTTGTCGGTTTGATATTGGTGACGTCGTTTCGCCATGATGTCATTAATCGCGACAGCAATTGGCGTGAAACTCGGTTCATTTTCAGAATATTCATGGCTTAAAATATAGCTTGGGGCCTCAGTGGCTGTATCCATCACTCTGTCAGGTTCCGGATAGGCTAAAAAACGTCCCGAGCGATCCAACAAAGAAAAATAAACACCTTGCTGCTGACCTTGTTCAACCAAGTAGGTATTAAGCGCTTTAACACGGATATCTAATGTGACAACACCAGCAAACTCCCCTTTAGAGAAATAAGGCACGGTACAAGTTACCATAGGCTCTGCTGTATAAGGGTCGGTATAAGATTGCGACCAGTACGCATCACCCGCGGTTAACCAACGTGCAGGGGCAAACCACTCTGCAGCATAATAGGGCGCCGATAAATGGTT
The DNA here is from genome assembly GCF_024346675.1 of Photobacterium sanguinicancri. NCBI lineage: Bacteria > Pseudomonadati > Pseudomonadota > Gammaproteobacteria > Vibrionales > Vibrionaceae > Photobacterium > Photobacterium sanguinicancri. The sequence continues at coordinate 2,574,314 of NZ_AP024850.1, forward strand.
ATTATAGCTATCAATTCGCTCAACCGACCCCGTGCTGTTTTTGGTATAAAACAGACTATTCAGTAGCTTTCTATCACCATCATAAGCATCAGGCCAAATCCCACCGCCCGCTATAAACTTACCGATAGCTGGGCTCGTCAGTAGATTTTGGAAGAAGCTATCGAGTACGTCAGGGGATTCAATGGTTTCGACGGCATTTGATAAACTCAGTGCAGCAATCTCAATTTTAGCGCCAAGTTGAACAATAGACTGACCGACGGCTTCCGATTCCGCAGCGACCCTCTGCTCAGCTGATTGAATAGAAAGCCGAAAACCGACCGTTTCCATCACGTACACAATGCTCAACACAACCATTAGCAAAAGAGCCACTAACAACGTAAGGCCCTTAAAACTTATAGACTGATACCAAGCAATCACTTTCGGCTTCATTGGTGCAAACACACTCTTACGCAACTCCCTCGTCATAAACCGCTAAGTTCTCTGCCTCTAAATAGTAAGTCGCAGCAGAAATAGTATCTGTTAGCAGTAAATCAAACGCTCGGTAATCAGCATCGCTAACAGGTTGTCCTTGCTTAAACCTCGTCTCAATGTCACCCGCTAGCACTCTTAATGGATGAGCACCTAAACTTGAAGAGACCCCCTTGATGCTATGAACGATTCGAATCGCATCTTCTGATATTTCAGTGCTATTGTGGACTTGCTGTAATAGTTTTTTTCCATCATTTACGTGCTCATCAATAAAGATTTCCAGCAGCATTTTTACTGAGTCAGCATCGTCATCCATAGTGGTCATCATGTACTTAATATCTATCAGTGAACTCCTCTTAGCATCTGGTTCCTGACGGCCTTCGGCAGCTGTGTCACAATCTCTAGGAGTAAGTTCTTGCTGTATCGTGACCTTATTTTCAGAGAGCCCTGCAGCTCCATTATCCGCGACTTGATCATTCATCAAGGTATTTTCTGAACAAGCCACATCAAATTCAACGCTGCCCTCTTCTGGCTTAGACTTCTCGTTTTCAGGCTCAAACTTTTTTACTGCAACCGTGACACCTTGCGTTTCTAGATAAACCTGTACTGTTTTCACCACACCCTTAAGGATAGTGTCTAATTCAGCACTGTCACTCTCAACAATCATATCTTCTTTTTTAATTGCTAACTCCAAGCGTTCAGCGATATTTTTCAAAGCATTAGAACCGATACTGCCAGCTACACCTTTTAAACTATGAACAATACGTGCAGCATCATCAATACGGCCATCCTCAAGCGCTAATCTAAAGTAGATACCATCACTACCGTGCTCTTGAACAAAAATTTCTAGTAGCATGATGACCGAATCGAGATCTTCATCCATGCAATGCAGTATATGGCGAAGGTCAAATAACTCTATCGATGAAAGCGCAGGAGATGCCGATATTGACTTCTCTGTATTAGAAGACGCATCCAACTCAATATGCCCAGCTTGAGTCTCTGTATCGTCAATACTCTGGTGTGCTGGCGTACTCAACTCTGGTTCATTTTGTCGGATGAGGGGCTTACTAGAATCAGATTGTGCAGGTGAAACTTGCCCCGTATCTGTTGGTGTGCTTGCTGTCGTCTTACCCGACACAATATTATCAGGCTGGTGTTGAGTATTGCTGCCCTGCACTTCTTTTTTCCGAGCTGACTCAGCCTTCACAGCTAGCGCTTTGTTTGGCAATAGTTTAAAAAGCAGATTAAGCCATGTACTTATCGCGACGATAATAACGAGCACCACCATAAGAAATAACTGGCCGAACTCATACTGACTACGTATTTCTTTTGTCTTATGCAGCACACTATTATATGTGTCATCAAAAGGGGTTAGATGAATATTTTGAACCGCCTGTAAATACTGCACATAGCGCGAAAGCATAGGTAGAATAGACTTTATGACGAACTTAGCTTGGACTTGTAACTCTGGGCTCAGCTGCTGTTGCTGTGTATCAATAGACAGTAATGAACGATTCAACTCTTCTAAAACCGCGTCATTATTTGTTTGCTCTTGGCTTAATAAGCTCAACAAATCCAACGTCAGTTGATGATATAGCGATTCAAGTTCTGGACTCTGGTTTGCTTTTTGTGCGTCAATCAAAGTTAAAGCTATATTGCTAAAAGCGTCATGACTCATCAAAGCAATATCAAGCTGCTCTGCATACTGACTACCTTGTAGCGTTAGCTTATTTAATTCAGTTTTCAGTTCCCCTCCAGCTTGATGGTTGCTTAGTTGCAGCAGCCGCTGACGGAAAACTATCGATATTTTGCTTGGGTTATCAATGGATTCAAACCGATTCACAACAGCTTGCTTATGTAGACTAAGTGCTTCGGCTTGCAGTTGCTCAACGTCAGTTTCAATACTCGTTAATCGGCTCGACTGTCCGTATAAATAGGCAAACGCCACACCTATCAACAAACTCAGCACAAAAAGAGCACGAGATACCCAAACAGCTTTTGTAGACTGTTGTTGTACTGTCGTTACACTGGGTGGGAAGGCAATCTTATTGTCATCATCCATGTCTGCTCCTGAAGGCGCAAGTAGTTAATATTGCAAGCATAATATTAGACAATGATGCCTAGTTAAGCCAACAAACTTCCATGTAATACTTATTCTCGCCTATCAGCATTTATGCCCACAAGATCACGAAAAACGTGACGAATTGACAAAACGATCATGCAATAACGAGCGGCAATGGCTTACACAACTGTAAGCCAAGCGCAAAGGCTATCAAGCGACAAAGAGAACTCCTCCCTATCGCTTTACAGTAGTAACGAATAGCTTAACTATCAGAATTCAAGCGACGCTGTAGCTGATCTTTTAAGTTAGGCGGTGTACCTTTAATCGTTAACGTATCTGTTTCTGCATCATAAAAAACACGCTCACCCAGCAACATACTGTCAAAGTTAATAGACATACCACCACCTGAACCAACAAACTTAGTTAACTTGCGCATAGCAGTGCGATCAGCTGGGAAGCTTTCTTCAAGTTCATAGCCTTGCTGCGACGTAAACTGGTAAAAATCAGTACCATCTTCTGATGGTGGTAGCTCACCAGCAAGTTCTTTAACCGTCACTTCATCACCAGCTTGTAGCTGTTCGTTACAGTAATCGTACACTTGCTTGCGGTACTGTTGCTTTTCTTCTTTATCTAGACGCGAATCAGCGCAGAAATCTTCCACAGCTTGCATTAGCACTTGGTTTTGAACTTTAACGTCCAAACCCACTTCTGCTTGTAGGAAATCTAAGAAGAAATCTGCAATCTTACGGCCCACTCGCCCTTTAATAAATGTCAGGTAACGCTTAGATTCCGCATCAGTTTCCCACGCCGAAAGATCGATACGCGCAACAATGTCCATCTTAGCGACATCTAAATAGTCCGTCGCACTGATATCTAATTGTTCTGTTACTTTCATACTATGGCAGGTCGGCATTAAACCGATAAATAAATAGTCTGTCGCCAGCGATTGATACTCAGCCATCACCAGTGTGCCAGATTCAGCAAAGGGATATTTTGCCAATTCAGCTTGTAAGCGCTTGGCAGATTGGTCAGAAAATGACAGAAAATCGAGTTCTTTAGTGCGACACTGCTTCAACCAATAGCTAAATTCACTCTCTTCTGAGAAGTGGGCAAAACCTTTTGCACCTTTACTGCTGTATACTCGATGGAGCTCTGCAACAAGGTTTTCAGTCGACTCACTGTGATCAAGTGTTTGTTTTCTAAGATGAACTTCAAATTCATCTTTATCATTCTTAGCAAGTTGGTGCAGAATAACGTTCGAAAGGATTAAACTCATAATTGAAAAGTTTTTCAGTTAACCAAAAGTGTAGGTTATTATAAGCTGCTTTAGTAAACTTTAAACAAGACTTCCTATGCCTATTACTTCAAAATACAGCAACGACAAAGTTGAACAAATCATCAGTGATCTGTTTGACGTACTAGAAAAACACGATGCATCAGCAGAACTTGCGCTGATGGTTGTGGGCAACATTGCTACCAACATCATCAATGCTGATCTACCAGCGGGCCAACGTAAAGCGATTGCTGAGAAATTTGCCCAAGCACTGCAGACCACAATCAAAGACTAACAGAGACACTTTGCCCGAGAGACAGAGAAGAATAAACAGATATGGTCGCTAGCGGAAATAATTACAAAGACAAAGTATCTCAGCTTATCAGCTGGGGACACTGGTTTAGCTTTTTCAATATCATCGCTGCCATGCTTTTGGGCACGCGATATATTGTGCATTCAGAATGGCCTGTAACGCTATTAGGTCAACTGTATCTATTGCTAAGTTGGGTGGGTCACTTTGGCTTCCTTGTGTTTGGGTTATATATCCTGATCATTTTTCCTGCTAGCTTTCTGATCCCTTCTCAACGATTAATGCGTTTATTCGCAGTGCTTATTGCCACTTTAGGTTTAACCACATTAATCTTAGATACCTATGCTTACACCACACTAGACCTCCACTTAAGCCCATTAGTTTGGGATCTTTTACTTAGTGGTGAAAAGAGTGAGTTAAACGCACGTTGGCAATACCTGTTTATTGCTGTGCCTATTCTCTTTTTACTGCAATTGGTGCTGTCTGAGTGGTTATGGCGTAAGTTGCGAAAGATCACCCGCAAGCATGTGGGAGGGCCGATTGCACTGGTATTTGGCTTATGTTTCTTAGGCAGTCATCTGGTCTATATCTGGGCTGATGCATTTTTGTATCGCCCAGTGACAATGCAACGTTCTAATTTTCCATTGTCATACCCTATGACAGCAAAAACCTTTATGGAAAAACATGGACTTATTGATCGTAATGAGTACGCCAAACGCAAAGAAGAAGCAGGTGAAAACCATAGCCCGCTGATTCGCTACCCTATTGAAAAGTTAAGCTTCTCTGACCAAGGTACAAATCAAAATGTACTCATCGTAATGATAGATGGCTTACGCAGCGATATGGTTAGTAGCAAGATTATGCCTAACTTGGCGAGTTTTGCAGACCAAAACATCAATTACAAAAACCATTACAGCACTAGCAATGATAATACTGTCGGTATATTTGGCTTATTTTACGGCCTACCAGGCAGCTATTTAGAAAGCGTCCGTGCTGAAAGCACAAGCCCAGTACTTGTTTCTACGCTAAATAAGCGTAAATACCAATTTGGCCTGTTCAGTGGTGACCATTTTAGTTCACCCATTTATTATCAAACTATCTTTGAACAGCAAAAGCTAGCTAACCACAGCTCAGATAATGCGACGCCTAGCGATCAACTCGCTGTCGATAACTGGCAGACATGGCTTACCACAACGCTTGAAGATGATAAACCTTGGTTCAGTTATATAGAACTACTGGCGGTGCAAGAGTTTGAAGAAGATGGTGGCTACACGCCAACATTTACACCATCACTTAGCACTACAGCAAAAAATACAAAAATCAGCGACCCAGGTTTGTTGCTAAAAAATAGTTACCGTAATGCGGCTAATTATGCCGATAGTTTGGTCGGTCAGATCTTAGCTGCATTAGAAGCACAACAAGTGCTTGATAACACCATTATTATTTTCACGTCAAATCACGGTACTGAATTTAACGAAACAGGTACCAATAGCTGGGGTTCAAACAGCAATTATAGCCAGTATCAATTAAAAGTCCCTTTAGTCATCCATTGGCCAAACCGTGACTCCGACGTTATAGAGACAGTAACAAGTCATTTAGATGTAGCTCCTACACTAATGGAGGCATTACTGAATGTATCCACGACTAGCGATAAATACAGCAGTGGTAATAGCTTGTTTGATAATGAAAATACACGTCGATGGGTAATTGCTGGTGACAGTAAAGATATTGTAGTTATTCAAAAAAATACAACCACAGTCGTCGACCGCTATGGTAACTATCAAGTCTATGACGAACACTATAAGATTAAAGATGAACGTCGACCAAAACTGTCAACGTTGATGCAGGTAATGAATGAGCTAAAACGCTTTTATCACCCTCAAAAGTAATCTGACTTAAACAAAAAAGCAGCAATTAAGCTGCTTTTTTGTCTGTGATCACTACCGCCCGAGGCTAATGGTATTCAGTGTTGCTGGCGTAGCACTGCTCATATCCATCTTGCCAGCCATTGGCATATTTTTGGTCATCATACATACGCTCAGGATCTTGGCGAAAACCATCATGGTGCGTAACTGCCTGCTCTTTTCGGCTATGGCAACCATCTTGATAGCCATCCAAATAAGGTCGAGTAAAACCTAACTCAATTAGCTGATCATGGCGGGCACTCTCACAGCCACTCAGCAATAATAGCGCTGCTATCATTCCACTTATCTTAAGTAGTCCGGTTCCAAATCTCGCATATTCCCATCGCGACTTCATAAATCATCACCCGTCAAATCCCCTACTTACAACCTTAGTGAAAATCACCAAGACACTGATGTCTCAATATTGAGTTTATGAACCAAACCCAATAGGCTAGCACTACTCTGGGTAAGTAAGTGTTCAGTGATTTTAATCAGTAAAACGATCAGTTACTTAGTCAGATTGATATAACCCAACAAGCAAGCGACAAAGCAAATTAAGAAAGGAGATATCATGCAACCTCGGCTACTGATCACTGGCGCAAACCGCGGTATAGGTTTGGCATTAGTAAAACACTATCTGGATGATGGCTGGCATGTCGATGCATCTTGTCGCGATATATCACAAGCACAGGAATTATTATCACTAGCAAGCGCATCTCCTCAAAACTTACACCTTCACACGCTCGACGTCACAGACCATGACGCTGTAATGGCTCTGAGCCAGACCCTAAAGGGGACACCACTAGATTTGTTGATTAACAATGCGGGTTATTACGGTCCGAAAGGCTATGGATTTGGTCACACCAATGCCAATGAATGGCGAAAGGTCTTTGAGGTTAACACGATTGCTCCGCTAAAAATGGCAGAAGCTTTTTACCCTCAGCTTAAACTGGCTCCTCAAGGGATTATTGCCTCTATTTCATCGAAAGTTGGCAGTATGACGGAGAATACCAGCGGTGGTGGTTACATTTATCGCTCATCAAAAGCGGCCTTAAACTCCGTCGTCAAAAGCCTATCCAACGACTTATTACCACAAGGTATTCTTTCTGTTGCGCTTCACCCTGGCTGGGTACAAACGGAAATGGGTGGACCCAATGCTTTAATTGACACGCAAGTCTCCGCGTCAGGCTTAAAAAACGTCTTAGATAATTTATCGCCTTCTCAAAGTGGAGAATTTTACAACTTTGATGGCACTAACATCCCTTGGTAATAAAAAAAGTAAAATCCTACCTCTCCCTTCCAACTATTATAATAGCTGATAGGGAGATACCTCCAAATGGCTACCCTCATCAAAAATATAACACTCACTTATCCCAGCATAACAAATAAAAATGTAAACATTTTGATTAGTTGAATAAACATCGCAAATTATTAACTAACTATTTCATCAAAAAGATAATTAATTGTAAGTTCGGTTGGCACCAAAAGTGACGACAATAAAAACATTAATGGATAATTTATGATGAAGAATAGTACTCGTTTAGCATTATTAGGTTTGGCATTAGCAACGCCTATGATGTCATCAGCCGCTGACACTTTACTACCCAAAGTTAAGGCTACAGTTTCAGATAAGTATGTTTCAGAATACGTCAAACTATACGACCATATTCAAATAGAGAATGGTGTACTAACATCCAAATCCAAAACATTATGTGATCCAACTAGTTTTGATGCGACAATGAATGAATCCAATGTCATTACTATTCGAATAAAAAAACCATCTATTACAGCCTGCGGCGCTTTGGGTAGAAGTAACCAAGACTTAACAGATCCACAAGCACTTGAATTTTCAATTGATTTAAAAGAAAAACTTCGGGAGTATTACCGTATTAGTAAATATTCAATTAGTAATTACCAATTCAAAGTCGGAAATACTATGACTTTCGAAAATTAAATTAAAGGTGGGTAACTCCCACCTTTTTTAATTAGTGAAACATTGTCAATAAAATCAAGGTGACACTGTAAACCCATCAGTTTGGGTATTAAGTTTCATGAACTTTATGAGTTTGCCGACGCGCTTCTTATTGCGGCTGTTACGTTCCTTAAATATCAATAATGATTGCGTAATTTTTATTTTTAAATAAATCTACCAGATAAAACTTAGAATAATAAATTAAGCACTTCCACTTTTAAATTACTCTTTCGTTACTTTTCAGTCACTTAAGAGGTGACATGAGAAATCTAAACTAAGTTTTTATGTATTTCCAGTAAAGTGTAACCCCAATGGATAAAAATCGAACACACCCGAAGTAATTAATAACAATTTTTAGTTAAATAACATATAGAGATCTTTAAGGCAGTCAATAATTTCAACATTTATGATCAGTCAATATGAGACGTAATTATGGAGTGTATAAAATAGTCTTTAGGGCTCTTCACTAAGCAGTTATGGTTTACTGACTATAAACGAATGACGCCGTTCGACATTAAAATAAAAACACCAGATGGGCAGCGCATAGTCTGTATTCAACGAAGTGTTTCAATTTTCATGTCTAAAGTAATTGTTAGTGGCCAAGATAACAATACTATTGGGGTCTTAATGGTTCTTTTTAATTGGCGGAACGTTTGATATTTTTAATAAAACGAGTACATAATTTGTCAATTAGAAGGTAAATGGACCGGTTGGGCTTCTAATTTTAAAATGACTAGGATTAGGTACAAACTATTTACTAGTGCTGATAATTACATTCTAAAAAATCTACTGACATACCAGAAAATAATGATTTTAGGAAACTAATTTTGACATCCGTTATCTATTGATATGGATTAAAAAAATAGCTCATCGCTGTAGTAATAGTTCCGATTTTTGCCTTAAAGGTAGCCACATTAAAGTATATATAATAATCAAATTAATACCATGTGCCAACAACCATCATAACAAAATATTATGCGTGCATAATATATAACCACTCCTCCATAAGAGGGATTAACTGATATAATCATCAAAAAAAGATAATGATGAAAATAATTATGTTTTTTTGCACAATAAGGATATGCAATGAAAAAAATCACAGCTGTCACACTACTATCAACAATCGCACTTTTTGGTTGTAATAAAGACGATGTAGAAACTGCCGCTAAAGGTGAAGCAAAAGTTATCGCTATCGATGGCATAACCTTCAAAGGAGTAGGTGTTGCGGATGGTTATTACAATCAAAGCACAATAAGCAATACTCCAAATGTACAGGCAACATCAGGTTTTAAATTTCAGAGTAAAGGTGATCTAGAAAATTTAGGGATCACGGTAAAATCTGAGTCATGTGCACTCTTAACCAAAAAGAGTGGTGAAACAGAACTGTGCTTTGATATTAAAACAGGCCAAGACATCTGTATGCCAGATATCATTGATTCATTTGGCTACCGAGTTTTCACTATCGATCTCGACAAATTAAGCGAAGCTCAAAAAAATGATTTTCAATCAATAAGTTATACACACCAATTATTACGAGCAGACTTCACCGCAACACCATGTGAAAAGCTAAAGTAAATTCACTTACTCTCAACAAATAACTCAGTTAAAGAGCTAATAGCAATCGCTTTTTAAATAACATTTGGCTCAAGTGCATCCTTGTCACTTGGGTCAATCAAGCACATTTTCTGTTGTAAAAATAATGATTTTCTTAACGAAAATGAGATCAGTCACACATTTCACCCTATATGCAACTGCACTCAATCAAATTTGAGAACTACCCCTACCTTTAATATCCATATTTCGCTAACAATACCTTATTACACGAGCAAAAATAACAAGGAGAGTGGCGAAGTGCTTCCCCACATTCAATCATTCCATCAACAGGCATTGCTTGAGCAATTACAGGCACTTCACGACATTTCCTTCATGCTGTGGCGTACTGACTCCATCAATCAACTACTTTTTACTGCCGTTGATGAAGCAAAAAAACAGCTCGATATCGACAGAATGGCGATCTTTCTTTTCGATGAAAAATTGCGAATGCATGGTACCTATGGCACAGATATGACGGGAGCTACAGTGGATGAGCACTACTTTGAATCCGCTATTCCTGACCATTGGTTTTCTTCACATGCATTAAAAGGGCAGGAATACATAGTGATCAATGATAATACCGAGCTCTATCACGATTTAGAGCCTGTAGGATCAGGATGGAATGCTTATGTCGCGCTATGGGATGAAGACAAAGCCGTGGGTTGGATTGCGTGTGACAACTTAATATCGGGACGCCCTTTAAAAGGTTATCACCGCCAGTTATTGAAACAATTTGGTTTTATTGTGTCGCAGCACCTTGTTCGTCGACAAGCAGAAGAGAAACTGATCCGCTTGAACAAAGAGCTGGAGCACCGCGTCACAGAGCGTACCCTAGCGTTACAAAGTGCAAATCAACAGCTAGAGCTACTGGCAAAATGTGACCCATTAACAGGCGTGGCAAATCGCCGTGCCTTCGATTGCCAATTTAAAGATGAATGGCGGCGAGCAGAGCGTCACCAACTGCCACTTTCTTTACTGATTATTGATATTGATAACTTTAAATCTTATAACGACCAATACGGTCATGCCGCTGGTGATCAATGCTTACAAGTGATCGCTAGCGCACTCAATACTATCGAACGTCGAGCTGGAGCGCTTTTTGCTCGCTATGGTGGTGAAGAGTTTGTTTTACTCTTACCGGGTCAAAATCACAAAGCAGCAGTCTACGCCGCAAAACAAGCACTTCACGCAGTAAGAAGGCTCAAGTTAAAGCACAAGCAACCCAATGATGCCAGTTACGTGACAATCAGTATTGGTGTTGCTTCAATAAACCCATCACTTGAGCATTCAACCAGCAGCTTATTTAAGTTAACCGATGACGCGCTATATAAAGCCAAAGCCCTTGGTAAAAATGGCTATTATTTTCATACTGCTACAGAGTCCGATGGGTATCATCAAGCACCTAAGTAGAAAACCAAACGCCTCAGTTCAGAGAAACTCAGCTTTATAAGGTTCATTCACGACTGTTTTACCAGTAGTTAACGGACTAACGTTTAGTTGGTTTTCGCTTTGTATACTTACGCTTCTTAGTGCCGCCTTTTTTAAATTCTGGCGACTTTAGCTCTCGCAGACTTAGCGGCACTTCACTGGTTTTTACTTTATCCATCAAAGTACTGACTTGCAGCTGAAGTGCATCCATAAAAGGTTTGTAAGCACATTTTTTATCCGCCATATCTTGTAACTGGTGCTCCCAATGCGCGGTCATATCAGGGTAAGTAGACTCTGTCGGCAAAGCATAAATTAACCCCCAGCCTGCATCAGTAGCATGTATATTTTTACCCTCACGCAGCAACAATTGGCGTTTAAATAAAATCTCCATGATACCTGCTCGTGTTGCTTCAGTGCCGAGTCCATCGGTGTCGCGCAGAATTTTTTTCAATGACGCGTCTGAGACAAAGCGGCCGATCCCTGTCATGGCTTGCAGTAACGTGGCCTCGGTAAAGGCTTTTGGCGGCTCTGTCATTTTGTCTTTGATCTCACCTTCGCGACAGGTTAAGACTGTGCCTTTCTCTAGCGGTGGCACCTTATCAGCAAGATCCTCGTCTTTACTCTTATCATCACGACCGAGCAACCCTCGCCAGCCTGCACTCATCAGCTGACGCCCTTTGGCAATAAAAACACCTCCCGCAATAGTAAAGACTAACTTCGCTTCACTATAAACGGCTGCAGGATAAAACTGCATCAAGTACTGACGTGCGATGAGTTGATAAATTTTAGCCTCACCACTGCTCAGGGATGCAGGGTTAACACCTTTAGGCGTGGGAATAATGGCATGGTGAGCATCCACTTTTTTATCGTTCCACGCTTTTGATTTCAGGCTGGTATTCGCCCCTTCACACGCTTGGTTGAGTTCATTGCTGGTTGTTTGAATTGCCTTACAAACATCGTTGGCCTGCTTGAAGTGCTCTACAGGTAAATAACGGCTATCGGAACGCGGGTAAGTGATCACTTTGTGCTTTTCATACAAAGACTGACACGTTGCAAGCACATCGGCGGCACTCATATTGAAGCGTTTCGCGGCATCAATTTGTAATGCAGACAGTGAATACGGCAAAGGGGCGGCTTGGCGCGTTTCTTTACGCTCCGATTCAGTGACTTCGGCAGGCTGACCTTTTATTCGCTCAACAACGTTTTCACACAATTTACGATTAAGTATGCGTCCATCTTCATCTTGATGAGGCTCACAGGCTTTACTTGGCTTCCAACGCGCTCGAATATCGTTATCTTGATAGGGGATTAGAGCGAACACCTCGTAGAAAGGCTTAGGTACAAAATTGGCAATTTCATCATCGCGGCGAGTTACCAAACCTAATACTGGCGTTTGTACACGACCAACCGACAGCACGCCCTTGTAGCCGCCCTTTTGCCCAAGTAAGGTGTATGCCCGTGTCATATTCATTCCGTACAACCAATCGGCACGAGATCGTGCTAACGCTGAAACAGACAAGGGGATAAAATCTCGATTACTGCGCATCGCAGACAAAGCGCGCTTCACCGCACTGGGGTTAAGATCTGAAATCAATAAACGCTGAATTTTTGCTTTTTTAGTAGCTGACACTTTTACGTAATCTATTACTTCATCCACCAGCAGCTGCCCTTCTCTATCAGGGTCACCCGCGTGGACAATGTCTGTCGCTTGCTTGGCTAATTTACGCACCACGCTTAATTGTTGTTTGGCTGATTTTCGTGGGGTGAGTTGCCATTGTTCAGGCAGGATCGGTAAATCGATCATGTTCCACTTTTTATATTTCTCATCGTAGGCATCTGGTTCAACTTGCTCTAACAAGTGACCAATACACCAAGTGACGATATCGCCATTACCTGCTTCAATATAGCCGTTATTATTTTTATGAGGACGAGGGAGTACCGCTGCTATCGCACGGCCAAGGCTAGGTTTTTCAGCAATAAATAAACGAGACATAACAATTATTCGACAAACTTCAATGAGCTGGAGACTTTAACTAAAGCGGAAGACAAGAACAAGAAATACTGGATAAAAAGACAGTAAAGGAAAGCCTCTGCTTCCCTTTTTTATTTATATAACTTACACCGCCCCCAGCTAATAGAGACTGTGATTTTTACAAGTATTCGACAAACTGGCTAAGATCGCGTTCATGCACTTTCGCTTCACGGCAACCCGATGTACCGACATACAGAAAACCCACAATCAGATCGTCGCCTTGTACACCAAGCGACTCACGAACAACTGGGTGGTATGCCCATTTACCCGTACGCCAAAAACCTGCATACCCTTGCGCGACGGCTGCCATTTGCATGGCTTGGGTGGCACAACCAGCAGAGAGGTGCTGTTCAATCACAGGAACTTTGTCATTTTCTGTCACGTTAGCTACAACCGTAATCACCATAGGGGCGCGAAACGGCGCCTTACTTGCCTTTTCAATGGTGGCTTCATCTGCGCCATCAGCTTTTGCCGCTTCCACTAAGATATCGGCTAATTTTGTTAACCCTTCACCCTGCGACACAATAAAACGCCATGGCGTTAGCGCGGCATGATCAGGGGCGCGCAGGCCTGCCCGAAAAATATTGTCGAGTGCTTCATCTTGCGGCGCAGGCTCCATTAACTTAGGTAACGAACGACGATTCAATAACAGTGTGAGCGCATCCATAACAACAACCTTTAATGATAATAATTATTGATTAACAATATCATAACCATTGAGCACCGAGAAGTATCGGTGCTCTTAGTTTAAGTAACGATATACAGCATTAGAGCTTCGCCGCTAACTCAACACCTTGGCGAATAACACGCTTAGCATCAACTTCACCCGCGACATCGGCACCGCCAATGACACTAACTTTTACATTGGCAGCTTCAAGCTGGTCTGTTAGTACATTGACGGATGTTTGGCCAGCACAAACAATAATATTATCGACTGGAAGTACGCGTGATTGCCCTTCAACTGTGATATGCAACCCTTGCTCATCAACCTTGTCATAGCTGACGCCACCAAGGAGTTCGACCCCACGTTTCTCCAATACTTTTTTATGGATCCAACCCGTGGTTTTCCCCGGCCCTTTACCAACACGTCCCGGTTTACGCTGCATTAGCCATACCTGACGCTGGCTAACATACTCTTCATGCGGGTATAAACCACCAGCATGACTAATATCGGTATCAATTCCCCAATCTTGCAACCAGTCCTCTAGGGCTTGATGTTCTGGCTCTGTCAGCATCGTGGACACATCCACACCAATACCACCAGCACCAATGACCGCCACTTTCTGGCCTACTTCAACCTTGTCACGAATTAGCGTTTGGTAATCAACCACTTTGTCACTGTCTTTCAGACCAGGAATCGGCGGCATACGAGGCTGCACCCCTGTCGCTACAATGACTTCATCATAATCTTTGAGCTCATCCAATGTTGCGGCATGACCCAGCTTCACATTGACACCCGTCTGCTCTAAACGGCGGCTAAAATAACGAATTGTCTCTTTGAATTCTTCTTTACCGGGAATTTGCATTGCCAAATTAAACTGACCGCCGATGTAATCGTTTTTCTCAAACAAATCAACACTAAAACCACGCTCTGCGGCGGCACTCGCACAAGCCAGCCCCGCAGGCCCAGCCCCGACAACCGCCACTTTTCGTTTATTGACCGCTGGCGTCAATATTAATTCGGTCTCATAACAGGCTTGTGGGTTCACTAAACAACTCGCGCGCTTACCGACAAAAACATGATCAAGACACGCTTGATTACAACCAATACAAGTATTGATATCGTCGGCTCTATTTTGTTCTGCTTTATTGACGAACTCAGCATCTGCCAAGAACGGCCGAGCCATCGAGACCATGTCCGCTTGTCCACCCGCTAAAATACCTTCAGCTACATCTGGCGTATTAATACGATTACAGGTGACTAACGGAATGTTCACTTCATTTTTTAGCTTTTCAGTTACCCAAGCAAACGCAGCACGCGGCACTTGCGTAGCAATCGTTGGGACGCGTGCTTCATGCCAGCCAATGCCCGTATTCAAAATAGTCACACCCGCAGACTCAAGCGCTTTTGCCAGCATCACCACTTCTTCATGAGTACTGCCTTGCTCAACTAAGTCCAACATAGACAAACGAAAAACGATGATAAAATCATTACCCGTACGTTTTCTTACTGCTTTCACCAACTCGATAGGAAAACGCATACGGTTTTCATAGCTACCGCCCCAATCATCATAACGATGGTTCGAACGCTGACAGATAAATTGATTAATCAAATACCCTTCAGATCCCATCAACTCCACGCCGTCATAGCCTGCTTCCCGTGCTAATTCTGCACTTTTAGCAAACGCCTCAATGGTTTTGTTAATTTGACGAACACTCATCTTACTTGGGGTAAATTTCGCTATTGGTGAGCGAATAGCAGAGGCACTCACCGCAAAAGGATGTAGGGCATAACGACCAGCATGAAGCAGCTGTATCGCGATCTTTCCGCCCTCTTCATGCACCGCATCGGTGATCGTACGGTGTGCTCTAGCTTGACGAGCTGAACTAAATTCAGCACTTAATGGATGCAATCGGCCACGAAAGTTAGGTGAGAAACCTCCCGTTACAATCAATCCCACACCACCACGGGCACGAGCTGCATAAAAGGCAGACAGCTTTTTAAAGCCATCACGAGATTCTTCAAGCCCAGTGTGCATTGATCCCATCAACACACGATTCTTTAGTTGCGTAAAACCAAGATCCAAGGGCGCGAGTAAGTGTGGGTAAGATTTATCGTTCATGGCTTCCATTCTTTTCTAATTATGGTCAGACCAGTATATGGTCAACAAACAACAAATTTCAAACATCTGTTTACATTAACGCAACAAAGCATGATCTGTGCAAGGATTTTTAGAGAAAATCGTGACCGAAATGTTTGATCACTTATGAAAAATCGAACGTATTAACGCTATGTAGGTCTTAACCTAACATACGGATATAGGTGAAAAATTGTGACATAGCGCTTTCCTGCGTTAGGATAAGAGCAGGAATCATTATCAGGACGCTTCATGAAAATGTTATTTAAAGGGATCGGGAAGATTTTCCGCGCTCTATGGAAACTACTCAGCTTCACTCGTCAGCTTATTCTTAATCTGTTTTTCTTGGCTTTTGTTGGCATCATCATATTTGCCTTCACACAAGGAACGGAAGAGCCAGTACAGGCAACGAAATCAGCGCTTGTGCTCGATTTAGCTGGCCCTATTGTTGAGCAACGCAGCATTATCAGCCCTGTTGATCAACTCACCAGTAATGCGCTAGGCCGCCCACAAGTACAAGAAAATGTCTTGTTTGATATTGTTGATACCATTCGACACGCATCAACAGATAACAACATCACAGGCTTAGTACTGAATCTGAAAGACATGGCAGGGACTAATCTCACCAAACTGCGCTATATCGCTAAAGCGATTAACGAGTTTAAAGAGGCGGGTAAACCTGTTTACGCCTTTGGTGATAATTTCAGCCAAAGCCAGTACTACCTTGCAAGCTACGCAGACAAAGTCTTTATGTCACCAGACGGTGGCGTATTATTAACAGGCTACGGTAGCTACA
The DNA here is from genome assembly GCF_024346675.1 of Photobacterium sanguinicancri. Classification (NCBI taxonomy): domain Bacteria; kingdom Pseudomonadati; phylum Pseudomonadota; class Gammaproteobacteria; order Vibrionales; family Vibrionaceae; genus Photobacterium; species Photobacterium sanguinicancri. The sequence goes on from NZ_AP024850.1 coordinate 2,590,950, forward strand.
CTCTCTACTATAGAAGCCTACTCGACAAGTTAGACGTGAATACGCATGTATTCCGTGTGGGCACCTACAAATCATTTGTTGAACCTTACACTCGCGACAGCATGTCAGACGCTGCACGTGAAGCCAATACTGCATGGTTAAACCAATTGTGGGGCGCTTACACGCAAGATGTAGCCGCTAACCGCCAAATAGAAGCATCGGCACTCTCACCTGAACTTGATGATTTTGTTAAGCAGTTGAAGGCTGTAAATGGTGACTTTGCAAAACTAACATTAAACATGGGATTAGTTGATGAGCTAGTGAGCCGTCCTCTACTTCTACAAAAGTTAGTCGACGCTTTTGGTAGCGATGATAACGATAGCTTTAAACAAATCAGCTACTACGACTACATGCCAACTGTGATGCCTGCTGAACTTCCAAGCAGCAACAAAATTGCCGTTGTCGTCGCAAGTGGTGCAATCGTAGATGGTGATGGTCGCCAACAAGGCACTATTGCCGGTGACACCACAGCAGCAATGCTTCGTGATGCACGTCTAGATGATAATGTTAAAGCGGTAATTTTACGTGTTGATAGCCCTGGCGGCAGTGCATTTGCGTCTGAAGTCATCCGTAATCAAGTTGATGCATTAAAGCAAGCAGGCAAACCTGTCGTCGTGTCAATGTCGAGCCTAGCAGCATCGGGGGGTTACTGGATTTCATCAAGTGCCGACAAGATCATTGCTCAACCAACAACTATCACTGGTTCAATCGGTATTTTCGCCATTTTAACGACCTTCGAAAAAGGCTTGGAAAAAATGGGCGTTTATAACGATGGTGTCGGTACAACACCTTTCGCTGGTGTTGGCGTCACCCGTGAACTACCAGAAGGTGTCGCGCAAGTCTTCCAGCTTGGTGTTGAACACGGCTATCAGCGTTTTATTGGTTTAGTTAGCCAGTACCGAAATATGTCTCTTGATCAAGCGGACCATATTGCACAAGGGCGTGTATGGACGGGTAAAGATGCAATGGATCTTGGCCTTGTCGATCAGCTCGGTGATTTTGATGATGCTATTGCGGCGGCAGCAAACCTTGCTGAACTTGATAGCTACGAACTGCAATGGATAACTGAAGAACTAACACCTGCTGAACTCTTTTTGCAGAGCTTTACAGCCAAGATCAATGTTCATTTACATAATATCTTGTTGGGACAAGTTCCTTCAGCATTACAGCCTGTAGCACACCAAGTTGCAACAGACCTAACCACATTAAATAACTTTAATGATCCAAAAGGGCAATATGCTTTCTGCCTAAACTGCACCAATAGTGAAAAGTGAGATCAGCCCAGCAACGCTGGGCTTTTTTTACCGTGCGTTAACCGTATAATGCGCGCACCAAACCGATAAAAAGCTGTACTGAATTATGGAAAGAAAACACATTTACATTGCTTATACTGGCGGCACAATTGGCATGCAGAAGTCAGACCATGGTTACGTTCCTGTTGCGGGGTTCATGGAAAAGCAACTAGCAAGCATGCCAGAATTCCATCGTTCAGAAATGCCAAAATTTACTATCCATGAATACGAGCCTCTGATCGATTCTTCGGATATGACGCCAGCGGATTGGCAGCGCATTGCTGATGATATTAAAGAAAACTACGACGACTACGACGGTTTCATCATTCTTCATGGTACGGATACCATGGCGTACACAGCGTCAGCTTTGTCGTTTATGTTTGATAACCTAGATAAGCCAGTGATCGTTACTGGTTCGCAAATCCCAATTGCAGAGATCCGTTCAGATGGCCAAAGTAACCTACTGAACTCTTTGCATGTTGCTGCAAATTACCCAATTAACGAAGTAACTGTGTTCTTTAACAACCAATTAATTCGTGGTAACCGCAGTACGAAAGCCCACGCAGATGGTTTTGGTGCATTCATTTCACCAAACCTACCACCTTTGCTTGAGGCGGGGATCAATATTCAAGTTAACAATGTAGAAGTTGATAAAAAGCCCGATGCACCGTTTAAAGTACATAACATCACACCACAACCAATTGGTGTTATTACTATGTATCCAGGTATTTCGCCGGAAGTTATTCGCAACACACTTCGTCAACCCGTTAATGCTATGATTTTGCTTACTTTTGGTGTGGGTAACGCCCCACAAAATCCAGATTTGTTAGCACAATTGAAAGAAGCAACAGATCGCGGTGTTATTGTCATCAACCTAACACAGTGCCTATCAGGTAAAGTGAATATGGGTGGCTACGCAACAGGCTGTGCACTGGCAGATGCAGGTGTTTTGAGCGGTTACGATATGACGCCAGAAGCTGCGTTAGCAAAACTACATTACCTGCTGTCGAAGAACCTACCAGCAGAAACGGTACGTAGCATGATGCAGCAAGACCTACGTGGTGAGCTGACTCACTAACGTAGTGAACTCAAGTTTTTGCCCTCTAAGAGCTGCGTATGCAGCTCTTTGTTTCTCCGCTTCCTCATATCTCAACTACACTTAGTAGCACTGAAAATACACAAGAATACGTTACTGTCGATACGGTAATACTTCATGTAATCACAATCAAAGTAATACTCTTAATCTGGATAAGTCGAACGATTACCTGAGAGAAACTTATGATCCTACACGGTGCTTCAATTTCCCCTTTTGTCAGAAAAATCATGCTATCGCTCGCCTATAAAGGCATTAGCTATCAACTCGAGCCCTTAAATCCATTTTTAGAAAAAGAACTCGCTCACAAACGCCACCCCATGGGAAAAGTGCCAGTTCTTGAGCATGATGGCCAAAGCATTATGGACTCGACTGTCATCGCCCATTACCTTGATGATCTCTACCCTGTACCCCCACTGTACTCTGGTGATGCCAAGGTACGCGCAAAAATCAGATGGCTAGAAGAGTACGCAGATACGCGATTAACATCACTCGTGAGCGGTGTCTTGTTTTACCAGAAGATCATGCGAGGCAAGATGCTAAATAAAGATGTTGATGAAGAAGCCATTGAACAATGCATCCAACATCACCTGCCACTTGCACTTCAATACCTTGAAGAGCAAATGCCTAACAGTGGGTTCATTGGTGAACATTTTTCAATGGCAGAGATCAGTGTGTGGAGTATTTTACGTAATGGCTGGATGGCAGGCTTACGCGTAGAATCAGACTACCCTAAATTACACGCCTATTTAATGATGATTGAACAAGAACCCATTGTCGCCAATATGGTGAGTGAAGAAGACCATGAACTACGGGGATTCTATTGCTCCCCTATCAGTCTAAAAAGCACCTAACATCGCATACCTTTTCATTATTACTTAGCATTTTACTGCTAAGTTCTACACGTACAATTGGCCTATAGCTCACTATGGTTGAAGCGTGCAATATCGTCGACTGAACCCGTTGGTTCATTCTCACCAAAATCGCGCTTGAGTTCCGCTTTCGACTTAAACTTAATTTCACCGCCAACTTCGATGCTCATATGCTCTGCATCTTGATTATTACGGGATTGGTATAACATTACTGCCTGCATTGTTGCGTCACGCTGCTCTTGCGTTAATGCTGTTCCATCGGGCCATTTGCCAATTTCTACCGCTGTCATCAAACGTTGATAAACTTCTGGTGTCATCGCTTGTAATATTTGTTCTAGATCCATTCCAACTCTCCATATCAGCAGTGCTGCTTCGATTAAATCAATGAACCACATCACCAAACAAATCTAGCTCGGCTAAGTGTGCATTGCGCTACCTTTAATGAGTGGTACGTAACAGTCAAGTCACAGTATGAATAGTGCATTTCTGATCACAAATTCCACCACCAATAATACGAGTATTAACACGAGAAAGTATCAAGAACGAGCATTTTATCTCGATGAGAATTCACTCAAAAACCACATTAGAACGAAATCTTTCCTGAACAACTATCACAATTTACTATGTTTTCATCGCCTACCTGCCGCTTTCATATAGAATGAACCCCCATAAGGTTAAACTATGCGAGCTTCACCTAACATGCGTGCAAACACCAATTCAAAGTCAATGAATTCAACAGTCAAAATAAAGGCAACAACATTCAAATTTCTGACTGTTATGGGTTGCACACTGGCACTGAGTGGCTGCTTTGAACGCCACCGTTCGACAGACAGCTTATGTGAATCTTATCCGGAAATTTGCGCACAATTGAATGTTAATGACGGTCAATGTCGCTTACAACGCGCCAGCTTGATCTGGAAACGTTATGACGTGTTAAAAAACCCAATTGATAGCGAGAAATTTAAAGAGCTGAAATTCACTCATAGCTATCAAATGTGTTTAGAGTATGCCGCGCGTATCGAACCGACCGAACTGAAAGAACGTAAAAGTAATCGTATGAAAGCACTAATTCATAGCTATGATGCGATAGATCGCCTTAATGCCGAGCTCGAAAATTCCATCGACCCCGAAATCATTTATTACCGATGGTCACAAGGTGACAAACGCGCAATGCGCCAATTTTTACGATTGGAGGGGAAACCCGCATTAGAAACACCGGATCTACAGCTCGCACTCGCCACTTATTACAGTGGTAAAGATCAAAGCAAAACCGTAAGTATTTTGTTGCATGCCCTATCACTGTACACAAAAGGGGAAACGGTAAAACCTGAGATCATTCAATCTTTAGCCACCATCCACCATCAACAGAAAAATAACGAGCATGCCTACCTTTGGTCAATTGTTGGTGCTGAATTTAATATGCCTGTCGCTAATAAAGAAAAGCTAGCTAGCTTCTATCCAATGACAGATGAAAAGCGAGAGCAAATAGAACAACATGCAAAAGTCGTGATCAAAGCACTTAAACGCGGAACGTTCACCGCATCTCTTGGCCAATAAAGCCCTCTAGCGAAAACATCACCCTTGCAGTGCAATCTCCGCCCTTCCCTCAAAAAATAACAACAATAAAAAAGGTACCGCTCTGGGTACCTTTAGTTTTGTAAGAATATTTCATCTTTTTTAGAACAGCATCATGCTTTAAATTGCAACGACACTGAGTTAACACAATAACGCTCGCCCGTTGTTTGAGGGCCATCAGGGAATACATGCCCCAAATGGCTATCACATTCTGCACAACGAATTTCTGTTCGGCTCATCCCATGCGAGTTGTCTTCAATGTATCGAATAGCACTTTTTTCTATCGGGGCATCAAAGCTAGGCCAGCCACAACCTGAATCATATTTATTATTCGATTGAAATAATGGCGCTTCACAACATGTGCAATGATAAACACCCGTTTCACGATTATGCAGAAGCGTGCCACTAAACGGCGCTTCAGTACCTTGTTCACGACAGACTTGATACTGTTCAGGGGATAATTTCTCTCGCCAGTACGCATCGTTTTTATTAGTCATTGTAATTCCTGTCTCTTCCTTTTAACACTGAGCAACATTTTTACGGCTCTTTTCTAATCATACTACGCCACAATAAATTCGCTACCCATGGTTAGAGGACGATGCATTATCATGACAAGTATTCGTAGTTTGCTCACTCTTATCTCACAACAACAAGAACCCGCTCTTAAGATTTTGCTTAAAAAGTTGCCAATTCACACTTATGTGGCACATACTTTTTGCGCTATGAGTGTTTAGTTACCGAATTAATCGAAGTGCACGCAAAAAATAGATTTGCTCAATATTAAAAGTTAACAACGTCAATGGTGATTAATTAAACAAGTTTCGTATGATTTGTCGGCGATGTAGTGGGAATGTAAAAAAATTCCGAACTTTTTTTTGACCTCAAGCAATTTAACCGCCTTTTTTGCTTGCAGCGTCACTCAGTATTCTGTAATTTTACTACCAGTTATCTTTCATTAGAAATTAAGTTGTGGAGCAACTACAATGACTATCAAAGTAGGTATTAATGGTTTTGGCCGTATCGGTCGTTTTGTTTTCCGTGCAGCGCAAGAGCGCAACGACATCGAAGTTGTTGGTATCAACGACCTAATCGACGTTGACTACATGGCATACATGCTTAAGTACGATTCAACTCACGGCCGTTTCAACGGTACTGTTGAAGTTGAAGGCGGTAACCTAATCGTTAACGGTAAAACTGTACGTGTAACTGCTGAGCGTAACCCTGAAGATCTTAAGTGGGATGCAATCAACGTTGACGTAGTTGCTGAAGCAACTGGTCTTTTCCTAACTGACGAGACTGCACGTAAGCACATCACTGCTGGTGCTAAGAAAGTTGTTCTTACTGGTCCTTCAAAAGACGCAACTCCAATGTTCGTAATGGGTGTTAACGACTCTACTTACGCTGGCCAAGACATCGTTTCTAACGCTTCTTGTACTACTAACTGTCTAGCACCTGTTGCTAAAGTTCTTAACGACAAGTTCGGTATCGAATCTGGTCTTATGACTACAGTTCACGCAACTACAGCTACTCAAAAAACTGTAGATGGCCCTTCTGCTAAAGACTGGCGTGGTGGTCGTGGTGCTTCTCAGAACATCATCCCATCTTCAACTGGTGCTGCTAAAGCTGTAGGCGTTGTTCTTCCTGAACTAAACGGCCTTCTAACTGGTATGGCTTTCCGCGTACCAACTGCAAACGTTTCTGTTGTTGACCTTACAGTTAACCTAAAAACTGCTGCATCTTACGAAACTATCTGTGCTGCTATGAAAGAAGCATCAGAAGGCGAGCTTAAGGGTGTACTTGGTTACACTGAAGACGCTGTTGTTTCTCAAGATTTCATCGGTGAAGTTCAAACTTCAGTATTCGATGCTAAAGCTGGTGTTGCGCTAACTGACAAATTCGTTAAAGTTGTAGCTTGGTACGACAACGAAATCGGTTACTCAAACAAAGTTCTAGACCTAATCGCACATATCTCTAAGTAATTAATACTTAGTAAGCGATGACAAAAGGCGGCTCTTGAGTCGCCTTTTTTGTACCTGCTCGTTAGCCATACCCAAATGTCATTGGATCTGCGACTCTCCGCCCCTCAAATACCAGCATATCCCTTCACTTATGCATGGTTTAGCGCTTATCGAATTCAACTATTCTTATAATAAATAAAATCGAGTAACAAATTTAACAAATAAGTTTTAATTTATATTGATATTTTTTAAAGAAAAATAAGTGTCATCTTATATCGTTTTTTATACATATTTACTCCATTAAACTGCTATATAAGATGCTATTAGTAAGGAAATGATCATGGATTTACGTAATCTCCCAACTATCAATGCCCTTTCAGATGCTGTTACTGTATGTGAATACAATGGCGTTAAAATTATTCGAGTGATCCACAACACCGTTGAAGCCGGGATCTCACTGCATGGCGGCCACTTAATATGGTTCAAACCAGCAAACCAAGACGATGTGATTTGGTTGAGTGAAGAGGCCATCATAGACCCAAACAAAGCCATTCGTGGTGGTATTCCTGTTTGCTGGCCATGGTTTGGTAAAGCTGGCACCCCATCACACGGTTTTGCACGTAACAGCCAGTGGGCAATCAAAGAGCACCGTGAAAACGAGACTGGTGTCATCGTTGCCCTGAGCCTGCAAGATTCAGATGCAACACGCGAAATCTGGCCGCATAAATTCGAACTAACGATCACTTTCGAGTTAGGCGAAAGCTTAAAAGTAAGCCTTACGTCTACCAATACCGATGATCACGCTTGGTCTTATGGCGGTGCACTCCATACTTATTTCGATATTGCAGATATCACAAAAGCACACCTAACGGGAATGGGCGCTCCTTACATCGATGGTGTTCAAGGTGGCGTTCAAGTGGAAGGTGGAAATGCACTCTTGATCACCCAAGAAGTTGATCGTGTATATACAGCACCAGAAGCAATCATTGCGATTCACGACACCCCTCGTCAACGCCAAATATTGGTTGAAAACCAAGGCCATAACGCAGCTGTTATTTGGAACCCATGGCAGGCGCTGTGTGAAAATATGGCAGACATGGCAACCAATAGCTTCGAGACTATGGTTTGTGTTGAATCAACTATCCACGGCGAAGGCGTAACATTAGCACCAAATGAATCTCACACCTTATCGACAACCGTGAGCTTAGCTGCTGAATAACGCGAAAAATGAGGGGCGGTAGCAATACCGCTTCTCGCTAATATAGCCTAGTGTTGATTCCCTGCCCTATGCCAACATACTAGTATTGGCTTCAATCAAAACCCAACCATTACCATCTGGATCGGCAAAGGTTGCAAAACGGCCACTCAATAGCGTCACAATTTCAGATAATCCAACCCCACGACCGCTCAACTCATTATATGTTGATGTAATATCGTCAGTTTGCACCACCAGCCCCTGTACAGACCCTGCTTTCATTCCCGCAAAAGGCCTGACCAAACTAATGGTTGTCTCTGCACCTTTTGGTGCAAGCTGTACCCAACGCTTATCATCATTTGCACAGTGATCACGAATTAGCTCAAACCCTAATGCATCCCGATAAAATACTAATGCTTGCGCTTGATCCGATACTGGAATGGAAACAGTATCAACGCGAGAAATACTCATAAATGCAGCTCCCCAAAATAAAACCACTTATCTAGCTTAAGTCAGAGTTGTTGATTCAGCTCACAAAAAAAGCATCTTAGCTAAGAAATATTCCGTGAATACAAGCAAAGCGCGATAACGCTTTATCATCAAGCTGTTAATTGTCTCAATAATGCATCACTCTCAAAAAAAGCGAAATAATCCGCCGTCTATCAAGACTTCTTGTTCAAATCTCGAAGATGCATTTGTTTTGCAGTTATAGATACCGCATAAGAAAGTATTTTCAATCTATACGACTAAGCATCAAATCAAGTTCTCACATCACAAAATCGTTAAACAAATGTAAAGATTTTCCATCTAAACCTTCTTGCGAAAGCGATTTTTAAAGAGGATAGTAAGAATGTGTACAAAGATTACGCAATTTTTCATTGTCACCTAGCTTAGGAAATTTATTTAAAAACCAACAACTCAGTGACGCAATTTGATCAGTTAGGTCTAGTCTTAAATATATGAGGGATGTGAAAGTTATTTGTTTTCGTCCTTTCTAATTGATAAGAGAACGATTCAGGGGGCATACCATGAGTATTTTTGACCATTATCGTCAACGCTATGAAGAGTCCAAGGATGAAGAGCTTTCATTGCAAGAATTCCTTGAAATTTGTCGTAACGACCGAAGCGCATACGTAAACGCTGCCGAACGCCTACTTATGGCGATTGGTGAACCAGAAATGATTGATACAGCTCAAGACCCACGCTTGAGCCGCCTATTCTCTAACCGTGTGATCTCACGTTATAAAACGTTTGAAGATTTTTATGGTATGGAAGAAGCAATTGAACAAATCGTTTCTTACCTTAAGCATGCTGCGCAAGGTCTAGAAGAACGCAAACAAATCCTATACTTACTGGGCCCTGTCGGGGGCGGTAAATCTTCACTGGCTGAAAAGCTAAAAAGCTTAATGCAAAAAGTACCAGTTTACGTACTGACAGCAGACGGCGTTCGCAGCCCAGTAAACGATCACCCATTTAGCCTGTTTGATAAAAACGAAGATGGCGATCTTCTTAATAAAGAATATGCCATTCCAGAACGCTACCTCAATACCATCATGTCACCATGGGCAGCTAAACGTTTACACGAATTTGGTGGTGACATTACCAAGTTCCGCGTTGTAAAAGTACGTCCATCCATCTTAGATCAAGTGGGTATTGCCAAAACCGAACCTGGTGATGAGAACAACCAAGATATTTCATCGCTAGTTGGTAAAGTGGATATTCGCCAACTAGAGCATTTCTCGCAAGATGATCCAGATGCCTACAGTTATTCCGGTGCGCTTTGTAAAGCAAACCAAGGTTTGATGGAATTTGTAGAGATGTTTAAAGCACCACTAAAAGTGCTTCACCCTCTACTAACCGCGACGCAAGAAGGTAACTATAACGGTACAGAAGGCCTATCAGCCCTACCGTATGAAGGGATTATTCTTGCTCACTCGAATGAATCAGAGTGGCAAACCTTCCGTAATAACAAGAGCAATGAAGCCTTCCTCGATCGTGTCTACATCGTGAAAGTGCCTTACTGTTTACGTATTTCGGAAGAAACTCGAATTTACGAAAAACTACTTCAAAACAGTGAGTTATCAAGTGCTCCTTGCTCGCCAAGCACACTCGATATTCTTGCTCGCTTCTCGGTACTTTCTCGTCTAAAAGAGCCAGAGAATTCAAGCCTCTTCTCAAAAATGCGTGTTTATGATGGTGAGACCCTCAAAGATACGGATCCAAAAGCGAAATCGTACCAGGAGTATCGTGATTACGCAGGGGTCGATGAAGGTATGAACGGCCTATCTACGCGTTTTGCTTTTAAGATCTTATCTCGTGTCTTTAACTTTGACCATTCAGAAGTGGCCGCTAACCCCGTTCATCTGTTCTATGTTCTTGAACAGCAAATTGAACGTGAGCAGTTCCCACAAGAAGTCGCTGAAAAATACCTTGAGTTCCTAAAAGGATACTTGATTCCTAAGTACGTTGAATTTATTGGTAAAGAAATTCAAACCGCTTACTTAGAATCTTACTCTGAGTATGGCCAGAACATCTTTGACCGCTATGTCAGCTATGCCGATTTCTGGATTCAAGATCAAGAGTATCGCGATCCTGAAACAGGTCAACTTTTCGACCGCTCTGCGCTTAATAACGAGCTAGAGAAAATCGAAAAGCCAGCGGGTATCAGTAACCCTAAAGACTTCCGTAACGAAATCGTCAACTTTGTTCTACGTGCTCGTGCCAGTAATGAAGGGAAAAATCCCAACTGGACCAGCTATGAAAAACTGCGCACCGTTATCGAGAAAAAAATGTTCTCGAATACCGAGGAACTGCTCCCAGTTATTTCTTTCAATGCCAAAACCTCTACCGACGAGCAGAAAAAACACGATGATTTCGTTGCTCGTATGATGGAGAAAGGCTACACCCGCAAGCAAGTGCGTTTGCTATCTGAATGGTACCTACGCGTTCGTAAATCATCGTAGCCGGTTGAATAGAAGTATGAGGGGGAGCTTATGGCGCATTTTATAGATCGCAGGCTCAATGGTAAAAATAAAAGCACGGTGAATCGCCAGCGCTTTTTACGCCGCCACAAACAGCAGATTAAAGAATCTATTGCTGATGCGGTTAATAAGCGTTCGATCACTGATGTTGAGAGTGGGGAGAATATCACTATCCCTTCTCGTGATATCAAAGAGCCGAGCTTTCACCAAGGCCGTGGTGGACAACGTGAAGTTGTCCACCCGGGCAACGACCAATTCTCTCCAGGTGACCGCATTGAACGCCCCCAAGGAGGGGCGGGACAAGGCGGTTCAGGAGAAGGTCAAGCCAGCCAAGACGGTGAAGGCCAAGATGAATTTGTATTCCAAATTTCCAAAGATGAGTACCTCGATTTACTGTTTGAAGATTTGGAGCTACCTAACCTAGAAAAAAATCAGATGAATAAAGTCGTCGAATGGAAAACGTTCCGTTCAGGCTATAAATCATCAGGTGTGCCATCCAATATCGCGATTGTGAAATCGCTACAGAATTCGTTGGCACGACGTACAGCGATGACAGCAGCAAAACGCCGTCATTTACGTGAACTTGAAGCGGAACTTGAGCAGCTTAAATCAACTGAACCTGCCCAACCTTTTGAAGAGGAACGCGTAAAACAAGATATCCAAGCGCTGCGCGAAAAAATCAACCGTGTACCGTTTATTGATACCTTTGATTTACGGTACAAAAATTATGAACGTCGCCCACTACCCACCAGCCAAGCAGTGATGTTCTGCTTAATGGATGTATCGGGGTCGATGGATCAAGCAACAAAAGATATTGCTAAACGCTTCTACATCTTGCTGTATTTATTCTTGAATCGAACATACAAGAATGTCGATGTGGTCTTTATTCGCCACCATACACAAGCAAAAGAAGTCGATGAGCATGAGTTTTTCTACTCCCAAGAAACAGGTGGCACGATTGTATCCAGTGCTTTACGCATGATGGATGACATTATCAAGAAACGTTACCCTCCTGGCGAGTGGAATGTCTATGCAGCTCAAGCCTCTGATGGGGATAACTGGGCAGATGATTCACCTGGTTGTCGTCAATTATTAAAAGAGAGTATTTTGCCAGTAACACGCTACTACTCTTATATCGAAATCACTCGCCGTGCGCACCAAACGCTCTGGCGTGAATACGAAACACTGCAAGGCAGTCACGCTAACTTTGCTATGCAGAACATACGGACGGTGGATGACATATTCCCTGTATTCAGGGAGCTATTTAAAAAACAAGTAAGTTAATAGCTGGATGTCAACGCGCTTAGGGGAGTGAGTTATGGTGACAACAACAAAGACAAAGCCACTCGATGATGGTCCAGATTGGACGTTTGATCTGCTTGACCAATATCATAAAGAGATAAAACGTGTCGCTGACCACTACCGGCTTGATGCGTATCCCAATCAGATTGAGATCATCACTGCTGAGCAGATGATGGATGCTTACTCAAGTATTGGGATGCCAATCAATTACCACCACTGGTCATTCGGCAAACGTTTTATTGAAACTGAACGTGGCTATAAACACGGCCAAATGGGATTGGCATATGAGATCGTAATTAACTCAGATCCCTGTATCTCTTATTTAATGGAAGAGAATACGATAACCATGCAAGCGTTGGTAATGGCGCATGCCTGCTATGGTCATAACTCTTTCTTCAAAGGCAATTACTTGTTTCAAACATGGACGGATGCAAGTTCGATCATCGATTACTTACTGTTTGCTCGAAAATACATTACCGACTGTGAAGAAAAGTACGGCGTGGAAGATGTTGAGCGTTTGCTAGACTCCTGTCATGCACTGATGAATTTTGGCGTCGATCGCTACAAGCGTCCACAAAAAATATCATTAGTTGAAGAAACCGCGCGCCAAAAAGCACGCGAAGATTACCTGCAAACACAGGTAAATGCTTTATGGCGTACAATTCCAGTACAAGAGGATAAAACCGATGTATCAGAGGAACACCGCTTCCCTGCTGAGCCACAGGAAAACATCCTTTACTTCATTGAAAAACATGCGCCACTACTTGAACCTTGGCAACGTGAAATTGTGCGAATTGTGCGTAAAGTAAGCCAATACTTCTACCCGCAAAAACAAACCCAAGTCATGAATGAAGGCTGGGCGACGTTCTGGCATTACACGATTTTGAATCACCTTTATGACGAAGGTTTAGTGACCGACCGTTTCATCCTAGAGTTCTTACACAGCCATACCAGTGTGGTTGCACAACCAGAATATAATAGCCCGTATTACAGTGGTATTAACCCGTATGCGTTAGGTTTTGCTATGTTCCAAGATATCCGTCGGATCTGTGAAAATCCAACGGAAGAAGATAAGCACTGGTTCCCTGACATTGCAGGTAAAGATTGGTTAGATACGCTTCACTTTGCGATGGAAAACTTCAAAGATGAAAGCTTTATCAGTCAGTTTTTATCACCGAAAGTGATGCGTGACTTTAAACTGTTTGCCGTGGATGACGATGACCGCCATAACTATGTGGAAGTCAGTGCTATTCATAACGAGGAAGGCTATCGGATGATCCGAGAGAAGCTCTCTTCACAGTATAATTTAAGTAACAATGAGCCTAACCTTCAAGTATGGAATGTCGCGCTTAACGGTGACCGTTCACTGACTTTACGCTACATACCACACAACAGAATTCCACTAGCCGAAAGTCACCCCGAAGTGCTGAAGCATATGTACCGTCTATGGGGATTTGATATTACGTTAGAAGAAGAGTTGAGCGATGGACGAAGCCAAATTCTAGGGACATGCCCAGTGCGTAATACACAATTTGGTTCTGATATTTAATTAAGTGATACAATTTATATACAGCACATAAAATTAAAGCGTGATATATCAGTTACCACTGATTTATCACGCTTTTTTTGCTGAATAACAACAATTATTTATACGAAAAACCAATTACCTACACAGGGAAAGTATAAGAATATTAAGGGTTTTCGCTTGAAATTATTGTTCTTCCTCATGCATGTAGCGGCCAATCTCTTCACGGTTGTTATACCAAATAACACCGCTGTCTCGGCCGTATTTTTTGATTCTTTCCGCGACTAATTCATGCTGATGATTATCACAGATCGCTTTCAAATCACGGTAGAACTCAAGTGCAAGTTCACACGCTTCTTGGCTCATGAAGTAATAACCGCCTACGCGGGTATAAATCTTACGTAAGCCATTAATCGTTAATACATATAGTGTATTACCCGACTTAGCTGCCATACCTTGGAATAAAAGGTAGTCGTAGTAGTTGAAAGCACGTGCACGACAAATCGCTTCGCACAGTTCAGGTTGATCTTTACCGTACTTATCTGTGATTTTCTTCACTTCACTCAACAACTGAATTTTTGCTTCGTTGTCTTCGATGTAGGCAGTAAAAGATTCAGCTGCTAGCAATGATTCACATGAGTGAATGATTGAATCAATTAGCTCACTTGATTCTTCGCTATTGCCTTTCACTGCATAACGCATGAAGACACTACTTATATCGGTACGAGCTGAAAGCAAATCAGTTAGTACACGTTGTACATCTTGCCCGTCTAGCGTCACAAGTGTATCAAGAATACTTAAGCCCGATGTGTCCATAAAATTATTTACACGGGTTGGTTTACCGTGTTGGATGGTTAACCAACCATCACGCGCTAGTCGTTGTAATACTTCTCGTAACGTGGTGCGCGTTACACCAATAAGTTCCGAAAGTTCACGTTCAGCAGGCAGGATTGAACCTTGAGGAAAGTGATTATTCCAGATACTTTCAATGATGTATTTCTCAGCAAATGTTGCTGGACTATCAGCCTTTATAACCATTTAATTCTTTTTCCAATCGCTTCTTGCTTATACTTATAAACTCATCATACCACCAGAAAAGGATATGACGAAATTTGCCAAAATGCTCAATCTTATTTTACTTTTAACACAAGCAAAAATTTGACGTAACGCAAATTATATTGAAAGCAATAAATGTAAATTGCAGGGCTGGAATTCTGGCACATCAGAACTCCCGTTTTGGAATGAAATTGCAGTAAAATAAAGTTGTTCATCACACACAACTTGACTGATCCAGATCAAACTGTACAGTTAGCACCGAAAGAACTGGGAGCTGAATGGAAGCTGCTGCCTGCTTTAAGTTAAACACCATATATAATGATGTTTAGCTTAGAGGGTCTCACTAGAATATTTAACCACTCATCAATGGTTGAGCCTTCTCTCTTGACTATAAAGGCATGACAGCTGCCAGATCATGTATACCTTTTAGGTTCTATCTATTTAACCTTGGTATCCTTCTGGGTATTTTTATTAGTTTGCGTTTATAACAAGAGACCTGATACATGGCTATTTCGCTGGGAAACGCCTTCGTTAAGAATTTTTTAGGCAAAGCACCTGATTGGTATAAAGTTGCGATCATTTCGTTTCTAATCATCAACCCAATCGTATTTTTTGTAATCGACCCTTTTACTGCTGGCTGGTTACTCGTTATTGAGTTTATTTTCACGCTAGCAATGGCGTTGAAGTGTTACCCGCTACAACCCGGTGGTTTATTGGCGATAGAAGCTGTCGCCATTGGCATGACCAGCCCCGAACAAGTGAAACATGAACTTGTGGCTAATATTGAAGTGTTATTACTCTTGGTCTTTATGGTCGCTGGTATTTACTTCATGAAGCAGCTCCTGCTTTTCATTTTCACCAAAATACTGATCGGCATTCGTTCTAAAATCCTACTTTCACTGTCTTTTTGTATCATGGCGGCTTTTTTATCAGCCTTCCTTGATGCGCTGACCGTTATTGCCGTTGTCATCAGTGTTACCGTAGGCTTCTACAGCATTTATCACAAGGTTGCCTCGGGACAAGAGCCCCATGCGGCCCATGACCACACGACGGATAGTAACATCCATGAAGTGAGCCGTGATGACTTAGAAAACTACCGCGCTTTCCTACGTAGCTTGCTAATGCATGCCGGTGTAGGTACGGCTCTGGGTGGCGTAATGACCATGGTGGGTGAACCGCAAAACTTGATCATTGCTGACCAAGCAGGCTGGCTTTTCGGTGAATTTATTCTACGTATGGCCCCAGTAACTATTCCTGTGTTTTTCTGCGGTATGCTAACTTGTGTGTTAGTCGAAAAATTCCACCTTTGTGGTTACGGTGCCGCATTGCCTGAAAACGTTCGTAAGATTCTGGTTGATTTTGATAACGAAGAACGTAAAAGCCGTACTAATCTAGATTACGCAAAACTGATTGTTCAAGCGATCATCGCGGTATGGTTAATCGTAGGCTTGGCAATGCACTTAGCCGCTGTGGGTTTAATCGGTTTAACCGTAATCATTTTCGCGACATCGTTTACTGGTATTACTGAAGAGCATGCGCTTGGTAAAGCCTTTGAAGAAGCATTGCCGTTTACGGCGCTGTTGGCCGTGTTCTTCTCTGTCGTTGCCGTTATTATCGATCAGCAGCTATTCACGCCAATCATTACTTGGGTATTAAGCCTAGAAGGTAGTGCGCAGCTAACCATGTTCTATGTGGCCAATGGTCTACTGTCGATGGTGTCTGATAACGTATTTGTGGGTACGGTTTACATTAACGAAGTTAAATCTGCACTACTTCATGGTGTAATCTCTCGCGACCAATTCGATATGCTAGCCGTGGCGATTAATACCGGTACTAACTTACCATCAGTCGCAACGCCAAATGGTCAAGCCGCTTTCTTATTTGTTCTAACGTCAGCACTTGCACCGTTAATTCGCCTATCTTACGGTCGTATGGTGTACATGGCACTGCCATACACTATCGTACTAACTCTCGTCGGCTTAGCAGGGATTGAATTCATGCTAGTGCCAATGACGGAATGGTTCTACGATATGGGCTGGTTAGTTCACAACACAGCTGAAGCCGTATCAACAATTGCACCGGCTGCTGGACATTAATTGAATTTTACGTCACTTTAATGGTCTGACTACCAACAAAGCCCTGATTTGTCAGGGCTTTGTTATATTATATTTATCCAACTGACCTATACGCCAATGCGTTTATTACGCTGGCATATGAACTAATTGAAGAGACGATTCAATGCAATTTTTATATTCATTCTCTAAACGTCGCTCATCGTGGCTATTACTGCTGGCATTTATAGTCTTTTTTGAAGGAAGTGCGCTTTTCTTTCAGCACGGAATGAAGCTACCGCCATGTGTAATGTGTATCTACGAACGTGTCGCTATGTTTGGTATAGCTATTGCGGCATTGATTGGTTTAACTGCCCCTCATAACCCAATTGTGCGTTGGTTGGGCTTAGCGGGCTGGGGCTATAGTGCTTATGAAGGTCTTATGCTGTCGATCAAGCATGTCGATTATCAACTAAACCCATCGCCATTCAACACTTGTGATCTTTTCGTCCAGTTCCCAAGCTGGGCACCATTAAACCAATGGATACCTGGTGTATTTGAAGCTTACGGTGACTGTGGAAAAGTCGTGTGGATGTTCATGGGCCAAACGATGCCGCAATGGTTAGTTATTATCTTTGCGGCAAACTTAGTCGCACTTGCGATTATCGTTATCGCACAGCTTGTTGGTTTCAAAGCAAAAAAAGAAGCATAACCACCTGTGACAAACTCTGCGGTAATAAACCACTAAAAATCAAAAAGGCGTTCACTGTGAAGTGAACGCCTTTTCATTACATGAGGCTATTATGCTTGCGCGATCAGAGCATCAACAATAGGGTAATCAGCTGGGCATAAGGTGTAATCTTTGATATGTGATTTCGCCACCCATACCATGGCTTGATGGCTATAAAGTACACACTCTCCCGACAACCAGTGACTGATGTAGCCTTTTAACTCAATGATCTTATCACCATAGTCAAATACGCTATCAGCCAGCCAAGTGCCAGTTTGAGTTTGAATCGCCAACTCTTCAGTAAGCTCACGCTCAAGTGCTTGCTCTGGTGTTTCATTATGTTCCACTTTACCGCCTGGAAACTCCCACAGCCCGCCTTGGCTCGCACTATCAAACCGTTGTGCTAATAAATACAGCCCATCTTTTTCTATTACACCTGCTACCACGGTGATACATGGCTTTTCATTCGTCGCCATAACAAATTACTTACCGCAGCACTGCTTGAATTTCTTACCACTGCCACACAGACAAGGATCATTACGGCCGATATTCTTATATGGGTTGACGGCAACAGCGCCAGTCCCAATTTGCAGTTCATCAGCAGCCATCACAACTTCTGTTAGCATGATTTCAAGTTGCGGATATAAAGCCGAAGGTGCAGGCATATTATTAATACCAGCCGCTTCCATCTGTGCCAGCGTCTCTTCTTCATTCATCGCTAACATCAACGTTGTGATCAACGCCGACAACATGTTCATTGTACCGCCAGCTAACGTCTGCTCAGACCATGCAGGTTCAATATGTGGCCATACGGATAGAAAGCCCTCAGCAAAATGCGCCAAGCTTTCGCTTACCCCCTCCGCTTCGCTCCAGCAAACTTCAGCAGGTAAGTCATACTCTCCGGCTTTAATATGACGGTATTGCAGCTCAAAATGGTTTAACACCGCCACTTTGTGCTCATCAGACATAGCAACGCCAAGATCCGCTGTATCACCTTCTAGCAGAACAGGAAGCCACACCTCTGGCTCCAAAGGCTTAGGGTTTGCATTCGCGGCTAATAGTGCGCCTTCAATAAATGCTGCAGGCATGCCTTCCCAATCAGTAGGAAGCGTCATTAATGTCATCATGGAGTAATCCGATTAATCAAACTGTAGTTTAACGCGGATTATACAGCACTCATCATTCGCTGCCAGTTACCTAAAAGCGAAACGACTTTTAAGATAGGTCAATAAAATTGAATCTTTTTATGTAAAAGTGTTGAAACAAAACATAATTAGAGGCAAAACTACGCATTAGTAAATATGCTGACAAGGTAAAGGACACGAATAATGCAGGGAAAAGTGCACGCAGTGATTGCAGGAGCCAGTGGTTTAGTTGGTGATGAATTACTTCATCAGTTACTGGCGCATGATGACATTGCCACCGTATATTCAATTGCTCGTAGAGAGTTACCGTTCCGTAGTAAAAAGCTAGTGCAAGTCATCCACCCTGAATTGCGAGTGACCGAATGGGAAGCGTCAGCCCCCACTCCTCAAATCGGTTTTATTTGTTTAGGTACCACCCGAAAACTGGCAGGATCTAACGCTGCCTTAAAAGCCGTTGACTTTCAATTAGTCAAAGACGTGGCCTCTACCATGAAGATGCTTGGGGTAAACCATATCATTGTTGTCTCAAGCTTATTTGCCCATCCTTTGTCACCTTCCCATTACTTACGTTGCAAAGGCAAGATGGAACGTGCAGTCAAAAGTATGGGGTTTGAACATTGCACCTTTGTTCGCCCTGGCCCATTGAAAGGCGAACGCTCTAAACCTCGTAAAGATGAGGCTTTTATTCAAGGGCTTTTCGATACTCTTCACCCTTTAATGGCAGGCCCTTTCGCGAACCTCACCCCTATTCCTGCGGATCAAGTCGCAAAGATCATGCTGACCCATGCGCTCAATCCCGCAAATGAATCATCACCAACCACCATAGTTGCTGGAAAAGATCTCTTCGCCTAGATGACATTGCTCGCATTCCCCACTACAATCACGCCCCTTCAATAGGTGGGATGAAAAAATAGTCATGCGAGTAATATTAGGGCCGATGGAAGGCGTCTTGGATCATTTGATGCGCGAGATGCTTACCGAAATCAACGATTATGATTTATGCGTGACAGAGTTCATTCGCATAGTCGACCAGTTATTACCTAATAGTGTCTACCACCGCTTTTGCCCTGAACTGCGCCAAGGTGGTAAAACGCAAGCTGGAACGCCAGTTCGTATTCAGTTACTTGGCCAAGACCCACATTGGATGGCAGAGAACGCCTATCGCGCCCATCAGTTAGGGTCTGCTGGCGTAGACATCAATTTCGGTTGCCCTGCAAAATCGGTGAATAAAAGCCGTGGTGGTGCTGTACTGCTGAAAGATCCAGAACAAATTTATCAAATCGTAAAATCAGTACGTGAAGCCGTTCACCCAACAAAGCCTGTGACAGCGAAAGTACGCTTGGGTTGGGATGATCCTAACCACTGCTTTGAAATTGCCGATGCTGTTCAACAAGCAGGTGCAGATGAAATTGCCATTCACGCACGAACTAAAATCGATGGTTACAAAGCAGACACAATCAAGTGGGATTATATTGGGCAGCTACGCCAACGCTTACGCATGCCGATTATCGCCAATGGTGAAGTGTGGAATTACCAAGATGGGCAACGCTGCATAGAAGCAACCCAAACCGATGCGTTAATGGTTTGCCGTGGTGCCCTAAACCTGCCTAACTTATGTAATGTCGTTAAACATAATCATGCACATATGCCATGGCCTGATGTTTTAGCACTACTACTCAAATATTCAGAGTATGAGATCAAGGGCGACAAAGGGCTATATTATCCGAACCGTGTCAAACAATGGTTCGCTTACCTACGCCACGAATACCCACAAGCTAAAGAGCTGTTCGTTGATATTCGTAGCCTGAATAAAACAGCGCCGATTATCGAGATCTTACAACGAGCACATGATAGCGAACAGTAATCAGACTAATCATCTGGATAGTTAGAGTGAAGCGTCTCAAGGTTAAATCCAGCACCTTGATTATCCAGAAAGTGTTCGCAATTATACCTATAGCTATAATCGTCCCATAAGATATGGTCTAAGCTCTCGGTCTCATTAAGATTTGACGGCTTGGTGCGAATAGCTGTTTTGGTTTCGTTCATAATCATACCTGCCTGTAATGACGATGAAGGTGCTTCTATTATTTATAGACCAAAATGGTTTATATAAATATTGAAGTAACCGTACAGATCTAAAAAACCCAGCATCAAGCTGGGTTTTAGTCTTTAGCCAAGGCTAAACTAACGATTAGGATGGTTTAAGATGTGGTCTTCCCAATCAATTACATCGATCTCATAAACCACTTGATCGCGAACTGATTCACGTGCTTTATGCATTGCATCTTTAGAACCTGTGATCAGTGGGTGCCATTCCGGCAGAGGCTTACCTTCCGCTAACATGCGATAAGCACAGGTTTCAGGTAACCAGACAAATTCATCAATGCGATCACGTGTCAGCTTTAAGCACTCTTCACCGGATTCAAAACGGTTTGGATAGTCTTTACATGAACACGTTTTATCATCAAGCAAGCTACAAGCTACATTGGTGTAATAAATCTCATCGGTAGCATCGTCGATAAGCTTATGTAAACAGCATTTTCCGCAGCCGTCACACAGCGATTCCCACTCATCGTCTGTCATATCACGTAAATCTTTTTGCTGCCAAAACTGCGTCATACTCACCACCTTTATCTTGTGACTCCCCGCTCGATCAAGCAAAGAAGGCGGTGTTATAGCGAGCCACAGCACAAAGTGCAAGCTTTAGCCGCCGGCAAGATAACAATTCACTATGGAATAATAATCACTCTTATCTAATCAGTAAATATACGGCTTTTTTTGACCGTTTATAACAAGAGTGATAACGTTCGCGTCCATTTTGAGCTGTGTGCTCATACGAACCACATGTAAGAGTATAGGTAGAGTTATGGAATGTCGTTTAGGCTGCGGAGCATGCTGTATCGCCCCTAGCATTTCGTCCCCCATACCAGGAATGCCAAATGGTAAGCCTGCGGGAACACGCTGTGTACAGTTAAATGAAGAGAATTTATGTAAGCTCTTTGGGAAACCAGAACGCCCTAAAGTGTGTCATCACTTTAAAGCGTGTCCTGATCTTTGTGGTACAACTAACCAGCAAGCATTGGATAATATTACAGAGCTAGAAAGCATAACCTGAGTCTCGCTAGCGTATCACGACGCTCACTCAGTAGTCAGAGTAACAATGCTTGCTGGGTTATGAAACGTCGCTTACGACGCCATTTTCCCCGTTAAAATGCGTAGTGCTGATTTTGCATGCTCTACCGCCTGATGGCCTGAGAATGTTAGGTAACCACCATCTTCTTGAGTAACTAATCCTTTTGCGTATAGACGCTTCGCTGCATCAACCAACTCAGGCGTAGCATCTGTACGTACTTTGATCCCTTCTAAATCACTATGCATCGGAAATTTAACTAACAGGTTTAGTTCAGCGACAAGTTCATTGTTGTATGGCATAGGTACCTCATTATCTATATTTAGTGCTGCATTAATACTAGCGGCTAGCCATAATAAAAATAGGTGATGAGATCATATCTCTGCCACTCTATATCGCGAATAAAGCGACATAGCTCAAAGATCGCAAAATGAAAAAAAACCGCCCTAAAAGAGCGGTCTTAATATTGAATGTTTTTTCAACAGTTTATGCTTGAATACCCACAATTAACCAAGGTGCATTTTGAGCCTTTAAATCACGCTCCAAATGCCATACGTCGGTAATATCTTCTTCAACGCCTTCATTACTGTCTTTGTAACGGCCAGAGAATTGAATACTTAGCTGCGCCATGTTGGCATCATAATCAGCACGAACAAGTTCAGCATCCACATACATCACTTCTGTATGTTGCTCGCCTTCTTGTTTCGCACGTTCGCCAGAAAGGTCTGCAAAAAGTGCAGGTGAAACATATTCACGAATTTTTTCTAGCTCGTTATGGTTCCAAGCTCCTTGAATAACACGGTAGTGATCACGAGAACCACTCAAGAATGCATTCATATTGAAGTTTGGCGGCAAGTTAAATGGTACATCACTGTCTGTTGAAGCATAACCATGGTTAGGCTGTGCACTTGATGCATTGTTTGCTTGCGAAGCTTGATGATGTTGAGGTTTTTGCTGCTGTGGGGAATTCCCCGCATAAGCTTCACGATGCCCCATAGGGGTCGATTTTGCGCCACGCATTGTCTTAAAGAGTTTGAAAATGACAAACGCAATCAAGCCAATAATCAAAATATCCATAAACTGGATACCATCAAAAGCGCCACCGAAGAATGCAGCTAGTAAACCACCAGCAAGCAGACCGCCCATTAAACCGCCCATCAAGCCTTTTTTACCAGACTGAGCAGCTGGATTCGCATTTTGTTTACCAATTGAATCCGTTTGTTGCGGCTGTTGTTTTTTCGCAGGTGCTGTTTTAAAGCTCTTACCGAAAGATTTACCGCCACCAAATTTCTTTGCATCTGCATGTGGTGCAACAAAGGTTACCGACACAATAAGAGCAAAAAGTGTGAAAAAGCGTTTCATCAAAAATACCTTTGCCAAAATAAGCTCCCAGCATCGTAGCTGTAAGTGCTGGAAAGTCAATCACACAGGTATCTCAAAATGTTACCGTTTCGTTTATATCCCCTATTTCAACACTTTTTAAGCAAATTAGACTTTATTAGCCTTCATGGTAATGCTAATACTTAAGCTATAAGGGTTGTCATAATGAACGACCACACATACGGTGAACACAAGATGCAAGACACGCATAGTAAAGTAATTGGCTACCTCTTATGGATTTTTGGTTTTACAGGTGCGCACCGTTTTTATTACGGCAAACCCGTTACAGGCACCATCTGGTTTTTAACCTTGGGACTTTTTGGCATCGGTTGGCTAATTGATTTGTTTCTTATTCCGTCGATGGATCGTGAAGCAGATATGCGTTTTCGCGCGGGCGATGTCGATTACAACGTAGCTTGGCTATTACTGACATTCCTTGGCTTTTTGGGTGTACACCGCATGTATATGGGCAAGTGGATCACAGGCATCCTGTATCTATGTACGTTTGGCTTTTTCTTGATTGGGATATTGGTCGATTTTTGGACGTTGAATGATCAAGTGTCAGTCGAAAACAGTCAGAAAAGCCACGCTTAGCTCGTCATTAATTTGACACTCTAGTGCCTATCTATCCTAGAGTGAGAGAGGGTTCACAACATGTTTTGTAATGAAAAACGACGCTTCAATACACCTTGACCAAAGGTGTATGTAAGGATTAAAATATCGAACATCGTTCTATATTGTGCAGCTATAATTCAGTTTTCTAGGTGAGGGCTTACCAATGAAATGTAGCTGAATTAAAATTATTATATTCAAAGAGACAACTTTAATGGCAAGACGAAATGACCACACTCGTGAAGAGTTGGTAAGTATGACACTGGAGCAAGTGAAGCTATTTTTAAGTGAGCACCCACATCACGAACTTAGCCTTCGCAAAGTTGCCGCAATGATTGGCTATGTACCAAGTACGCTAGTCAACGTTTTTGGTAACTACAACCTTTTGCTACTTCACTCTGTTGCCCAAACTCTTGATGAATTATTTGCTGAAGCTGCTGTGCAAATGGATAGCGCAACGTCTTCAGAAGATGCACTACGTAAACTAGCGTACAGCTACTTAAATTTTGCCTCTAAAAACCCATACCGTTGGCAGCTTATTTTCCAACATACGATGAATGGTGAGCAGTTACCTGACTGGCAATCTGATCGTATCAACAATATGACAGGCATGCTTGAAAAGCTAATCCGTGATATCAACCCAACCAATAGCGATGAATCTATTCTTGAAGCAAGTCGCGTTATTTGGGCTGGTGTGCATGGTATTACTCTACTGTCAGTAGACGATAAATTATTTACCTCTACACCCGTTAATGGCAAAGCTCTGATCGATAATTTGCTCAATACTTATTTAGCCGCTTGGCAACAATAAGCGGAGCAAACAATGAGTAACAAGCCTCAGTCACGGCTACTAACAAAACAACGTTTTTTACCGTACTTTCTGACTCAGGCGCTAGGGGCATTCAACGATAACGTGTATAAAAACGTGTTATTGATTTTGATTGCCTTTTCAGCACCTGGTGCACTTCCTTTCAGTTCAGATTTAGCAATTAACCTTGCTGCAGGTCTGTTCATTTTGCCATTTTTCTTGTTTTCAGCTTCAGCGGGTGTTTTAGCCGATAAATACGATAAAGCACAAATCATGCGCGTTGTGAAATTTGCTGAAATAATCATCATGTCTCTAGCGGCTGTTGCTTTCTTATTCGAGAGTTACTTGCTGTTACTGGTGCTGTTGTTCCTTATGGGCACACAGTCGACATTTTTTGGTCCTGCAAAATACGCACTACTGCCACAACACTTAAAGAAAGAAGAGTTAGTCTCTGGCAACGCATTAGTTGAAACAGGTACATTCGTCGCTATTTTGCTCGGTACTTTACTGGCGGGCATTATTGCGAACCAAGAGCAAGCACCACTTATTGCTGCAATTAGCGTCGTGAGCTTTGCCGTTATGGGTTACCTGACATCACGTTGGATCCCTGAAGCAAAACCAAGCACACCAGATATCGCTTTTAAATGGCAACCTTGGCGTCAAACTCGCCATACGTTGAAGCTGGCTCGCCAAGATAAAACTGTTTTTCAGTGTGTGATTGGCATTAGCTGGTTCTGGTTTTTAGGCGCTTGTTATTTAACGCAGTTCCCGAACTTTGCTAAACAGTACCTAGGTGGTAATGCTGCATCTGTTTCTTTCTTACTCGCACTATTTTCCATTGGTATCGCCATTGGTTCGTTACTTTGTGACCGCTTGTCGAATCATAGAATTGAGCCTGGTATCGTCCCACTAGGTAGTTTGGGAATCACGATTTTCACCGCTGACCTCATGTTTGCCACGCCAGCGACAATTGCTACTGCTGATTCATTCTTAGCATTTGTGACGAACCCAGAATTACTTCGTGTGTTCATTTCGCTAACCATGCTAGGTGTATCAGGTGGTATTTTTATCGTGCCTTTGTATGCCATGATGCAGAACCGAGCAAAACCTGAAGAACGAGCTCAGATCATTGCCGCAAACAATATCTGGAATGCCTTGTTCATGGTGATGAGCGCAGTGACTGCGATTGTTTGCCTATCGATATTAGATATGGGGATCCCGCAGTTTTTCTTCATGCTGGCGATGATGAACTTGGTGGCAGTCTGTTATATTTACTGCCAAGTACCCAATTTCTTTTGGCGTTTCATGGTGTGGATTGTCACTCACACTATGTACCGCGTTAAGCCTAAGAATTTAGCCAATATTCCTGAAACAGGAGGCGTACTGATTGTTTGTAATCACGTCACTTACATGGATGCGCTGATATTAGCAGGTGCGACGCCACGTCCAATTCGCTTTTTAATGGATGAGGATATTTACAGTCTACCGCTTGTTAAAAGGTTCTGTGATGCCTGTAATGTCATTCCCATTAATGCCGAAGATCGCCGCTCTGTTGCCATTGCGTTGAACCAAGCGAGTGAGCGTTTAAATCGTGGTGATGTGGTATGTATATTCCCTGAAGGCCAACTCACTTACACTGGTGAGATGGGGCCCTTCCTGCGTGGAATTGATGTTGTGCTAAAGCGTACCAACCCATCCGTTAAAGTGGTTCCCATTGCATTACAAGGCCTATGGGGAAGTTACTTTAGTCGCGAAGGTGGTAAGGCCATACTGAAAATACCAAAACGATTTTGGTCAAAAGTCACTGTTGTTGCCGGTGACTCCATGTCGACAAGTAATGCCAATAGCCAACTACTGCATGATCAAGTATCACAGCTGCGTGACAACCTTGGTTAATATTAATTGGTTAATGCAGGTTGGTTAAATAGATCGTGGCAACTCTGCGAGAGCTGTGGAAACAAAAAATCGCCCGCCACTTGGCTTACCTAGAAAACACAAACAAGAAAGGCGCTATCATAGCGCCTTTCTTGTCTCTGCCTGACACCTATCATTTTATAGCAATGTCTCTAACCATTGCTTTAGCTGTAAACGTGATACCTTAATACCTCGCCCACGAAGGTGTTCAGGGAAAGTAAAGTAGCTTACAGGCCTTTTAAAACTTGTTACCTGTTCTGCCATAAACAGCTCTAACTCAGCCACTAGGCCAACATCTAGCGGTAATGCCGTTGTTATAATAGCAATGGGGCGCTGACCATATTCATCGTCTTCACGCGGCAAGACAAACGCTTGTTCGATTTTAGGGTGAGTTAACAGCACCTTCTCTATCGCCTCGGGCTGTATATTTTCGCCACCAGAGATAAACATGTTATCCGCACGGCCAAGAATAAACAGTTCATCATTTTGCCATTCACCCAGATCGCCAGTACTAAACCATGCATTGTCTGTAGCAGGAAAAATCATTTGATTACGGTAATAGCCTAAACATAAGCTCGCACCACGCACAAAGATCTCACCCTCTTTAACCAGCAACTCTCGATGCGGGATCACATGCCCAACCCCACTACTTACATCGGCACGTTTCACTGTTACTGTCGATGCCATTTCAGTCATGCCGTAACCACACCAGCAAGCAATACCCGCTAGCTCCGCCTGCTCTGTCAACGTAGGTGGGATCACCGCACCACCGAGTAACACTTCCTTTAGCTGATGCTGGGCAGTATCCGTTAACGTCACGGTAAGTAAACGTTGCAACTGCGTCGGAACAAGCGATGCGTGGGTAACTTGCTGCAGCTCTTCCGAGAAATCTGATGCTTTAGGGATCACAATACAAGCGCCGCGGTACAGCCAACGCCATACAATGGCCATGCCTGAAACATGAAATAAAGGCAGTGATAATAACCATGAATCATCTGCTGTGAAATTCATCAGGCTCAGTAATCCATCAGCACTCGCCAAATGCTGCTCTGCCGTGTGTACAACCGCTTTCGGTAACCCAGTCGAACCAGATGTTAACGTATAAGTCACAGCGCGTGATGGCTGCCAAGTTACAGGTACAAGGCGAGGCTGAATAGCGGGTAACAAACGTAATATTTGACCAGTATTCACCGAAGCTGGTGTTTGCTCTTGCAACGACGGAAGAAAAGTCGATTTCGGAGGTAGCCAAATAGCTTGTGGTTTTAGTTCATCAAGAATGTCATTTAACTCAACATCTGAGAATCTTGGATTCAAACCAACATAACGTGCCCCGATCCTGATCGTTGCTAAAAACAACCAGACCAACTGCACCGAATTAGGCGCAATCGCAGCGACTAACTGGTCACGCTTTATACCTTGCTCGATTAAGCCTTGAGCGTACTCTTCGATACGTTCAGACACTTCATGCCAGCTAAAGCTTTGTTCTCCAAACGACAAAGCGGCCGCTGACGGCCGCTCTGTTGCCCAATGTTGCCAGGGCCATGTGGAGAAGTGTGTTGTTACTTCTGCCATACCACCTCGAGTGCTGAAAGCGGTATCACCGGTAAATCACAATCCGGCCATACCGACTCTAATTGTGCTTTAAATAATTGCATGGTATCTAACCCAGGGATCACCGCAGGCGTTTGCCATTGCGATAAACGCGCAAGTTGGTTTAGACCTAGGCTTGATTCCATGCTCGAACTAATTATCGCGGTCAAACCAACGGCATGAGCTTGTTCAACTAACGAGATACAACGAGCAACAGAACCAACAAGCGTTGGTTTAATCACAATCGCAACCACGCCGTCTTCAGCTTTAACTTCAAAGCCTTCATCACGTACGGTTTCATCCCACGCAATGCTAATGCCGGTTTCTTTCGCAAATGCCAAACTATCAGCTGGCGTCATGCATGGCTCTTCAAGGAAAGCGATACCAGCACGATGCTCTGGTTTAACGTATTTCGCAAACTGCTGCGCTTTGATTGGCGTCCATTTGCGGTTCGCATCTAAACGCAGTTTTACATCAGGAATCGCTTCAATAAACATGTTTGCTACGATGCCATCACGCACCGCTTCATACATACCTACTTTAATTTTAGCTATTTTTTCACCCGGCATTTGGTTTAGTTGTTCAACCAAGTCATCAGGGTCACCAGAACACAGTGGCGCAACTAAATAATTACCTTCCGCTGGAAGTCCACCTGCCAACTCTAATTCAGCCACGCTTAAACCAAACGCAACGGATGGGTAGGTATCATTCAAGTCAAATGCAGCATCTTCGCTTGCAATCCAGCTTTCAAGTCGCTGTTGGGCTTGCTCACCCGCTTGTGCCGCGGTTTCATTGCTAAATTCAGGTAAAGGGGCAATCTCACCAAAAGCCACTTTGTCACCATCACGTAATTCAACAACCCAACCTTCACGAGTCACTAAACGCTGAGAGCGTAAAATCACCCCTGAATCCATAGGTAGCTCATAACGATATAATTTTGCACTTCTCATATCGGCAGCCTTATGGGTTACGTTTGAACTTGCTGAAGTCTGGACGACGCTTCTCATTAAATGAGTTACGACCCTCTTGGCCTTCTTCTGTCATGTAGAACATCATGGTTGCGTTACCCGCAAGCTCTTGAAGACCCGCTTGGCCATCACAGTCTGCGTTTAGCGCCGATTTCAAGCAACGTAATGCCATTGGGCTATGTTGTAGTGTTTCACGACACCAGCGAACAGTTTCACGCTCAAGTTCTGCATAAGGAACAACGTGGTTTACTAAGCCCATATCCAATGCTTCTTGTGCATCGTAGAAACGGCAAAGGAACCAAATTTCGCGCGCTTTTTTCTGGCCCACGATACGAGCCATGTAAGATGCACCCCAACCGCCATCAAATGAACCGACTTTAGGGCCAGTTTGACCGAACTGCGCGTTATCAGCAGCAATCGTTAAATCACACATCATGTGTAAGACATGACCACCGCCAACAGCGTAACCCGCCACTGCTGCAATCACAGGCTTAGGGCAAGTACGAATTTGGCGTTGGAAATCCAATACGTTTAGGTGGTGAGTGCCGTCACTGTCACGGTAACCGCCGTAATCGCCACGGATCTTCTGATCACCGCCAGAACAGAATGCATCTTCACCCTGACCAGTCAGTACAATCACACCTACATTTTCATCGTAACGTGCGTTTGCTAGTGCATCGATCATTTCTTTGACCGTTTGCGGACGAAATGCATTACGTACTTGTGGGCGGTTGATGGTGATTTTTGCGATACCATCCGCTGATTTTTCAAAAAGAATATCTTCGTAACCTTCAGAGCAATCAGCCCATTCAGCCGGTGCATACAATTCTTCTTCTGTCAGACCTACAGTTCTAGCCATGATGTTTTCCTAATCTTTTTTAACTGCGTTGTGAAAGTGAAAGCACTCAACAACGTTTAACAAACTCTTGGACGCACTCACTAAACGCATAAGGTCGCTCAATGTGTACATTATGCCCCGCACCTGCCACAGCAATATTTTCTATTGCTGATGCTTGTGCCAAGCGTTTAAATTTTTCATCGTGCTCACCGTAAATATAACAGTGAGGCACTGTGAGCTTTTGTAGCTCAGGCAATAACTCGGGTTGCTTTGATAACGACGTCGCCATCATCATACTTGCAATATCAGCACCAAGGTTATCACTGCGTTTTGTGATCAAACCTTGTCTTTGGTCATGATCCAGTGATGAAAATACCGCTTGCTGATACCAATCGGTTAAAACCTGATGCATCGGCTCATGAGCGAAACGATGCGCCCATTTTTCATCATTTGCAAATCTTGTAGCACGTTCTGTCTGCGGTAACCCAAAATGGCCACCTTCAATCACCAAGCCTTTGAGTTTTGGTTGATTGTTAAACGCTGATTCAGCGCTATTCACGACAACTGTTTGCTTATTTGTAAAGTCATCGACCGCATGGTACATGGCTAAACGAGCACCCAGCGAGTAACCAATCAAAACGTAATCCTTGATCCCACGATGAGCTAACGTGCGTTTTATCGCAGTATTTGCCTGTGGGAAATCAGCCACAGAAACACAATGGCTCTGGCCATGCCCCGGTAAATCAAGGGTAATACAGTGAAAAGATGATGCTAAAGAATCAACTACAACACGCCAATCTTGACCGCTTCCCAATAGCCCATGCAGAAAGACCAAGGTAGGTTTACTCTGCAACAAGGCTAGGTCATTGGGGTAATAACTCTCAGAGTAGAGAGGCATTTTTCACCTCAGCAAAAAGGGCTTTTAAGGCTTCGCCAGCTTCACCTGCGGGCGTTTTCACTTCAATTAACGTCGTCCCTGTATGTGCTAAACCTTGACGAACCGCCTCTTCAGTTTGCGATAAGCTTTGCGGACAAACATAGTTCAAGCCAAACATTGCAGCCGCATGCTGAAAATTAAGCCCATGTGGCATGCGGTAGAAGTCATCACGCTGATCGCTGGGAACAGGCAGCAAATCAAAAATCCCACCACCATCATTATTCGTCACTATCACCACCATAGGTGTCGATGGTGCACGCAATAACGCCAGTGAGTTCAAATCATAAAGCAAAGACGTATCACCCAAAAGCGCAATTAACGGCACTTGTCGTGCGCGTTGTATGCCCGCAGCCGTTGCAATCAAACCATCAATACCCGATGCTCCACGATTAGCAAAGGTAACCGCAGTAGGCAAGCTGCCACACATATCAAGTAAGCGAACAATAAGGCTATTACCCAAAAACCATTCGGTTTCTACATTGACCCAGCGAGGTAAATGGTAAGCAAGGCTTAACTCGCTAAGCTGATCAGTCTGCGACTGTAATAACCCTTGATACTCGGAATTCGCACTCTCTAGCGCCTTCCCCCACCCTCTATAAGCAGGTTGTTCCGCGATCTCAGCGAAGCGCAGCAACGCCTGTTCAGCCCATTGTAGACAATTAGCTTGAATGCGCACCCCACGACGGTGAGAAGCATCTAACCGACCAGTAGAAGCATCGACTAGCCAATAATGAGACCAAGTGTTCGCTGCTATAAATTGGCCCAATCGCTTCGAAACAAGACGAGCTCCAAATTGCAGCAAGGTATCGGCTTGCGAAATAAGCTGCTGACACGCTTCATTTTGCAACCATACATCAAAACCTTGGTATGCCGAGCTTCCACCACTTTGGGGATCAGCCAATAATGGCCACCCCAACTGCTTCGCTAAAGCTTCAACCGCTGAAAACGCATGAGGCGATAACTTACCCGCAATAATAACGCCGCGGCCATGATGGATTTCAGCCCATTGCTGGGTGTCGATAGCAGGCAAAGCCGATGACGTCCCTAACTGAAAGGTCAGATAAGGCATCTTGTCTCGTTGCCACTCAGCAACTGGCGCAAGGTACTCGTTAAATGCGTGAAGTTCGCCGTATAAAGGCTCAGGATAATGGCAATTGAAGTGCACCGCACCACCAAGTAGTACTTGTTGATGCATGGCTTCATCTAACGTTGTTAATAACCATGCCGCAGGCACATCAAGGCTGGGAGAAGGAATGTCGTGATAAGCGGTAACATGAGAGGAGAAAATCCCCGCTTGGACAATCGCTTGATTCGCCCCACAAGCGATCAATTCTGCGGGACGGTCAGAAGTCAGTAAAACCAACTTTTCACCCGTTAGGCCTGCCTCTGCAACAGCAGGTAATAAGTTCGCGACAGCCGTTCCTGAAGTCACGATAACAGCAACGGGTAAGTCACTGGCTTTCGCTAACCCGAGTGCTAAGAAGCCTAAACCACGCTCATCAAAATGTGTGTGAATAGTCAGATTCGGGTGATTTGCCGCCGCTAGTGTTAGCGGTGTTGAGCGAGATCCTGGTGCAATACAAACATCTCGAACACCTAAACGGCTTAGCTCTTCAAGCATCAAGTCAGCCCAACATTGATTAAGGGCTGCTCGGTAGGTAGTTGAAGGCATTAAAGGTTGCGTCATGCCGACTGGCGCTCCATTTCCGTTTCATTACTATTTAGCAAGCTACACAGCGTCGACGTTTTGCGATCCAGCTCTTTCCATTCACTGTCTGCGGTTGACCCCGGAACAATACCTGCGCCTGCAAATAAGTGAATTTCCTCTCCCATGATCAAAGCGCTACGAATAGCGACACAGAATTCACTACGTTGACGGCTTAAGAAGCCAACTGCACCGCTATACCAACCACGAGCAAACGGCTCATGTGTGGAAATAAAATCTAACGCTTTATCACGTGGCAAGCCTGCAATAGCTGCGGTCGGTTGCAAGTTATCTAATAGATCAGCGTTATAAATTTGGTCTTTTAACTGACCTCCAATACGACGCTTTAAGTGCTGCACTTTTCGTAGACGTACCAGCTCTGGGGTTTTAGCCACATCAAGATCATGACAACAGGTATTTAAGCGACTGACAATGTCATCAACCACTAACCGATTTTCATAGCGGTTTTTACTGTCATCGAGCAACCACTGCGCCAAGCGACCATCTTCCGCTTCATTAGCACCGCGCCCTATCGTGCCCGCCAAAGCCTCGGTTTTAATATCGAGGTGATGGCGCATAAATAATCGCTCTGGTGTTGAACCGATAAAACAATGCTTAGCATCAAGGGCCATCATAAAATGGAAGCTATTGGTATTACTGCTTCGGCTCGCTTTGAGTAACTGTGCAGGGGAAACTGGCGTATCTAATTTAAGCGTGGTACGGCGGGCCAATACGACTTTTTCAAATACTTTTTGTGAAATAGCATCTAAAGCATCACCAATCATGTTCGACCAACCTGTAAAATCAGGCGCATGAGTGCGACCAATCACATTCGAGCGAATTTGGCTAATCGGTGGGGTCGAATTGGTTAGTTTATTCAGGGCTGCGATCAACTGCTCACGCACTGTCGAGCTTTCAGATAAATTCACCGCTAAATGCCAGTTGTTATCCATACGGATCACTTCGCATTGCGGTAAAAAGAAAAATGAAGATAAACAACGACGATTACGATCCGTGCGGCCATCAAATGAACGCCCTCCCCACACGCGTTGATCGTCAGCTAAGACTTTCTCGGCGACCAAGGGGTCTGTAAATGTCTTTATTTGACCAAGAGCCACCACTTCTTCACGGCTATCTCGCGATTGCCAATAAAACTTTGGAAAAAGAGGCTGGGCATCCATCCAGTCAATAAGATCAGTGTTTGTCGGTAAATTCATCTTTACCATCAAACGCTGAGTTGATTTTGAAGCGTGTTGAATCTTTTGGATTAATTGCTCAACAGCAGTTTGTAACGCGGTCAAGGTAACCTCACTCAGCTCTCTAGCACCTTCCGGCTCATCCCTGGCTGATTGTTAGTGCGCCTATCACTGGACACAAATTCTACCTTCGCTATACCAGAATTTTATACCAATACGAAAAGCATTCGCACAGTAAATAGGTATAACCATAAATTAGAACGTCATTCTATCGCACTAATCCCAATCTGACTAATAAAGTCATTACTCAACATGAGTTTTCATATCTGGTCATAAACCGTCATTCCACGACCTCGGTTTATTCTCGCGTTGAAATCGCACAGAAAGACCAGTTGATATCACTGGCTAAAACAGAATTTAATAACAGAAAAAACTATTTTGCCTGATTATTTTCTGCAAGGTATTTATTTCAATCCATTTTATCGTGTAATTTAATGAAATATCGTCATTATTCTCAGGTAAGTAAAATGCAGAACATCGGGATGTCCTCCAAACTCAACAATGTATGTTATGACATTCGTGGACCCGTTCTTAAGCATGCCAAACGCATGGAAGAAGAAGGTCAGAAAATTCTTAAACTCAACATTGGGAATCCCGCCCCATTTGGTTTTGATGCCCCTGATGAAATTCTCGTCGATGTGATCCGTAACCTGCCAACATCGCAAGGTTATTGTGACTCAAAAGGCATTTATCCTGCGCGTAAAGCCATTGTTCAGCACTACCAAAAGCGCGGCCTACTCGATTTAGATGTTGAAGACGTTTACATCGGTAATGGCGTGTCAGAGTTGATTGTAATGGCGATGCAAGCCTTACTTAATTATCAAGATGAAATTTTAGTACCGTCACCGGACTACCCACTTTGGACGGCGGCTGTATCACTCTCTGGTGGTACTCCTGTGCATTACATCTGTGATGAGCAGTCAGACTGGTATCCCGACCTAGACGATATTAAAAAGAAAATCACACCCAATACTCGCGGGATTGTACTGATAAACCCGAACAACCCGACAGGTGCAGTCTATAGCCGAGACTTCTTATTAGAAGTAGTAGAAATTGCCCGTAAGCACAAGCTGATCATTTTTGCCGATGAGATTTACGATAAAATTCTCTACGACGGTGCACAACACACTTCTATTGCACCACTGGCTGAAGATGTTTTCTGTGTCACATTTAACGGCCTATCAAAGTCTTACCGTGTCTGTGGTTTCCGTGCTGGTTGGATGGTACTTTCAGGCCCGAAAGGGGTCGCCAAAGGCTACATTGAAGGCTTAGAAATGCTGGCATCGATGCGTTTGTGTGCCAATGTCCCTATGCAGCATGCGATTCAAACGGCACTCGGAGGTTACCAGAGCATTAACGAACTCATATTGCCTGGTGGTCGCTTATTAGAGCAACGTAACAAAGCTTACGACTTAATCACCCAAATTCCGGGTGTAACTTGCGTAAAACCCAAAGGGGCGCTGTACTTATTCCCTAAATTGGACCAAAAGAAATTCAACATCGTTGATGATCAACGCATGGCATTGGATTTCTTGCAGCAAGAAAAAGTACTACTGGTACACGGTACGGGCTTTAACTGGAAGAAACCGGATCATTTCCGCATTGTGACACTGCCGCGGGTAGATGACCTTGAAGTCGCCATTGGACGTTTAGAGCGTTTCTTGCACAACTACCGCCAGTAAGCGGCAGGTTAAACAACCATCGAGCGATCACAACATCGTTTTTAAGCCTCTGCTCTGCAGGGGCTTTTGTTTATTTGAAGCTGTCACAAGTTCTCGTTTTTCTGTTACCTTTAATACAA
Source organism: Photobacterium sanguinicancri (assembly GCF_024346675.1). Taxonomy (NCBI): domain Bacteria; kingdom Pseudomonadati; phylum Pseudomonadota; class Gammaproteobacteria; order Vibrionales; family Vibrionaceae; genus Photobacterium; species Photobacterium sanguinicancri. Next base: position 2,626,703 of record NZ_AP024850.1, read on the forward strand.
CAGAGATCAGCATTATCTGCTGAGCATACGCTATTCATAAACTTATAAGCAGTCGATCATGAAACGTAGTCATTTCTTTGCTCACTTAGCTCGTATGAAGCTCATTCAACGCTGGCCATTGATGCGTTGTGTATCCAATGAAAATATCTCAGAACATAGCCTTCAAGTCGCTTTTGTTGCCCACGCATTAGCTCTGATCAAAAACAAAAATTTTGGTGGCGACCTTAACCCAGAGCGCATTGCACTACTGGGGATGTTTCATGATTGCAGCGAAGTGATCACGGGGGATATGCCAACCCCAATAAAATACTTCAATCCCGCTATCGCAGAAGAATATAAAAAAATCGAATTAGCAGCAGAAAAGAAATTGCTGTCGATGCTGCCTGACGAATTTCACGATGATTACGCGCCACTGGTTGATAGTGAAAAAATCAACCAAGAAGAATACGCCATTGTTAAGCAAGCCGATTCATTGTGTGCGTATCTAAAATGCTTGGAAGAATTAAACGTTGGCAACCATGAGTTTGCCAAGGCGAAATCTAATATCGAGCAAAATTTAGCAAATCGCTCAACACCAGAGATGGAATATTTTCTCGCCACGTTTGTCGACAGCTTTAACTTAACGTTGGATGAGATCAGTTAATGGATAACTTAACTCTTTCCCAAGAATGGGAAAACCGCACCAGCAACGAACAAAAAACACGTCGCAACGATCATCGCTCGGTTTACCAACGAGATCGCGCACGCATCCTTCATTCAGCCGCATTTCGTCGCCTTCAAGCCAAAACACAAGTGCATGGCGCTGGGCATCATGACTTTTACCGTACTCGCCTTACCCACTCGCTTGAAGCCTCGCAAATCGGCACCGGCATTGTCGCGCAACTCAAAATCAAACAACCCGAATTTCGTACAATTTTGCCATCGACCAGTTTAATGGAGAGCATTTGTTTAGCTCACGACATTGGCCACCCGCCATATGGGCATGGTGGTGAAGTCGCTTTAAACTACATGATGCGCAATCACGGTGGCTTTGAAGGTAACGCACAAACGTTTCGTATCGTGACCTTATTAGAACCTTATACCGAGCACTTCGGTATGAACCTGTGCCGCCGAACACTATTAGGCTTGCTAAAGTATCCCGCTTTTATCAACCAAACTCGTGCTGCTATCATACCGCCAGATGTGACCAATTATCGCCACTTAAAAGCCAAAGACTGGCATCCAGCCAAAGGCATATACAGCGATGACCAAGCGACTTTTGATTGGGTACTCAATAGCCTAAGTGATAACGATCGCGCTTTATTCAGCGCAATGCGAGATGAAAAAACAAACGAGCACTCTCATCAAAAAACACGATTTAAATCATTAGACTGCTCCATCATGGAGCTCGCTGATGATATTGCTTATGGTGTTCACGATTTAGAAGATGCCATCGTGATGGGTATTGTCACACGAGAGCAATGGCAGGAAGTCGCCGCTAGCCAGTTAGCGGAATGTGGCGAGCTCTGGCTAGAGGAGCGAATAAGCACCTTGAGTGAGCAGCTGTTTGATTCACACCACAAACGCAAAGATGCCATCGGTGCGATGGTGAATGCCCTACTCACGTCCATCCATATCGCCCCAAGTATTCAAAATGGCTTACATAGCTTTGACGAACCTTTGCTGCAATGGAATGCGTTTCTTTCTGAACCAATGGAGCGTGTTTTGAATATACTCAAACACTTCGTGAGTGAGTATGTGGTCAAGAAACCTGAGATTCAGCTATTGGAATACAAAGGACAGCAATTGGTCATGGAGTTGTTTGACGCTTTTGCCTCTGATCCTGAACGCCTGCTGCCTGAAAACACGCGAATTCGATGGCAACATGCTGTAGACAATAACGAAAATGAAATGCGGATAATCGCTGATTATATCTCAGGGATGACAGATGGGTTTGCGCAGCGTTTATATAGCACCCTGTTCCATCCAACAACTGCGATGAGTGTTGGTAGCGAAGGACACGGATTCTAAACAACCCTCCCCTCTTATCCCAATATCAATACCAATAAGAGGGGAGACATACTACTAGCCGTAATTTTTCTCAAATACACCGACAGGCATTTGCTGTATTTGGAACTCAATCATGCGATTGAAAGTCGCTAATAACGGCGTAAAATCAGTTTTATTCCCCTCTAATGCGGTTAATGCCAAATAGCCCGCCTCAACCGTCGATACACCCGCTTCCCGTGGCGATTTACGAATTCTGTAATTACCGCTGCTCACATTATCTAAATTCACCGTCGGTAACGTATGTAAGTTGGTCGATAATTGCCACATCTTATAGGCTTTTTTCCACGTTCCATCGAGCAATATTAATGTCAGGGATTTCTCTGTTTGAGTGACATTTTGCTCACGCGCAGCAAGTTCAGTGATCGCTGTAGATGTATCACTTGGGTACACTAACCATACATCACGTGTAGGATCATCGAGCAATGCGTTAAGCGCCTCATGCTGACTAAAATCTTCTCCAACAAACATTGCACTATTTGCCAACGATAATGACAATATCCGCGCAGTGCCAATTGCACGATTAACTTCAGAGGGGTGTTGTAAAATACACAATTGCGTTTTAGCATCAATCGTTTGTATCCATTTGCAGATACAAGCTTTCTTCGCTTTTCCACATTGTTCGCAATATCGACTCATGAGGTTGCCTTGTCTACTCGTCATTACTTAGTGTTTGCTGTTCTACTCGCGACCATTGCGCAGTTACCCTCAATTCAACCAATATTGGTATGGGATCGTAGCCTGATCATCAATGGTGAAGTGTGGCGCATACTAACAGGAAACCTCACGCATACCAATTGGCCTCACCTTCTGATGAATGCCTTTGCTTTTATCATTATTACTTTCATTTTTAGAAAACACATTGCGGTTAAGCAGTACACCCTGCTCATCATTTCAATATCGCTTGTTATTGGGATCGGTATTTTTGCCACAAACATGGGCTGGTACGCTGGCTTTTCCGGCGTATTGCATGGCCTATTTGGTTGGGGATCTGTACGGGATATTAAAACGAAAACGAAAGGCGGCTGGCTAATACTGCTCGGACTGATTGCTAAAATTAGCTGGGAGCAAATATTTGGCGGCTCTATGAGCTCAGAAGCTCTCATCGGTGCACGTGTAGCAACAGAAGCACACTTAATCGGCGCTATATCTGGGATAATTTTAGGGTTGTTACCTTTATTTTCAACAACTAATACATTGAAAAAAAAGGATAATCCTTACATTTAGCATTGCCGCAAGATCGCTAATGATAATTATTATTGAAAACACAACCATAAAGATGCATTATAAATGCAACTTAAATGCAAGCAAAAAAGGTTGTGATTATGAGCCATCTCCGTATTCCAACACATTGGACAATTCAACGCTCTACCCCTTTCTTTACTAAAGAAACAGTGCCAGCCGCTCTCCTATCCCACCATAATACTGCAGAAGGTGTTTTTGGTCAGTTATGCGTAATGGAAGGTACTGTGACCTACTACGGCTTTGCCAATGAAGAAGCAAAAGATCCTGAAGCAAAAATTGTCATCCATGCTGGCCAGTTTGCCACAAGTCCACCGCAGTATTGGCACCGAATCGAGTTATCAGACAACGCGCAATTTAATATCAATTTCTGGTCAGAAAAAGATAAAACCAATCAGCCTCTGTTTCACACAAAAAAATAACCCATGCTAATCAGTGTTGATAAACAGGAATCTAGATCACGCAAGGACGCGCACTATTTTAACCACGATATATTGGAGTCTTCACATTGAAGCAAAACATTAATGCAAACAAGGCAGAAAATGCATTCCTGCAATGTGACGTAAAACTCACAGAGCAGCAATCACTCTACCGTATAAATATTGAGGTCGAACAGCAAATTGTTCGCGTGGGATCTGGTGGTAGGTATAAATTCTTGTATCAAGATGCACTACGCATAATGCAAAACTATAAAGAGTTTGGTTATACAATGTTTCTTACTGAAGCGCGTAAACGTCAAAGGCATAAGTTATGAGCTAGGGGGCGATGGCAAATATAATAACTAGGAGTACTACTGGTTCTCCTGGTCGTATATCACTTTATCTCTCGGCTTGTAGCCGCTTTATGTAAAGCATCGCTAGCAACTACAGTTTTATTCGCTCACGATTTTTCTCAACAGTCGCTAAACCAATACCTTTCACGCCTGCCAGTTCATCTGCCGTTTGAAACTCACCATGCTCATTTCGGTAAAGGATTATACTCTCGGCTTTTTCAGGGCCGATACCAATCAATAACTTATCCAACTCTTCAGCATTTGCATCATTTATGTTGATGGTAATTTCGATGCCATCATGACTATCGTTAGCGCTTGCTGGTGATGCAACTAAAGCAGCACCGCAGAGAAATATACTTATCAGCAATCGTTTCATTCTTCATTCACTCCATATTAATTGAGTATCATATAGTAGTGGGAATTCACGATAGCGAAAGTAATACCCTCATTATTTTGCTGAAAAAACAACGGGCCGCACAATGGCGGCCCGCTAAGCAATCAATAAATTGCAATTAGTTTGTAGCTGTATCCAAAGCTGGGTAAGCAACTTCAGAGGTATCGCGTAACACTTGAAGTGTTGCCATTACATCTTGCTGAGCGTGCATTTGCTCAAGTTGTTGTGCCATTTGGCTATCAGTCGCAATAGCTTCAACGTCATTTTCTACAACCTTATCAAGCGCAACAATAACAACATTGCCAGATGCATCACGCGTCATACCGTACACAGCTTTACCGTCAACAGGTTTTGCTAATGTAAATACAACTCGCGCGATAGTTGGCTCACCGCCATTACGAGCGATAGTTTGAGCTTCACCAAAGCTCAAGCTTTCAGTTGCTAGAATATCAGAATTACCTTCACGCAACGCTGCAATTACTTCGTCAGCTTTTTGCTGTGCTTGTTGCTCACCTTTTTGTGCCGCTAATCTGCCTTTAACAGATGATGCAACTTCATCGAACGGTAATACCGACTCAGGGCGAGATTCTTCAACACGAACAACAATGACATGCTCAGGTGCAAGTTCAATCACATCTGAGTTAAGGCCATCCTCAAGCACTTCAGGGCTTAATAGCGCACGGAAAACAGCTGGATTCTTCAATATTTCAGGTGCATCCGCTTCTGAAATAAAGTCTGTTGTGTGTACATCAGCACTCACAGCAGCTGCTGCATCTTCTAGTGAATCTGGCATTTCATACGCCGTTTTCGCTAGTGTTTCTTGCATTTCGTAGAACACTTCAGCCGCTTTTTGATCGCGAAGGTCAGCAAGGATGCTGTCTTTAACGTCAGCTAAAGGTTTAACTACTGACGCTTTAACCGCATCAAGTTTAATGATGTGGAAACCAAACGCAGATTGAACAACACCTGAGATATCACCAGCATTTGCTAATGCAAAAGCAGCCTTATCGAATTCAGGGTCCATCACGCCAGCTTCCATCCAGTCAAGCTTACCGCCATCTTTCGCACTGAATGTATCATCAGAATCTGTTGCAGCGAGTGCACCAAAATCTGCACCTTCATTTAGCTTCACTAATACCGCTTCTGCTTTTGCTTTCGCTTCGTCGCTGTCACCTTGAATAAGGATATGGCTAACTTGGCGCTGCTCTGCACTGCTGTATTTCGCGTGATGATCGTCATAGTAGGCTTCTACTTCGCCATCAGAAATAGCGATAGTGTCTTTCAGGCCTTTACCTGAAAGCTCGATGTAAGCCACTTTAACTTGCTCTGGGCGTGTAAACTGCTGAGGATTTTGATCGTAATATGCTTGGATTTCTTCGTCAGTAATTTCCGCTTTCTGCGTAAATTCATCTAAAGAAAGCGTTAGCGTGCGTACTTCACGCTGCTGAATTTCTAACTTACGCAGTGCTACTAGCTCATTGCTTAATGCGAAGTCACTGCCCTGAATAGCAGCAAGGAACTGTTGACGAAGCATGTCGCCACGCATGTATTCAGCAAATTGATCTGGGGTGAAGTTAGAACGACGCAACAACATGTTGTATGTATCGTTATCAAACTTACCGTCACGTTGGAATTCAGGCATAGTCACAATCGTTTGACGAACTTGCTCATCACTAATGCGTAAGCCTAGCGCATGAGCGCGTTGTTCGATCAGAACATCGTTAACCATACGATCAAGCACACTACGACGGAACTGTTTTACATACTCTGGATCGCCTAATAGCGTTGCAAAGTAATCACCCAGTTGTGACTGCATGCGGTTACGTTCGTTTTGGTAGGCTTGTTCAAATTGACGTTGACCAATTTCTTGATCACCTACTTTTGCAGCTGCTTGTTCACTGCCGCCTGCAAGGTAGCTACCTACACCTGCGAAGACAAAAGAGAAAATGATAAGGCTAAGAATAATCTTAACCCAAATGCTGCTAGCGCCTTCGCGCAATCGCTCCATCATAACTTGCCGTATCTCCTAATTGTTCGAGCTGGCAGGGTTGTGTTAGCTGCTTCATGGATGAAATTAAAGCTAACAAAGACACCGGTATAAAATGTAAAAAAGCGCATCTTGATGATGCGCCCTTTCTGTCGGTTATTTCACCAAGTTAGACTTAGTCAATGCGTAATGCAAATAACCTAAGGGCAAAGCCCTCTTAGTTTACAGAATCTTTTAAAGCTTTACCTGGTTTAAAACCTGGAACTTTAGCTGCTGCGATTTGGATCTCAGCACCAGTTTGTGGGTTACGACCCGTACGCGCTGCACGCTCACGTACAGAGAAGGTACCGAAACCGACAAGAGCAACTTGATCACCATCTTTTAGGGTGTCAGAAACAGCATCGATAAATGCATCAAGTGCACGACCTGCTGATGCTTTAGAAATATCTGCGCCTTCGGCAATCTTATCTACTAACTGAGTTTTGTTCACGATTTCATCCCCTCTATGAACATTGTCCGTAATATCCACAATGGCACGGACAATCAAATTAACTTAGACCTAATTATACCAGTACTATCAACCGATGAAGTGTGTAAGCCTTGATTTTGTTAGGCTTACAGCAAAATTAGACCTATCTTATAGCTAGAGGAAAAAACGCTGACAAGCCTTTTCGTGCTTGATAGCGTTTTTTCTTCACTTAACTTTGCTGCATGTCACTCTTTTGAGTTTCAACCAGCTCAATACCTGATGGGTTGTTTTGCAGTGCAATTGTAAGCACTTCATCAATCCACTGGACTGGGCAGACTTTAAGATCAGCAATTACGTTGTCTGGAATCTCTTCCAAATCACGCTCATTCTCTTTCGGAATCAGTACTGTCTTAATGCCGCCACGGTGCGCGGCAAGCAATTTCTCTTTCAAGCCACCAATCGGTAATACTTCACCACGTAGCGTAATTTCGCCCGTCATTGCAACATCTGCACGTACTGGGTTACCCGTTAAGCTAGAGACCAACGCTGTGCACATTGCGATACCGGCACTTGGACCATCTTTCGGTGTTGCACCTTCAGGCACGTGAACGTGAATATCACGTTTCTCGTAAAAATCAGGGTTTACACCAAGATGTTCAGCACGGCTACGTACAACCGTCATTGCTGCTTGAATCGACTCTTGCATCACATCGCCAAGTGAACCAGTGTAAGTTAACTTACCTTTACCTGGCATAGATTCAGTTTCAATCGTTAATAGATCGCCACCTACTTCTGTCCACGCAAGGCCTGTCACTTGTCCAATGCTATTGCTTTCGTCTGCTTTACCGTAATCAAAGCGTTGAACACCAAGATAATCTTTCAGATTTTCCATGGAAATAGACACTTGCTTAATGTCTTTGTTCAATAAGATTTCTTTTACTGCTTTACGGCACAATTTAGAAATTTCACGCTCAAGGCTACGTACACCTGCTTCACGCGTGTAGTAACGAATAATACCCGTTAGTGCAGAGTCGTCGACGTTAATCTCAGCAGGCTTCAAACCATTGCGCTGAATTTGCTTATCTAACAGGTGACGCTTAGCAATATTAAGCTTCTCATCTTCGGTATAACCCGACAGACGAATCACTTCCATACGGTCAAGTAGCGGCCCTGGAATATTCATAGAGTTAGACGTTGCTACAAACATAACGTCTGACAAGTCGTAGTCTACTTCTAGGTAATGATCGTTAAACGCGCTGTTTTGCTCTGGGTCTAGCACTTCTAGTAATGCAGATGATGGGTCACCACGCATATCAGAAGACATCTTGTCGATTTCATCCAGTAGGAATAGTGGGTTTTTCACTTCCACTTTTGCCATTTTCTGAATTAGCTTGCCCGGCATTGAGCCAATATAGGTACGACGGTGTCCACGGATTTCCGCTTCATCGCGTACGCCACCTAGCGCCATACGGGTGTACTTACGACCCGTAGCTGCTGCAATCGACTGACCCAGCGACGTTTTACCGACACCAGGAGGACCAACCAAACATAGGATTGGGCCTTTTAGCTTGTTGATACGGCTTTGTACTGCGAGGTATTCAAGAATACGTTCTTTAACACGCTCTAGACCGTAGTGGTCAGCGTTAAGGACTTCTTCGGCTTTAGCCAAGTTCTTCTTCACTTTTGAACGCTTGTACCATGGTACACTCAGCATCCAATCAATGTAGCCACGAACAACCGTTGCTTCGGCTGACATTGGCGACATCATTTTAAGCTTTTGAAGCTCTTGCTCTGTTTTTTCTTTTGCTTCAGCAGGCATTTTCGATTCTTCGATTTTAAGCTTCAAAGATTCGAACTCATCTGGCGCATCATCAAGCTCACCCAATTCTTTTTGGATCGCTTTCATTTGCTCGTTGAGGTAATACTCACGCTGGCTTTTTTCCATCTGCTTCTTCACGCGACCGCGAATGCGTTTTTCAACTTGAAGCAAATCGATTTCAGATTCCATCATTGCCATCAAGAACTCAAGGCGTTCTACGATATCAATGATCTCTAGTACTTTTTGCTTATCGGCTAATTTAAGCGGCATATGCGCGGCAATCGTATCGGCAAGGCGTGCAGCCTCATCGATGCCATTAAGCGATGTCAGTACTTCAGGTGGGATCTTTTTATTCAGCTTGATAAAGCCTTCAAACTGACTGATCGCAGTACGTACAAGTACTTCCTGTTCACGCTCGTCCATTTCTGGCGTAACCAGAAACTCAGCTTGCGCTGTAAAGAAATCATCGTCAGAGAGGTTTTCAACTTTTGCACGCTGCTGACCTTCGACAAGTACTTTAACCGTGCCGTCTGGTAGTTTCAGCAATTGGAGAATCGTAGCGACAGTACCAACATCATACATGTCCTCGATAGAAGGCTCATCCGTGGCCGCTTCTTTCTGAGCCACCAACAGAATTTGTTTGTTGTTATCCATAGCCGATTCAAGGCAACGAATAGATTTTTCCCGGCCCACAAACAATGGAATAACCATATGAGGGTAAACCACTACATCGCGTAATGGCAGAACGGGTATATCAAGGCGTTCAGAACGCTCCAAGTTCATATTTTTCTCACTTCCGTTCAGTTGTATATCTGAGTATATGGGGGTAAAGCCTCAAGATTCAACGGCAGAAACAAGAGAAAATAAAAAAGGAGGCCTTAGCCTCCTTTTTTTAGTCATTCTGGGCGGTAATTAAGCAATTACTCAGCACCAGCAGCTTGATTTTCATTATTTTCGTAAATCAGTAAAGGCTCAGACTCACCTTTAATTACTGATTCATCAATAACAACTTTACTGACGCCTTCCGCTGAAGGAAGTTCGTACATAGTATCAAGCAATACAGCTTCTACGATTGAACGTAGACCACGTGCACCTGTTTTACGCTCCATTGCTTTGCGAGCAATAGCAACAAGCGCATCATCACGGAACTCAAGCTCAACATTTTCAAGCTCAAGCAGTGCTGCATACTGCTTTGTTAGTGCGTTTTTAGGTTCACGTAAGATCTGTACTAGTGCATCTTCATCTAGCTCGCTAAGAATAGCAGCTACAGGTAGACGACCAATAAATTCAGGGATCAAACCGTATTTAACCAGATCTTCTGGCTCAACCTTTTGGAATAAATCACTCAATGTACGTGAGTCTTCTTTAGAGCGAACATCCGCACCAAAGCCAATACCCGTACCTGTTGCAACACGCTGCTCTACGACTTTATCAAGCCCAGCAAACGCACCGCCACAAATGAATAATATTTTCGATGTATCCACTTGCAGGAATTCCTGCTGTGGGTGCTTACGACCACCTTGTGGTGGAACTGACGCAACAGTACCTTCGATCAGTTTCAACAATGCTTGCTGAACACCTTCACCCGATACATCACGTGTGATCGATGGATTGTCTGACTTACGAGAAATCTTATCGATTTCATCGATGTAAACAATACCACGCTCCGCTTTAGCGACGTCGTAATCACATTTTTGCAGTAGCTTCTGGATGATGTTTTCTACATCTTCACCAACGTAACCCGCTTCAGTCAGCGTTGTTGCATCAGCCATTGTAAAAGGAACATCCAGCATACGCGCAAGAGTCTCAGCCAGTAATGTTTTACCACTACCCGTAGGACCGATTAGCAAGATATTACTCTTACCAAGCTCTACGCCTTCGCTTGTTGTATCGCCATTACGTAAACGTTTGTAATGGTTGTATACAGCAACAGCCAGCACTTTTTTCGCATGGTTTTGACCGATTACATAATCGTCAAGATTGGTGCGAATTTCTTGCGGTGTTGGAAGCTCATTGCCATCACGCTTTGGCATCACTTCTTTGATTTCTTCGCGAATAATGTCGTTACAAAGATCGACACACTCATCGCAAATATAAACAGAAGGGCCAGCAATCAGCTTACGAACTTCATGTTGGCTTTTGCCGCAGAAAGAGCAATAAAGCAGTTTCCCACTACCATTCTCTTTTCGCTTATCTGTCATCCGCTAACCTCTTTTCGGGTTTAACCCCATCATTGCCTTGTTTTGAGTGTATAACAACTCTGGTTATTTTGCTCCGTGCCAACTGTTAGCGAGCTCGAAGAAAACCACCAAATTTAGTCACGTTTATTCAAAACAGCATCAACTAAGCCGTATTCAACAGCTTGATCTGCAGACATAAAATTATCACGATCAGTATCGCGCTCAACCACTTCAAGCGGTTGGCCAGTATGCTCTGCTAACAAGTTATTCAGTTTTTGCTTGATGGTCAGAATTTCTTGAGCATGGATCTGAATATCAGAAGCCTGCCCTTGGAATCCACCCAATGGCTGGTGAATCATTACGCGAGAGTTAGGTAATACAAAACGCTTACCTTTCGCGCCACCAGCAAGTAAGAATGCGCCCATTGAACATGCTTGGCCCATACATACTGTGCTTACATTTGGTTTAATAAACTGCATGGTGTCGTAAATCGACATACCAGCAGTCACGCTACCGCCTGGCGAGTTAATGTATAGGAAGATGTCTTTGTCTGGGTTTTCAGACTCAAGAAATAGCAACTGTGCAACTACTAAGTTTGCCATATGATCTTCAACCTGACCGGTTAAGAAAATCACACGCTCTTTTAATAGTCGGGAATAAATGTCGTAGGAACGTTCACCACGAGAAGTCTGCTCGACCACCATAGGAACCAGCGCATCCATAATTGGCGACATGGCGTTTTTTTCTTGGTAGCTCATAACGTTATTTCCCTAAAATAAATGGCCCGAATGAAATGACTCACACGGACCATTGTTAGCAGAAGATTCGAAGCAAAGTCAAATCTCTACAGTAATTTCAGTAAATTAAGCAGCAGGTTGGTTCATTAGCTCGTTAAAACCAACTTCTGTTTCTGTAACCTGTGCTTTAGCAATTAGCGCATCGATTGCTTGCTCTTCTAGAGCAACGTTACGCATATTGTTCATCATTTGCTCGTTTTGCTCGTAGTAAGCAACAACTTCTGTTGGATCTTCGTAAGCTGAAGCCATTTCGTTGATTAACGCTTTAACACGCTCGTCATCCGCTTTTAGCTCTTCAGACTTGATTACAGCACCAAGAAGAAGACCAACAACTACGCGACGCTTAGCTTGTTCTTCGAACAATTCACGTGGTAGCTCAGGCATGTTTTTAGCGTCGCCGCCAAAACGTTGTGCCGCTTGTTGACGAAGAACATTGATTTCTTGGTCGATAAGCGCAGCTGGAACAGCGATGTCGTTTTGCTCGATTAGGCCGTTAAGTACTTGGTCTTTAATGCGACCTTTAACAGCTTGCTTCATTTCACGTTCCATGTTCTTACGAACTTCAGCTTTTAGGCCGTCTACAGAACCGTCGTTCACACCGAACTTAGCAACGAACTCTTCAGTAAGCTCAGGTAGTTCTTGCGCTTCTACTTTGTGTAGTTTGATAGCGAAAGATGCTGCTTTACCTTTTAGGTTTTCAGCATGGTAATCTTCAGGGAAAGCGACTTCTACAGTGAACTCTTCGCCCGCTTTCTTACCAACGATGCCATCTTCAAAACCAGGGATCATACGACCTTGGCCCATAGCAAGTGCGAAACCTTCAGCTTTACCGCCGTCGAATTCTTCGCCGTCGATAGAACCGTTGAAGTCGATAGTTACACGGCTGTCAGCAACAGCAGCAACGTCAGCTTCAGACCACGTAGCTTGTTGCTTACGTAGTGTTTCGATCATTGTATCAACGTCTTCAGCTTTAACTTCTACTGCTGGTTTTTCAACTGCAATTTTGTCTAGGCCTTGAAGTTCGATTTCTGGGAAGATTTCGAAAGACGCTTTGAATACTAGGTCTTTACCTTCAGCGAACTCAACTGGAGTAAAAGTAGGCGCGCCAGCTGGGTTGATTTTTTCTTTAACGATCGCTTCGATGAAGTGACGTTGCATTACTTCGCCCATTACTTCTTGACGAACAGATGCACCAAACATGCGAGCAACCATTTTGATTGGCGCTTTACCTGGACGGAAACCATCGAAACGACGATTTTTAGCGATTTTTTGCAGTTCAACTTTTACTGCATCTTCGATGTTTGCAGCAGGAACTGTGATAGTTAGATGGCGCTCTAGGCCTTCAGTGGTTTCAACGGTAACTTGCATTTTATTTAACCTCAAAACTTACTCAGATCACTGAGTGATGTTGCCGATCAGTTCAATCTGACGGTGGCATCCTTTCGTGTTATGGCGATTTAGATAAACCTACCACAACGCCTTAATTCTGATAATTTCTAACGCTGCTGACAAAAGCAGTCTCTAGGATAGAAATTAAAACGCGGCATTATAACGGTCTGATACTCTCAGGTCGAGACTACAGCCCACAAACCATGACTTCTCAACAAAATAGGGGCTAAAAATCGATTTTCAAGGGAAATATGAAAAAAAAACGGTTTAGATGCCGATTTTGTGCACAGGCAAGCAATTGGTAACAAATGATTGTTTGAAGTATGAACAGGAAGTTCGGGTAAATGATGTAATAAAACAAGACAGAAAGGGAAGCTATTCGCCTAAACGAAAAAAGCCGTATTTAGTTTTCACTAAATACGGCTTCTCGAAATAATGGTACGCCCTGCAGGATTCGAACCTGCGACCACATCCTTAGAAGGGACGTGCTCTATCCAGCTGAGCTAAGGGCGCACTACAACGCATGCTGCGTTATGGGTCAGAATTATACGTTGCTACTCTCTAAGGTCAACGGTTTTTCCCTTTTTTTAATGTCCTACACTTCAAACGGTTAAACTTAAACCAATCTAACGCTATAGCGGCTAATTATGGTGAATCCCCCAGCAAGCCATTGACGTTTTTTCGCTCAACTGAACATCCACTCACATCTGCAAGTGCCAATCTAAAAATACTAGTTTCTTGTCCCAACATAATGCAAACGTTTGCGTTATAGATCTTGCTCACAGTATCTGCGACAATATCTCATCAATAATGATTGATGAAAATTACAGTCAATGCGCATTAATCATTATTATTTTATCGTTGATATGCTACGGCTTTGTTCGCTAGCAATAAGTCATAAGGAAAACCATGAGCGCTCAAATTATTGATGGCAAAATCATTTCACAAACAGTTCGTCAAGAAGTCGCAGCACGCGTAAAAGCACGTGTTGATGCTGGCCTTCGCGCGCCAGGGCTTGCTGTTGTTCTGGTTGGCCAAGATCCAGCTTCTCAGGTTTACGTGGGTAGTAAGCGTAAAGCCTGTGAAGAAGTGGGGTTTATCTCTAAATCTTTTGACTTACCAACAACAACCAACGAAACAGAGCTGCTCGCTTTAATTGCAGAGTTGAATGCCGATAAAGAAATCGATGGTATTTTGGTTCAGCTCCCCCTGCCCGCGGGCATGGATAGCACTGTGATTCTCGAGAGTATTGCACCAGAGAAAGATGTGGATGGTTTCCACCCCTACAATGTCGGTCGTTTGTGCCAACGTATGCCTAAGCTACGCTCATGTACGCCAAAAGGCATTATTACCCTACTGGAACGTTACAACATCCCAACACGCGGCAAGCACGCTGTTGTTGTTGGTGCATCAAATATTGTTGGACGTCCGATGACCATGGAATTATTACTGGCAGGTGCAACGACAACAACATGTCACCGCTTCACTCAAGATTTAGAAGGCCATGTTCGTCAAGCAGACATCGTGGTGGTGGCTGTCGGTAAACCAAATTTCATTCCAGGCGATTGGATTAAAGAAGGTGCGACCGTGATCGATGTGGGTATCAACCGTTTAAGTACAGGGAAGCTTGTCGGTGATGTTGAATTTGATGTCGCGAAAACAAAAGCAAAACACATTACACCCGTTCCTGGCGGTGTTGGCCCAATGACAGTGGCAACACTTATAGAAAACACCCTATTAGCATGTGAACAATTCCACAGTTAGTTTTGGGGACTCCTCGAAAACAAAAAAGCAGCTTGAATAAGCTGCTTTTTTATTAACTGGATACCAATATAAAGCTATAGCGTTTTCGCTAACTCTTTAATATAAGCAGTGAAATCATCACCCAGCACATCATGACGCATGCCATATTCGACAAATGCCTGCATGTAACCTAGCTTACTACCACAGTCATGGCTAACACCTGACATATGAAAAGCATTCACTTGCTGCTTTTCCATTAGCATATCAATCGCATCAGTCAGCTGGATTTCGTCACCTGCGCCTACTGGCGTTTTTTCAAGTAAACCCCAAATTTCAGCAGGTAAAACATAACGGCCAACAATCGCTAAATTTGACGGCGCGGCCTCGACACTTGGCTTTTCAACCACTTTGGTCATCGCAGCCGTTTCGCCCGCTTTAAGGTCTGTACCATTGACATCAGCCACACCGTAATTAGACACTTCACTCATTGGCACAGGCTCAACCAAAACTTGGCTAATACCGGTCGCATTAAACTCCGCGACCATGGCTGCCATGTTTTCACTGCGTAAATCACTTGCCACATCATCCAAAATAACATCGGGCAATACCACTGCAAATGGGGCATCACCAATCAATGGGTGCGCGCACAATACCGCGTGACCTAGACCTTTCGCTTGGCCTTGACGAACATGCATAATCGTAACGTCTTTAGGACAAATCTTTTGTACTTCTTCAAGCAACTGGCGCTTAACACGCTTTTCAAGCGTCGCTTCTAATTCAAATGAAGTATCAAAGTGGTTTTCAATTGAGTTTTTTGATGAATGCGTCACCAAAATAATCTCTTTGATGCCCGCAGCCACACACTCATTCACCACATACTGTATAAGCGGTTTATCAACGATCGGTAGCATTTCTTTGGGAATGGCTTTCGTCGCAGGTAGCATGCGAGTACCAAGACCAGCAACAGGGATCACGGCCTTACGGACAGGGGAAGGTTGTGTCATGTTCAATTCCATGAATATAAATAAACTGGTACTACTATAACAAATTGGCTATAGCTGAGTAAGCACCTAATACGTTGAATTTTTTATTCGATAGGTTGATCGAATAAACGAGGTTACAGACTATTTTTTAATAATCTCATTATTATCCACGCTAACTTTCACTTCTTTACCAAGCAAGTTAATCAGCATGAAAGATCGTTTTTCACCATCTGGTTCATGGTACATCGCTTCAATGCCTTTGAACTGGCCTTTTTCAAGTACTAACTTATCACCCGGTTGTGGCAACATAGACAACTTGGATTGTTGCTCTGGCGTATTCTCATTAAGCATTAAGCCATACAGTAATTCGGGCCTGATCGGCTGAGGCATTCTTCCCTGCCTAATAAAATCTGCAACACCACGTGTTGAACGTATTGTGGTGTAGCTGATCTCTTCAGGATCAAAATATACAAACATATAACTCGGGAAGAGTGGCTCTTCTGCTTCGATACGCTTTCCTCTTACGACTTTATTGATAAGTACTTGAGGGTAATAGCATTCTACACCTTGGCGATCGAGGTTAAGAACCGCACGCTCTTGTTCGCTGCGTTTACAATAAAGAAGAAACCATTCTTTCATTACATACCCATCTATCGTTCTGATTACTTACTAAGGTTATCAGTTTCACGCTTTTTTGCACAATTGCTTCTACATCAATAAGTTATTTTTACATTGAAACATCTAGAAACATTTGTAACAAACCTGAATATATCATATAGACAAGATATTAAGCCAAACAAAAACAAAAAAACGAAAGATAGCACCACCAAAAGCAACAAATCAAGCATATACACCTAAATGTGATATAGAAAGATTAGATTTCAAATCTGCACAGTAAACAATCAAACCCTTACATTTCAACACCTTATAATTTTAACGATTTGTTTTGCAAATGTGAAAACTTGCAGATGATTATTTTGTCCTTTATAAAAAGAGGCAAATAAGCAAACACATAACAAACCTTATAAAGAGAATAATTATGAGCAATCGAAGTAGCGGTACCCTTTTAGGGCACCCAAAAGGCTTGTTCTTGCTGTTCAGTACTGAGCTGTGGGAACGTTTCTCTTATTATGCGATGCGAGCAATTTTAGTCTTGTACCTCACTGATAAGACCATGGATGGTGGCTTAGGTTGGTCTACCCAAAGTGCACTTGAGTTATACGGTATCTACACCGGTCTCGTTTATATCACTCCCCTTATTGGTGGATGGATTGCCGATAACTTCTTGGGTCAACGTCGCTCTATCATTATTGGTGGTATTTTAATGGCGCTAGGGCAATTTACTCTAGCCCTACCACATAGCATGATTGACCCGTACTCAATCAATGCATTTTATCTTGGTTTAGCATTACTGATTATTGGTAATGGTTTATTTAAACCAAACATTTCAACCATGGTCGGTGATCTGTACACCGATGGCGATAACCGCCGTGATGGTGCTTTCACTATCTTTTACATGGGTATTAACCTTGGTTCTCTACTTGCTGGTCTTATTGCAGGTTCAGCTTCTGCGATTTACGGTTGGAAAGCGGGCTTCTTAACTGCAGGTATCGGTATGATCATCAGCCTGATTACCCAGTTAATTTTTGCTGAGCGCCTACTCGGTAATATTGGTAAAGAACCTGCAGCAAAACGTGCAGCAGCCATGAATAAATCAGGCAAGCAAGAGCCGTTAACTCGCCAAGAACGTGATCGCCTGAAAGTTATTATGATCATGGGTATGTTTGTGGTGATCTTCTGGGCTGGCTTTGAGCAAGCTGGCGGCCTGATGAATATCTTCTCACAGCAATACACAGATCGTATGATCGGTAGCTTTGAAGTACCTGCGGCATGGTTCCAATCACTGAATCCATTTTTTGTGATTACTCTCGCACCGGTTATTGCCGCAATTTGGGTGAAATTAGGTCCAAAAGAGCCAAGTTCTCCAGCAAAATTTGCTATGGGTTTATTCTTCCTTGCACTTGGCTTCGTGTGCATGATGGGTGCTGTTATGCAGCAAGGTGGTGACCTTACTGTTAAGACATCAATGTTCTGGCTGGTTGGCGCATACTTCTTCCATACTCTTGGAGAGCTTTGCTTATCACCAATCGGTTTATCTATGGTCACTAAGCTCGCACCACTTCGCCTTGCTTCTTTGATGATGGGTGCATGGTTTGGTTTCAATGCGATTGCTAACTATGTCGCAGGTATCATAGGTGCTAACGTTGGTGAAGCTGGCCCAATGGCTATCTTTAGCGGTATTGCTATTGCAGCAACAGTCGCTGGTGTTCTGCTACTGCTTTGCTCTAATCAGCTGATTCGCTGGATGCACGGCGCTGAAGGCCGAGTTATTGAAGATGAAGAAGCCGTTGAATCAGTGGTAGCAAAAGCTTAATTCTTTCGCTGAATAACACGATTCAAAATTAAAAAGGTTGCTCTATGAGCAACCTTTTTTATTGGGGTATAGTCTATGGCTTACAGAGATTACAAATCACAGCGTTTAATGGTGACGCTAAAGCTCGCTGAACCAATTTCACTTAGTGACAAACGGCCGCCCGATTCAGGTAAAAACATCTTACTTACGCTGTTTTTACTCGCATGATCACCCAACCATGCTTGTGAAGATACAGACTGTGTATTATCACTGGTTTGCAACTGTGCCCCTAACCCTGTCGACAATACTTGAATACTCCGATCACATGCATCAAATATTCCAAAAACACCGCGTATTGGTGACGCGTAGCCTGAATGATGCATCCCTTTTTCGATGAGCTTAACTAAATGATTCAAATCACTTTCATCAGCCATGCGGCTCCGAAGGTAATCATTAAAAAAAGCCCGAATAAGCAATGTCGTCGCCGTGCTGTTCTGACCACTTGCTGAGTCAACCAAATAAAAAGCCAATCGACCATCCATCAGCCAAGTATAATCAAGCAATACTGGCTGAACCTCTGCAGGTTGCAACACACAATAATTCAGTTGCCAATCCCCTTGGCGGGACTGTGTCTCAGGCATTAACCCCATCAACAATTCACGGGCTGCGGTAGGGTTATCTTGTAACTCTTTAATGTGCCACTCAAGCTCTTCATCAATAGCACCACCATCATCAGCAATATTGAACCAAGTATTCGAAAAATCTTGTTCAGCAACACATGAGTCTTGAGACTTGAGTACCGATAACATTGCAGATTTTAATACCATGATGTTGTCTAATGGCTTAATTAAAAAATCTTTCACACCATGGCGTAAAGCCGTCGCAACATCCGCCATATCACCCGTACCTGAAATAACAATCACAGGTAGCATTGGGTATTGTGCGGCGATTTCTTCGACAAATTCCATCCCAGTCATTACGGGCATAGATAAGTCACACAGCAATATATCTGGGATTGCCTCTCGCAATGCACGCAACCCCTCAAGACCATCTTCAGCTTCACGCACCTGACTACCTTGGCTCTTTAAAAAGCCAACGATCATATTTCTGAAGATAGGATCATCCTCAACGACAAGTACGTCTTTTCCTTCAAGCAACGATTGTGTCCTCCATGATTGAGCAGGAGTTTCAACTCCATTCTTGCGGTCTAATACCAATTTTGGCCTATCAAGTTCACTGTGCATAAGCGTACCAGATTGTCTATCAACCTAATAAAAAGCATAGGTGCTAATTGGTGTTTCGTCAGGATTGATAGCGATTCCGTTACAGCAAAGTCCAATAATAGAATCTAGTTCAAAAAAAACAGCACCAGGTTAGAAAGTACACCGTCAAAATGACCTAATTCGACAAACTAATTTGATTCACAGCAAATCAATCTCGTTTTACAGACACTACATCACAATTTTGTTATACAATTCACCATTATCAGTTTTCAGTAATGATGTTTATATGAAACTTGACGACTTGAATTTATTCCGCGTAGTAGTAGAACAAGGTAGCTATACGGCTGCTTCACGAAAGACCCAAGTACCGGTGGCTACACTAACCCGTCGCATTCAGGCGCTTGAAGAATGTTTGAGTATCCGCTTACTCAATCGTCATGCGCGTAAACTATCGCTCACTGAAGCTGGTCAGCGTTTTTATGATGACTGCAGCCCTCTTTTGGCACAGCTGGTTACAACCACTCAGCACATCAGTGAAGAATGCAAAGGGGCAGCAGGTAAGCTTCGCATTGCGGCGCCGTCCAACCTCACCAAAGTGATGTTACAGCCGTTGCTGAATGCTTTTATGAAAGAGCATCCAGCGATTAATCTTGAATTGCATATGAGCAGCGAGCCAGAACAGCTCGATCCTACGGATTGGGATGCGATCTTCCGTGTTGGTCCTCAGCGTGATTCAACCCTTATTGCACGTAAAATTAGCTCTGTAAAAGATATCTTAGTCGCGAGCCCGCTTTACTTAAAAGGACACCCAGCCCCTAAGCACGCTCAAGAATTGCACGAACACACCTTGTTGAAAGGTAATCCGCTGTTACGTTGGCGATTAATCGACAATCAAGGTGAAGCGATCACAATAAACGACCCTGGCCGTTTTGAAGCGAATCAACTCAATGTGGTCCGTAAAGCATGTTGCGCTGGGTTGGGCATCACGTTAATGCCTGATGTGATGCTTGAGCAATACATCGAATCTGGCGAGCTTGTACAAATATTGAAAAACTGGTCTGCAAATCCTCGGGAGGTTTTTTTACTGTATAACCACCGTGATTACCAACCTGAAAAACTACGTTTATTCATTGAATTTTCAAGCCATTACTTTGAATTAAGCTAAATAAACGCATACCTTCAGCCGGCATTCTTGATGCTGGCTGTTTCATTTCTAGCACGTATTACCTTCCTCATAACCTTGCGTCCCGCGTAAACACTGACTAAATGTTAATAAAGCGTAGGTTCACTGTGTGTCGTTTTTTGATGCTCGGTTTTCTTCTGCTCTTCAATATTTTCAGCCCACATTTTGAAAAGAAGAGGCGCTATCGTAATAACCAAGCAAAATGGATGTGAGTGCTCATACCTGTGCTGGATATACCAATTGAGATAAATCGTTGTTCTCATTTTACATTAAGTTGGTATTCGCCTGTCGACATTAAGTAAAGCAATCACAACAGTTTCAACCGTATCGCGATGCACCATGGCTTAACTTGCAGTCACGCTGGCATGAGCACGGTAATAACGAGGACACGTTATGATTTTGGGACATTTATTTGGGCTTTACGCTCATCCTAAACAAGAATGGAAAACCATAGATAGAGAGCATGAAGGCATCGGCAGTAGTGTCAGTCACATTCTTTTAATTGCCTTACTGCCTTCCGCTTTTGCCTATATTTCGAGTGTATTTATTGGCTGGAAAATTGGTGTTGGAGAGCCTCTTTTTCTAACACCCAGCAGCGCAATGGGTATGTCTGTTGCCATGTATTTTGCATTAGTCGCTGGGGTATTTGCGCTCGCTTACCTCAGCTACTGGATGAGCCATACCTTTGGCTCCACGCCTACCTACACCCAAGCCCTTGAGCTTGCAGCCTATACGGCAACCCCATTATTTATGGTTAGCATCGCAGCTATTTATCCGCATGTGTGGTTTTTAATGGTGGCAGGGCTGATAGGTATCGCGTATTCAGTGTACCTGCTCTATACCGGCGTACCTATTTTGATGCACATACCAGAAGAGCGTGGGTTCATTTATGCCAGTTCGATAGTGACTTGCGGTTTGGTGCTACTGGTATCCATTATTGCTTCAACGGTGATCCTATGGAATGTGGGACTTGGCCCTATTTTTAGTCACTGATCATCGGGTGAGATACTGATAGTCCAAAACAAGCTCATGTTACAAACACCATAAAAAACGGAAGCACTGTGTGCTCCCGTTTTTTTATTCGACATAACATCCATTAGGCTAGCTGAACGAGGTTTATACCCCTTCGTTATGTAGCTCTAAATTCGCAAGATCTTGCTGAATTTCACGTTGTGTTTTGGAGTCATCACTACGGAGTGATTCTAAGAAATCAAGATAAGCTTGATCGATATCACCAGTAACATAACTGCCGTTAAATACCGATGTTTCAAACAACTTAACATCTGGATTCCCTTCCGCAACCGCCGCAACGAGATCGTTTAAGTCTTGAAATATCAAACCATCAGCGCCAATCAGCTTACTGATTTCATCCACTTCACGGCCATGAGCAATCAGTTCATTGGCTGTTGGCATATCAATACCATAAACATTAGGGAAACGAACTTCTGGCGCCGCTGACGCTAGGTAAACTTTGTTTGCACCTGCTTCACGGGCCATTTCGATAATTTGCTCTGAGGTGGTACCACGAACGATTGAGTCATCAACCAGCAGAACATTCTTATCTTTGAATTCCGATCGGATCGCATTCAGTTTACGACGCACTGACTTGCGGCGCATTTGCTGACCCGGCATGATAAAAGTGCGGCCAACATAACGATTTTTCACAAAACCTTGGCGGTATGGTTTATCTAACGTACGAGCGATTTCTAACGCACTATCACAAGACGTTTCTGGGATTGGGATAACAACATCGATATCCATATCATCCCATTCACGTTTGATTTTTTCACCAAGCTTAGTACCCATGCGAACACGTGCACCGTATACCGAAATTTTATCCATGAAAGAATCTGGACGCGCAAAGTACACAAACTCAAAAATACATGGATTCAGCACTGGGTTATCTGCGCATTGCTCGGTGAACAACTGTCCCTCAAGAGTAATATATACAGCTTCGCCCGGTGCAACATCACGTACAAAATCAAAACCTACGGCATCAAGTGCCACAGACTCTGAAGCGACCATGTATTCTGTGTTGCCGTTTGCTTCACGCTTACCTAAGCAAAGAGGACGAATACCATTAGGATCACGAAATGCAATCAAGCCATGACTAATCAACATCGCGACAACAGCGTATGCCCCTTTCACCTGACGATGAACAGCACGAATCGCACCAAAGATATCACTAGGTGAAATTGGTGATGACTCTGTATTCTCAAGGTGATGAGCAAGAACGTTCAATAATACTTCTGAATCAGATGTTGTATTCACATGCCGACGAGCTTCACGAAACAATGAATCACGTACTTCCACGGCATTGGTTAGGTTACCGTTATGCGCGAGTGAGATGCCGTATGGTGAGTTTACATAAAATGGCTGAGCTTCTGATGCGCTAGAGCTACCAGCCGTTGGATAACGAACATGACCAATACCAACATTACCTTGCAAGCGCTGCATGTGCTTAGCTTCAAACACATCACGAACCAAACCGTTAGCCTTACGCAGACGGAAACGATTGCTTTCCAAGGTAACAATACCAGCTGCATCTTGGCCGCGATGCTGTAGCACGGTTAATGCATCATAGATAGATTGATTTACCGGGGTTGAACCCACGATTCCGACAATACCACACATGTCCTAAATCCTCGTCACGCATATAAAGCCGGCGCTATAGCGCGCCGGGTAAAAAGCTTGATGTGTCTTTGATGTAGGTAAAGAACCATTCAATCACAACGCCGAACTGTGGGATAAGTTGCGACTGCTTCCACCAGTCAGCACTTGAGAACCCCGTAAAGGCATCAATGAAGAATAGTACCGCAGAGACAATTAACACACCTCTCACGCCACCAAAAACAATCCCCAAAACACGGTCTGTTCCTGACAATCCCGTCTTTTGTACTAGATGTCCAATCACATAGTTCACTACCGCGCCGACAATCAGCGTGGCAATAAATAAAACGGCGATGGCACTGCCATTGCGTACCATTTCGTCCTTGATGTTAGTGAAATAAGCAGCTAACTGCGTATAAAAATTGCTAGCAATAAAAAATGCAGCAAACCAGATCACTAACGATAGTGCTTCTTTAACAAAACCGCGGATTACACTAACCAGCGCTGAGAAGCCAATTACGCCTAAAATTACGTAATCAATCCAAATCATCATTTGTTGTTTTCGCCTTGATGGTGCGTATTCTAACAGAAAAAATGAGAACGCAAACGTTTACCTAAGGGTTTAGTGGGTTAAATCTAAGCAATTGACCTTTCAAACCCGTTATTTTTTCTAATTCTTTGAGCTCAGCTGATAGCGCGGCTTTTGAAACATTTGGCCCGACAACGACGCGAGCATAATCTCCCTTTTTCGGCTGTTTAGGAAAAACATGTGCTTGATAGCCAGATTTTCGTAACTTTGCCACCAGCTTATTGGCATTATCAAAGTTACCAAAGACCCCTAACTGAATCACCCAACCACTTTCTTTGTAACCTTCTTTTACTGGTTTAACAGCCGGCTTTTCAATCTTAACCGGCGCAACATTCACCTCAGACTTAGAGGTTGATGCTGATGTTGATGCTGTAGACATCTCCTGTTTTTCATCGATAACGACAGTAACAGGCTCATCCGGTAGATCGACTTCAACAAATTCAGGCTCAGGAATCGTCTCGTATCCTTCGTCGGCTTCAAACTCAGGCTGCAGAGGGATACTGGCAAATTGCTCTTGGTAATGCTGCTTTTTTCCATCAAAAAGATCAGGTAAAAAGATCACACCCAGTGCCACTAATAAAATGGTGCCAACTAATCGGCTTTGAAATTTACTTGCCACAGTTACTCCTGTTTCGCTACAATATAGCTCGCGATTTGGCCTACAGTGTAAAACGAGCCAAACACGATTACCATGTCCTGCTCTGTTGCTTGTGCTAATGCCTGCTCATATGCCACGTCTGGTGATACAAAGCCGTCAACAACCTGATCTAAATTAGCGATGATCTCATCCGCTTTTGCGGCACGAGGACCTTCAAGCGAAGCGGGATACCACACATCGACCACATTTTTCATTTCAGCAATCGTTGCCGTAATATCTTTATCGTGTAACATAGCAACAACCGCATGAATACGGTGCTTACCTTCAGAGGCTTTGATTTTTTCTAGCTGCTGAGCAAAATACTGCGCTGAATGAGGGTTATGCGCAACATCCATAATCACTAATGGTGATGTACTAACCCGCTGCATTCGCCCAGGTAAAGCCGCATTTTTCAATCCATTAACGATATTACAATCGCTGATTTCCAGCTCTACTGTACCCAGTGCCATTAATGCCGTTGCCGCATTGGGCAGAGGCAGTGACGGAATAGGTAGATCACTAAGATCAAAGCAACCGCAGTGCCATTGCCACTGGTCGCCTGTCACTTGGTAATCAAACTGATAACCCACTTGGTACAATTTGGCATTAATATCGTCAGCATGCGCCGCGACACTAGCTGGCGGCTGAGGCTGACCACAGATTGCAGGCTTCTCACTACGGAAGATACCCGCCTTCTCAAAACCAATCACTTCAATATCATCGCCTAACCAATCAACATGATCGACCGCTAAACTCGTGATGACAGATACATCGTGATCAACAATATTGGTTGCATCTAAACGACCACCAAGGCCGACTTCTAAAATCACCACATCAACTTGGTGTGTCTTAAATAACTCAAGTGCAGCTAACGTACCAAACTCAAACAAGCTCAAACTGATATCACCGCGATATTGCTCAATGGCAGCGAAAGCTTGGCTATGTTTTTCATCCGCGAGATCTTCACCATTAATCCGTACACGCTCGTTATAACGCACTAAATGAGGTGAGCTATATACCCCGACCTTATAACCAGCATCTAATAGAATGGCCTCTAGGATCGCACAGGTTGAACCTTTGCCATTGGTACCAGCAACCGTTATCACTTTTGGCGCAGGCTTGATCAAATTTCCACGCTCAGCAACAGCTTGAGCACGCTCAAGCCCTAAGTCGATGGCACTGGTATGAAGCTGCTCTAGATAAGTCAGCCATGAGGGTAGCGAGGCTGTCGCTGAAGGTGCTATCAGATCTGTCATGGAAAATTGTTCACTTAATCACTAACTTGTTGGTACGCACTATACCAAACTGACCGTTATTCCGAAAAACAAAAACGCCGACGAAAGTCACTTCCGTCGGCGTTTTAACAATTTTTTACAAAGCGAAGGCTTAGTCTGCTTTATCAGCCTCGTCTTCTACTTCGACAACCTTAGGTGCGCTATCAACCGAAACCACTAAAGGTGATGTTTGGTTAGTCAGCTTAGCGATCAAGCCACCAATACGCTGACGCATTTCACGACGATCTACAATCATATCGATAGCGCCATGTTCCAATAAGAATTCACTACGCTGGAAACCTTCTGGCAGCTTCTCACGTACTGTTTGCTCGATAACACGTTGGCCCGCAAAACCGATCAATGCTTTTGGCTCACCGATATTGATATCACCCAACATCGCCAAACTTGCCGATACACCGCCCATTGTAGGGTCAGTCAGTACCGAGAAGAACGGTAATCCTTTTGCAGACAAACGCTCAAGTGCCGCACTTGTTTTCGCCATTTGCATTAGCGACATTAGCGCTTCTTGCATACGTGCACCGCCACTTGCAGAGAAACACACAAGTGCACAGTTGTTTTCCATTGCTGCTTCTACCGCTTTCACGAATTTAGCACCCACAACAGAACCCATTGAGCCGCCCATAAAGGAGAACTCAAACGCACAAGCAATCACATCTTGACCAAGCAAGGTGCCCTGCATAACAACCAATGCGTCTTTCTCACCGCTGTTCTTTTGCGCAGTAGAGATACGATCTTTATATTTCTTCGAATCACGGAACTTCAATTTATCTTTCGGTTCCATATCCGCCGCTAGTTCTACTTGATTTTCTTGGTCAAGGAACGTTTCAAGACGGCGACGCGCTTTCATACGCATGTGATGATCGCACTTTGGGCACACTTCTAGGTTAGACTCTAGATCAGCGTGATAAAGCACTTGTTCGCAAGAAGTACACTTCGTCCATACACCTTCAGGGATTGATGCTTTGCGAGAAGAAACAATGTTGCTCTTCGTTAGGATCTTTTCAAGCCAGCTCATGAATGACCTTTTTTATCTAGAAATTCCCCGCCAAAAAGCAGAGAAAGCAAATTCGTTTAATTATTAAGAGAGGAATTAAAGCACAAAGTTGCCAATCTGTAGATAAAAAACTGGTTGTACCTTGTGATCCCCACATAAATATAACGAAGAAATGTACCGCTAGGTACATGACTTCATTACTATTTAATCACATTAATCTTCAATAAACAGTGGACCAGCAGGAACATGCGGTAGACCGTGTTCAGCAGGATAATCGACCTCAATCAGATATAAGCCTTCAGCTTTCGCCGTTACGCCCGCAATTTGACGGTTCTTTTGTTGTAATAACCATTGAATCCATTCTGGTTTTTCTTCACCGCGCCCTACTTTGATCAAGCTTCCGGTAATATTACGTACCATGTGATGCAAAAATGCATTCGCTTTAATATCAATCACAATGTACTGGCCATGACGCGTGATATTGATGTGATGCATATTACGACATGGCGTATTCGCCTGACAATGCGTCGCCCGAAAAGAGGTAAAGTCATGCTCGCCCAGTAAAAACTGCGCCGCTTCATGCATCAGCTTTTCATCGAGATCGCCATGGTAGTGGCTTACACCACGCGCCAGAATCGCAGGACGAAAAGCGTGGTTAGAGATAATATAACGATAACGGCGCGCTGTTGCAGAAAAGCGAGCATGGAAGTCTTCCGTCACTTCATGCGCCCAACGCACAGCAATATCTTTCGGTAAATGGGTATTAACCCCCATCGTCCATGCGGCCAGCTTACGATTTGAATCGACATCAAAGTGAACCACTTGCCCTGTGCCATGTACTCCTGCATCTGTACGGCCAGCACACAGCACTTCTATCGGCTGATTGGCAATTTTAGACAAGGCTTTTTCTAATTCACCTTGCACACTCACAACATCTAGCTGGCGCTGCCAACCGTGATAATTTGCACCGTCGTATTCGATACCTAAAGCTATTCGCATAATCTACTTCGTCTTGCCTAGGCCCACAGAGCCCTATTAGTGTGTATATTGGCGGTGATTATAAGGGATGGTAGAGCCAGATGCGATAGCTGCACGAAATACACCCATGCGCTTAACAGGTAAACAGCCGTTTTTCAGACAATAAAAAACGCGATGCTCTGTGAACATCGCGCTTTCATATCAATAAGCCAATTTTCTTCGACTTATGATTTAGTGGATACTTTCAGTAAATGCGTTGCTTCTTGTGCACTTTGTGCATCGCCGTTTTGGGCAATATCACGTAACAAATCAGCGGCACCTTCAGCATCGTTCATTTCAAGGTAAGCTTTGGCTAAATCTAACTTGCTCGCGTACTCACCTTGGCTATCAACATCATATTCTGGCACTCCCGCTAAAATATCAGGGAACTCATCAAGCCCGACATCAAGATTCAACGGGGCGTTATCAAGATCGATATCCACATTGAAATCATCTTCAAACTCGGACTCTTTCAAGAGCTCATCAATACTGATGTAAGATGCCGGTGATGGTTTCGTTTCGTCTAATAGCTCGCTATCGGCTTCCAGATAGCTATTATCTTGGTATCCTGAGGCAGATGCATCGCTACTCTTATGACTCTGCTGATGGCTCTGCGAGTTCGCAGGTTCATCGCCCGAGCGGCTATCAATACGGTATGATGCGGTATCGCTGTTCACAACGTCATCGCTGTCATCTAACAGCAGATCTTGCTCGTCAACTTCATCCAGTAAAGACTCAGCGTCAAATCGATCAACCTCTTCAACTTGCATCTGAGGCTGCTCTGACCAATCTTCGCTCGCCAGACGCGGCTCTTCAGAAATAGAGGCCCATACAGCAGCATCATCTTCTGACATTTCAAGCGATTGATCATCCAACAATGGGTCTTCATTAAACAGCAACTGATCACGTTCTTGGCTTTCAATATCATCTAAGCCAAACGGGATCTCATCAGAGAGCATTTCACTTTTCGCTAATGCATCAGACGATTCATCAAACGCGGTTAAATCTATATCCGAGGCTGTTGAATGTGCTGGCGTATTACCGCTGATGTCACCATCATCCACCCACGCATCAGGATCCGTCAGTAACGCATCCATATCTAAGCCTGCACTGTCTACAAGCTGCTGATCAATTACATTATTAACTGGTGACGCCATAACCGGGTCGCCGGTCTCTGAAGTCTCTGGACTCTTTTTAGCCTCTGGCTGAAGCGTATTGTTCGGCGCTTCAGGTGCTTCAACTGTCGTTTCTAGTGGCTCAACGCCATCATCATCAATAAATGAGTCTGATGTTAACCCTTGCTCAATATCGTACTGCTCAAGCTCATGCTGCTCATCATACGACGCTTGACGAGCATCATCTTCACTGAATTCAGGTACGGTATTCAGATCTATAGTTTCAAATTTAAAATCGGATTCCGCTTTTGCAACGTTGAAGCTGTCACTCTCTGGCGTATGAGCCGTTTGTTCTGCTTCTTGCTGTGTACCAGCTTCCACTTCAACTGGCGCAGGTTCAACCCTAGTTTCAAGCGCAGCTTCATCACTTGGTATTGACGGTGTTATAGGTGGTGCTATAGGCGTCGATTCCGAAGCTTCAACAGCCTGCTGTAGTTGCTTAACCACATTGTCTAGCGCTGATTGTTGCTCATCATCTGCTATATCGGCCAACTCAGGTTCTAAAGCTTCAGCTTCTGGATCAAACATCGCTGCGTTTTCATCAAACTCAGGCAATTCATCATCACGGATCTTATCCGACGCTTGATACTCTGCAGCTTGAGGCTCAGCAGATTCCGTAAACTCAGAGGCTTCCGGATCACTTAGCGCGTCTTCTTCTGTAAACTCAGGGAAATCGTCAAGACTAAATGGCTCTGGCTCTGGCTCTGGCTCTGGCTCTGGCTCTGGCTCTGGCTCTGGCTCTGGCATAGCAAGTTCAGGCTCAGCTACGTTGGCTTCAACTTGTGCTGATGTTAACGCTTCATTTGCTACATCAACATTGGCCAGTGCTTCAGCATGCTCGATTTCTTCAAGTAACTCATCAACACGTCGACCAACAGGTGAACTGTCTTCTGCCGTATCATTCAGTAGACCTTCAACTTCCGCCACGAGATCATCGTAGTTATGATCGTCAGCTGCTGTAGCGTCATCAACTTCAGTCGGCTCTGTCGAGTTATCAGTAACATCTTGCTTAGTTTCAACGCCTGAGCTTTCATTGGTCGCTAGATTTTCATTAGCATCTAGCGCCTCATCAAACGTTAAATCACCGTCAGCTGCCGTTGACGCTGTTTCATCATTCTCAAATGGGTCAGGCTCTAACGCTTCTTTGGGTGCTAACGCATCATTTAGAATGTCATTAAAATCTGATGCAAAATCAGCATCATCGCTATCATCTAACGTTGGCGACTCAAGTTCATTTGTATCAAGCTCATTTGTATCAAGTGTAGGCGCTTCAAATTCAGGTTCATCATAAACCGATTGGCTAGGTGCTAACTCTTCAGCATCTGGCGTAGTGTGCTCTTGATTTGGTTCAATCGCACCAGATTGCGTGCCGTAGGCTGCCAATAATGCATCAAGGTCATCTTCTGCAACCTCACGATCATCAGCAATGCTTTCATCTGCAAGACTATCATCAGCAACGCTTTCAACAGGCTCTACTAATTTAGTCTCTTCTTGTTCTTCAATCGCACTATCAATGGGGCCAATAGTATCGAACTGAATATCATCGATATTTTGGTTATCAATTTCAGCGCCTACTTCCACCGAGGCATTAGCGGCAGGTTCTTGAATCGCACTTTGTTGCGCAAATATGTCATCAATGTCGGTTGGCGACATATCCGGCAATGACATATCAGACGGTGGCATATCTAGTGACGACGGATCTGATGATTCCATCGTTTCGCCTAATAGCTCATCGAGTAAATCCGTGCTGTTTTCATCAATGATCAGTTCGTCGATATTAATGTCGTTATCCGACATATCATCTACATCAAAGTCGCTCTCAATACTGTTGGTATCTGGGTCGAGTGACTCATCATCACCAAGCAGTTCATCCAGCAACGCCGTACTGTTTTCATCAATTTCAATATCACTGTTAAACAATGACGTCTCTTGTTCATCGTCGCCCAGTAATTCATCCAGTAATGCGGTGCTGTTTTCATCAAGCGTTATATTTGATGCATCGCCTAAATCAATATCATCATCGTCTAGAAGCTCATCTAACAATGCGGTACTGCTTTCATCTAGAATGCGTTCATTATCATCTGCATTGTCATCACTCGCAAAGCTCGTTGCGAAAATATCATCAATAAGATCTTGTTCTGACTGAGATGAACTTGATTCAGGTTCCCCTCGCTGGGTGTCCGCTTCGCTAAAAAGCGACGCTGCATTCGCCTCTTTTGTTAATGATGCTTCAGGGTTCGCCATCGCGCTGGCTTCCGCCAAAGCCGCATCAATCGCAGCTTGCTCTGCCAGTTCATCACTCACATCTTGTTCAGGAGAATCAAAACTGTCTGCTGAATCAAAACTATCAAATAATGCATCAAGTTCACTTTGTGCAACGACATCATTGCTATCATTTGGCTTTGACGATGAGCTTGAATCGGCCTGCTCAGCTTCAAGCAGTAATTCATCCAATAGCGATTGGTCAAGCATGCCATTATCAAGATTATTGCCACTTAGCAGTTCATCATTGCTATCGCCATCGTTATCAGACAAATCAAAGTTTGGCTGTTCATCATCTTCTTTTAGCGATTGTTCCCACATTGCAGCGAGTGCTTCATCGGAACTTAGCTCAGAGGACTGTTCCATTTCATCAAGTGCGCGCTCCATATCTTCAAGGCCGAGCGCTTGCTCATCACCTGTGACAGAGATACTACTTGCGCCACCAAGTGGGCTATCGATGTCAAAATCATCACTCGATGATAAATCTAAGGTATCGTCATCATCACGCAGTTGTGGTGCGAATAAGCTGTCTTCAGGATCATCAAATAACGCATCATCTTGTGCAAAGAGATCATCTATATCGTCACTGCCACTTAATGCTAGATCGGCAGTTGGATCATCAGCACCAGCCAACAAGCTATCATTCGGTGGTATAACCGCAGGATCAATCGCGTTAGGGCTATCTAACGACTTCACATCGTCAGCATCTTCTTCTTTACGACGACCAAATAGAAGGTATGAAGCAATACCTGCAATCAAGGCACCCGGAATAAACGCAGCCGCAGCCAGTGCCCATGGGTTCGCAATCAACTGATCCAGTAACGAAGGCTCTTGCACCACAGGTTGCATTTCAATGGTCTTTTGCTGTGCTAAGAAATCTTTAATTTCATCACGCAATATACCGTCACTGGTTTGCTGGTCTTGCAATGCGGCAACTTCATGCTGCATTTCAGATAAACGTACTCGTAGCAAATGGTTGCTTTCAAGCAATTTAGTAATTTGGATATCTGAAGCATCAAGCTGATTTTGCAGCTCTGTCGGCGGCGCTTTCTTAGGCTTTGGTGGAATGAGCGCACTTTCCGTCTGGGCAACATTCGCAGCACTGATTTGCTCAACGGTGGCCGTTTCGACTGTGCTCGATGCTGCACGCGTGGCATTTGCAGTCCGTGTAGAGGTCGCTGTTGTACTTGCTGCTGTTGATTCTGTCGTTACTGAGCGCGGCGCCGTTGCTGGGGCCGAACGAGAGGTTGATGCCGTGTTTGCCCGTGAAGCGGTAGATGTTGTTCGACGCGAAGGTTGTGCCGCTTTATCTTGCTCTAAACGCAACTTAACCGCATCGGTATTTTCACGACGGATCTGAGTTAACGTTGGCATGTTTAGGCGGCTGCCAGGAACTAAGCCATGAATATTATTCGATTCAAATGCATCTGGATTCGCACGATAAATAGCGCCGATCACTTGGTAGACAGAAACAGAGCTAGAAGGGCGATACTTTGACGATATCCCCCACAGTGTTTCATTGGCACGCGTCGGCCCGTACTGATAACTGCCTTGATAGCGGTTATCAAACAGTGCCGCATTTTGGCTGACTTCGCGGTAACGTTCAGTTACAACAGATGTGGGTTGGTCTTCCTCTGGCCCAAGAATGCGTACGGTATTCGCTTGTACCGAAAAATGAATGGCTGTCGTTGCAATGAATGCAGGAAGAATAAAGCGTTTGATCAGGTTAGATACGTCAGGCACGGCCTGCTGTCCTCTCTGGCGGAAACTAAAAAGTCGATTAGATAAATACAGTCTACGACAACATTTATCGAACCCACCTACTATGCGGTATTACTATATCGGACAGGCAACCTGAAACTGTAGTGTTCATACTAAAAATGTGGGGTTGCTGGAAAATTTACTAAAAGGAGCAGCAATCATGCCGCTCCTTGTCTATAGCCTCGGCTGATTTTCGTGATTATAAGTAATCAGAAATCAACTTCTCGGCAATTTGTACGCTGTTCGTCGCAGCACCTTTACGCACGTTATCAGCAACAACCCACATGTTTAAACCATGAGAGTGGCTAATATCTTCACGTACACGCGCAACCATGACATGGTCTTTACCTGTTGCGTCAGATACTTGTGTTGGGTATTCATTGCCTTGGAAAAGCTCAATACCTTCCGCGTTCTCTAGTAGTTGTAGCGCTTCTTCAAGGTTCACTTCTTGACGCGTTTCAACATGAACGGCTTCTGCATGACCATAGAATACAGGTACGCGAACACAAGTCGGGTTCACACGAATAGTGTCATCAGCAAAAATCTTTTGCGTTTCCCACACCATTTTCATTTCTTCTTTGGTGTAGCCGTTATCCATAAAATCATCGATATGCGGCAAACAGTTAAATGCAATTTGCTTATCGTAAACACTATTTTCTGCTGATAGACCATTCAATAATTTAACGGTTTGGCCCGCTAATTCATCAACGCCTTTTTTACCGCTGCCTGATACCGACTGGTAAGTTGAAACGTTAATGCGTTCGATACCGTAAGCATCATGGATAGGCTTTAATGCCACCAGCATTTGGATAGTCGAACAGTTAGGGTTCGCGATGATGTTACGGTTACGGTATTCCGCAATCGCATCAGGGTTCACCTCAGGCACAACTAGCGGTACATCGTAGTCGTAACGGAAGCGTGACGTGTTATCAATCACGATAACGCCTTCATCTGCCGCGATAGGAGCCCAACGGTCTGAGGCTTCAGAACCTGCAGAGAACAAAGCAATATGGACCTGTGACCAATCAAAATCTTCAACGTTGGTAACACGTACTGATTTATTTTTAAAACGCAGTGTTTGACCCGCACCACGCTCAGAGGCTAGCAAGTATAAATTGCGAACAGGAAAATTGCGTTCCTCTAATACCTCAACCATAGCTTGACCTACAGCGCCAGTAGCGCCGAGTACGGCAATATCAAATTCCTGACTCATTGCGTTTCCTCAATTGTAAAACCTAATTTAGCCAGCGACTCTACCCCAAAACTGGCCTCTCCTGCTACCGTAATCGCACTATATTCACGTCGATCCCAGTAATTTTTACGCATCAAATCAAATGCAGTTGCCATCTCGGCCTCATCGCCTTGAGTTTGCTGCATCGAACGGCGAAATAGTGCATCGTCCTTACGTACATCATAAACCAACTGGATCAGTGAAAATAAGTCAGATTCTGACCACGTTCGGCTCAAGGTGACGTGTGGGATAGGCGCTTGCGGTAATAAACTCGCAGCTTCAACATGCGGTCGAGCAGAGTCATCAAGACTCGTAAGAAAGTCACAGTATTGGTTATACACCATAGTGGTGCCACGCGCTTTGCCTTCTAAACCGTAGCCTGCAACATGGGGGGTCGCAAAGGCTAACAATGGCAAAAGTTCGAGATCAACCAGAGGCTCATGTTCAAATACATCCAACACTGCCGTTACTATTTTACCTTGTCCACTGACACTTTGCTGTAATGCCCTTTTTAACGCCTGATTATCAACCACAGGACCGCGCGCAGCATTGATAAGAATGGTGTCATCTTTTAAATCGCCCAAGAATGCTTCATCAACCAGATGATAAGTTGAGTATTCACCCTCTCGGGTAATAGGCGTGTGTAGCGTAATGACATCACACTGCTCACGAAGCGTTGCTAACGATGAAAACGCACGACTATCACCTTCCGCTTGCTTAATCGGGTCGTTCAGTAAATACCGTATACCTAATGCATCTAAACAACCCGCAAGGTACGTACCGACATTGCCAGCACCAATAATACCCACGGTTTTGTCAAAGATTGAAAAACCGTGTTGTTGGCCCAGCACCATCAGGCTGCTTAGCACGTACTCAGCAACCCCTACTTTGTTACAACCAGGTGCTGCAGTAAATCTAATATTTTTCTCGGCAAGTAACGCTTGGTCAACATGGTCTTGCCCTGCTGTGGCGGTACCAACAAATTTAAGGCGGTTGGCTTTTGCTAGCAATCGGCTATCCACCTTGGTTACCGAACGGATCATCAAAGCATCAATGTCGACCAAATCATCACAGCTCAGTGTGCGCCCAGGTTTTGCTATTACATGCCCTAATTGACTGAAGAGGTCTAGTGCATAAGGCATGTTTTCATCGATAAGGATGTTCATTAATTCTCCGAAAGCGAACAACTGCAAGCGAATATAATACCTCAGCCTCACCGAGAACAACCAGCGCTGTTTATCCTTCAATCTTTTGCCACTGCCACTGCCACACAAGGATAAACTCGAGAATCTAGATCCGCTCGACATACAGCGGGAGTTCAGCCGCGCTATGCTATTAAGGCTAACACTGTCATTTCCAAATAGCAGGCACAAAAAAACCCAGCATGGCTGGGTCAAAAGTCCGAGAAAAAGCATCAGATACGCAGCGTAATTTTTACACTGTATACCTAATGTGCGTCTGTTCATCGGTACTGGCTAAAACATTGGAAAAGTAGAGTTCTCTGGACAAGTCATCTACTTTCTCATTTTAGCCGGTGCCACCTCGGAAACTATGTTTAAGATGCAAAACAGGTAAACGCGTAATTCGCTATTATTTTGTCTACCTGCTGTTTTTGCGCCTTAAATTACGCTTCGTATTTTTTGATGACTAACGTTGCGTTAGTGCCACCAAAACCGAAACTGTTAGACATTACCGTCTTCAGCTCAACATCGCGCTTTTCAGTCACAATATCTAAGCCTTCTGCCGCAGCGTCTAGGTTTTCAATATTAATGCTTGGGGCAACAAAGCTGTGCTCTAGCATCAAGGTTGAATAAATCGCTTCGTGAACACCTGCCGCACCCAATGCGTGACCAGTCATCGCTTTGGTTGCTGAAATTGCAGGACAGTTTTCACTGAACAATTCTTGGATTGCACCCAGTTCTTTTACATCACCTACTGGTGTTGAAGTACCGTGGGTATTTATGTAATCCACTGGCGCATCAAGATCTTGCATTGCCATCTTCATACAACGCACCGCACCTTCACCTGATGGTGCTACCATGTCGTAGCCATCTGATGTCGCGCCGTAGCCCACGATTTCACCGTAGATCTTCGCGCCACGTGCCAATGCATGCTCAAGCTCTTCAACAACCATCATGCCGCCGCCACCAGAGATAACAAAACCGTCGCGGTCTGCATCATAGGTACGAGACGCTTTTGATGGGTCATCGTTATATTTAGTTGATAGTGCGCCCATTGCATCGAACATCATGGTCAAAGACCAATCTAATTCTTCACCGCCACCTGCAAACACAACATCTTGTTTGCCTAGCTGGATAAGTTCTAATGCGTGACCAATACAGTGTGCAGATGTCGCACATGCAGAGCTCATGGTGTAGTTAACACCGCGGATTTTAAACGGTGTTGCCAAACATGCAGACACGGTTGACGACATAGTACGAGGTACCATGTATGGACCAACACGTTTCACACCTTTTTCACGGATGATATCGACAGCCGCGACTTGATTTAATGATGATGCGCCACCAGAACCCGCCACTAGGCCAGTTCGGTCATTAGAAACTTGATCTTCAGTTAGGCCGGCATCTGCAATTGCCTGCTCCATAGACAAATATGCAAAACCTGCTGCATCGCCCATGAAACGCATCTTCTTACGATCGATATGCTCAGAAGGCTTTAATTTAAGATCGCCCCAAACATTGCTGCGTAATTTCATTTCAGCAAATTGTTCAGAGAAATTAATGCCAGATTTACCTTCTTTTAGCGATTCCAGCACTTCGTTTACGTTGTTACCAATGCTGGATACGATACCCATGCCTGTAATTACGGCTCGTTTCATGATGAATTCCTACTGATATTTAACGCAGAGATAATAACGGCTTTCTCACTCAAAAGTGGTCAGCTTTCCTATAGTTCGGGTACAATCGCGGTTAATTTCCAACTTTTTACTATGTTCGCACCTTAATTTTAGCGCCATATTTAAGTCTTAAATACGGATTTTGTAATGTGCAGCAGTCCCATTAAAAGAGGTTTCCCCTTGTCTGATAAGCCCAATAAGCGCATTGAGCACGCTGTTCTTGACTGGAACGAAGCGGGCACGCCAGTTTCTAACGATTTTGACGATGTGTATTTCTCTAATACCAATGGCTTAGAAGAAACACGCTACGTATTCCTACAACAAAATGGCTTACCCCAGCGTTGGGAACACTTCGATCGTCGTCGTTTTGTTGTGGCTGAAACCGGTTTTGGCACTGGGTTAAACTTCCTTGCACTGTGGCAATGGTTCAAAGCATTTCGTGCCGCACACCCTGATGCTACCACTAAAGAGCTGCATTTCATCAGTTTTGAAAAATTTCCGGTTACTAAAGCGGATTTAATCAAAGCGCACCAGTCATGGCCTGAACTCGCCGATGTGGCGAAGCAACTTCATGCCCACTACCCTGCGGCCGTTGCTGGCTGTCAACGGGTCGTACTTGAAGGTGGCATGATCACACTGGATTTATGGTTTGGTGATATCAAAGACTGTATGCCACAGGTGTGGTGTGGTGAAGACGGTATTGTTGATGCGTGGTTCTTAGATGGTTTTGCTCCTAGCAAGAACCCCGAAATGTGGAACCAAAACCTGTTTAATAACATGGCAAAATTAGCTCGAACAGGCTGTACCACTGCCACGTTTACCGCTGCGGGCTTTGTTCGCCGCGGCTTAATCGAAGCGGGTTTTAGCATGTCTAAAGCCAAAGGTTTTGGTACTAAGCGTGACATGTTAATTGGCCATATTGAAGCACGTCAATTTGGGTCAAATGTAAAACCTTGGTATCAGCGTAACGAAGCAAAAGACACGGATAATGTGGCGATCATTGGCGGCGGTATTGCGTCAGCCAGTGCGGCTATCGCTTTAATTCGCAGAGGGGTTAACGTCACGCTTTATTGTGCCGATGCCAAGCCAGCAGAAGGGGCATCTGGCAATCGTCAAGGCGCTGTTTATCCGCTGTTAAGTGGCGGCCATGATGCGATCCCAGACTTTTTTGCCCCAGCCTTTCTGTATGCACGACAGTTTGTAGAACAAGCAACGCAATATGGTGAATTTGAACACCAATGGTGTGGTGTTACTCAGCTAGCTTGGAGTGACGAGGCGAAAAGAAAACTCGGTAATATTTTAGCAAATCAATATCCTGAAGATCTTATCAAAGCTTACGACCAAGCCCAAACAGAAGAGATTACAGGCGTAGTCTCAGGGCATAGCAGCGTTCATTACCCGCTAGGCGGATGGTTGTGTCCACAAGCACTCACACGCGTTCTTATTGAACACGGTCAACAAACAGGCCTGCTAACTTGCCACTATAATACCAACGTGCAAACACTGACGCAGCAAGACGCTCTTTGGGCTATTAGCACACAGGACGAGCAACACTTTCAGCATGGCACCGTTATTGTGGCCAATGGACACCGTTTTACGACATTTGAACAAACCACCCAGCTGCCACTCTATCCTGTACGCGGCCAAGTAAGCCATATCCCGACCAACGAGACCTTGGCGCAATTAAAAACTGTATTGTGTTATGACGGTTACCTAACACCTAAAAATACCACTTCAGACACCCATTGCATCGGAGCGAGTTATGGTCGCAATAGTACCAATACCGATTTCAATGATGATGAACATGCTTCAAATAAAGCACGTCTGATTAAGAGCCTGCCTGATGCAACATGGCCAAAAGATGTAGAGATGGGCGACAACCAAGCACGTGTTGGGGTGCGTAGTGCCAGTCGTGATCATTTACCTATCGTGGGGGATGTTTGCCGTATTGATGATTTAATTTCGCAATATAGCGATCTTAGAGATAACAAAGACACAGCCGAAGCCGTGCCTTGTTATAACAATCTCTATAGCTTCCTTGGCTTAGGCTCACGAGGATTAAGCTCTGCGCCCCTGCTTGGCGAATTAATTGCCTCGCAGATTTGTGGTGATCCACTACCACTTCCAAACGATGTCCTTGAGGCTCTGCATCCTGGCCGTTCTTGGGTACGACGTTTAGTCCGTGGCAAGCAGCTTAATCAAGATAAATAAATCGTTCTTTTTATTCTGCATTTACCGTTGCTGGCGGACCTGAATCTTCACCGCCAGTATCGGCTAATGCCACAGCAACCACGACAGCTGCCACACCGACGGCAATCGCCGTCGCTGTTAACCCACCAGCAGATGCTGCCAATGCAGTATTTGCCCCCGCCGCCTCTCCTGTTGCCGATGCAGCACTGGCTTTTGTCGCAGATTGAGCCGCACTCGATGTCGTTTGCGACGTTGTTTGCGTTGAGGTTGTTTGTGCAGATGACGGTGATGTTGCAGATTGCGACGCTGTTGCCGCTTCATCCGCAGCCCAAGCCGTAGACGAAAAAATCCCATAAAAAATAAGCGCAATTACAAATTTATTCATACCATTCCTACTCATTAGGTGAGTTATTGATATGAATATAAGTATAGCTAGGCTTGCACTTTTCGCCTTACCATCGAAGCGCAAATCATAAGATCAGCGTTAAACATACGGCTTTTTATTCACTTAGCTGGAATAACTAAAATAAAAAACACATTCGTGAGACGAGTGAAAGAAGAGCCAGTTCTAGCACTAACTGGCATGATGAATCCTGACATTTTCAATCACAGAATACAGCTTGTCAGCCAAAGCTCGCTGCGTTGCAATCTCGCCATGCACCAAGTAAATCTCCCTCGGTCCATGAGCAATATTACGGACAAACTCAATTAAATCAGACTGATCAGCATGTGCCGAATAACCCGACAGTTGATGTATTTGAGCATTTACGGTTATTAATGCTTGGTTAACTTCAACGTCTGTTTTACCGTCGATTAACGCTTTACCAAGCGTTCCTTTGGCTTGATAACCCGAAAAAACAATGTCTGTTCGCTTATCTGGTAATAATGCTTCAAGGTAACCAACAACCCGCCCCCCGGTACACATCCCACTTGCGGCTACAATAATCGCTGGCTCAGCAGAAGCTTGAAGTCGGTTAATCAGTGCGACATGTTCAGCATGCGATTTAATCACAATACATTGTTGAAAAGAGAGAGGATGACGCCCTGTGCTATAGCGTGATTTAGCCTCATTTGCCCATAATTGTTTATAGGTGTTGTACTGCTCGGTGATCTTGGCAGCCAGAGGGGAATCTAAAATAACGGGTAGACTTTGCCACTTTACTTTTGACGAATGGATATCGGCTTGCGCAATAATATTTTCAAGATCAAACAGGAGTTCTTGCGTTCGACCGACACTAAACGCCGGAATAATAATCGCCCCACCATCTTGTAATGAACGCTCTACAATCTCTTTTAACCGCCTCTGACGATCACCGATAGATTGATGTTGGCGATCACCATAAGTGCTTTCCAGTACTAAAATATCAGCCCGTTCAGGTGAGGAAGGATCAACTAATAACGGCGTATTGCATGGGCCTAAGTCACCAGAAAAGACCACAACACGATCATCTGGCAACTTAATTTCAACATAAGCAGAGCCCAATATATGGCCCGCTTGACGAAAGCGGACATTGATCAGCTCACCGCTAGGAAAAGTGAGCTGAACCCAGCAATCATAAGGGATTGGCTTTAACAGCGAACGCACCCGATTAGTGATTTGTTCACATTGCTGAGAATCAAGACCAAGTTGAATTTTAAGCCCATCTTCAAGCATCAAAGGCAGCAAAGCCGATGTCGCTTGAGTCGCATAAATTGGCGAATGAAAGCCCGCTGCGAGTAACCAAGGAATACGACCAACATGGTCGATATGGCAATGAGTAAGAAAGAGTGCACGCACACAATCTAATGGGAAATCAATATTCAATGATGACTTTGATTCAGCACCTTGGAAAAGGCCACAATCAATCAATAAACTATTGCTTCCTAAAAACAACTCATGGCAAGAGCCTGTTACACCATCTTTGGCCCCATGATGTTCTATGCGCACCGCACTGCTCCAACATATTAGTATTAAGCGGGCATGATGACAGAGAGTGATTAATTTAAACGCTAATAAACCATTTGTTTAGATATGTATCGCATAATTATCGACAGTGAAAAAAACTGCCGACAATAATGTGTCATTAAAGTGATTATTTATGTCGCGCTATCCAAACAAGATCGCCAATATCATCTGTTGGATTGAACCCAGTTGGTGTTTTCAGCAATAAATTCCGAATTTCTTCATGATCAAATTGATGACATGCTAAATCCAATTGATCAAGGATCACTTTCATTTCAGAGTATGAAAGGCAAACTTCACACGCCATCATGATCCGCTCATGTTTTGTTCGACTGACATTATCACCAATCAATAACTCTTCAAAAAGCTTCTCGCCGGGCCTTAAGCCTGAGTATTGAATCTCAATATCACCATCAGGGTTATCGACAGACCGCACCTCAAGACCAGATAACTTGACCAAGTTCGTAGCTAAATCAACGATTTTTACTGGTTCACCCATATCAAGTACAAAAACATCACCAGCATTACCCATTGCACCAGCTTGAATCACTAATTGAGCAGCTTCAGGAATAGTCATAAAGTAGCGAATGATATCAGGATGAGTAACGGTTATCGGGCCACCTGAAGCAATCTGTTTCTTAAAAAGAGGAATAACTGAACCAGATGAACCAAGTACATTCCCAAAACGAACCATACAAAAACGTGTTGAATGCGCTTCTGCGGCTAATGCTTGCAACGTCAGTTCAGCTAAACGCTTAGTCGTCCCCATTACATTTGTTGGGCGCACAGCTTTGTCTGTTGAAATTAAGACAAAAGACTCCACCCCAGCGGCAATAGCTGCCTTTGCCGTAAAGTAGGTGCCAAACACATTATTACGGACACCTTCAACAACATTAAATTCAACCATAGGAACATGCTTATAGGCTGCAGCATGATAAACAGTTTGCACTTCGAATGCATTCATCACAGCTTCTAAACGATGTTGTCTCTGCACAGAGCCCAATAAAGGTAGAACTTCAACATTCAGGTTTTCTTCAGCTACGTAGTCGGAAAGCTCTTTTTCTATTTGATATAGAGCAAACTCAGATAACTCAAATAATATTAATTTACGGGGGCTTTGACGAATAATCTGTCGACAAAGTTCCGAACCAATTGAGCCACCAGCACCAGTAACCATTACCACTTTGCCAAAAATATTTGCTTTTAACAGGTTTTCTTGTGGAATAACCGGATCGCGACCGAGTAAATCCTCAATATGTACATCCTGCAGCTCCGAAATTTTTGCCTTTCCACTCACGATATCAACAAAAGTAGGGACAGTTAATACCTCTACAAGAAAAGGTGATAGTTGCTCCAATATCTCTTTACGTTCCGAGCTCGATGCTCTAGGAACAGCCAGTAAGACTTTTTTGACATTTCGTCGAGAAATAACGGCTTCAATACGCCCAGGCAAGAGAACGGGTAAGCCTAAGACTGTCGTTTTGATAAAACTACGATCACGATCAATAAACGCAACTGCGCGATATTCCGCGCTATGCTTTAACGCAATACTTAATTGACGCCCAGCAGAGCCAGCACCATAAATAACAACATTAGTCTTTGAATTTCGTCCCGCAGAAATATAAATACCACGGACAAGCAATCGAACACTGATAACAAAAATGACGAGAAAAGACGAGAAAATGACAGGGACAGTTCTTGGAATGAATATATTCGAGAAAAAACTAAAACCTGCAAGAAGCAACCCTGAGAGAAAAGATCCAACCAGAATAAGCAACAGCACACGATAGCTCAGATAACGAACAATCGTTCGATATACTCCTAACTGATTATAAATAATCAATGTGCAAGGAATAATAAGAGCCAAACATAACCAAAGCTCTACACTAGCAATTGCATCGAAGTTCCCTAACCGAACACCAAATGAAGACCAAAATGCAATAAAAATCAAAACTATATCTGATGCTATACTTGTTAAAAACTTCTGCTTCCGTGGTAATTCCCACAATTTATCTATAGTACTCATCAATCACAAAATCATTTAATTGAATTTGACTAAAAAAAAGAGCATCTACAAAGATGCCCTAGATAGCCATGGATAACGTATTCTATAACTATTTCATTGCTTTGAGTAGCACTGTGCTTATCACGTCACAGGTTTTAACAATTTCACTGTGTGTTAACGTAGGATGTACTAAAAACATCAAACTTGTCTCACCCAGCTCTTTAGCATTAACAAGAGAGTGAGTCGGTCTCCATGGCGTATCGTCAAACGCTTTTTCTAAGTAAACCTCAGAGCAACTTCCCTGGAACGCAGGAACACCAGCCGTATTAATTTCATCTACCACACGGTCACGGCTCCAACCATCCCTAAAGAACTCTGGCTGTATGAATATATAGTGCTTATAGGCTGCGTGTTCAATATAGTCAGCAACATCAACAGTACGGGCAAGACTAATACCAGATACAGCGGCATCAATAGCTGCTGCATATGTTTGTCGTCTTTGAGTCCACTGATTCATTCTCGTTAATTGAATACGGCCTAAAACGGCCTGCATTTCAGTCATACGCCAGTTAGTACCAAAACTCTCATGAAGCCAACGAAAACCAGCTGGATGTTCACGATTATAAATAGCATCAAAACTTTTACCATGATCTTTATAAGACCACATAGTCGACCACAACGCTTCATCATTCGTGGTAACCATGCCACCTTCACCGCCGGTGGTCATAATTTTATCTTGGCAGAAAGACCATGCACCTATGTGACCAATACTACCAACAGACTGGCCTTTATATTTAGCACCATGCGCCTGAGCACAATCTTCAATAACGTAAAAGCCATGCTTTACTGACAACGCCATTATGGCATCCATCTCTGCGGGCATACCAGCAAGATGAACAACAATAACAGCCTTTGTTTTGGGTGTTAATACTGCTTCAATTGTTTCCGCTGTGATATTTTGCGAATTTAGATCAACATCTGCAAATACAGGCTCAGCCCCCGCAGTCACAATGGATGATGCCGATGCCAAAAATGTACGAGGCGTTGTAATAACTTCATCGCCGGCCCCAACATCCAAAGCTTTTAGCGCAAGATCAAGTGCTAATGTGCCATTACCCAAGGCTATCGCATGCTTACATCCAACCCAAGAAGCAAATTCTTTTTCAAATTCACGGCATTCAGTGCCCGTCCAATAGTTTACTTTATTTGATAAAAGCACTCGACTCACGGCATCACTCTCTTCTTGAGTGAAAGAAGGCCAAGGCGAAAACGGAGTATTTAGCATAAACAATGCGACCTAAGATAAAGATGATAAATAATCAGGACAACAACAAAAAACATCATTCTCGACAAGATGACGATCTATTTTTTTCCCTTTGACCAATAAT
Source organism: Photobacterium sanguinicancri (assembly GCF_024346675.1). Taxonomy (NCBI): domain Bacteria; kingdom Pseudomonadati; phylum Pseudomonadota; class Gammaproteobacteria; order Vibrionales; family Vibrionaceae; genus Photobacterium; species Photobacterium sanguinicancri. The sequence goes on from NZ_AP024850.1 coordinate 2,671,296, forward strand.
TTATGGTCAACAACCTTACACATTTCTTGATATAAATTTTTCTTTTCATATCGTTCTGTTATAACTCGATTATTGTCCCAATCGATAATTTTTTCTAAAACATAACTTGCTACATTGCTAAAAGAAATATAGTTGTAATCTAAATCATCTACTGTAGGTTTCCCTCCAGAGATTGCAATTTCTTTTATTTTTTCTATTAATTGTTGATCGTCTAGGGTTGGAAGAGGAATAATGCTAACCCCTTTAAAAATCCCCGTGTTAGCTATTAATATCGAATTTGCAATATATTTAGAATGCTGATAGCTATCGAAACGAAAAAGCTCACTAAATGACGAAAACCCAATAAAGTATTTACCTTTACAGTATGGCAGCAATTTTTGAAGAAAACGGACATTTCCATCGATATAGTCCTGCGCAGTAACACCCTGCTTGGGTATTACTGCAGCACAATTTATAACGACGGTAACCTTTTCCCAATCAATATCAGACAAATATTGAGAATGGCTATACCGTTGAAAATCAAAGCTTTTATCCAGCAGAAGGGAAGTCACTTCTTTCCCAAGACTACCAGATGCACCTGTAACTAAAATACTCATAACATTGACGATACTGAATAAGCTGACAGCTTACCTTCTCTATTCGAGGCTAAGCTATCAATATCAGTCTTATTTAGTACAACTTCAGTCCAATGTCTAACTACGACCTTATCGTAACTAATCGTGGACTTATAACTGATCCCTAACTGACTTTTCAAACAAAATTCAACAGGGTTAAAACCCAAGTATGCGCAAAACGGCGTAGTACCTGAAAAACGACTATTAATTTCAAATAATTTTGGTACACCATTGGTCAACCGAAGTTGAAAGTTACAAGAACCCTTTATCCCGATTTTTTGTGCTATCTCTTTTACATACGATTCAATAGCCAAATTACTTTCAGGGTAAGCTCTAAAAGTATCGCCAGCACGTAAATCACGCTTTAAACACAACACATCTGAAATGTTAGAATCTACAATCGCAACCGTACAGGTGTACTCTTCACCGTCAATATACTCTTGAATAATTGGACCATCTAATGATTCAATGGCTCTTTTAGCTTCCTTAGCAGTATGTACAACATAGACACCAATAGAACGACACCCGATGCGAGGCTTCACAATCACAGGGTAAGTTAAGCTTTCAAGATCAACTTCTTCAGGCAACCACGTTGTAGGGTAACTAAGCCCATTATCTTTTAAGAAATTAACAGTTTTTAATTTATCATCAGCAATTTCAATAACAGACAATGGTGAAACCAATGTTTTAACGCCAAGCTTCTTCTCCATCTCTTCAGATGAATGAGCACAAACTAGAAGTTCAACATCTGTACCAGGAAAATAGAAGTCTATGTTATTTTTATTGCAAATGTTTTCAATAGCATCAAAATAACAAGGGTCTGAAGCAGCAGGTACAAGGTAAGAATAATCACCGCCATATAGACCAGCAGCAATCGGACTCATATCCGCAGTAAAAATTTCAATATCTAAATCATCGATTAGGCGAAGAGCTTTGACAATACCTTGTCCAACGCCACCACCAGCACCTGTTACTAAAACTTTTATCACTTTAACACCTATCAAAAAAACTAATTAATTTTGCTTCTGTTTCTCTACTAAAATTTGCAGCTTTTATAGAAGCAACCTGAACACTTGAATTATATTTTACATAATTCTTTTCAAGGCGGACACTCTTCGCTGCAATCTCAATCAATATCCATGAAGGAGCAGAGCCCCTCGGCTGCCCAATAGAACCAGGATTAACTATATATGGGCAAGACCTAATCTGGCTTCGGTCAAGTGTTACTTTTTGATCATCATTAAAATCAACTTCATATCCGCGATTAACAGAAGCAAGAACACTACGGTGAGTATGACCAAAAAAGCCAATGCTGAATCCATCACTGACCAGCTTATTAGCGGCACTTAGCACCTCATCACTGTGATTAATATACGACCAATCACCATAAGAGTGTGGATTCGCATGTGCAAAGAAAAGTTCATCAATAGAGTAGCTTTCAACCCAAGGGAATATGCTCTCTAGCTCAATGCCTAATTTTCCTAATTGCGCCTTTGTATGATGCACCGAATCTAAAATAAACGTTGGGAAAGGCTTATATTGAAATTCTCTCCCAGCTTGAGCATCAAAATAAATCTGATCATGATTGCCCTTGATAAATATCACTTTTCTACTTGCAGCATAAGACACAAGTAATTCAATTGTATCCTTAACTGAAACACCATAGGTTAAAGTATCACCAAGAAATATAGTAATATCTACATTCTGTGCATCTATACCTTCAAAAGCGGCTTGTAAAGAGTAAGGATTTGCATGAATGTCTGAAATCACTGCTATTTTGGTCATTTGGTACCCTTAAAACGAGATAACGCTTCAGCTTGGCTGTGCTCAATGCCTTCTTTTACAAACACCTTTTTCAATGTAAGAAAAATAATTTTCACATCTAACCATAAGGATTGATTTGCAACATACCACACATCAAGTTTGAACTTATCTTCCCAGCTTATCGCATTCCGACCATTCACCTGAGCCCAGCCAGTAATACCAGGCCTTACATTATGCCTTTTTGACTGTTCTTTATTATAAAGAGGTAAATATTCAATAAGTAAAGGTCTTGGCCCGACTAAACTCATATCACCTTTTAGAACATTGACCAAGCCTGGTAACTCATCAAGACTTGAGCTTCGAAGTTTAATACCAAATGTGGTCAATCGCTCCTCATCACTAAGCGGTTTTCCATCCTGATCGCAGTCATCTCGCATCGAGCGAAATTTATACATTTTGAAAATTTGGCCATCAAGCCCTGGTCTTTCTTGTGAAAAAATCACAGGTGAGCCTAGATTTCTTTTTATTTTATATGCTACTAAAGCAATGACAGGAGACAGTAAAATCAGCGCCATCAAAGACGCTATGAAGTCAAACAGACGCTTAATCATGGTTGCACTCTTTCTTATAGAACTTTAAGAGAAGTTCGAGATAATTAGATCTTTCAAACTTTTCCTCTACATTTTCTCGCGCATTGGCACTCATGTCACTATAATTTTGACAGTGTGCTGCAGCGCTCATTGCAGCAAGTAAGCTATCAGAGTTACGAGGCTCGACTAACCACCCATTTTTGTTGTCTATAATCTCATTACAACCATTAATGTTTGTCGCAATACAAGGTAACCCCATGGCCCCTGCTTGTAAAAGCACATTTGGAAAGCCTTCACGATAACTAGGTAAAATGAGTACATCTGAAGCATCTAGATAAGGCCTAATATCAGATTGATAACCAACCATATGTACTTTTTGATTACTGGCTAATCGCGTCATCAAACTATCAGCAATTGGCTGGGAAGAATCTAAATCACCGACAACGATTAAATGCGCTGTACCCTCCAAACACTCAAAAGCATCGATTAATTCTTCAACACCTTTGTCTTTATTTAAACGGCCAATAAAGCAAAAAGTTAAACTTTCTGATGAAATACCTAACTGATTTCGAATAGAGAGAGATTCACTTCCAATTTTGATACTTGGACTAAAGTAACTCAAATCAACGCCAGCAACGTTGCCATTACCAATAACATTCAATGATTTCGTCGTCACGTTATAGTCTAACAGATCCGTTTTGACTCCCTGCCCTTCAGGTACAACAACAGTGGCACAAAAGCAGATCAATTGATCAATTGTAATTAATAACTTCTTTTTAAAGCCAGTTGCTGTAGGGAAAATCAGCCCTGTAAAAGTATGTACTCGATTGGGTGTTCGACACAACCAAGACGATATCATCGTAATTAAACCAGCTTTCGGTGTATATGAATGAACCACATCCGGTCTAACCAATATTAACAACCTAATCATGCAAAATATTGAATATATGTCATAAAAAGGGTTGATCCCTCTTACCATTGGAACAACATGGAATGGTCGACCTTCTGTTTTAATAACCTTATCAGCGAAGTCATTATTTGATGACGCGAGCTCAACATCAAAGTAATCATTCAAATATTTTGGTTGACCCGCTAAAATTCCATGTAAAGTATCAGGCACTGTTGTAACGATAAGAAGTTTTTTATTAGACAATGTATTTACCTTCATAAATATTCAACCAAATAGAGACAATATGGTTTAATGAATAATTATCCAATATGTGCTTTCGAAAAGCTTCGGTTTCAAATTTAGGAGAAACCTCAATACTGTTAAGTATAGCAAGAGCCAATGCTTTATTGTCTTCAACCGGTACGAGTACACCATGCTTACCAACAACCTCTTTAACACCACCGCAATCCGTTGCCACAACAGGTAACTGGCAAGACATCGCTTCTGCAGCAACTAAACCAAAACCTTCAAAACGCGATGCCAAAACAAATAGATCGGATGCAGACATAAACCCAGAAACATCATTTCGTATACCACAAAAAGTGACATGCTGACTAATTCCATGAGATGCTACAAAGTTCTCCATCTCACTTCTGAGCGGCCCATCTCCTACAATCAAAAGATGCAATTTTTCATTCTTATCTAAGGCGAGCTTGATTGCTTTTAATAAAATATCATAGCCTTTTTCACGAACAATCCGACCGACAGCTACAATCACTTTTTGCTCATTGCTCAAGCCGAATTCTTTCCGTATATCATTTCTTTTAAGTGGACTAAATTGGAATTTATCAGTATCAATTCCATTAGGCACACAAAATATTTGCTTCTTATTTGCTGCTTTAATATTTATAAATGCCGTTACAGCAGCATCACTTACATTCGTAAAGTAATCACCAAGGAAATTTGTAATACGATATAGGAACATTCGAGCAGCTCCTCCTTCGTTATTACTATGCGCCGTACATACAAGACGCTTAATAGGACAGAGCAAACGAACAAAACGACAGAACAAATTTGCATGAACCATATGAGCATGGACAACGTCAGGTTTAAACTTTTTTATAATCCCAATAGCTCGACTCGCAGCCTTTATAAAAGATAATGGCGACTTAGAAACATTCATCTCATGTATTTTAATACTAGAATGAACAGGTCTAACAATCGTTTCTCCAGTTAACGATATAATTTCAACATCATGTCCAGAGTCAACCATTTTATCGGCCAAAGCTGCAAGTTGATTTTCAGCCCCTCCCATACCAAGGCATGTAATAACATAGAGTATGCGCATGATTTAGAGTCTCTTTTTAATTGAATAAAACAAACACTGAAAATACCTAATCATGTTTTTAGCTTTAAAAAAAACTTGTTCTTCACGATGAAATTGATCTCGGTAGAATAATCCGAAACCTTTAGGGTTCTTCATCAACTGAGATTTAAAATTAAAACTCAGTCCATCAGGCAGGTACTCACACAAATAGATCGGTATATTTTTGTAAAATCGGACCAATCCATCGTCTGCAATAGCATTCCATATTAATAACTCAGGAACAAATTTTTCACCAATGATCCGTGGGAATGGGTGTTTTTCCATGGCCGATTTTTTAAAAACATATGCTAAATCGCAAGGGAATATTTTAGCCGCCCGCGTAGGATGCGCATCAATATAATCATCATAGTCATCTGAATCTTTGATTTCATCGCCCACTAATTGCCCATCAAAATGCGCTCTCCTAAAACTAAATCCCGTATACTCTGAAGGCAATAAAGCTTCTTTCGTTTCAACTATTTTAACGGCATCAACAACTAACTTATCATCGCTATCTACAATTAAAATAAGTTCACCATTTGAGTGTTTCACTCCTTCATTCAAAGCGATATGTTTACCTGAATTATTTTGGTGAAAATACCTTATCGTAAGTTCATCTAACTTTATCCACTCATTAATTAGTTCAAATGTATTATCAGTGCTTCCATCATCAACAATCACCCACTCAAAATTAAGAGATGATTGTAACTTCAGGCTTTGATATAACTCATTTAAACAGTAAGCACGGTTATATGTAGGCGTTAATATAGTTATCATAATTTAGTTACTGTCTCATTTTTACATAAAAACAAAAATGCCAAAATCAAGAAACACTCTACCGCTAGTATGGTATAAACCATACCAATCACAGAAAATGCATTAATTAAAACTATTGCTAATGTTAAGTTAAGTAACGTTGATAGTAATACAACTTTACTTGTTAATTTCACTTTTTCATTAGGTAAAAGATAGCCAACACTTATAGATTGCGACATCATCCGTAGAGGAATCAAAAACAAATAAACGACTAAAATATCTTTGCTATTTACATATGAAGCACCAAGAAATAAATTGATAATCCATTCATACGAAAACAACCCAATAACAACACCTAATATACCTAGTGATGTTAACGTAGCAATAAAATACTTCAGCTCTTTAAGGTATTTAACTTTATTCTCTTTTAAGACCGTACAGAAATAAGGATAAAAAGCGGTTATAACCGGGTTTGAAAGGCCAAGAATGGCTTTCATTATTTTCTCAGCACCAACATAAATAGCCAACAACTCCATTGAGCTAATGAACCCTACCAATATAGAGTTCATGGATAGCAGTACTGTTGAACTACTTTTAAATAGAAAGTAATGCCAACCTGCTTTAAGAGCTTTAATACCCAGGACTATATTTATTTGAGGGGCTCCCTCTTTATAAAACATCATACCATTAGTAATCACTGTTAAAGCAAAGCCCGCGCCCCCCTGAATTAATAAAATATATCCAGCATCAACATCACTTCCTACAAATAAAAACAAACAGCCAAGCGCTAAAAACCTAACTGTAACATCAAAAGAAACAACACCTTTTAGTTGCTCTTTTCCTTGGAAATACCAATAGGGACTAAAACTAAAACCAACAAATTGTAAATAAGCAAAAACAACCCATTCAAGTTTAATACTCGCGGGTAGAAATAGCGTTATACCAATAACCAATACCAGTGTTATAACTGCACATGATACAACTTTTGCAGAAGTCACCTCTGATACAACGGCTAATATGCTTTTCTGGCAATTTTTATTCTCAGCTATTTTCTTTGTTGCATTATAATTAAACCCGTACTCAACTACCAACGATAACGTTAGCATCCAGCTTTGAATGAAAAACACTTCCCCAAGTACACTCGGAGATATAACTCGAGTTAGAAAAGGGATCTCAAGCAGGGGGATAAGATACCCTCCGACTTGAGATAAGAATAAGAGTAATGCATTAAGAATAGCTCGTGTCATACTTAGCATTCCACTTAATTAATACAGCAAGAGCCACCAAAACAAACCCAAGATCAGTGATATCACTAGACAAAGGGTGAAATAGTGATTTAAACAAGTAACAAATAATGATTGAAATTACAGCTAATGTATTTACTTTTTCTTCATCAGTGATCGAGTCCCGATGCAAGTATAAAAAATACATTGAAATGAAAACAGGTGTAAAAATTAAAAAGTAACTAAAGAAACCTATTACGCCTAAATCACCAAGTAATTGAATGTATAAATTATGAACAACCATTTTATCGCCGTTTGGCAATTCAACAGATGTAGACATAAGGCCACCACCAAAAGGAAACTCATCAACTACATGCTCTAAACCTTGCTTATACATACCTAAGCGAGTCAAATCATGATCTTTATAACGTTCTAAAACTTTATATGCTTCTTTATTATCGACATCACCCTCTTTGTCTATACCTTTATCGACATCATTCAAGTAAAAACTTGAACCAGAAACTAAATTTGTAAAAATATAGTCTTTTGTTATAGGCCCAGATAAAAAGCCAACAAACAAGACAAATAGAGGTAATAACAAGCTCATTTTTTTTACTGACTTAAACCTGTAGAAACGGGCAATTAACGCCACTAAAACTGGTAATATAATAATCCATAGAAGTGCAGTACGACTTCCATCTACAGAAATAATAAACCCCGAGAATAAGCAAAGCATTAAATATATTTTACTTTTTGCCTCTGCATAAATAAGCACCAAGAATAAAGAGAGGAACATAGCTAGCTTATAAATAACACCAGGATAAGCGATACTCAGTCCAACGCGACCATCTCCAGAGATAAGTATCATCTTAGAAAAAACATCAACGTTAAAAATAATGAGAATAATAGCAAGAAAAATAAGAAACACTTTTGCCATAGATTTCATGAGAAATTCAGATTTAACATTAAAAAAACAAAAAACCATGACAATACTAGACATTGCTGTATATTTTAATGCATATTTAATAGCAGTATATTGACTATCCTTATAAATAAAGCCACTTATTACAGCCCACGATATAAAAGCTACAATACCTAGAAAAAAAAGCTTTAACGATAACGTTCTAAATATCCGCTTATCAAACCCATCACCACTAAATATGCTTTTAGCACTCGCGGCCGCAAACAACACAATTGACAATACTACTCCGAGCCAATATGTGGATGTACCATAAGTGTTTGATATATCAGTAAATGTAAAGAGTAGTAGCATAACTGAAAATGCTATGGTTGATAAAGTTGTTGTTACTGAGCCCACCTAAACACCTCTATTTACCTTTAAGATTCAGCTATCTCATTTTAAAATAACAATTGTTATTCAATAAATCAACGTGATCACCAGAAGAAACCACTTTACAAGCTCAGCTTTACAAAAGGTAACGCTACTTGAAATAAAATTAGCTTCGGAGTCTACCTGATTTGCCCCCTCAAAACACTAACTTTACGCTTCAGTTACTTTCTGACACATGTTAAACCATCCCTTATAGACTGCTCACAAAGCCAAAAATGATAATCGGTATCAACATCAACGGATTTTTTTGCCGTCATTTGATAACCAATACAGCACGTCGAACTTACTAAGGTGCTTTTTAAGCTTAGGTGCGCTGTAGATGTAATATAAATGGCGCCGTTGAGTCTAAACTGCAGCTTATAGGCTTGGCTCTGCTTTAACTCATCATCAAACATAGGTGTTAGCGCCATATCTTCGCTAGCTTCAAAAGTCCATTGAATAGGATGCTCTACTGGTGTAACTGACACTAAACTTACCGCACCCGCTTCATTATAACGTTGCCATGCTTCTGTAATATCACGGCTTGTCCGTAACGGCGATGTCGGTTGCAACACAACAAGATGTTGATAATTATCACCATGAGTATGATGGTATTCTAGCTGATGCTTCAAGACATCTATCGTTGATGCTTTATCGGTTGCCAGCTGTGCTGGACGTAAAAATGGCACTTCAGCCCCATACTTAATGGCAACATCTGCAATTTCTTGATCATCCGTATTTACAATGATTCGATCAAATATCCCGCTGTCTAATGCTGCTTCTATGGTCCAAGCTATGAGCGGTTTACCAGCAAGATCGAGCACATTTTTCCTGGGAAGCCGCTTACTACCACCGCGAGCCGGTATTATCGCAATCACACTATTCTTTCCTGCCATTAAAAAATATCCAACTCTACTATATCTGCTTGTGCTCGTCGGTAATCATCTATTCGACCGATGTCGAGCCAATATTCGCTGATTTCATATGGGACCGCTTTACCACCACGCGCAATCACTTGTTCAAATACTGTAGTTATATCAATACGCTGATTCAGTCCGATCTGACGGACTACGGCATGATTCAGAACATAAATCCCAGTATTTACTTTCTCTTTATGGGTCGGCTTTTCACTTAACGCAGTGATCACCGTAGGATTACCGTCACACTTAATCACCCCAAACGGAATTTGATACTCATAATCGCGTACGCACATCGTGACATCAGCCGCTTGCGATTGGTGGTATGCGAGCAACTTTTCAAAATCTAAATTTGTCATGATATCGCCATTCATCATGATCAGCGGCAATGGGCTAGCACTCTCGGGTAATGACCCTAGCGCGCCGCCTGTACCCAGAGGCTGTTCTTCATGAATATAAGTGATACTCACGCCCCACTTTTCACCATCACCAAAATGCGCACGGATCATTTCTGGCAGGTAATGAGTGGAGATATAGAAATGATGAAAACCCGCGCGAATAAAGCTCAACAATATACTTTCAAGAATGGGCTTATCGCCCACCTTCAGTAACGGTTTTGGACATTCATTGGTTAACGGCTGCAAACGAGTACCAAAGCCCCCCGCCATTAAAAAGACCGGGTTATCATAACGAACAGGATGTAGCGCTTGACTTAATGTTTTTAAGCCGCAAAGAATGCCATTATCAACCAGCGGTATCGCGAGAATATCTTTCACTTCCATCAAGCGAACCAGATCCTGATTAGACAGATCGCCACTTGCTGTTGTTGGCTGCTTGTTCATCACCAATTCAACACTCGATGACATATCCAAACCGCGCAACAAACCTCGGCGTAAATCACCATCGGTGACAGTACCCAGTAGACGTAAGTCATCATCTGCAACCAGCACAATTCGCAACGCTTGTTCATCAATCACTGCAAGTACTTCACGCAATGTGGCACTCAGTGGCAACACCGCCTTGGTCCAATTTTTGATCATATAACCGTTTCACCTGCTTGAACGTGTTTGTGAACTCTTGCCCCTGCAGCAATCACTGCTTCTCGGCCAATGTTAATATTCTGGATAACCACAGCGTTAGCACCAATAAAGGCACCTTGCCCTACATGCACTTGACCGCAAAGTGTCGCACGCGGAGCTATATGACTATGGGCTTCAATAACACTATCATGCTCGACGATAGCACCCGTATTGATAATACAGTTATCGCCAATAATGGCGCCAGCTTGAATAATGGCGCCTGGCATCACTTGCACCCCTTCACCAAGACTCGCAAAAGGTGAAATGATCGCTTGCTGGGAAATCACCGAAGCAAAGCGATAGCCTTGGGCTTTAAAGTTGTTAAATAGTTTTATACGCGTAAGACGCTTAGGGATAGCGCCAATACCATTAACAAGGCAGACTGAATCGGCAGGAAATGCCAAAACATCGTCATCAGAAAAATACTGGGGTAAGTCTTCCAGCACGCTTCGTAGCTCGTTATCTTCTAAAGCTAAATCAGCACTGACAAGGCCTGTAATCGTTTGATCTTGTTGGCGTAACATATCCACTAATACACTCGTATGACCACCAGCACCTAAAACGATCACGTCAGCTGTTCGCTTGTTACTACTCACTAAGCTACTCATTAAACTACTCACTAATGAAGTCTCCCTCGTGATAATCACACCGCGCCACTTTACCGATGAGATCCCAGTAACGATAAGGGCTCATTCCACTCCCTGGTCGCTTAATGGCGATGTTATGCACGCTAAACACTTCGCCTTTAGCAATAGTGCCATTGGCGACCAAGCTCTTGCGTGCAACCGTCATATTCTTCATCTCAGAAGCTTGTGGCGCTTTTTCGCCAGAGCCGAGAGCAAGCTCTACGCCACGGATCGCCGCTACCATCTGGCTCAACTCTTCGGGGTTAAGTGACGCCTTGTGATCAGGTCCTGACATAGTTTTATCGAGCGTAAAGTGCTTTTCAATCATGCTCGCACCACGAGCAACAGCAGCAATAGGCACAGTAATGCCTTCACTGTGATCGGAATAACCCGCAGGCAATTGAAACTGCTTATTGAGTGTATCCATCGCGCGCAAATTAATTTCCGCTAAAGGTGCTGGGTATTCGGTGGTGCAATGCAACAAGGTCACTTTTTCTCTTAACGCTGCTTGGCCTTGTTCTGAGCGGTAAGCTTGCTTAAACGCCGCCACCGATGGATTAACCTGAATATCAGCCGTATAACCAAAAGCAATCACACCTAAAGCGGCTTCAACCTCAGCCAACGTCGCCATTCCCGTTGAGATAATCAAGTCACACCCCGTTCGGGCATGTTCAAGAATAAGCGGCGCATTGGTTAACTCACCAGAAGGCAGCTTTAAGCGCTTCAACCCGAGATCATTGACAAGAAATGCCAAGCTTTCGCTATCAAATGCCGTCGATAAAAATTCAATACCCCGCTGTTCACATTGCTGCTTAAGCGCAAAATGAGCCTCGAAACTCAACTCTAGGCGACTCAACATATCAAGCTGAGACTCTTGCTGTTGGGTATTGGCGACTTGATAGTCTGCCTGTTTAGCATCAGCCGTTACTAAATGCTTCGCTTTAAATGTCTGGAACTTAACAACATCAGCCCCAGCTTGGTAAGCGGCATCCACCAACTTATGAGCAAGTCCAATATCACCATTATGGTTGACGCCCGCTTCGGCAATGATCAGAGTCATGATAAGTACCTGTAGTTAAGTCTCTGTAGTTAAGTATCTGGGGTTAAGTATCTGTAATTAACTCTCTGGGGTTAATTAGCGATAGAAGTAGACCATTATGCTTGGCCTGAAGTGGTCAAGTAACACTGTGTGGCAAATCATAAAATGTCTTCATTACCTTTAACGGCAGCGTTCGCAAAAGCTGAATGATTTGCTCGCTACTATTACCATCGCCATAAGGATTGATAATCACTTCACCGTCTTGCTTGTAGTCTTGGCTAAGCGCACGAGTAATACAATCTTTAATCGCATCGGTATTTGGCGCGCAATGGAGCACACTTTTTGCTGCAATTCGCCCTTGCTGACGCACACCAATATTAACCGTCGGCACATCAAACGAAGGCACTTCAATAATACCGCTAGAAGAATTGCCCACCACGGCAGTTGCATACTTCACCGCACTTAAATAGCGCTGTTGACCCAAAGACGGAATAGTCAATACACGCTCAGGTTGCGCGGCAGCATAAGCTTCAAGCATGGGAATGATCTGTCTACCGCCATCATCGGCATTAGGGTAAGTCAGAATAATTTGATGTTGCGGGAACGCATCTAGAGCATCTAATAATGCCTGGAAGCTTGCGACTGCCTGTTCATCCGCTAAGGTAACTGGATGATAGGTCACAACGAAGAAAGGAGAATGAAGCGAAAAGTTCAGCGAGGTACTTAACGCATCCAGTGATAACATCTGGCTACGATTCAAATGATCGAGCCCTACCGCGCCAACATTAAAAACACGCTCAGGCATTTCACCCAATTGGATCACGCGCTGACGATACGCCTCCATAGACGTACAATGGTAAGCACTCAACTTGGTAATCGCATGACGGATCGCATCATCATAGGCGCCTTCCGTGATCTCACCACCATGTAGGTGTAAAACGGGAATACGCAAAATCATGGCGGTTTGTGCCGCGGCTAACGCTTCGAAACGATCACCTAAAATCACTAAAACATCAGGCGCTAAACGCGATAAAGCATCGGTAAAACCAAGCACTCCTAAGCCCATACTTTTGGCCACACCGGCTGCGGAATCTGAAGATAGCAAGGTTTCTATTTTTTCATCAATAGCAAAACCATCTTGTTCGATTTGCTGATAGGTTAACCCAAACTCAGGTGATAGGTGCATGCCAGAAACCAATAGCTGCAAACTCAGTTCCGTGCTGGCTTGAATATCTTTAAGCAACCAATAGAGCAAACCATATTCAGCACGAGTCGCTGTAAATACGGCAATTTTACGGTTTATCATCACATTATTCCGATTTATTCGCGACTTGATGGCCTATCATGGCTACATAGCTCTCCCTTTATATCGCGCTATTGTAACAAAGCCAGATTAAACTCGAAGAAAAAGATATGGTAAAAGCGATTAAATACCCAGGCTACATTTTACCATCAAGATACTTACCCGTTTCTTTATGACCAAAATCGGGGATCATTTGATGAAATAACACAACGATGTCTTCTTTGGTCCAGCACTGTTTCGCTTTCATCGCGGCAATCTTATTTTCAAAGTGTTGCAGTCGTTCAGGCTCGATCACTAACTCATTTTTAATCACCCCTAAATGATGAAATCGCGCCATATCAAGCGTTTCTTCACCAGTATAGAATTCCTCAACGTCTTTCTCGCCCGTCGTATCACTGGCGGTAAATAAACATGGCCATTGGCCTTGAACCGGTAACGTTTGGGCTAGCTCACGTGCCTGTTGCTCGGATCCACACATAAAAGGTTCAAAACCTTGTTGCTGTAAGTATTTAACCGCAATATCAGCAAAAGAAACAAGGTGAAGTGATTCACTTAACTTAGGAAAGAAAATGTCGCGGTTTTCACCAAAGAGACAAGACATCAAACACAGTTCACCCGATTCCTGTGGGGTCACAAAGTAACGCTTAATATCATGAGGGGCGACTATCGGTTGCTGTTTTTGAATTCGCTGATTAAAACCATGCAACAAAGAACCATCTGAAAAAGCCACATTAGCAAAACGCGCTGTCGAAATAGCAATATCTTGGCTTCTGCGCATCAAGAACATTTCCATGACCCGTTTAGATGCCCCCATCATATTGACAGGGTTTGCGGCTTTGTCGGTCGAAACACAAAAATACTTTTTGGCACCAAGTGTTATCGCCTGCTGAATAGTTTTATCAGTATTAAACACATTCACATTAATCATTCGCATTAGCGTAAATGGGTCTTTCTCGCTGCGGACGTGCTTAAGTGCAGACAAATTCAAAACATAGTCATACCCTGCTGACTGTGCTTGCTGCATCATTAACGCATCAAACTCTTCCGAGCCAATATCAAGTGCAAACGTTTGAAAATCGCCATCAATATAACCATACGAACTGCGGATATCACGCACCAATTCAACCAGGTTATTTTCGCTCAAATCCACCACATGTAACGCGAGAGGCTTGCGCTTAAAAATCTCTTTAACAACCGCTTGACCAATAGAACCCGCGCCGCCAAGCACCAAAAAGCGAGACTGACCGACCCTATCAGTTAGCGGCTTGGAATAGTGTTTAATATCCGCATCAAGAAGTGGGGATGTTCGACCAATTAGAGAAAGCATTATGCTGGTAACCCATTAATGTAAGAGCCCCCTATTCTAACCTAGCAAGCTTGGTTGTCATGCTTCACTGTCAGCAATTTTGCTAAGGTCCGTTTTTAGAGGCAAGTCAGTCACAGCCAGAACAAAAAAGCGGCGACCAATGACTTGGTCGCCGCTTTTAACATCCCATTTACTCGCTATCGCAAACAGCGAGAATTTACTTACGTTTGCATTCCCACATGTCACTTTGTTTTTAGTCTATTTGTTTTATTTAATATTTCTGTATTATTTAGTAATAGGTTGCTGCTCTTCTGTATTCATTTGCAATGGACCAGAACGACCAAACAACTTATGTACCCAGGTGGTGATTTTCCATATGTAACTAATCACCACAAAGTACACGGCAAACACGGCTAAAAAGCTGGCAAACATGATACTTTCGTCAACGCGCATGACATCAGACCAAATACCGATACCCGCCATGATAGATGCCGCCAAGCAAATCACAAATAACGACATATTAGAGGTCATGCCAATGCGCTGGCAGATATGGTGAAGGTGTTCACGGTCGGGTTTAAACGGAGACTGTCCTTTTCGCATGCGGCGCACCATGATTGTTGCCATATCCATTAACGGCAAAGCAATTAGCCACAATGCTGTCACAGGGCGAATAGGTGTCGACTGTTCAACTTGGGTTGCTTCAATTAATAACCAAATAACCGTAAAACCAATAAAGATACTGCCGGCATCGCCCATAAAGACTTTGAAGCGTCGACCCAGCGGGAAACCCAAGTTAAGCAGAATGTAAGGCAACATAGCGGTAACGAGTAAAGCACAGACCATGGCTAAGTCGGTATTGCCATCAAGGAAGAATAAGTAGCCCAATGCGCCGAACGTCACCGAGGCTAACCCGCCCAGTAAGCCATCGATACCATCAACCATGTTAAACGCATTGATTGCACCGATCACAGCAAAAATAGTGATAAGGCCACTGGCAATAGGCGAAAGCTGAATAGCCTCACTGCCCATCAAATACCCTAAACTGTGTAGGCTCTTATCGCCGATGAGCATCATGGCTAGCGAGACGCCAGCTTGGATAACCAAACGTAGTTTAAAGCTAATATCGTAACGATCGTCCACCACACCGGTGATCACAAGTATTGTCGCGCAGCATAAAAACAGCACAACATCACGTTCTAAAGTCGAAAATAACAACAACGAAATCGTAAATGTAATAAAAATAGAAACACCACCAATTAAAGGAATAATCCCTTGGTGATGCTTACGCGCGTTAGGCTTATCAACTAGGCCAATACGTTTTGCAACTTTACGTAAAATAAATAAACAACAAAAAGATAACGTAAAGACAAATAGAAATGCATGTGTCATAAAGGATGTCTATTAAGTAGAATGTATAAATAGGGTATAACGTTATGGCAGGTATATTAACATATGATGACAAGACTTTAGAGCAGTAACACAATAAAGTCTTATCACATTATAAATAAATCTTGCGGTGTAATTTAATCGCTACCAAATAAATCACGGGTGTAAACCTTGTCTGCCACATCTTCTAATTCTACCACCATACGGTTAGACACAATAACATCAGACATGTTTTTGAACGCCGTAAAATCGGTGATCACTTTCGAGTTAAAAAACTCATCCTCTTTCAGTACTGGCTCGTAAACCACCACCTCAATCCCTTTGGCTTTGATGCGCTTCATGATCCCTTGAATGCTCGATGCACGGAAGTTATCTGAGCCCGCTTTCATGATCAAGCGATATACACCAACCACTGTCGGTTTTTTAGCAATGATTTGGTCGGCAACAAAATCCTTACGCGTATGGTTAGCATCCACAATAGCGCCAATAATGCTGTTAGGGACACTCGCGTAGTTAGCACGTAGTTGCTTGGTATCTTTAGGAAGGCAGTAACCACCGTAACCAAACGACGGGTTGTTGTAATGGTTACCAATGCGAGGATCTAACCCCACACCTTGAATAATTTGGCGGGCATCTAAACCGTGCGCTTCGGCATAAGAATCGAGTTCGTTAAAGTACGCCACCCGCATCGCTAAATAGGTATTTGAGAAGAGTTTAACCGCTTCGGCTTCCGTCGAGTCGGTAAACAAGACTTCAATATTTTCTTTGATCGCCCCTTCCACTAACAAGTTGGCAAACACCTCAGCACGCTCACTGCGCTCACCCACGATAATACGCGATGGGTGCAAGTTATCGTACAGCGCGCGGCCTTCACGCAAGAACTCTGGCGAGAACAATAGATTTTCGCAGCCTAATTCATCTTTAATACGCGCAGTATAGCCAACCGGTACGGTAGATTTGATCACCATCACCGCCTTTGAATTAATCGCCATCACCTCTTTAATAACCGCCTCAACAGAAGAGGTATTAAAGTAGTTAGTGCTAACGTCATAATCGGTTGGCGTAGCGATAATTACAAACTCGGCCTCTTTATAGGCTAATTCTTTATCTAACGTCGCGGTAAAATCAAGCGATTTATTCGCCAAGAAATCTTCAATTTCGGCATCAACAATCGGCGATTGTTTGTTATTAAGCAGATTGACTTTCTCTTCAATAATATCAACCGCAATAACCTGATGATGCTGGGCAAGCAGCATCGCGTTTGACAGGCCGACATAGCCTGTACCTGCAATAGCAATTTTCATAAATAGTCCATCTCAATTGATGCGTTAGAATATTATATATACACGATAAATTAAATGACTCATGTCGTAACGCCAACCGAATAATCCATCACGCCCTTAAAATGGCATTCATTGTACTCCCCTAAAAAGGGGGCGGCGGTTTCATCGCGTACTGATCTGTATGCGAGGGGCAAGTCTCACACATCCGGGGGGCGTCGGCACCGCAGCCACACCGTTTGCTCTGCTGCGCTTCACGCCGCACTCTCTTGCCATCGCGCCAGCGTTAACGCGTCGACGTACTCATGGTAATAACGGTGTTCATCGTTGCCACGACGCTCAGAACGCGCTATGGTTGAAGGGTTGAAGTTCATAGGTGGCCTCGTTTGATGATGCATTGAACGGGGCTTTCTCTATCTCTTAGAGTACTGCCTATTCGTAAACTCTCACCCCCTCCCTACCAATACATTAACAATCAAACAATTAAGCCAACATCACCCCACCCTATGAGACATAAAACGGCCTTAACATGGTGATTTGAGACAGATCTGCGCGGCTGACGGTGAGGCGAACATCCCCGACTTACAGCGCATTAAATTTTTCCACCATATCCTTATCAATCTCCTTGATGAGATCAGGTGACAAGCCAAGCTGTTTGGCCTCATGACTAAACGAGCGTGTTTTTTCAAATATTTCCTCAGCCATAACCATGATCGCTTTCTTTGAAGATAACCCCGACTGAGCCGCTAACGGGTCTAGTGCATTCTTTGGCGTTCGGCCATTACCACCAAATACCGTCATATGCTCTTTATAAGGGTTAGGCTGATTTAAGCATGTCGAAGCACATCCTCTATTGAGGTAAATTCAGGCTCAGACGACTTTGTCAGCGCTTTCACTTTTTTCAAGTCACCGACTGTCTCATAAAGCATGAGAAACTGACGCAATGAGATGTTGCCAGATAACTCAAACTTTCGGATCGTTGCGTAAGGCACGCCAGAGAGATCGGCCATTTTCTGAACACTGAGTTTATCTTTTTTACGAGCAGATTTAATAAACTCTTTGAGTTCCATCTGCAAATCATAAGCGGTATAGAGAGATAACATGCATGCCTCTTAAATTGCTACTATGATATCGATTATGGCGCCAAAAGCGGCATTTTTGCCATTATTGTAGCAAATTAAAAAGTGAGATAATGACTAACCCGACGATCAACACAAGTACAGGATTAACTAGGCAAACAAATGACAAAAACCTATTTCAATCCATAGAAACGAACGGCGTTTTAATCGGTGAGAAGGGAAGGGCCTTAAACCAATCTCGGTATCTAGCAGGTTTTCTTCAACCAATAGATTAAATTGTTTTAATTAACGACTCTGCAATGCTTTTAAATGAAGCAAAGCAGGTATCAAAATCATGAGGCTCGGCGTTAAATACCATTGGTGTGACAAAGTCTTGAAAGCGTTGGCGAAAAATAGGGTTTTCCTCAAGTTCTTGCAATCCGAGTTGCAGCTCTTGCTTTGGAGCGGCAACAAACTCTGCATGCTGATTACCAAAACGTTCAATGTCTTCTTCAAGCACCGTTTTAAATATCGGTGTAAGCGCTTTAAGGTCGTAGTTTTCCGTCTGTTCCTCAGTCTTTAAAATGCAGTAAATATCATAGATATGGCGCACAAGAGTGGCATCATCCTTACGCTGTGTATCGCGCTTCACTGACATTGTACGGCGCAACATTGAAATCACTTTTTCAACTAAGGTAGCGTGGATCGAGACGCAATCGAAAGCTTTCACTTCTTGTGGTTGTTTATACAGCTCCGCAACCAGTGATTGAATGCTACGAGGTTCTACATCAAGTAACGGGATTGTCTCCATCAATTCCAGCTTAATAATGGGGCGAAGGCAGGGCGCTTGGTTAAACTGCTGCGGGTATCTGAGTTCTAATTCAACATAGCGATACTCATCACGAACAATACGCGCTTCAACCCTGAATAGCTCTGACTGAGTGATCGCCAGTTCAATCTCGTTAATGCATATTTTACGAGCCACTTTCTTTTTGGCGCGACTTAGTTCATCAAATGCGGGTTTAGGGATCAATTTAATGTCTACATCTTCTGACATTCTAAGAATTTTAACGTTTGACTTTGCTAGCGCAGTACCACCAGAAAAGACCATTTGATGAGAATCTGACTCTATTTCAGCTAACTCAGCCAACAATGCAACGACCCAATAATCTTTTTCGATGATGGCAGGGTTTCCGAGCTCAAGCGCATCGGAAACCTCAAGAAATTGTTGTTAGTTTTTCCATATTAACTCGGCGAGTTTAACACTCGGTTACCTACAGCCAATTTGCGATTAAATTGTTTAGGATCCCATGAGTATTGAACGGATGATGGGATTTGAGTGCTTTCACCTGATAGGCTTTGTAAAGATAGGTTGTCCATTTCAAAATCGACGCCTTTCATCTTTAATATCTCACGCATCAGGGCATCGCTTCCCCCTGGATTAGTGGGCATGGGGCTGCCTGTTAGGCTGTTAATCCTTGCCTTGGTGTAGAGACCATAGCCAAGCTTTATTAACTCACCTTGTTTAACCAATTGCCTTAGCACTCGACCAATTTGGTCGTAGCTAGCAAAGCCATCAAAGTCTTTGCGCTCAAAAACATAGCGTCTCGAACGCTTTATCTTTTGATAAACACGATCAACAGCTGTCATTTTGAACCTCCTAACTTTCTTACGTCTTTGCAGTATAACGTAACCTTATTTCTATAGGAATAAATACGGCATATTTCAAAGAGAAGGTACGACGCATGCTTAGCGTTAAATTTTAACAACCAAGTGTATTAAAACAAAATTTAAGAACAACACTAAAAACCACCTTGCTCTAACGAATTACCTAACCTCGCTATAGGCCGATCCCTTCAGAGAGGTTCAGTGCATCTGTACTCTCCACACCCAATAACAGCTCGTATTATCGAGCTTCACATGCCCAATCCATCGTTGAACAACCCGAAGATTTTTGGTGCTAGCATAAATTAACGTCGCCTTTGTGTGGGCTAGCCAGACAACCTCAAGCTACCTATCTGACTCTATATTGACCCCGCGCACAAAATTCAAACAAACCGATTCCCCCAACACCTGAACAGCGTTATCAATGAAAAGAGGGAGTTGCAACAATATCAATGCGTTTCTGAACTATCAGAAAGGGCGTTGCATTATCGACACGGTCACTTGCAACATAATCACTTGCAATATGGCCACTAACAACATCGCGACATGCGATCTACTCACCGTCAGCACTTGGCCATCAACATAACGAGGCTTATGTGGGAAAACACAGCGCGATACAGGCTTATCAACGAGCAAAAAATGCGGGAGGTGTGCCACCCGATGCGGATGCCACCGTCACGACCCTCGCGATTTTATTTCATCGGTGCCGCCGCAAAGTATCTAAGCACTCGCATACTCTTAATGAGCATTCCGATGTGGAATTATTCGTGGTGCTCTATTTATGGCTGACTCAACAACTCGCGACACTGACAACTGTCGATGATATTCCTGATCTAATGAAAATCTCAGGCAGTCAACCCTGCCAACCCCATTGCCTACGAAACATGCGAGATGGTGGTGTCTCATGGTGCGAGTTTGCCCTCGCCTACCAGCACAACGCTGAAACCGTTTATGTATGGCAACCCATGCCCGCGCTGTTTAATGGCCTTTTTCAGCCCTTTTTGGCCAGTATCAGTTACGACACCCCTTGGCTAACCCGCGTACAAAAACAGGCCTTGCTTAAAAAAATCCAGAAAAAATGGAAAACCCCTCGGCCATTTTCAACCTGGCCGCGAGTGCGCAAAGATAAGCTTTTTCATTACTTCACCACGATGATCCAAGTTGATCCGATTTTGTCCACGTCGGCCAAGTCTGTGCTACTCACCACACGTCAATTACATCACCAAAGTGCCAAGGCCTATCAACGTGAGAACAGTGATCAACTGCGATTTAAAATCTTCCATGCGCATAATGCGTACCTCGCGCGATTAGCCCATGTTGCCCGTGCTCATCACTGGCGTCACTGCTTTGACTGCACGATCAGCGGGAAAGGAGCCTCGCTCATACAGGAACCGGCAAGATTGCCCCCCTATTTATTCGCCGAGCAAGGTCGGATCTCACAGTTCTTTATTGATACTCACAATGGTAACCGACAGAAATTGATTGATGACCCATTATGGATAGGTAGTGCTCGCGGCCTTGATACAAATGATGTCAGTTTGTTTTTCAAACGCATCCATGACTATATCGAGCACCACGCACCCGGTAAGCGATGCACGCTCAAGGCCCTCAAAGCCGATTACAACTTACGCACCTATCAGTTAGCCTTGCTGTTTATTGTCTTAACTGGGGTGCGACCGACCCACGCTATCTCACTGGAAACTCGGCGCTGCTTTGGGGGGCATGCGACTGTGCGCGATAAAGGCCGACTGCGTCCACTTTGGCTGTGTGACTATCTGCAACAAAAAATCACCGACTATCAAACTGTGCAGCAGCGACTGATTCGCCGTCTCTCCACACCGTTGGTTAGTCCCATGCTGTGGTATCTGATTGATGATAACAACCAAGTCACGTACTTGAATGCTAAAAAGCTCCGCCGTTTTATGCGGGTATTCTGGCCTGAGTCCTCAACGATCGCCGTCCCTTATCAGCTTCGGCATTTTTTCGCTCAATGCGCCTTATCCAGCACCCAGCCTCAACTGGCGACCCATCACATTGATCGATTAATGGGGCATTCTCAGTACGGCGAGCATTTGGGCAGTGATCATCTCTTTTCGGCCAGTCTCGCGAGGATCCGCGCGTACTTAAATACATTACCGATATACCTCCATTTACAATAGGGACGTTATGACGGGATCTGAACGGCAATTAAGCGAGAAATGGATCACTGAGTACCACATGCAGCAAGGGGTTACCTGTGCCAGTCCAGACGCGATCGTTTGGGTGTTAGACCATTGGCCGGAACGAGCATGCGGTGAGCGAACGGTCACGACCGTGATGCTGACTCCCCTTCACGCCCTGATTGCGAGTGTGCCAACCGGGAAACAACGCCATTACCGCCAAGCACTCAATGATATCCTGCTCTATTTAGCCGAGGCTTGTCACTGGCAGCTACCAGAGAGTAAAGCGGCGCTGCTTTACGATAAAGACTTACACTGGTTTGACTTGCTCAGCCAGCAAGCCCAGTTCGCCCAGCAGTTAATGCAACAATACGCGAAAGCCAAAGCCCATTTCCTACGACAACGTCCGCCTCTCGAACCTGACTGGGTCGCCATGGTTATCGCGCTGGAAGTCGGGCCACTCTCCCTGCGCTACCTAGCAGCACTGCTCAATGATCCACAGAGCATCGATGTCGTTCAATCCACCATTACGCTGAAAGTCACTCACCTTGGCCAAACATCGCCACAGCAGGAACTTCCTGCCTTTACCCGCTATCGTCTGACGCCTTTTGCCTATCGGGTTCTATCGCAGTATTACCGCATGCAAGCGCCCACACTATCACCGATACGATTAACCAAGCTGCTTAATCACAAGTTGCTAAATCAATGGGGCGCAGAAAACCGTCATTCGTCATCATCACTCTCGGTGTCGGCTCGCTCTGCGTCACAATGGCACCATGCTTTCCAAGCGCTGTGGCATTATCGAGACGCGCTACCACCCACATTACTCAAAGATATGGCCAACCCTAACCGGCATGTGGGGTTTGATGCCAATGCCCCCAGCCTAAGCCATACCCGTCGCGCGCTTAGCCAGCTTTATGTTCAAGATTGGGATAAAAACTGGTTTAAGGGGTTAACCCCATCCACCAAACGTGTTGACTGGCCCCATCTTACGCTATTGCGTCATTATGAACGGCAAGATCACCGCGCGTCCTGCGAATGCCGATCCCCTCAATGGGATGCCAATAACGTTCTACCTGTGCTCTTTTATCACTACACCAGAGATCTGATCACCTATGGCGGGGTCAAAAAGCGGGTCTTGTCAGCGTCATCGATTCGAAAATACACGGGCATTTATGAAACGCTCACGGCCATGCCGCTACGCTATGCCGATGCCATCGATCCGTCAGCATTAATGGCGTGGGCACATCAGGCGTTTGACGCCTTAGAAACCGATACTCACCGCTTAATGCTGCATTATTTTTTCCGCTCACTACGTCATCACCCGCTCACCGACCATTTTGATTTAAGTGCGTTT
Organism: Photobacterium sanguinicancri; assembly: GCF_024346675.1. Classification (NCBI taxonomy): domain Bacteria; kingdom Pseudomonadati; phylum Pseudomonadota; class Gammaproteobacteria; order Vibrionales; family Vibrionaceae; genus Photobacterium; species Photobacterium sanguinicancri. The sequence continues at coordinate 2,695,003 of NZ_AP024850.1, forward strand.
TCACCGCCGACGCTGCCGATCCAGATTGATGCATTTCGGATCACCATCAGTGAGCTCCATGACGTGATCCATGCCCTGCTCACACAACCGGGTGCCACTCCACTTCAATCCTTATTTTCGTGCCTTGGCGCCCTATTAGGGTATTTTGCCATGCTGCGCCGTGGGGAGATCTTACGCCTTCGACTAAAAGACATTGCTCTTCACCCCGATCATAAACAGCAATTTCGGATCACTGTCACCAAAACCGCTGAAGGGGAAACTAAAAACCGACGCTCACGCGTTGCCTATACAGTCATTCCCGAAGAGCTGGCTCATTTGCTGCGAATTGCCTTGCATATCAAAGCCTCATGCTCTGCCGATACGCCATTAATCGGGTATAAGGGCGAGACAATGAGCTCGCGTCAGCTCCATTACCTGTTACCGGTGACACGCGCATTAAAAGCACTGCTCGGTCCATCCGTGCGCCTGCACCACCTTCGTCACAGCGGCGCACATTTGTTGTACCTACAAGGGATGGCGTTACTCTACACCAGGCCGCCGACCGCATTGAGTGACGATCCCCATATCCAGCGCCTTTTGACATCCGCGGTGTGCCAGCAGCGATTTCATTACTGGCTGGAAGGGCGTGATTTTACACAGATGAATGACAACCTTATCTTTGATGTCATGGGCAAACAATTGGGGCATGCCCACTACGCGACGACTCGGCTCAGCTATTTACACGGGGTCGAGTGGCTAAAACCTATCATTCAGCCTGATTACCAACCCTATACCCACAGTGAATTGCGCTATATCTTGGGGCTGTCACCTATCTCCAACGATATCTCACGTCAGCTAAGCCTGTTAAGTGCCGAGTATGCCAACCGCCCGCTAGAGCAAAAGAAGCGCGCCCCGATCATGCTCTCAGAGCAAGCACTCTGCTGCGTCCTTATCAAACACCCACAACCTGTGCCCATTGAGATGGTCGCTTTTGATACCCCATACACCTCGTATTACGGGCTATGGCAACAACAAGTACTCGAGCAGCATGATTTTTTAGGCCAACGCACACTCGATATGCTACAAAAAAAACACCTCAACTTCAGTGCACTCAGTGCCCTTTGGCAGCTGTCCGGTCGTCATCAAGAGCAACCACTGTCCAAGTCCCAATTGACAGCACTCAATACACTTAGAAACGTCGCACAAGTGAGCCTACATAACGAGAGTATGGCGCTAACGCTGGCCTGTAACCAGAAAAATGCCACGGCCTTTACCGCATTACTCCGTCAGCCACAATGGCAGTGGCTTAACATGGCGTTTCGCCTAACCCATAACCGGAAAATCAATGCCAGCCGTCAACTGACGATTGCACAGCAAGACTTTGCCCGACGCGGCGAGTCCGTGACACAGAAAAAGATCGCTACCGGTCAATCACGGCTAACGATCACCCTGTCCCCCAAAATCACATCAGATGCCCCACTGATACAGCAACTGCTCCAGTATTTCCAACTCGATGCCACACCCCCAACTGTCTGCTCACACCCCAAGGATCGCTCATGAACCATCAACTTATATTCACCGCGGATGAACGCGAACACATGATGTCGCTGGCCAATAACATTATCCTGCGAAAAGCCAATCATGACATTAGCCTCTTTATTGATACCAAGACCAAACAGATCACGCTAGTCGGCGGTAAAAACGAAGAGCTTCAAAGTGTCACCCTGGCGATCAATGCCCAAACTACGATCAAAAGCGGCCAGTGGTCACTCAATGGATCGTATTTCAAAGACATGATAAATGATTTCCAAGGCGATAAGTCTCCCCTCATTATTGCACTCAACTATGGCGCTTCCCGTGCTTATCCTCGCGCCAAAATAGCGATGCCCAACAATACACTGCGCTCCTGCTATACGGGACCGATCCGAGATGAGCATGCTGACTTTCTTGAGACACAACAAAAAAACACGTCTGATAGTGTGCCCATTAGCACGCTGCAAACGATGATTGAAGAGATCAGGACACATATCCCCTTTGAAATGATCGCGCTTGACCATCAGGCGCATCTGGTACGTGTTCAGCGTAATCAAGATATTCAAGAGTTGGCACTACCAGAGTCACTCAATATTCCTATCTCAATGGCGCTCACTCCCGCGGCGACAGAGCAGCTGGCCTATGTGTGTGATCACACTGACAGCGACAGCGTTAACGTCGCTATCCACAATGATACCGTGACGTTTTCGACGCCAACCCACACGCTCACCAGTTCACTGGCTGGTCTGGCGGAATTTTATCAACAAGCACCTGTCCAGTATGAATGTGAAGCCAAACTGATTGCCACTATCTATGACATGAAAAAGGAACTCGATACCTACCACCAGCGATACCCAGAGATCAAACAAGCGAACACCAGCCACCTTCTCCTTGAACAAGATGCCATGATGGTCGCCAACATAGTGCCGCCGTTTGGGTTTGCCAAACATATCCCCGTGATTGATATTCAAATCAAGCAAACTCGGCTCTATCGCGTGAACCTGCGTGAAATCATCAAGGTGAAAATTCAGTCGATCACAGACGCCAAGCAGATGAAGTTACAGATACTAAAAGCACCTGATGGCACGCGCGTACTCGGTTTTTACAATGATCGCAATCCATACTCGCCCTACACCACCGTCCCAATAGAGCTGGACATGGCATCTTTGCCCGAGATATTGAAACTGAAAAAGGAATCGCAAGAAAATGGGGAGAGCATCTCGACGCTGGAGCCACAGCTCGATTTGGTGGGATTTATGGATGTCTAGTGTTGAAGTTCGTCTCACGCAGTGGAGGGGGAAGAGAAGAGGCGCATCTAAGCGTCTCAACGCAGGCAAGCGAGGTTCAAAAAGGCGGTTAAACAGGGACGTACTACGCCGAAACACGGGTTCGCTATTGGGAAATAAAGTACTGGACAAATAAACAGGATGGATTAGAGTAGAGATATGCACAAAATTTAAGCACTTTGTGACATATCATGCTCTTTGTAACACAGTAAAAAGAAAGCAGTTGAGACGAAGTGGCGGCAACCACTTCGCCTCGTATCGGCTGCACCCGAGTTTAAACCAGACCCAGCCGATGGAATAATGGTAACCAATTCCATCGGATAGGGACAGATCTATTTGATGGAGGCGATGATGGCACACCTTCGCGTGCGTCCTAATGGACGTATACAGTTTGATTTACACCTTTATGGCCAGCGTTTTCGTGAAGGCACGAAGACGATGGCAACCCCGAAAAACCTCTCCAACGCCAAATCACAGCTCAAGAAAATGAATGCTGAGATTGATTTAGGCACCTTTCAATACCGTGATTATTTTCCTCACAGTAAAAAAGTGGCGCAGTTCGAAAGGCTGCAACGCGCCAAGCACCCCGATCGCTTGTATCCCTTTTTTGACCATTTCGCCAATGACTGGTTTGAGCGCCAACGCCCTAAGTGGAAAACCAGCTATCAACAAACTGTGCGCAATAATTTAGACCGCTATTTGATCCCGACCTTTGGTAACACGCTGGTCGCAGATATCACGTTGTCGCATGTCGAGCACGAGCGTCATTCGCTCGTGGCGCTTGAGAAGACAGACGGTGAGCGCAAGCTGTCCAACCGACGCATTAATAATATCTTTTGGCCTCTAGTCGCCATTTTGAGCCTCGCCGCTGAAGAGTACGAATTTACTTACCCGCTACGCCGTTATAAAGCCTTAAAGGAAGAAAAGGCCGATTCTCACCCGATGACGGTGACGGAGGTGCAGCAGTTTTTACAGACGGTGCCTAAGCAATGGCGAGATTACTTTATTTTGCGGTTTTGGACGGGGATGCGTAGCTGTGAGGTACATGGCTTGTATTGGGAGCATATCGATTTTGCCCATCGACTCATACGTATCAGGCAAAATTATGTTAATGGGGAGGTTGGGGATGTGAAGACGCCGAAATCACGACGTGATTTGAAGATGTGTGACACCCTCTATGAAGCATTGCAGCGTATTGCGGCTAACAAAGACGACAGCCCCAACCATAACTCGCCGTTTGTGTTTACCCTTGATAACGGGCAGCCCATTGATACCCACTATGTCAGTCGAAAGTTGTGGTATCCGACATTAAAAAAAGCAGGACTGAAACGACGTCGTCCTTATGAGACCCGCCATACTGCAGCAGTATTGCATATCGCGGCCCATGAAAACCCGCTTTATATATCGCACATGCTCGGCCATAGCAATACACGGTTGCTGTTCGAGGTCTATGCGCCGTATGTCGCCAATGCATCACGTAGTGATGGCAGCGCCTTTGGTGCACTTATGCAAAAGGGATAGGTTAGCGGTGTCAATCTTATTTCATGCGATTACATTGCATGTCATAGCTTCATTCATGAATGCGTTCATGGCGAACATGGATAATTTAAGCTTAGAAACAAAAAGTGCCGTACCCGAAGGCACAGCACTTTTATTCAACAACCACCGCTAGATTTTTCATCTTTCAATAGCGTCAGTATCATTCTTTCAATATTGGCGCTATTGAGCATTCTATTTATCCGAGCCCGTATCGCTCGCTTCCATATCAAAGTTAATGGGCTTATTTTTCCCGAACAACTTGTGAATAAGCGTAGTGATACGCCAAATGTGGCTAATGGCAAAAAAGTAGACCGCAAACACGGCCAAGAAACTGATAAACATCACGGACTCACGGATATCGTTCATATCAGCCCAAATACCAATCATCGCCATGAGTGATGCCATGGTACAAATGACCACCAATGACATACCGGAAGAAAGGCCAATGCGTTGGCAAATATGGTGAAGGTGCTCACGATCAGGCTTAAACGGAGAGTGGCCTTTACGAACACGGCGGATCATAATGGTGGCCATATCCATCAAGGGGATCGCAATTAGCCATAATGCGGTGACAGGTTTAAACGCATAAACGCCTGGCTCTTGCGTGCCACGGATCAGCATCCACACTGCGGCAAAGCCAATAAACACACTACCGGCATCGCCCATAAAGACTTTAAACCGACGTCCAAGCGGAACGCCTAAGTTCAACATGATGTATGGCACCATCGCAGTCACTATCAGTAAGCACACTACTGCTAGGTATTCATTGCCACTCGCGTAAAAGACCAAGCCCAATGCACCAAAGGTGACAGAGGCCAAGCCACCGAGTAAACCGTCTATACCATCAACCATGTTAAAGGCATTGATCGCCCCTATCACGCCAAGCACAGTAATGATACCACTTGCCAAGGGCGACAAGGTGATGGTGTCACTGCCCATCAAGTAACCCAGGTTATGCAAACTGTGATCGCCCAAATGGATCATGGCAAGTGAAACAGCCGCTTGCACCAATAAGCGCAGTTTAAAGCTAATATCATAATAGTCATCAATGGCGCCCACGACGACTAATACAAAGGCACAACTTAAAAACAAGATCAGGCTTTGACTGATAGGCAGAAAAATAAGGAAGCCAATACACACAGTGGTGAAAATAGAAATTCCCCCCACTAATGGAATAACCCCTTGGTGAAGTTTTCGGGCGTTAGGTTTATCAACCAAGCCAATACGTTTTGCCACTTTGCGGAAAATAAATAAACTGCAAAATGATAAAACAAAAACAAATAGAAATGCGGTAGTTGTCATAATGGTTTTCATTAAAAATGGGGTTCTTTCCCTCGGAAAATACTAAATATTTACATCACCAAAGGTATGAGAAAACAATGAAAATGACCCAAAAATCAGTTCATCATCAAAGAAGAAATAAGCAACGGACACTCTAAATCTGGTCATGTCTATAATTCACCCAATAGATAAGCCCCCTACCTATTGGTAAAATTAATATCACAAAAAACACCTGATAAAATGCCTTTTAGATTAACTGGATTTCCGCTAAAACCTTATCAACATACTGCTTCGCGCTCGCAATACTTGTCGACTCTGCATAACAACGTAGCTCTGGCGCATTACCTGAAGGGCGAAGATGAATGACATCATCATTATCAAGGGTTAAACGTAACCCATCAGTAACATCGACATTTTTAATCGCTGAATTGCCAAAGCCTAGTTTAACCAATAATCGTTCTGGGTTAGCCTGACCATCTGCTAAAATTTGCAGGCTTTTTTCAGTTGCAAAGTTTTGAATTCGGTCACTGTCAGTCACTCGTTGAGGTAAGGCATTAACCAGAGGAGAGATACCATTGTTACCTGCAGCAACAAGTAGCATTAGAGCAGGTAAAACGGCATCACGAGTTGGCAGTGCTTTTAGCGTTTTTTCATTTACTTGAACATTGCTGCCCAGCAAATAGCCACCATTAGCTTCAAAACCAGCAATAGAAGCATACGTCTTCGCCAGTGATGCAAATTCGGCAATCACATAAGGCGAACCAATTTTTGTACGCTCAACATGTTTAAACACGTCTAAGCTCTCAACAACGGTATTGCAACTAACGGGAATTGCAAGTGCTTCAATATTCATCGCTCTTGAACACAACAACCCGAGAATGTCACCGCGTAGCCACTCACCGTTCTCATCGGCCATTAGCGGACGGTCACCGTCGCCATCTGTCGAGAAAATAGCATCTAGTTGATATTGCTTAGACCAATTTACTGCTTTTAGCTTATCCGCATCAGCTACCGCTTCAGTGTCAATCGGGACAAATTCATCACTACGCTCTAGTGACACCACTTCAGCGCCAAGGCTGGTAAATAGCAGCGCATATAAATCACGACCAGCACTTGAGTGTTCATAAATACCAATACGTCTACCGCTCAGCAATGACGGTTCAAATAACTCAGTGTAACGAGCAATATAGTCCATTGCTGCACGTTGGCTAACCACCAATTCGGGTAAATCACTAATTGCAGAAAATGATGCTTCTGCGTTTAAAATCGCTTGCTCATCCGCTTTACTAATCTCACCATCAGGTCGATAAAATTTAAGACCGTTGCGGTCGAAAGGAATATGACTACCAGTAATCATAATACACGGGATATTGTCTTGCATGGCCACATAGGCCAGCGCTGGTGTGGGCACCACGCCATAGTAAACCGCTTCAAGACCTCGCTGCTCTAAGGCTTTAATACAAGCTTTTGCCATCGCAGGGCTGCTCGGGCGATTATCAATGGCAAGCGCAACAGTTTTAAATTGAAACTGCTCTTGCATACACTGCATAAATGCATGAGTAAAGGCTGCACAGGCATCTGCTGTGAACTGCTCCACCAAACCACGCGCACCACTGGTACCAAATTGAATACCGGATTCTTTAATTACTTTCGAGCTAATTAACATAAGGAAAATCTACACATATTGTGAAATATTGAATAACTTAAGTGATTATAATCGCCTTAAAACGATCGAATATAGTTCGAACTCTTAAATACGACCATATCTATCTTCAAAGCGAACAATATCATCCTCACCAAGGTATGAGCCCGTTTGCACCTCAATCATTTCTAATGGAATCTTACCTGGATTCTCTAGGGCATGAATTGTCCCTAAAGGAATGTAAGTTGATTGATCTTCCGTCACTAAAATCACCTCATCGCCATTGGTAACACTTGCCGTACCCGCAACGACAACCCAGTGCTCACTGCGATGAAAATGTTTTTGAATCGAAAGTTTTTGGCCTGGGTTTACCGTAATGCGTTTCACTTGGTCGCGAGCACCAAAATCAATCGAATCATATTTTCCCCAAGGGCGATAAACTTCACGATGAATCTTATATTCCGAACGCTCTGTGTCTTTTAGTTTCTGCACAATGGCTTTAACATCTTGTACTTGTGATTTATCAGCGACCAAAATGGCGTCTTTAGTTTCAACAATCACTAAATTATCGACACCCACAGTAGCAATTAGCTTATTTTCAGAATATACGTAGTTATTCGTCGAATTAACCGCAATCACATCGCCTCTATGAGCGTTATTATTACCATCCTTTTCTGATACATCCCATAATGCAGCCCAAGACCCTACATCGCTCCACCCCGCATCCATAGGCACAACAACAAGGTTACCTGAACCATTAGCTGAACAAACAGGCTCCATCACCGCATAATCAATAGAATCAGATGGACAAGCTTCAAACGCGTCTTTATCTACACGCACAAAGTCTAAATCGGCTTGGGTTGCACTCATGGCTTTTTCACAAGCTTTAAGCATTTCTGGATGATGTTTTTTTAGCTCGCTTAAGTATTGCGAAGCTTTAAACATAAACATACCGCTATTCCAGTAGTACTCACCTGAATCCAAATACACTTGAGCCGTGCTTAAATCCGGTTTTTCTACAAAGCTATCAACTTTAAATGCTTCATCACTCTGCGAAATACCGCGCTTAATATAGCCATACCCCGTTTCTGCGGCTGTGGGTACAATACCAAAAGTGACTAATTGACCTGCTTCTGCATGAATTAAAGCTTGATTAACTGAACGTTGAAATGCCACTTGGTTTTCAATCAAATGATCAGCCGCAAGCACTAACAATATAGGCTCAACATCTGAACCTTCAACTTGCTTTAAAGTTTCAAGCGCAGCAAGAGCTATAGCGGGGGCTGTATTACGGCCCACTGGCTCTAAAATAATTCCAGAATACTCAAACCCACCCAAGCGTGTTTGTTCTGCTGCAATAAAACGATGCTCTTCATTACAAATTAACAATGGAGGCAGATGAGCAAGACCTTGTAAACGAGCAAAGGTTTGTTGCAGCATTGACACGCCACCTGAAACTTTCAAAAACTGCTTTGGGTAAAGTTCTCGAGATAACGGCCAAAGGCGACTACCTGTACCTCCAGCCATAATAATTGGGGTTATCATACAATATTCCTGTATTTGATTTTAATAAAGTTTGAAAATATCTAGGTCGTGATGTTTTTTTGAACGGTATGGTGAAGCAGGGCAATATTATGAAGCTCCTTGCCCCATAAGGACTCCAGATAGGTAGCTATTATTTCTACCTGCCCGTGTTCGCTTTCTTTTTAAACCGCTTTAAAGGATTTATCTGCATTTAATAGATTTAATGCAATATGACGAATTGCAGCAAAGTTTTCACCCGCTTCATCTCGCCTTATTCTGCATGCATCTTCATTCATGCCAACATCCAGTTTCCAATGCAATTGAACCTCAATCGACCAATGTGAGCGGCTAGATTCAAGCAACGTTTTTGCATCTAGTTTCTTAGAGCTAATGTAATATCGAATCGATATGTCCTCTGCGGGAATATCTCCAACTTGCCTAATAGATGCAACGATACCCATTACTTTTAATTCTGGCCAATCATAAGCAATATCACCCAATACCGATAAATCTTCATTGACTAACGCTACGCGAGTTTCTTTACGACCATGCCCTTCTTCCTGAGTACTGTATGAACTTCCTTCGAAGTTTTGCAGCATCTCCATTCTAAAGTAGTCATTAAAGGCCTTCTCTAAACGCTTTTGATTACCTTTTACTGCCAATAAATAATCTGCACCTTTGTCGACTATGGTCTTAGCTATATCACGCTGACAGCCCATTGCATCAATAGTGACAAGACATCCACGTATGTCGAGTAACTTCAGAAGTTCAGGAATAGCGGTGATTTCATTCGATTTCTCTGATGTTTTGACCTGCCCAATAACCACTTGATTTGCAGCACTAAAAGCACTCACCATGTGGATTGCGCCTTGACGCCTTCCTTTATCATAAGTGCCTCGCAGAGTTTTACCATCAATCGCAATGACATCACCGTCAGTCGCTTGGTGACAGTCATCCATCCACAGAGCAAAGCACTTTTGCATCTGTTTAGCTGATATCATCCCCATCACTCTAGCAATAGTGTCATGGACGGGAATACCACTCTCAAAATCGCCATATTGCTTGAGCCAATCAAGGTGGTCTTCACCAAAATCTTGTATTTCTTCCCAACCATCAGCACCACCAATAACAGCAACAATCGACAAAAATATAATGTCTGTCAATTTGTGTTCTACTTTCCACTGTTGCCGTGGGTCTTTGATTATCGAAATATGATCCAAAAGGCTAAGTCCGTTCATGAATGATATCCATATACCGAAAGATAAGTATATGATCACAGCTGATATAGATCGTCAAATTGATCCTAATTGGGATTGCAGTTTTGTGCAGCAAACTGTAGTTTTAATTAAATTTCAACAACGGCTGAGCCCTTTCAGAATAAGGGTTCTTCATGATCTTGCCCTGCGTTTTTACATCTAGTTTCTTAGAGCTAATGTAATATCGAATCTATAAAAAGAATTACCATCCTATTTATTTAATCATATTTCTGATTCTTGAACATAAAGGCTCCAATTTACCACTCCAAGAATGTTGGTCCTTTACATACTGATTAGCATTAAGTGCAATTTTTTCAGACAAATCAGGGGATTGTTTTAGATGCAGGATAGCATCAGCGATATCTTCAGGCATATCAGCGACTAAGACATCCATTTCAGGCCTAGCTCCCAATCCTTCCAAGCCTATTTTTGATGTAACAGTAGGTACCCCTAAAGCCATATATTCCAATATTTTGTTCTGTACACCAGCAGCAAGCCTTACAGGACAAACTCCAGCAACAGCGCCTCGAGCGTGCGTTGTTACATCATTGACAGCGCCAGTAACTAATACACCTTCAAATTTTAATAACTTCCGCTCGTCTTCTGGTTTTATCCGACCAATAACTTTAAATTTAATGTCTTCAGATTTTCGTAACAAAGGTAAAACATCACTAGCAAACCATAACGCTGCATCCATATTTTGAGCCGAAAACATATTCCCTATAAACACAACAAAATCACCAGATACATCAAACTGATATGGGTACTTTCCTAAATCAACACCATTTGAACATACCAAAGACTTAGAAATTAACTCATCACAACCTTTAAATAAAAAATCACGGTCATAATTCGAGACAAGTACATTACAATCAAAAGCCTCCGCAATAGACTTTTCATATCTATTGAGCCTATACTTTTCGACATTATAAATAATGCCTTTCAAGCCTGCATTATTCTTTGTCTCAGACACCCTAAAATAGTTCATTGATATCGCATCAGTCATTTCAAGAACTTTTTTTACATTTAGATCTTTGGCATATTCAGCTGTACGGATGAGGTGAGGAATAACGATATCGTGCGAACTAGCTAATTCCTCTACTAATTGCCGAAATTTTCTTGAGTAATAATAAGCAACTTGCAAGGGTTTACGGCCGGGTAATGCTATTAAACAGTTGAGATAAGATTTCCATTTAGGAAGAATAAAACGATGAACCTCATTGAAAACACCATCATTCGGCAGTGTGTATTCCATTTCCGACTGAGACTCACATAAAGAAATCAGATTAACAGTATAATCCTTAGATAATTCTTTACAAATCTGAAATATTCTTAATCTATCACCACCAACAACGGGATAAGGAAACCTTGGTGTTATAACTAAAATTTTTTTTTTATTTTTCACGCTAACAACCTACAAAATAGAACTAGAACTAGAACTAGACTAAACGACAATAACTAAGTATATTAAAGATGATACCTACCATAACTAAACCCACATAACCAGAAAGAAATAGTAATAATAACTCTACAGGTAACAAGAGGAATATAGGTCATTAAAACAAATTTAATACCAAATAAAACCATTGCATTTGCTAATATAACGATAAAAAACCATATCAAACTTATCGTACTTTCCTCTATCTAAAAAAATTTCTTTGCTCGCTCTTAAAAAAAGTTTAACATCCTTTGTTTTTAATAAAAAGAAAAGAGAGCGAACGATGTAGCATGAGACAAAATGATATAATTTCAAATGACGCTTTGCCATTCTAGTTCTATTAACAAAAGCAAGGTAATTTACGAATTTATTACTAAACCTACCATCTGGTGATTTTTTATGTTCGATAATGCAATTGTGCAAATATCTAATTTTATAACCTGCATTAATAATCCTAAAAGATAAGTCAACTTCTTCGAAGCCATAAAGACCAAAATCATCTGGATAATTTCCGGCATTTCTAGCTATATTTACATCAACAGCATGCCCAGCACCTATCATCAAATATGTGTCTTGTGATTCGTTTAAGTTAAACTTCTTATTCTTATGCGGTATTTCAAATCGGTTAGCCTTACCCTTTCCATGATCAAGTATATGGAAAGCGATGCCTCCAACTTTTGCATCCGAAAACTCATCATCAACTCTTGAACAAATAGCAGAAAAATCAGTCACATATATATCATCATCAAGAAGTATCATATGACGTTCACTACATAATTCAATTAACTTCCTTCGCCCCTGAGCTACACCTAGATTCTTATTGAACCAAAAGTACTTAAGAGTCACCCCCTTACAAATATGAGGTTCAACTGCATCTAAGATACAAAAATCTGGATTATTATTCAGTAAGTACACTGTTACTTGGAATTTATCACTCCTTATCTGCTTTAATGTTTCAATAAGCAGATCAGTTCTTGAATAAGAAAGAAGACCAACGGAAATTTTTTTCAAAATAAAAGCCTCTATAATCTTTTATTACAACCAAAAGAAATAAGATAACATGAGAACAACCAAAAATACAAAACAAACGGATAGTTGGTATACATATCATTACCTAATGACATAATAAAAAAACAACCAAAAAACAGTATGTTAAAATAATATAAATCAACATCTATTTTTTTCAATGATTTATTATTGACAAACAGCAACACAAAAAACGAAACAAAAAGACACACCCCGATAAAACCAAACTCTAAAAGCAAGCCTACAAACATATTTTCAGCTAACAAGGTATTCTCATCGCCACCAGCTCGCACAACTCCTAAGCCTAACCCCCAAAAAAACTTAAAGGCAGTGTCCAGATATGATAAAGAAAACATCCAATTGTCGAGTCTAGAATTATTAGAAAGAGTATTCGAATCAAAAGAACTAGTCATCCTTTCTATTACTCTAATATTGTCCAGGTTATCATATAAGTAACCTGCAGAATAAAAAAGAGTGATACATATGATAGGCAACATCAACACAAAGAATCTGACACTACGTTTCAACTCTAAAAATATAATTACAAGTAACATAACGACAAAAGCAAGAAATGCTAAGCGACTTAAAGTGAAAAAATTTACAGCTAAAGAAAGAAAACAGGTCATAAAAAAAATACCGCTATTCACTAATCTCTTTCGATATAGTAAATATCCAGATGAAACAACAAAACAAACGTAGACCCCAAGATTAATAGGATTAAGCATCGTAGATATCAATCTATAACCAACAGGCAATCTAATGTTAGGTATTTCAGATTGTGGAACACCGTATATTTTCTCTATTATACTTGGTTCAAAATACTCAAACACACCTATAAAAACGACCACACATCCTGAGTAAAATAAAGTTTTCACAATCAATAAAAACATACGATCGTATGATAAGTTAGCGGATAGAGCTAGAAAAATAAACGTAAGTAAATATATTAACTGAAATCTTAATCCATCAATTACATTATCGATAGTTGTATATGACACAAGATGAAGCGAAAAATAGAGTACAAAAACAAAAAAGAAATTTAAAGTCGCCCTATTATAAGAATGTTTATTAAAAAAAAGATAAACTAACGATAATAGAAAAAGAATAAAGTTAATGATGTCTTTACCAACACCGAGAGGTGGATGATAAGATAAAGCACTTCCAAATGAAGACAATAAAACAGCAGCGATAAATAACCACTCGACACACTTATTCATAAAAAAACCAAGGCCCACATTTAATCATATATCACCAGTGATAGGCAGAACCAACAAAACGGCGTTTTAGTGACAAAAGTACGTAGTTGAAAGCTCCTCTTAAACCCGTATACAATTTAGCAAAATCTCTGGAATATAGCACTGTAGAATCGGCACAAATCAGAAGCTCTTTAAATACACTACCAGGAGAAAATCGCATCAGTAGAACACTATTCATTTCAACTATTTCAGCTCGGGACAGAGCAAGTTCCTCTATTTTAAGATCTAAACTACCTCCAACATATCTTGAATTAATTGGGCGATCTAACGAAGTTCCAACATCAAATTTTCTATCGGATTCACCTAGCCAACGATACTTGTAATCGCTCAGTTTTTTCTTATCGTATGTAGAATCAATTAACAGAATGGGCACTTCTAAATCAGCTAATGTAAGTGCAGACATACCCATAGCCAAGCCGAAATCATAGCCTTTGACCTTCTCAAACAAAGATGCTCCAAGCAAGCCTGAGTAAAAGTGAATAGTACATTTAGGAAAATTAGCACCAATTAAATCCTCCAAGTCATCTTTCATACAGTCCATATCATCCGTAAATATATCTAATACAAAATTAGAACCAAACTTCGAATAACAATCAATAATAAAGTTTGACAATGGTACATTTTTCCATTTTTCGCATCGTCCAATATAGCATATTTTTCTTGATTGAAAATCATTTCCATTTTTGAATTGTGTTTGGGACAAAGGGGGGGGAATTACAGGGATACTGAAATTGAACTTTTCCTCTGTGTACTCTAACAAATGTTCATCCATAGTTAATAAACCATCTTTTTCTATCATAAACGAGAAAAATCGATTAGCATTACATTTATTAAATATTTTATTGTAACCAGAAAACCAATAAGGATAATACACATCCCAAACTAACACTTTTATATCTATCTTCACCCTAAATGGAAGAATCTTAACAGAGTTATTGAAAATAACGACCACATCATTATCATCATGTTCAAATTCGATACTATCAAATAAATCAGACTTAATTACGACATGTTTAAACTCTATTTTACTGCATAAAAGCCTCTTCACTAATGGACTATTGATATAATCAATAACACCAATATCTACATTACTATTTGAAGCATATTTAACCATTTCATAAATAATCGATTCAATACCACCAATGCTACTATCCTTAGATGGATGTAAAAAATAAATCATAGCTCAATCTACTTGTTAATAATATACTTGTTGATATAATCAAAAATATAATCTGACGGTGTAAAACCATTCTTAAAATACGTATTTTTTATCTGAGAAAGAAAAACCTCACGCTCTTCTTTTTTAGAATCCACCCCCTCAATAACATTCAATAAAAAAGGCTCAATCGCCATATTGCCGGGAACATTCTTACAGCATACGCTGTAACAAGCAAGTCCAAACTTATTCAGATATTCTGTAACATTATTACTTTCTGCCAAATGCATAACAGGCTTATCAACATATAAATACTCAGCTAAAAATGATCCACTATCATGTATCATAGCATCTGACGCCATAAATATATTTTCATATGAACCAAGTTCTAGCTGCTTATTAGGGGAAGTACGCCAGGACTCATAAAATTCATTGATTTTTTTTCTACTCCAAACACCATCAGATAATAAATTACTATAAAGTAAAGGGTGAGGTTTAAAGCACCACTGAGTTTGCTTTTTGTATTTTTCAGCCAATTCAAAAATCAAACTTGCTTGAGAGTAAAAATTAGAAAATTTTAAGTTAGGATCACTTACGGTGTGATGCGGAGCCCAAATGATTTTCTTTTTATTGTCTTCCTGATCTTTCCATACAGATTTAAATATTCGAGATTTATCAAAAAAACATTCAACACCTGGATAGCCTGACACAACAACATTGCTTCCTTTATTAATTGAGTCGCTTTCGAAAATTTCTATTTCTTCAATCTGAGGTGCAAATATTTTCCACATCAAATTATGAAATGGTCTATCATATTGAGCATAATTATTGTCATAGCTAGAAATTTGATGACTGTAAGGTACATAACAACATAACTTCCTAAAAAACAACTTACTATAATATTTTTGTTCTGTTATATCATGAGGGTTGGTAAAAAAAACAATATCGGCCTCATCCAGTAAAACATCAGAGTGCTCTGCTATTTTAACATTAGCGCCTTTGCTCTTAAAGAAATCAAAACATATGTTAACTCTTTTTTCTCTGTCTGTAGCTGAACAATTTGTTATAGGGCAAACTAAGATACTAACATTATACCTTTCATCTAAAATAAAACGCTGATATAAACCTTCACACTTCCAAACACTGCTATCATAAACAAGAAACGTTATATTTACCGTTGTTTTTCCCCTTATTTTAGTTAACAAATGATAGTGACAAAGCCTCGCGATCACTATTTTAAACCTCATTACAACCACTCTAATAAGGCCATACAATGAAGCAGGAAGAAATGTACGAAAAAAAGATTTTAAACCAACCATAATAATCACTATATATTTTAACCAACATTTCATTTCTTAAATTTGTTTTTAAGAAAACATACTACATTACTTAGTTCGCTCTCCCGAAGAATGACTAGGAGTGTAACATAAGACAATATACCGATAATAATTTTCAACCCAAGCCCAATAAAACCAGAGTAACCATCAATTATATCAAGCATACAGAACATAATAATTGATGCTATCAAAGGTTTCATCAGCAACTTCATCTGAAATGTAAATCCAACCCCGAATAACTTGCCTGGATAATACGAATTAATATAAAATGCAATAAAAGTTGAAACAAGATTACCTATAGCCAAATAATATATACCAAATAGTGCGCTTATAACAATAATGCTCAGCGAAATAGGTAATTTAATAAGGTCCGTCTTTAAATATAAATCTGAACGGCCAACAGCATTCAAAACATTCATATTAAGAGCACTTATCGGGGTGAATACTCTTGAAAGAGATAGGATCACTAATAAGTTAATTATTGGCAACCAGTCAGAACCAAGAAATAATAGAGTAAAATCCTCTGCTATACCTGCAAACCCAAACATTACAGGGCAAACAACTAGCATCGTAATTTTTAGCAACCTTGCGTAAAGTTCAACTAAGCGCTCTCTATTGTTTTTAATCTCAGACATTACTGGGAAGCTCACTCCCTGTAAAATCGAGGTAATGGTTCCAGATAGGGTGTTAGTCAAATTTGCACTTTGTGAATAATAGCCAACACTTTTAGTGTCAAAAACTCTACCAATGATGAGTGTATATAAATTATTCGATATAACCGACAATATACCAGCTATCAAGAGCTTGTAACCAAATTTAAATAGCGATATAAACTCATTGAGATCGAATATTAATTTAAACTTCAGCGAACTATAATATCGAAGGGTCAACATTGTCCCAAAAGATCTCACTATGGACATCCAAACTATTGGCGTATAGCTATCTTCACCCATATTTACAAGTAATAAAGCTGTAATACAACCAGATGTATTTCCAATAAATGACGCTTTGGCTATAGATTTGAAATCCATATTTATTGATAGTTTTGCTCGATAAACAACTGATATAGAATTAATTATTAATACTGTAAACAACAGCTGGGATGCTTTCTCTAACTCAGGTAAAGAGTAAAACGAGCTAATATGAGGTGATGCTAAGTATAAAATTACATACATCAACATAGCAATAACTATATTTGATATGAATACAGTCGAATATTGAATAAGCGTTACGTGAACACTTTTTTGTATCAATGCTTGTCCCAAACCGCTTGTAACTATACTTTCAGCTAATAGGAGAAATATTGTCAATATACCTATCAAACCAAAGACTTCAGGACCCAGCCTATTGGCTAAATAGACCGTTACAGCAAGTAAACTGAGCTGATTAACTAGTTTATCAAAAAAGCTCCACGTAACCCCATAGAACAATCGTCTATTAATTGTCTCCATATCTAAAACGCATTAACGACTGAAATCACATTATAAATATCTTCATCAGTTAATCTTGGATCTATTGGGAGACTTACTACTTCTCTATGAATTTGTTCACTAATAGGCAAAGACAGTGAGCACATCTCACTATATGCATCTTGTTTGTGTGGTGCTATAGGGTAGTGAATCCCTGACTGAACACCATTTTCTTGCAAGTAGTTACAAAACTTATCCCGGTTGCCGCATCGAATAACGAACAAATGAAATACATGATTTTTGTCATCAATCCAAGTAGGGAGAGTCAATTTATCATTAAAAATTCCTGCTCTGTACAAATTTGCAATTTCTCGTCTTCTATTCGTTTCTCTTCCTAAATATTTCAATTTAACTCTCAACATCGCAGCTTGAATTTCATCGAGCCTAGAATTAACTCCTTTATATTTATTTTTGTATTTTTCGTGAGATCCATAATTACTTAGAGCCTTGACTATACTAGCTAGGTCTGAATTGTTGGTAACAACTGCTCCAGCATCACCTAGAGCACCCAAATTTTTACCTGGATAAAAACTAAATGCCCCAGCGTTCCCCCAATTACCGGCTTTCCTACCATCTATGCTGGCTCCATGAGCTTGGGCACAATCTTCTAAAACTAATAAACCATTTTGTTCGGCAATTATATTAATCTCCGGCATTGGGCAGATTAACCCATACAAATGTACGGGTAGAATGACTTTTGTTTTTCTTGTTAATGCCGATATTATATTTTTGGGACAAAGGTTATATGTCGTTATATTAGGCTCAACTAACACAGGAACTAAATTATTCTCAGTAATTGCCAATATTGATGCAATAAAGGTGTTAGATGGGACTATCACTTCGTCTCCATCGTTAATTAAACCAAGTTCTTTCCAAGCTCTTAATGTCAACGACAGGGCATCTAATCCGTTAGCAACACCAACTACATGCTTACTTCCGCAGAAAGTTGAAAATTCCGATTCAAATGCTTGTAGCTCTTCTCCTAATATATACCAACCGGAATCAATAACTCTGCAACATGCGTTTTTAAGTTCATCAGCATAACTTTCATTATTTTTTTTAAGATCTAAGAAATTAATCATTTATTGTATACCCATGTTTCTTTTATTGTATTATCACAACCAATCATTTGCTTATAGTCATTTAGACCATCACTTACAACACCATTTTCACTACTTGGTCCAATATCAATATAACGAACTCCCTTCTTTTTATAAAAATCAATCAACTCAAAAGGGAGGTAATACATAACACCATGCTTCTCTCCATATTCATTCCCTCCCCAATAAACCACTTGAACAGTTTCTTGATTAATATGAAAAACAACAGCAGCAGCAGAATCATATCCATTTGTTTTTACAACAAAAAAATCACATTTTGCTACATTTTCAGTTGTGGATTTTATTTGCTCCCAGGTCATTCTTAGTGGGTAACCCTTCGAATCTCGATTTTGTTTTATTATAGTATAAGACTTTTTTTTCTGAGTAATGTCATCAGCATATAAAATTTCATGCTCGTATTTCATACTAGATCTGATAGCCTTCTTAGCTGAAGAACCTAGCTCTTCCATATTATGGTTATGAACATCTATGTGAGAGTTTATATCCCTATGTAATAGGCTAAAACCAGCATCAGATAAAGATATACTATTTTTTGTTATTATTGAATTACCATAAAAATATGGAGGTAGAGTTATACTTATTTTTTCTATTTCCTCATTTTTATTGACGTCATTTATAAGATCAGTATAAAAATTACGTATTTGCTTTATTTTTAAATCCTTACTACCATATCTTATAAAGCTAAAAGGAGCGCTAAACGGTGCTGACATCGTAGTTTCTGACACACCAAAAATCATAGATATCTTTGATGTTGAATGTGCAAATAAATATTTACACTTGGTTGAATTAAATTCATTAAACGCTAAAGAAGAAAATAGAAAGTCATTATCTTTTAATTGGTTTTCATTGACTATTTTCTTATACGAGTTGATATTATCATCTATCAAAATACCGCTCCATAATTATCGCATTTGATTTTAGACTTACTTTGGAAAAGCCATTTTTTTTGTATGATTTTATAGCTCTTACATTATCTAATGATACTGTTAACCATAATCGATTAATTGCCAATTTATATGCTTCAGTTTCAATCAAACTAAAAATCAAACATGACAAACCTTTATTCCAATATGATTTGTCTCCTATATAGCAAAAAAACTCTCCTGAGTCTAAATTTATATTTTTAATTCCGACAGTGCCGATTGCGGTCGTACCATATTTTAACCCCCAGATCTTATAATCATCTCTGTCAGGTAAAGATAAATAGAATTTTTCTTGTTGCTCTTTAGAAAAATCTTCTGATAAAACAAGATTTTTTATTTCAGGATCATTCAGCCATATCCATGATGCATTTAAAAAAACACGGTCGTATGGAACTAGATTCAACTCTTTATCACTAATAGACACTATACAACTACCATTAATTGAGCTTCACTATCAAAATAGCAATTAAATAAATCAAACAAAACACTAGCGTGAACTGGTTATGAACATTCGCCAATAATACTCATATCTAAATTTAAAAGTATAACCAAGTTTAATCATTCACTAATACTTTATCTAAATATACCGATAGTGTATCTTCGACTTTCACATCTAATAGTTCTAACTTCATATCTTGGCCTCGCTCATACTCGCCAGTACAAACTAAAACGGTTTCTGCACCAAGATTTATTCCTATTTGTGCATCGGTGTAGCTGCGGTCACCTGCAACCAATATCGATTTTGAATTTGTCGAAAGTTTCCTAATTAAGGAAGTCATCTCTTCGCTAGGCTTACCAAAATCTTTTATAGGCTCTATACCTGTTGTAAAAGATATTACTTTTGCTATTGAGCCGCAATCTGGTATTGGCCCTTGCTCTGATGGACATGCAAGATCAATATGAGTTATTACCCATGGCACTCCACGATTAATCAAACAACAAGCTTGCTGCAACTTCTTATAAGTTAATTCTCTATCAAAAGCTACAACTACAACCTCCGGTTGGTTCTCGTCATGTTCAACGTCAGATAATAAACAAACTTCATTTATAAAATCATCAGTACCAACAGAAAAAAACTTTTTCACATTTTTTCCAGTTAGCCAATGCGAAAGTGTGATTGTCGGAGAAATCACGCAATTCTTGTGTATTGGTAGATCCAATAACAACAATTTCTCATAATACTTAGACAAAGATACAGAAGTATTATTTGTCATATAATAAATTTCAGTTCCTGAACTCTTTAGCTTATGAAGGCTATTATAAATTCCTGAAATCAGTTTACCATCTACGTAAATAGTTCCATCTAAATCAAAAAATGCATGAGAAAATATCACTTAAATATAGCCTCTGCTTTGTTTAAATCATCATGGTTATCAATTTCAACCCAACCTAGACCATTAAAATCGATAACAGTCACAGGGGTATTCTTCACTACATCATTTATAGCTACTTCATTCCACTTTTGTAGATCTCCGCGATCATGATAGCTACGCATTATATTCAATAATTCATCTGTATCTGATTTAACAAAGTTATATATATCTATTGACGTAAAATTTCCACTCTGTTCAGGGAGTGATTTTGATATTTCGACCACATGATCATTTATCAACATTACCTTCATATTCTCTTCAAAATATTCACTAGAGTCAATTCCGATACAACTACCAACAGAATTCAACATTCTATTTACAACTCCATCTTCATATATACAGTCTGCATTTACAATTACACAATCATTATACTCGACTGCTTCTAGTCCCATTCTACATGATTCCATATTATTAGTTTTGTCATAATCATTGTTTACAACTACTTTAATACTTGAACTTAAATTATCCATTGAAGTGATAATTTGCTCTGAAAAATATCCAGCAACGACCACAATATTATGTTCTTTACTATTATTTAGTATTTGTAAAACTAGCCTTTCTAATAATGGAACACCTGCAACAGGAACTAATGATTTAGGAACGCTTTCAGTAATAGGTCGTAATCGACTGCCTATTCCAGCAGCTAAAATAATAATTGTCTTCATGTTTAATCCTATTTAAATTTCAATTTCAAACTGTCGATATTTAATTAGCAATTCTTTATCAGAAAAATTGTCCATAATAGTACGTCGACCTGGGCGTGTATTTCTTGCGCTATTAAATACTCTAAGCAACAAGTCATCAGACATTACACCATCTAATAATGTCTTATTTATTTGAAACTTTTCAAATAACTGTTTTATTTTTTGAGTATTTTTTCCCTGTAAAAATAAAATAAATAATGTTGCTCTTCCTACTTTTTCACCATGAAGAATTTCTCTTGATATACCCAATTCATCAAATGCATGACTAATAAGATGCTCACTTCCACTACATGGTCTACTGCTACCAGCATAAGCCATTGCCATTGCCGACAATATCTGACCATGTATCACTGCTCTCAAAAATTCAGGTGCGTTTATTTCCCATGATACACAATCTAACAATTGATAAGCAGCAATCCTTGAAAACTGATAGGCAAGAAAATTAAGCTTACTATCTCCATTCTCTGCGGCATGATGCCAATCCGATGTGGCACTTATATTACTAAGTAAATCTAGAGCAGCCGCTACAATGTATTTTTCTGGAGCAGATCGAATTATATCCAAGTCAATAAAAACGTGTTCAGGCATTTTCCCTGGTAAACTACATGTTTTATCACCATCGGTAAGAACTGAAATTGGAGATATCAAACCATCATTTGACACAACTGTCGGGTAAAGAATCAGATTAGCCTGCGTTAGGTAAGATAGCCTTTTGGAAAAGTCACAAACCTTACCACCACCAATTCCTAGTATTGTATACACAGAAGAGTTAATTGTTTTTTCTAGAGTCGCTACTTCATTTAAACTATTACTGTTTACTATAACTATAGTATTTGGCTTTAAGTTGTATTTTTCAATTAAATTTAGAGCTATTTTATGGGAAAAACCAGGACCACAAAGAATGAATAACTCTCCCTTTATAGCTTGATTTAGGTTTGATTCAAAATCATTTGTTCCACTTTCACTGTCAGAAATATCTATACTTACTGGGAAATCAATCTTCATAATAATTTATCACCGAACACTACTATTTTATATAATTGAGAGCTATCATGGCAAACTTTAAACACTTATCGTGAAACGGAAAATTCATGAATTTACTGGAAAAGAGAGACTTGTAAAAAGCCACAATTTCGCTTATTGATCTCTAACTGATTTATTCTCTTCCTGCGCTTTTCTTTCTGGCTGCAAGAGGCACAGCCGCGATAATGCAACTTATATCGAATATGTATAATACGTTTGCTCGAGATGATCTAACTTACTCTAAATATTACTTAAAACTGCAGATTTGAACTCATCATAATTCCTAATATAATCATCTTCATCATATTCTGAGTCTGCTATAACCAATAAAATACAATCTTCGCTGAACTGATACATTTCGCGCCATATAAATGATTCAATTAAAAGTCCTTTCTCTGCACTATCCAGTAGTAGATCTACTTTTTCACTCCCGTTATCGAGAATAAACCTACATGAACCTTTTAAAACAACTGCTATCTGTTTTAATTTTTTGTGGGCATGGAAACCTCTGTGCACACCACTTTTAGTATCGAAAATATAATAAATTCGTCTTACATCAAAAGGGATATTTTTGTTTCTTTCAATACTAACCAATGAACCACGCTGATCTCCGTGACTTTGAAAGTTTATAAAATTAACATCCATAGATTCAATCCTCAAGTTCATCGCACAGACTTTTTAAATATTTACCATAATCATTTTTAAGCATTGGTTGACATATAACTTTCAATTCATCGGGTGTGAGCCAATTATTTTTCAGCGCTATTTCTTCTAAGCACGCAACTTTCAAACCTTGCACATGCTCTATTGTCTGGACAAAACTAGATGCTTCGTGCAGACTTTCATGTGTACCAGTGTCTAACCAGGCAAATCCTCTCCCCAATAGCTCTACATTTAGCGAATTTTCCTCCAAATACATTTGATTTATACTAGTAATCTCAAGCTCACCACGCTCTGAAATCTTTACTTTTTTTGCTTTGCTTACTACAGTAGCATCATAAAAATATAATCCAGTAACCGCATAATTCGATTTTGGCTCAGCAGGCTTCTCTTCAATTGTGAGAACTTGCATATCCGAGTTAAATTCAACGACACCAAACCTCTCTGGATCTTTTACTTGATAGCCAAAAACTGTAGCTCCATATTTCCGACTAGCTGCATTTTCTAGAATTGGAGTAAAACCTTGGCCATAAAAAATATTATCTCCCAAAACCAAACAAACACTATCAGTGCCAATGAAATCCTCACCTATAATAAATGCTTGTGCTAGTCCATCAGGGCTTGGTTGTATTGCATACTCGATATTTATACCAAAATCAGCCCCATCACCTAATAGCCTTTTAAAACTCGCATTATCTTCTGGTGTTGTGATTATTAAAATGTCTCTAATACCCGCTAGCATTAAGGTTGAAATCGGATAAAATATCATTGGTTTATCGTAGATTGGCAATAGTTGTTTTGATACACCACGAGTCAGTGGGTAAAGGCGTGTACCTGAACCACCCGCTAAAACAATCCCTTTCATTATTTACTACCCTTAATTTCTGCTGACTCGACGCCTAAGCGCTCACGTTGATAACTGCCATCTTGGACATTTTTGCACCATTCACTGTTTTCTAAGTACCATTGAACCGTTTTCTTTAGTCCTGTTTCAAAAGTCTCTACTGGCATCCAATCTAACTCACGTTGCATTTTGCTTGAGTCAATCGCATAGCGTCTGTCATGGCCAGGACGGTCTTGCACGTATGTTATTTGCTGCGCATACGCCGTTTCTTTTGGCACTAACGTATCTAAAATTGAGCAAATGGTTTGTACCACTTCCAAGTTTTGCTTCTCGTTGTGGCCACCAATATTGTAGGTCTCACCGACTTTTCCTTTGGTTACTACTTTGTACAGTGCGCGAGCGTGATCTTCTACAAACAGCCAATCACGGATCTGATCGCCTTTCCCATAAATCGGAAGGTCTTTGCCTTCAAGAGCGTTAAGGATCACTAGTGGGATCAGTTTTTCAGGGAAATGATAAGGGCCATAGTTGTTAGAACAGTTGGTCACCATTGTCGGTAAACCATAGGTTCTTAACCACGCGCGTACTAAATGGTCACTTGATGCTTTTGACGCTGAATATGGGCTCGATGGCTCATACGAAGTAGTCTCCAAAAACATCGGCAGCTTTTCATTTGCTGAAGGCTCCGTCCCCGTTTCCACGTCATCTGGGTGTGGAAGGTCACCATAAACTTCATCGGTTGAGATATGGTGGAAACGGAACGCTTGTTTGGCAGAATCATCCAACTGATTCCAATAGTCACGCGTCGCTTCAAGTAGGGTGTACGTACCTACAATATTGGTTTCAATAAACGCAGCGGGTCCTGTAATGGAACGGTCTACATGACTTTCTGCCGCCAAATGCATGACCGCATCAGGTTGATGCTGAGCAAACACACGATCAAGCGCAGTTCTGTCACAAATATTGACTTGCTCAAACGCATAACGATCGCTTGTTTCTACAGCGATAAGTGACTCTAAGTTACCTGCGTATGTCAGGCAATCCACATTCACAACACTGTCTGTTGTGTTCTCAATAATATGACGCACGACTGCAGAGCCGATAAAACCTGCGCCACCGGTAACTAGAATTTTCACTAATTTAAGCCTACTTTGAAATGATAGTATCCATGATGCAAAAGCTTATTTTGCGATGAAGGGGATTTTTCATTGTATTTATTGAAAAGTTGCTCTCAGTTATTCATTTAAGACTGAGACAGATTTATTTCATTTTGAGACAGTCCATTGCGGGCTAGCGCTTGTAAACCTTGGGTTTTGCTTGTTTTTAAGAAAAGGTCCCAATGGGTCCAACTTTTTTTCAGTCATCAAAAATTAATAATCAAAAAGAGAGGTGCATGCAGCACCTCTCTTTTATTACGATCATAGGATCACTTTATTTTTTCGACTCATAACTATAATTATAATAACCATAGTTACCGCCATAATAGCTGCTTGCTTTACGCACTACAGCGTTCAGGATAAAGCCTTTCACTTCGATTCCGTTCTGTTCAAAGCGTTGTTTGGTCACTGCAATTTCTTTCGCTGTATTCTGGCCAAAACGTCCAACCAAGAGTGTTGTACCAGCGTGAGCACCCACAATTGCAGGGTCGGTTACCGCTAGAATTGGCGGTGTATCGACTATTACAATATCGTAATTTTCTGACGCCCAATCAATTAGCTCTTTAAAACGCGGGTGCATTAATAACTCAGACGGGTTAGGTGGTACGTTACCACGGCTAATAAAATCTAAATTCTCAACACCCGGCTGTTTAATTAAGCTTTCAATGCTTGTTTGACCTGACAGAAAATCAGATAAGCCGATTTTATTTACAACGGCTAATTGCTGTTCCATTCGGCCTTTTCGCATATCGGCGTCTATCACCAATACACGTTGACCTGCTTTTGCAACTACTGCAGCCATATTAGCCGAAACAAAAGATTTACCAATACCAGGACTAGGGCCCGAGATCATTAAAATATTGTTTTTCGCTTCCATCATCGCAAAGTGCAAACTGGTACGTAAGCTTCGTAATGCTTCAATAGATAAATCGGCAGGGTTAGAGACGGCAAGCAAGGTTTGCTCAACCGGTAATAGTGTTTTTTTGTTGCCTCGTTTCTTCTCTATCTCTATTTGCCAGTCTGACATAGGCACACTTGCGTATACAGGCAAGCCTAACGCTTCAATGTCATCTGGGTTTTCAACACCACGGTGGAAAGCGGCTTTAAGTAATGCAATCGCAACAGCCAGCATACCACCCAATAAAGTCGCTAAAACGACAATAAGAGGCTTCTTAGGTTTAACTGCTCGGGTGTAAGATTGTGCCACATCTAAAATACGTACATTACCAACAGTACTGGCTTTAACAATATTAAGCTCTTGCACTTTATTTAGTAGCTGAACATAAATCTGTTGGTTAACTTCCACATCTCGCGTCATACGCAGTATTTCACGCTGTGTTTTAGGCAACTTTTGTACTTGTTTATTTAATCGTTCACGTTCGCCTAATAATGTTTGACGTTTTTCAAGTAACGCGCTGTAGGCTGGGTGTTCTTTGGTAAAACGCTGTGAAATTTCACTTTCTTTAAATGTTAGCTCGTTTAACTGCGCTTCTAACTTTACCATTACCTCAAGTGTCGATTTAGCCTCTAAACCAAGATCTATCGAATCATTAGCTTGGCGGAAGCGGTTTAGCTTATCTTCTGCCGTAATCAGCTCCGATTTAATATCAGGTAAATGCTTACGCAAAAACGCCAAGCTATTTTCCGCTTCCGCCGAGTTACGCTCGACATTTTGTAGAAAATAGTTTTGGCTAATATCATT
This sequence comes from Photobacterium sanguinicancri, assembly GCF_024346675.1. Lineage (NCBI taxonomy): Bacteria > Pseudomonadati > Pseudomonadota > Gammaproteobacteria > Vibrionales > Vibrionaceae > Photobacterium > Photobacterium sanguinicancri. The sequence goes on from NZ_AP024850.1 coordinate 2,722,232, forward strand.
TAAGACATGTTCAATGTCAGCGCGGTTTTCACCGGTTAACGACAGCTGTAAAATGCCCGTTTGTTTACCACGTTCACTTACCGCTAAATCTTGTTGCAGAGCTTGAATGGCATCTAAACGTGATCGCTTGGCGATTGTAAATGTACTTTCATTGTCACCCGTTAACGCCGTTACAAATAAGCGATAATCGCCATTTTGTGCAAGTTCGTTGACTCTGCCCGTTAGCACTTCACGTTCATTGCTATCAACTAAGCTAAATGTACCTAACTCTGAATCCGTAACAATCAAATTAAATACAGGGACTTCAATGTGTTTAGGTATTTCAAAACGCGCGATAGATATAAATGATTCATCACCCGTAATACGAGCTAAGCCTTTACCAATCATTGGCAAATAATTAGGCACAGCAACCGTCGTTAAATTTAACTTATCAACGGTTTTTCCTAGCACCATCCGAGATTTAATAATTTCAATCTCTGTGGTTGCAGATGACTCTTGGGCGAATAATTCACCCATATCACCGAGTGCTGGCATGCCGCTGCTTTTCGTTTCAACTTGCAACAGCGCATCAGCTTTATAAACAGGTGTTGCTAGCAAGGCATAACATACCCCGACAACACTGAAAATAATCGTAACCGCGATAATCATCCAGCGACTATCGACTAAAATACCAAACAGTTTCCCTAAGTCGATTTCATCTGACTCAGGCTGTTTAGGTGGTAAATTTTGAGAAATGCTCATTGTTAATTCCGATAATGAGTATTGTTATAGACAAACACAGAGCAAGCTCTGTGTTTTCATAATGCTTTGTTAATGAAGAGTTCAATACACTTAACTCTTTACTCTTTTATAAATCTTTAATCTTTATAACTTTTTAGCCCAAGCTTTAGCAGCATCATTAATTAATGCATAAGCATGATCAAATGCCTCGCGGCTTTGGCGGTATGGGTCTGGAATATCTTGTTGCCCTATCCATTGGCCGAATAGCATGGTTTTACCGCGCGCCTCAGGTGCGATATTGGCCACTGCGTCGATATGGCCTTTTTCCATCACTAAAATCAGGTCATAGTCACGGCACAAATCACTCGTCACTTGCTGTGCGATATGCCCGTCTAAGCTAACACCATGTTCTTGCGCGACTTGTGCTGCCATTTTATCGGCAGCTTTACCGACCAATGCGCCAACGCCTGCTGAAGCAATTTCTTTTGCCGGCAATAACTTTTTCAGCATGTACTCACCAGACGGTGAGCGGCAAATATTACCCACACATACCACTAAAATTTTATTAAACATTATGGCCATGTCCTTAGACGTAGTGCACCTTCAGTCAAGTTATTAAACCCAGAGATAGTCGGTAATAGTTGTTTTACTACACGGTTCCAACGCGAAATTGGCGCTGCTGTCACATAGACAATATCGTAAGGTTGCAGTTCAAACTCTGTACCTATCACTAATGCAGACGCATCTTTTATATTTAATTGATAGATATTGGCGATAGGCTGTTGGCTAGCAGATTGTTGATTTTCTGCTGACGGCTCACCTTTTAATGCACTTGTATTCTGATTGCCAATCGCGCTACGAATAACAAACACACCAGTTGCATCCGCTTCCAGTTCGTTAATCCCCCCCACACCACTTAACGCCTCGGTTAGGCTCATGCCTGCGCGATCAATTTTAAGTAATTTGGGCTCTTTCACTTCACCCATTACAAATACTTTTTGCGCATCGTTACGGGGAATATGAACAATATCACCAGGTTCTAACAGGCGATTTTGCATTAAATCACCACGTTGCATTAGGGCATGCAGCGAAAGGTTCTGCTCTTCACCATTGCGAGTAAGGGTTACATTACGCCAATCGGCGTCGGTATTTAATCCACCAGCGCGGTTAACGGCGTCAAGTAATGTCAGTGGTACATTCGTTATCGCTTGTTGGCCGGGCTTATTCACTTCACCCGTGATGTAAGTTTTTTGCGAACGAAAAGCCGCAACATTAACATCAACTTGAGGCGTTTCAATAAACTTCGCCAAGCGCGTTGCCATCTCTTTACGAATTTGGGTTACGGTTTTTCCTTCTACTTTGACAAAGCCAATGTAGGGGTAAAAAATGGTGCCATCGGAATGTACCCAGTTACCTGATTCACTCGAACTACGGTATGAACCAGCAGGTATGGTTAATTCAGGGTGATCCCAAATAGTGACATTTAAGATGTCACCAGGGCCGACACGGTACTGATAACGTGCCAATTGCGCATCTAAACTTGGATTTGTTCTAGACGCCGCTTTTGGTGTTTTAAATTGCCCAACAAGCTGCGTTGTTAGTGGGTAAACATTAACGCGGTCGTCAATATTATTTGCATTGTTCGTATCTGTCTGTTCTGGTTCAATAACATTTTTATTATCAAGATTTAAGTGTGAACCAGGTACAGCACAGCCTACCAGCAAGGTGGATGCCATTGCAGTAATGAGTAGCTTCTTTTTAAAATCCATGAGTTCAAATCGTCGTAGTATATGTGAAGGGATTAGCAATAGTTTTTCTGCGCTTGCTGCATAATCAAAGCTGTTGATTACACACGCTACCGCCCTTGGGATGTCAGCCCCCAATCTGCTATCGAAAATGAATCTGCATATTTTATGTCTTCACTTGATCTTGACTAACAGAGCAGCGCTAGACGTTAAACTGCCAATATATACAAGGCTCTCCCACTCTAAGAGCAGCCCTCCATGTATTAAAAAACAGCGGTGTTATTTTACGTAATTTAATTACCAAAATAAAGAGGTATCAGCCCTCCATTTTTGAGCTTGGTCTCAAAATGATGCGATTACTTACATCCATCTGTGCCATAAATCCCCCTCTAGACTGGCAATATTGCATCGAACTTGAAAATAACAGTTTGCTTTAATTTTAATTTTATTTCGTCATTAACGCTTGTCGTGCGACACCTTGTTAATTATTCGTTTTTGAAAGCAATGCAACATTGCTTAACACCGCGTAACCGCATATTATTGCATCAGAAGGTTCCCTTCTTTTGATATTTATTTAGAACGATTTTAGAACAAGTAAGGACAACTTATGAAGAAGACAGCATTGGTAATGCTTGCTGCACTTGCTATGTCTGGTTCAGCAATTGCTGCAACTGAGACTGCAGGTACTGCTGGCGCAACAACAGGCACATCTACAACAGCAGCAACAGCGACTACAACAACAGCCGCAACGGGTACAGCAGCTGGTACAGCTGGTGCAGCTACAGCAGCCGTTGGTGGTGTTACTGCTACCACTATCGCGGTTGGCGTAGCAGCAGCAGTTGCAGTTGTTGCCGTTGCCGATTCAGGCAGCAACAACTCTACAACGTCTGTATCTGCACCTGCAGCATAACCCTGTAATTTGACGGGGTTATTAATATAGCGAACCACACCCTATACCATACCCATCAACCAACTCTATATACTGGGTGGGGATGGTATAGGGTGTGGTTATTTTTATCTATTTATCTAATTTAAGTTGCGCTAGGATGCGAAGATCTCACTTCACAATCCCATTCGGTGGGATTTTTTTATGCCTAACACTGCTCACGGGCTGTAGTCAAAAGTTCCAAGATGTCAACGACACAGCAAAACTGGCCTTATTTGGCGATGACGACACACAGCTTTCAGCCCAAGCTATTAACCAGCTACCTTATGCCAGCATGTATGCGCGTATTGGTGATGGTCCTCAGGCGTTCATGGTATTAGCCTTTGCAGAACAAGATATTGTCTCAAGCTCGCCAACCTCAGCCAATCAACCCAATGCCCCACTATTAAAATGGCTATCAGCCGATCGCGGCTTACTTGTTACTCAAGCTGGACGCATAACAAAAACAACGTCTCTCGCCCAAGGGAACTTAGTGGCGACCACCAGTAAGACTATCGACCCTTTGGCGCTGGGTTTACACAAGGCTTCGACGCCTAAAACTTGGACTCGTACCCTTGATTGGCAACCAGGTTACCATTTTGGTTATACCATCAATTCCGCATTTTCGAGCGGATCCGAGCAAGTCATCGTCATTAACGAGCAGCCTATCGAGAGCTTGTACTTTACTGAAGACGTTAACGTACCAAGCTTAGAGCTGAGCTACCAAAATGAATTTTGGCTAAACCCTATAACGGGTGCCGTTATTAAAAGCCGTCAACAGCTCGCCCCTGGTTTGCCTGTGGTCGAATTTTCAATCTTGAAACCATTTTCTTAAGGGTAATATCATGAAATCGTTACTTACCCCTTTGCTGCTCCTCGTATTGTCATTGCTAACAGCTTCAGCTACTTATGCAGAGACAGCAAATACCAGGGTACAAATACATACAGGCCAAGCTCTGGATCAAGGTCAAGGTCTAGCTCAAAGTAAAAGCAAACAAATCACTCTGAGCTATGCGAGTGCTGTGCGCACCGAGCAAGTTTTGAAAGACGCGCAATTACAAATCGCTAAACACTCATTGCTAACGACGCCTGTGTATTGGTTACAAGCCGCTATTTTCACTCAGCCTTTAGAGCAAGAAAAGTCTGCTTTATTAGCTTTAATTACAGAAAAACAAAGTGAATACGATATAACTGATGAACGTTATACTGCGCTAGCAGCACTGCATCAGTTTATTTCAAACAGTCACTTTGCTAAACGTGCACCGCTTCAATTGGATTACGACCAAGCCCGAATCACCAATAGTGCGAATCCGTTATTATCAGGCGAATTAACACTGCAATTGCCTGCTCGTTCAGAGCAGGTTTGGGTACTAGGCGCAGTAACAGAAGCTGGTGTTATAAACTGGCAACAACGACTATCAACCGCTAAGTACTTAGATCAAGCTAAAGCGATTTCTGCGGCTGAGAATGATACTGCGGTTGTTATTCAGCCTGACGGCAAAATTCAGACGCACCCAATCGCCTATTGGAATGAGCGCCACCATGACATCGCCCCCGGTGCCATCATTTACCAGCCGTTTACTGGCGGTTGGCTGGCACCATTGGATAATTTGGGTTTTGACGCTTCAGGATTTAACGAGATAAACCAAGCGGCTGTTTCCCTACTAAGGGAGCGAGTATTGTAATGAAAAAAACAAACACTTTTGCGCTTTCGGCGTTAGCACTTGCGTTAGCGCCTCTTAGCCATGTTCAAGCCGATGAGTTTGACTCCCCTGCATTTACCCCTTCACAATCTGATTTTGGTGGCGTGGGTTTAATGCAAATGCCAACCGGGCGCGTTGCCAAAGAAGGTGAATTTACCTTAGGCGCTACCTATAACGATGAATATCATCATTATACGGTTTCACTGCAGCTGCTCCCTTGGATGGAAACCACTATTCGTTATACTTTAGTGCAAGATTTACTGTATAGCGGTGACGAAGGGTTTAGTGGCCAAACTAAATATACCGATAAAGGCATCGACGTTAAGTTCCGCCTGCTAGAAGAAAGTTACTGGCTGCCAGAAACCTCTATTGGTTTGCGTGATATAGGCGGTACAGGGCTATTTGATGGTGAATTTATTGCCGCCAGCAAACATGTTGGCCCGCTTGATTTTACCTTAGGGGTTGGTTGGGGCTATATCGGCAACAGTGCTAATTTAAGTGGCGATAAAGCAGCAGGCCGAGATTGTGGCCGTGATACCTCTTATAAAGGTAAAGGTGGTCAAGTTGATTACAGCCGTTGGTTCACTGGTTGTGCTGCCGTCTTTGGTGGGGTTGAATACCAAACGCCTTGGGCACCGCTGCGCTTAAAGGCTGAATGGGATGGCAACGACTATAAGAGTGACTTTCCTGTTACTCGTGGCCGTATCGACATGCCGCAAGATAGCCAAGTCAACTATGGCGCCCTATACCGTTTAGGTCACTGGGGTGACATGCGTTTAAGTTATGAACGCGGCAATACTTGGACCTTTGGCGTTAACCTAAGTACCAACTTTAATGACTTAACCACGACCTGGCACGATGAGCCGAAAGTTACTTATACACCGACATCACCACAAGCAGATGTCAGCACAACAGATTGGCAACGAGTGAAAGAGCAACTTGCGACCAATGCTGGTTATGATGATGCTAATATTTACGTACAAGAAAAAGACGCCTTAACAGGCAGTAAGTCATCGATCACCGTGGTTGGTGATCAAACAAAATATCGTGATCGTAATGAAGCCCATGAACGTGCCGCGTTAGTGTTAGCAGAGACAGGGATTAACGTTGATGAGTATCGCTTGGTTGAAACCAAGAATCACCAATCGACCACTGAAACCCGTATTGATGCCGAGCAATTTGCCAAAGTTGCTAATCATGAATATATCGATGCCAACGTTGAAGACACTAGCTCAACCGCAACACCAACGGCAGCACAAGGGCGACAAGTTGCAAGTGCAGACAATGACTTCGATTGGGGAATTGCCCCTACACTGCAACAGTCATTTGGTAGTCCTGAAGCTTTCTATTTGTTTAACGTCGGTATTAATGCCAATGCCTCTTACTGGTTAGGCAATCATGTTGAAGCCAGTGGTTCGGTGTATTTCAACATCTACGATAACTACGACCAGTTTAAGTACCAAGGTCCACCACCAGATGGTACTGATTTGAAACGTGTCCGTACCTTGGTGCGTAGCTATATTAGCGATAATCCTGTGCGCCTTGATAACTTGCAATTGACTTGGATGGATCACTTTGGCGATAACTTCTATAGCCAAGCTTATGGCGGTTACCTTGAGATGATGTTTGGTGGTATTGGGGGTGAAGTTTTATATCGTCCAATGGGCAGCAACTGGGCGGTGGGTTTCGATGTTAACTATGTTAAACAGCGCGATCCAGAATCACCATTAGGTTTTTACAGTGAAGAGCGTCAGTTTGATTCAAGTACCGGCCGTTACTACCGAGTACAAACGGGGACAGTTACAGGCCATGCAAGTGTATATTACACCCCGCAATGGAGCATATTGCCTGACACCTTATTGAAAGTAAGTGCTGGCCAGTACTTAACGGAAGATAAAGGGATGACAGTTGATTTCTCGAAACAGTTTGATAGTGGTGTAATTGCAGGTGCATTTGCATCTTTCACTAACCTATCGGCAGAGGAGTTCGGTGAAGGTAGCTTTACTAAGGGCTTCTATGTGTCGATTCCGTTTGATTTGATGACAGTGAAACCAAGTAACAACCGTGCAACCGTATCTTGGGTACCGCTGACTCGCGATGGTGGCCAAATGCTAAATCGTAAGTACAGTTTGTACGATATGACCGATGCGCGATCACCTTGGTATAGCCGAGCCGCTCAGTAACTGCTTTACTCACCAATAAAAAAAGAGCTTGTCGTTACAAGCTCTTTTTTATGACTATGAACCACTAAATAATTTATGAAAATAAACGTTCAACATTTAATGCTTTCATAACTTTGAAAACTGTTTTCCGGAATACATTTACGCCTTTTCTTAACGTAACTTTACCGTCAATTACCGCGATTCCATCACAGTAACTTAAGGTATGTAAACCATCTGGGAAGGGAACAATAGGCTTGATATCTTTAACAAAAGACTCTTTATATTCTGTAGGAGAGATAGTATCAATACGCACTAAGTTCACTTTACCACCGTAAGTAAATTCACAGTCTTGAGTAACTCTGTACATTTCGTCTTTATTATCTAATATTCCTCCACCATTTCTACCGACATTTAGACTATCGGCAATAGGTGACTGAGGATGAGAGAAGTACGGCCCAAATAATTGTTCTGAACAAAAAAGAAGTTGTTCAAAAGGGGCTGATGCGATTGAGGTAAATAAATAGTATTTCCCTTCAACTTCCTTGATGCAACTATCATTGTACTGTGCACCAGAAAGAATAACTGATTCTTTTTTAAAACAACGCTCTTGTCTATTAAATTTATAAAGCGATATTTCATTTAAGTCTAATGTCTCAGGGACACAATATAACTCACCATTAAACTCAATCATGAAAGGAAATGATTTGTGCCCTTTCACTCTATTTAGTTCATTAAAAAAATCATAGCGCTGGCCATTTAAGTCAATACACTCAAGCTTACCATTCCCGTGTAAGTAATCAAACACTTCATAAGCAATGTAATGCTTACCATCAAGCTTAAAGACAAATGGATCAGCCTCGTAATCATATCCAGACAAATCCAACCAACGAACGACCTGCGGTTCAATCTCGCCATTGACAATAGTCGCAATGTCCGTATTAATAACACCAATACGCCACTTATCTTGCTCTAGCAATTTTTGAGTTATTTTTTCAACTATGTTCATAGGTTATCTTAGTTATCACATGATGCAAAAGTAATGTATGAAGGGTCTAAATCTTTAAAATCTTCAGTGTAATCGGTGAAGAAAAACCTTACTTCTGTACCAACAGTTCGTTGATAGCAAAAGGATTTATAAACATCCATGGATGATGATTCTGGAAATGAAAAGATCTTAGGTAGAAGAGTAGATCTTAATACTTTACTTTCAAAGCCCTCATCAGCCAAGTAATGCACAACACGATCAAAAATCCCTTTAAACTTGTACGACACAATTAAACCTATCAAGCTACCATTGTAAGAAACAGCCTCAACTTTATATGCCTTCGATGGATTAGACATATACTTCCAAAATATAAAGTGACAATCTGTCTTAACCGTAAGGTTAGTGGTGTTACTTAAATAATTAATTTCATCTTCATATTTAAACAAATCATCCTTACTCTTTATTTCGGTATGTTTCACTCCAGAGGAAATCAGGGTTGATTTAGATAAATAGGATTTATAAGGCTGACCAAACTTCATACGTGTTCTTTTCCAACCAGGTGTTGCAGCATCATTGGGATGACCAATAAGGAATTGCTCTTTCTCTTTCACCTCTTCAATTGTTTTTCTAATCATTTTGATGAAAAGGCTTTTATCTCTATGCTCAGGGTGAGTTAAAACATCAGCAGCAAAAAAGCCAACTTTAGTTGCCCCTTTATGCTGAACATTCAAAGGAATTAAGAACATATTACCAATGATTTTATCCTCAAGGGTAACAATAACGCACTTACCTATCGACACCGGGTTCTTTAATAAGAACCACTCTAAATAACCATTGATAAAAACACGATTATCATCAGAGTAATAACTATGGTAAAAATCTTTTAAATCACCAATTAAGTTTTCACTCGCATCGTGGACTTGTACTTTAATATCATTCACGTTTAAACCAACTCCAGAGCAGATTAAATTTTTATATTTTACTGACAGTAAGGCATTAAGCGTCCTTCAGTGATTCCCACATTGCTTTTACGATCACTTGATCTGCCGGGCTTAGCTCTGATTGTGCTTGTGCGATGCTCGCATCTACTGCTGTTTTCATTTCTTCAACGCAGTTAATGTCATTTTGTTCACAGCTAGCTGCTGACAACGAGATATGTCCACGTAAATAGCCACCAGCAAAAAGCTCGTCATCTGAAGCGGTTTCAACCATATGGTCGATGTGAGTAAGCAATTTTTCTTCGTATTGCTGGATCATAGAAATCTCTCTACTTTGTTACCGTAAATATTTATAAAACGAGTTCAGGAAAGCACGCTTGCGTTAGCGGTACGATACCATAATGTTCACGCAGCGCATCCGATAGCATCTTGGCACGATCTGGAATTCCACAGTTTAAATAGGTGAATACCTGTGCTCGTACTTTCGCCGTGAAGCCTACCCTATCAGGCTCGCAATCACCACTCAAGTTGTCGCAACTCACGCTAAACGCAAAACCACAGCTGGCGGCTAAGATCCACTCGATAGCTTGTGGTTTAATTTCTACTTTTTCAAACTCAGCTTGTATCGCTTCAGTGCGTCCATCGGGTTCATACCAATAGCCATAATCTTCCAATAAGCGGCGCTGAGGGCCCGCTATACACCAGTGTGCGATCTCATGTAGCCCAGAAGCAAAGTAACCGCGTGCAAAGATAATACGGTGGTGACGATGCTCATCATCAGCTGGAAGGTAAATAGGTTCATCACCACCCAGAATCAGCTCAGTATTATACGATTCTAAAAAAGTACTATTAAATACGGATATAAGGTTGTTGTAATCGTGTGACATTCTACTGCGAAAAGTGGCCAATAACTGCGGCTATGATGCGGAAAGTCGTCGCTAAAGTCTACTTATGCTCAAAATTACATCTAGCAGGTTAGATCGCATCCTGTCTTCAAATATCTAGCTGTAACTAATTACTTCATTTTATAAAAAGAAGAATTAAGCATGATTTCAATTCATGTATGTGTTTTTTCTTTTCATTCGATAATGACCTTCATCACAATTACAATTCAAGTCATTGTTAGCCCTCTTATTTATAGTGATTATTTTTCATGCTATTAACAACTCTCTACATTATAGGTATTACTGCGGAAGCGATGACTGGCGCAATTGCGGCTGGTAAGCGTCATATGGACTGGTTTGGTGTCATGTTAGTGGCCAGTGCGACAGCAATTGGCGGTGGTACGGTACGCGATGTGCTTTTAGGTCACTACCCGTTGGGTTGGGTGGCAAACCCGCAGTATCTTGTGATTACTTGTTTAGCTGGTTTGTTTACCACGCTAGTGGCGAAGTGGGTTATGCGTTACCACAAAATCTTCGTGATTTTGGATGCGGTTGGCCTGATTGTCTTTAGTATTATAGGTTGCCGTGTGGCGATGGATATGGGGTTACCGCCGCTTATCTGTATCGTCTCAGCCGTTGTTACCGGTATTTTTGGTGGTTTACTGCGTGATTTGATTTGTCGTCGTCAACCTATGGTGCTTCATAAAGAGCTGTATGCTTCTGTGGCCTTCCTTGCAGGTGGTATGTATTTCGGCATGATGTACTTTGAAGTGCCAGAGTTAATTACAACAGTGGCGACCTTAGTGGTGGGTTTTGTGGCACGTATGGCGGCAGTTCAGCTGAGTTGGAGCTTACCTGTGTTCAAGCTGGATGACGAAACCAGCATCGTTGTTGCACCGAAAGAGTCAGCGACTGACACTAAATAACGGTATCAGCAGAGACAACAAGATCACCAACGAAAAAGGCGAGCCATTGTGAATGACTCGCCTTTTCTCTATCTGTTCGTTTTATCAGCTATACAGCACTTAATCGCCCTAGGCTAAGCATTAAAGCGCTAAAACATTAAAACGCTAAATCTTGGGTGTATCTGTTCGCACATCAGCATTTTGACCGCGGTGGCGCAGTAAGTGATCCATTAAAGTGATCGCCAGCATCGCTTCTGCAATCGGTACCGCGCGGATCCCTACACATGGGTCGTGACGGCCTTTGGTGATCACTTCGGCACTCTCACCTTGCTTGGTAATGGTTTCGCCCGGTACTGTAATACTAGAGGTTGGTTTCAGCGCAATGTGCGCCACAATATCTTGGCCAGACGAGATCCCACCCAAGATGCCACCCGCATGATTGGTTTTAAAGCCTTCAGGTGTCATTGCATCGCGGTGTTGACTGCCACGCTGTTCTACTACTTCAAAACCATCGCCAATTTCAACGCCTTTGACTGCGTTAATGCTCATTAGCGAATGGGCCACATCGGCATCTAAGCGATCGAAGACTGGCTCACCTAAACCAACAGGGACATTATTGGCGACAACCGTTAGCTTAGCGCCAATTGAATCACCGTCTTTTTTAAGGTTGCGGATCAGTTCATCAAAGGCGTCGACTTTATCGACATCAGGGCAAAAGAAAGCGTTCTGCTCAATTTGCGCCCAATCGACTTTATCGATTTTCACATCACCCATTTGCGACAAGTAAGCACGTACTTCAATGCCGTGTACTTGCTTAAGGTATTTTTTGGCAACAGCACCTGCAGCAACACGCATCGCTGTTTCACGCGCAGATGAGCGACCACCGCCACGGTAATCACGTACCCCGTATTTTTGGTGGTAAGTGTAATCAGCATGGCCAGGACGGAATAAATCTTGGATGTTGGAATAGTCTTTTGAGCGTTGATCGGTATTTTCAATCAACAGACCGATAGATGTGCCCGTGGTTTGGCCTTCAAACACACCGGATAGAATTTTCACTTCGTCGGCTTCACGACGCTGCGTAGTATATTTCGAGGTGCCAGGGCGACGACGATCTAAGTCATGCTGCATATCGGTTTCGTTAAGCGCAAGTCCAGGCGGACAACCGTCAATAATGCAGCCTAGCGCTAGGCCATGGCTTTCGCCAAATGTTGTTACTCGGAATAATTGTCCAATTGTATTACCAGCCATTACTTCCCCTGTCTGCTTTCCGACTATGTCTATGATCTCTCTAATGAGTACATAGTGCAAATTCGACGGGGGGATTGCAAGGACTAATCCATGCCAAATAAATTGTATGCTGTCGTCTGTTTAGCAGGCACAAAAAAGGCCAAATACACTCTGTATTTAGCCTTTCGAGTTAGATTCAAATTAGTAAGCTCAAATTAGCTTTCTTTCTTTGATTTCCACTTTTTAATGCCGCTTGATGCAGGCTTACGATCACGCGGCGCTTCGCTACGTTGATTGTTGCTACTATTGCCTTGAGAGCGATCTTGGTTGCGGCCTTGAGGACGCGCCTGATCTTGTCGACCATTTCCATTTCGTTCTGTGTTGGTGCGATCTGTGCGTTGGTTAGCACCAGAACGATAGCCCTCATGGCTGCCATTGTTAGAACGACGGCTACCAGAACGCTCTTCATCACGGTCGAAACGGCTACGCTCGCCTTTACCTTTATAAGTCTTAAATGATGAACGGTCATTGCTGCCCGTTCTATCATTACGACCACCACGTTCATTACTGCGCTGCTGTGCATCTTGTAGACGGCTATCAAACAACTTAGCATCGGTTGGCTTGGCGATTTTTTGGCCTTGTGAGTCGGTGCGTGATGCTTCTTCCGTACCCGATTGACCGTCGATCATCGCATGGATCTCTGCCATTTCCGCGTCTGTCATGTAACGCCATTTACCGTTTGGTAGGCCATCGATAGTGATGTTCATGATACGAACGCGGCGAAGCTTGTACACTTCATAGCCCAATGCTTCAACCATGCGACGAATTTGGCGGTTCAAGCCTTGTGTTAATACAATACGGAAAGAGAAATCAGTTTCTTTCACCACTTTACATGGCAGGGTCACTGTATCTAAAATTTCTACGCCTGAGCCCATTTTAGTAATGAATTCATCAGTGATGATGCGGTTTACACGTACCACGTATTCTTTTTCGTGGTTGTTGCCCGCACGCAAAATCTTATTCACGATGTCGCCATCGTTGGTCATGAAGATCAAACCATCAGAGAATTTATCCAAGCGACCAATAGGGAAAATACGCTTACGGTGGCCAATAAAATCAACGATGTTGTCTTTAATATGACGCTCTGTGGTACAAGTAACGCCAGTAGGCTTATTCAGTGCGATATAAATCGGCGCTTCTTTTGTTCGTAGCGCACGACCATCAACTAAAACTTCATCATTTGGCTGTACTTTAGTGCCCATCTCTGGCTCATTGCCATTAATAGTTACACGTCCTTGATCAATAAGCTTGTCCGCCTCACGGCGTGAGCAAAAGCCAGTATCACTGATAAATTTATTTAAACGAACGGCTTTCGCATCGTTCTGAGATTGATTGTTTGGCGTCTGATTCTGAGACATGATTTTCTTCTATTAATGAGCGTTTTTCAACGTAATCAAGGTTCGTCAATCCGGGCGATACATGCCCCAATTGCTATCAATTCTTTTGCAATCAGCAATTCTACCTAATCTATCCGTAAACCGAAAAGAAATTCACTGTTTATATCGCATTTAACCATAGTCTAATACCAATCCCATTACTTAGCGAAGCTGAGTCTTGTGTAATAAAAAACAATAATGCTGTGTTAATTGATGGGGGCATCTATAGGTGTGGGGTATCTATAGCTTTGGAGGATCTATAGCTTTGGAGGATCTATAGCTTTGGAGTATCTATGGACGGGTGGGAGCTAATTGAAGAAAACCGCCATCAGGCGGCCTTCTTCATTATCATAGCGATTACAATTACGACTTCGCTTCTGTGTGCGAGATATCACCGTGGGTTTGTCTAGCGACAAAGTCTTTTTGTAGCGCCAGTTCAAGCTGATCCGCCACATAACCCGGTGATTTGGTTTTCGCTGATAGCAAGCGGTACATCGCAGGGATCACGAACAAGGTCACGAATGTCGCAAAGGCCATGCCGAAGAACACCACAGTACCCACTGCGATACGGCTTTCTGAACCCGCACCCGTTGATAAGATCAAAGGTACAGAACCAAACAGAGTGGTAAAGGCTGTCATCAAGATCGGGCGTAAACGACGTTCAGATGCTTCGATAATGGCTTTTTCAAACTCAACCCCTTTATCACGCAGCTGATTGGCAAACTCCACAATCAAGATACCGTTTTTGGTTACCATACCGATGAGCATGATCATCCCGATTTGGCTGAAGATATTCAGGCTTTGTCCCAAAATAATCAGGCCCGCTAAGCCACCAAAGACCCCCATAGGGACAGTTAACATTACCACCAGTGGGTTAATGAAGCTCTCAAACTGCGCCGCTAGCACTAAGTACGCCACCAATAACGCCAAACCAAACACTAATAAGATACTGCTTTGGTTTTCACGGAAATCTTTCGACTCACCCGCGTAATCAATCGTGATGTCTTTCGGCAAACGATCGATCGCTTCGCTATCTAAGAACTCTAACGCCTCACCCAAGGTATAGCCCGGCACTAAGTTAGCTTTTAGCGTGATCGACTTTTGCTTTTGGTTATGGCTCAGCTTTTGTGCTGACGCCACTTCTTCAACACTTGCAACAGACTCTAGGGTTAATAGCTCGCCACTACGTGAACGAACATAGATTTGGCTTAAATCGGTCGCGTTATTAAAGCTGTTTTCATCACCACGTAAATAGACATCGTATTCTTCACCACGCTCAACAAAGGTGGTTTCTGTGGTACCGCCGAGCATAATTTCCAATGTTTTGGCGATATCAGCAACCGGAATACCCAACTCTGCCGCGCGAGGACGATTCACACTGACGACGAGTTCAGGAGTGGTTTCTGCGTAATCGAGATCCGCACCTTCCATCATAGAGCTTTCTTCTGCCAAGTTTTTCAGCACCGTCGCCCACTCAAACAGCTCGGTATAATCCGCACCATTAAGCACAAACTGGACAGGCTCAGAAGAACCACCACGGAAACCCGGCATGAACGGCCACACACGAACATCTGGAATACCCGTTAACGCTTTACGCACTTGGCTCAGCGCATCTGTCGCGCTAACGTCGCGCTCTAGCCAATCTTCAAGCTGCATAATAACGAAGCCCGTCTGATCCCCAGCTCGACCACCAAAAGCAGGTGTTTGGATACTGATAGATTTGATCACGCCCTCACCCACCATAGGTAATAAACGACGTTCGACTTCTTCGACGTTACCCACCATACGGTTATAACTGGTGCCTTCAGCCCCTTTAACAAAAGCAAAGATCACACCACGATCTTCTTGTGGTGCTAACTGAGCTGGGACAGATTTCAGCAAGACAAAACTCAAACCAATACAGGCTAATACCACAACAGGCGCGGCATAGCGGTAACGTACGGCAGCGGTAACCCATTTACGGTAACCCGCTTCTAGCTTGGTAAAGCCTCGATCAACCCATTGATTGAATTTACTGTGCTTAACGTTGGCTTTTAATAGCTTACTACCAAGTACAGGGCTTAATGTCAGTGCAATGATTGAGGAGAAGATCACCGACACCGCCAGCAATACCGAGAACTCAGTAAATAGCGGGCCAACCATCCCATCCATGAAGGAGATTGGCAGGAACACCATGACTAATACTACGGTGGTCGCGACTACCGCAAAACCCACTTCACGGGTGCCTTTATAAGCCGCTAGTAATGGCGGCTCGCCACGTTCAATATGGTGATAAATATTCTCGACTACGACTATGGCATCATCGACCACCAAGCCAATCGCCAGTATCAACGCCATTAAGGTTAATAGGTTAATAGAGAAACCAAAGAAGTACGCCACCATAAAGGCCGAAATCAGCGAGACAGGCACAGTGATCGCAGGGATCAGAGTGGCACGTGCTTGGCCGATAAAGATGTACAACACCATGACAACCAGCATGCCAGTTACAAACAACGTGCTGTAAACTTCGTTGATTGAGCGTTCAATAAACACCGTTGAATCGTAATCAACATATAAAGAAGTCCCCTCGGGAATAAAACGCTGCATGCGTTCGACTTCTTCGTACACCCCTTTTGATACATTCAATGGGTTGGCATCTGTCATGGTGATAATGCCAAGGCTTAGATTCGATACCCCGTTATTCTTAAAGGTCGCATTTTCGTTTTGCGCACCGATAGACACATCAGCCACGTCTTTCAGATAAATTGGCGAACCATCTTCGGCTGTACGCACCACCAAATAAGCGAAATCTTCTGCTGAACGATATAAACGCGCGGTACGTACCGACATGGTGGTCATATCGTTACGCACAATACCGCCAGGCAGCTCTACGTTTTCTTCATTGAGCGCACTCACAATGTCTTGAGTGGTAATGCCGCGGCCTGCCATTTGATCGGGCTTTAGCTTTACATACATGACGCGGTACAGCGCACCGCTTAAATCCACCGAACTTACACCGTTAATTAAGCTAAAGCGGTCAGTTAACACGCGTTCGGCATAATCGGTTAGCTGGGTTCGGTCCATCACGCTTGAGGTTAGATTGACGTAAACCGCAGGTTCACCACTGCCGTTATCTTTCGATACCACAGGATCATCAGCTTCATCAGGCAAACGGCGCTGTGCACGTGCCACCGCATCACGAATATCACTGACCCCTTCGGTTAGATTCCAATTCATCTCAAAGGTCACGCTGATCCGCGAAGAACCGTTACGTGTAGTTGATTGAATGGTGTCGATCCCGCTGATGCCTGAAAGTTCATCTTCCAACGGCGTGGTGATCCGACTTTCCATGATGGTTGCCGATGCCCCTTTATAAGAGGTATGGATCGACACCACAGGGCTTTCAACATCTGGCATTTCACGAACAGAGAGCTTAGAAAATGAAACAACACCAAAAATGACCAACAATAAGCTCAGTACAATCGCGACCACAGGACGCTTTACAGAGACATCAGATAACCACATTAGGCACCCGCCTTAATCTGAGTATCAGTCTTCGTCTTTTTTCCATCGGCCTGCTGCGCGGTCAAATCATTGACCGTTGCGCCATCTCGAATATTCACAAGTCCTTGCACCACGATGCGATCGCCAATGCCGACACCCGACTCAATCACCACTTCATTTTCAATACGTGCACCCAGCTCAACTTGGGTGCGGTGAGCGATACCCGCGTCATCCACCACGTAAACAAAACGCTTAGAACCAGAATACTCAAGTGCTTGAACAGGAATAATCGCCGCATCTTGAGGGATAAAATCCAGATTGGCTGCCATTAGCATCCCAGGTTTGAGCTTGTTCTCTTTATTATCAAAGTTGACTCGCACACGGATATTCAAGGAATCACGCTGTACGCGAGAATCAATCGCGACAATTTTTCCGCTAAAAGCGGTATTCAGCCATGCCTGACTGGTGGCATTCACTGTCATGCCTTCACGAAGAAAAGAGAGGTATTGCTCTGGTACTTGAATATCAAGACGCATCTTAGAAAGATCATCAAGTGAGAACAGTTCAGTGCCTGTTGCCACTAAGTGTCCTTCGCTGAAATCAATCAAACCAACAGTGCCAGCAAACGGCGCGCGAATAGCATGATCATCCAGTTGGGCTTTGGCTGCATCTAATCGCGCATCAGCAATTTGAACGCTAGCAAGCTGGCCGTTTAATTCTGTTTGGGTTAACGCGCCACGTTTCACTAAGCGTTCAAATTCAACGTATTTACGCTTTTCATCAGCCAAGTAAGCTTTCGCTTCACTATAACTAGCACGTGCCTTTGCATCGTCAAGCTGTAAGAGTAAGTCACCTTTATTCACTCGGCTATTCACACCAGCCGTAATACTATTTACCTTAGCTGACACTTCTGTTGCCACCATTACCGAGCGCTGCGCTTCCAGCTTACCCACTAACGAAAGGGATTGAGCAACAGGTTCTGAAGCAACAACACCCGTTGTCACTGCGACAGCACGTTGCGCCGCCATACTTTTCGACGATTTTTCAGCCGCTTGCGATTCGCCATTAAAGATAAACTGACTACCACCAGCCAAAGCGACAGCCACAACAACAGCAACAATTACTTTTTTCATGATAAAAAAACCATATAAATCTAGAGATCTAGCACTAGCTGAATAATATCTGAGTTATGTCACCTGCGCGGTAAAGAAATGTAAAGTTAAGCAATAAAGAGTCTAGCTAATACAATATGCCGAAAAATTCAGCAAGCGCGCAAAATTTAAAGAAAAAAGGTTTACAGCATCAGAGGGTTTGATATTATCCGCTCCGCACTTGTGGAGGGGTTCCCGAGTGGCCAAAGGGAACAGATTGTAAATCTGTCGGCTCTGCCTTCGATGGTTCGAATCCATCTCCCTCCACCATCATTTATTGAAATGCGCTGTAGCGGGTTTCAATTGGTTGAAAAGCCAAGACAATTTAGTAACACCCCGTGGAGGGGTTCCCGAGTGGCCAAAGGGAACAGATTGTAAATCTGTCGGCTCTGCCTTCGATGGTTCGAATCCATCTCCCTCCACCATCTTTCTTGAAATTCGCAATAGCGCGTTTCAATTGCTGTATTTTTGCCAAGTACAGTGTAGCAACACCCCGTGGAGGGGTTCCCGAGTGGCCAAAGGGAACAGATTGTAAATCTGTCGGCTCTGCCTTCGATGGTTCGAATCCATCTCCCTCCACCATCTTTCTTGAAGTTCGCAATAGCGCATTTCAATTGCTGTATTTTTGCCAAGTACAGTGTAGCAACACCCCGTGGAGGGGTTCCCGAGTGGCCAAAGGGAACAGATTGTAAATCTGTCGGCTCTGCCTTCGATGGTTCGAATCCATCTCCCTCCACCATCTTTCTTGAAATCCGCAATAGCGTGTTTCATTACTGTACTTTTGCCAAGTACAGTGTAGCAACACCCCGTGGAGGGGTTCCCGAGTGGCCAAAGGGAACAGATTGTAAATCTGTCGGCTCTGCCTTCGATGGTTCGAATCCATCTCCCTCCACCATCTTTCTGAAATCCGCAATAGCGCATTTCAATTGCTGTATTTTTGCCAAATACAGTGTAGCAACACCCCGTGGAGGGGTTCCCGAGTGGCCAAAGGGAACAGATTGTAAATCTGTCGGCTCTGCCTTCGATGGTTCGAATCCATCTCCCTCCACCATCTTTCTTGAAGTTCGCAGTAGCGCATTTCATTGCTGTATTTTTGCCAAATACAGTGTAGCAACACCCCGTGGAGGGGTTCCCGAGTGGCCAAAGGGAACAGATTGTAAATCTGTCGGCTCTGCCTTCGATGGTTCGAATCCATCTCCCTCCACCATCTTTCTTGAAATCCGCAATAGCGTGTTTCAATTGCTGTATTTTTGCCAAATACAGTGTAGCAACACCCCGTGGAGGGGTTCCCGAGTGGCCAAAGGGAACAGATTGTAAATCTGTCGGCTCTGCCTTCGATGGTTCGAATCCATCTCCCTCCACCATCTTTCTTGAAATTCGCAATAGCGCGTTTCATTGCTGTATTTTTGCCAAGTACAGTGTAGCAATACCCCGTGGAGGGGTTCCCGAGTGGCCAAAGGGAACAGATTGTAAATCTGTCGGCTCTGCCTTCGATGGTTCGAATCCATCTCCCTCCACCATCATTCAAGCCAGTTGCGAAAGCAACTGGCTTTTTCATGCCTGTTTTTCATGTAACCTCTTTGCATATCTAGAGCAACAGCACTCAAAGAGCGCTATAACACAAAAGCTAGCGTTCAAAAATTAGAGCTCAAAACTAGACCTTAAAACTAGGGTTCATTGTGTTCTATAAGCCACCTCAGATACTGCTTTCATCATATATCACGCAAAATGCCACTTATTGCATATACTGGTATTACACATAATAAAAAACACAATATAAGCAGTAAGACGTATAATTACTTGTGTCGAGCGATTGGCATTAAGGATCAAGGATGACGACAACTAACCTCAATGCTACACCCGCTATACATTGGGAAAAAATAAAAGTATTGATTGTCGATGACCAACGTTCGGCATCAACTCTACTGAAAAGTTTACTCACGCCATTAGGTATTAAGCATATTGATCTTGCAGATACCTACGACGAAGCGGTCCGTGCCTGCCGAAAAACCCATTACAACGTACTCATAACAGACTACCATTTGAATCAAGTACTTAACGGCAGTGAATTAATTTGTTTATTGCGCAGTAAACGGCTCCTTTCCTCTGCCTGCGGTATCATGATGATCTCGGGTGATCACTCCACTGAAGTGATCTTATCTACCCTTTCTGTTCAGCCAGATTGTTTTTTATCAAAACCGATCACCAATACCACACTCAAACAAAAGCTGACTCAAACACTAAAAGACAGCG
This sequence comes from Photobacterium sanguinicancri, assembly GCF_024346675.1. Lineage (NCBI taxonomy): Bacteria > Pseudomonadati > Pseudomonadota > Gammaproteobacteria > Vibrionales > Vibrionaceae > Photobacterium > Photobacterium sanguinicancri. The sequence goes on from NZ_AP024850.1 coordinate 2,742,752, forward strand.
AGATCCGTCAACCCGTTTATCACGCGCTTGAAATGCAACAAACAAAACGCGCGATCGAACTGTGTAAACAGCAATTAACCCAATTTGGTCATAACCAAAAACTGTCGGATTTATTACTCGATCTCTTGGTTGAAGAACAGGCTTGGCAGCAACTCCAGCCAATTTTGATATTTTTAACGGCTAAACATCCCAGCCATAAAGTGGCCGTTGTTGAAGCGAAAGTAATGGCGCATGAAGGACACTTAGAGCAAGCTATTCAACATTTAGAAGCCTTAATAGAACGCACGCCCCTTTGCATTGAAGCTTTTGATCTATTAGTGCAATATCAGCAAGTTAGCCATCGTCCCTTTGATGCTCTCGTCACCGCTAAACGTGCATTTCAATTAACACCGTCTGCAAGTCATCGGGCGCTAATTGTTGCTCAACAAGCCGCTGATTTAAATCAACCGGATGAACTGCTCAATGCAGGCCGCGTATTGGCAAATCACCTTCCTATTATTGATATCAGTTGGATTGTGCGCTTTGCCGAGTTTAATGCCATCTTTGAACAGCTGTACTTCTCGCCACGCACCAACCAATCGCGTCGACAGTTACGCCAAGAGCTCAAAGGCATTCAACTACGCGCTTTTAGCCGTCTATTACCCGCCCAGCAACCATTTTTAACAACCTATGGTCATATCGTTAGAGCACGTTTTTACCTTAGCGAAAATAAACCGCTAAAAGCGAAACGTCGCGCGTTAATTGGATTGAGTTATTATTTTGAGAAAATCACTAAACTGCCATCAGTTATTTTGATCGAGCTCTTGCCTATTTTGATCAACCTGGGAGAAGTGTTGCTGATCAGCGAAGTTCATCAAACCTTAAGTTTGCGTGACCAATTCGATGGCCATAGCTTACAACGTATTGATGCACTGCGGAGCAACACTGAGTCAGCTAACAGCATTAAAAATTTAGCGTTACAACTGAGTGAAGCGAAAGCATTGATCGTCAGCCATCCACAGCAAGCCATACGTTTATACGATCAGATTTTGATCCGCTACCCGTATAGTTCAGATGCTAACCTTGGTTATCTTGATGCATACAGCCGTCAAGGCTCTGTTCCAGAACCACAAGACCAAGCACTGCCACAAGACCAAGCACTACAACAAGACCAGGAACTGCCCTTAGATCAGCAACAAACACGGCCTTATTCTCGGCTACGCCGCCAAGCGATTAGCGTGATGCCACTGCCTGCGGATTACGAGGCATGGCGAAGCCGTATCTTCGATCAGCTCGATAATACACCTTCGCAGCAATTCAACGAACCGCCAGTCAATAGTCCTTGTTTACTCTCTATAGATCTTGCGCCTAACACAGAGACTGCGCTAAATACCGATGTTTCAACTGTCGCAAGACCAGAAGTGATTGAACTGGCGCCAGTCAATCACACCCAATAACTCGGCAAATTAGGTATCGGCACAGATAAAAAAATGCCCTCATGTTCAGACGACTATTGAACATGAAGGCATAAATGTATTTATTACTGATTATTTAGTTTCTAACGTCTAAATTCTCACTGTTTTATTATCATAGGTCTCTGTATACACAGACTTATACATAAGCTTATATATAGACTCGTTCAGGCATTAACCCAACACACTCGCACCCAATGACAACATAATGGTGTTAAGTACCACGAAGAAAGCAACCAGTGGACCAATGAATTTCAACCAAGTGATGTAAGGAACACGACCAATCGCAAGACCGCCCATTAGCACACCATAAGTTGGTGTAACGAATAATACAGTACCAATACCACACACAAACGCAGTTACCACCAACTCACGTCCTGTGTTCGCAAAGTCCGCCAAAGGTGCCAAAATAGGCATACTCATTACCGCAAGGCCTGATGTTGATGACACAACAAATGCCAATAGCATTTCTATCCAGTACACCGCATTAATGAACAATACTGAACTTTTACCAGCCACTAAGCCTTCTGAGTAGAACAAAATGGTATCAGTGATATTACCCGCTTCCATCACAACCACGATACCGCGAGCCACACCGACAATCAGTGCTACCCCGATTAAATCAGCAGCCCCTGCGACGAACGAGTTAATCAAATCATCTTCGCTCAGGCGACCCACGATGCCACAAATGATCCCCATCACAATGAACAAGGTACTCATTTCTGCCATCCACCAGCCTAAGGTAGATACACCGTAAATCATGATAACGAAGGTCGCAGCAAACAATGCCAATACAATTTTTTGTTTAAGCGTTAGTGCAACATCTAAATCACTGTCGTTACGGTTCGCTAAGAAATGATCTGCATTAGCTTTGTTAATATCCGCAATAAGCGAGCGGCTCGGATCTTTTTGGATCATCTTGGCGTAGCGAATAACGTACAAACAGCCAATGATCAGCGCAATGACCAAGATACCAAGACGAAGCCCAAAGCCATCAAGGAAGTCGACCCCACCCGCATTTGATGCAATCACGTTACCAAATGGGTTTATGGTTGACCCTAACGTACCAATACCTGACCCGACAAAGATAACCGCCACCGCAACAAGAGCATCAAAGCCAGCAGCAATAAAGATAGGAATTAACAAGCCATAGAAAGCCAAGGTTTCTTCTGCCATACCGTAACTGGTACCGCCAAGTGCAAATAAGGTCATCAAAATAGGGATCATCATGATTTCTCGACCTTTTAGTCGGATCATAATGCGTGTTATACCCGCATCAATTGCCCCTGTTTTGGTGATAATGCCCAAGAAGCCGCCGACCATTAGCACAAATAGACTCACATCCATAGCACCAACAATGTTGGTGGCAGGATCGTAAAAGCCTGAGATCGGTGCCATTAGCGTATCGAGCACACCTTGTGGTGATGCTTCAATCTGGTGATATGACCCAGGAATAGGCACATCACGCCCTAAGGCTTCGTTAAATACCCGCTCGTATTGTCCCGCTGACAGTATGTGTGTCAGCAAAGCAAAAAAAACAATTAACCCCAATAAAATGGTGAACGCATTTGGAAACTTCTTAATCTTAAACATGGAACCCTCGCATTATTATTATTCGCGACGTACAAGGAAAAATTTGATTAATTACGCACATAAGATTTATGTACGAACTCAGAGGTAGCGCATTGCAATACACCGCCGTAACCCAATTCAAAGGTCACCACGCTGCCAATTTGGTATTCAGACTCGCAGTCTGTTAGATCTAAAATAAGGTGATCACTGCTACCACCAACAACCGTGATACGGCTATCGCTTGGGATGATTTGATCAATATCGACATCTTGACGGCCGATGGCGCATAGGCCACGACAGCGAATACCGCGATCAACAAACTCAGGCGTGTTACCGAATGCATCAAGTGCGGTGGAAAGTGTTGGTACTGAAGGCTTATGTTTGATTTCAATGAGCTCAGCGTGTAGATGGATGGCATCTTGCTGAGTATGGGGAACAGGTTCATCATTAAGGCCAATGCCCATGATCACTGAAGCACCAAGGCGCAGTTGATTGACTTGCGATGGCATTTCTTTTGCCATCATCAGCGTTAAACCTGCAGAACTTGCACCAGAGATCACTGATAGTTTAATGTTGTATTTCGATTCAATTTTCTCAGCCAGTGCAACCAACTGATTTTGATTATCGGCACTTGGGGCAACGCCGCCATAACAAGCTAAATTACTGCCTAACCCTATCAATTCAAGATTAGGAAGCGACAACACTAATTCAGCTAGCCACAAGGTTTCATTTTCATCGAAACAACCTTCACGTAAATCGCCTAAATCATGCATGAGCACTATGCGGTGCTGTTTATTGGCTTTAACCGCGGCTTCTGACAAGGCACACAACACGGTAGATTCAGAATTCAGTGAAATATCAGCCAGTGCTACTACCTCTTCAACTTCCGAAAAAGACGGTAAGCGGATCAACATTTTATCGACCGTCAAATGCTGGTAACGAGCAAGATTGATTAACCGAGCATCACCAAGGATTTCAATTCCTCCGGTCACCATTGCTTGTGCTAATTCAGGTGCACCGAGTAATAATTTGGTTACTCCGACAGGCTTAACACCGTAGTCTTTACAAGACTTCACCATATTGGCGGCATTCGATTCAATCGTGTCGAGATTTATGGATAGTTGTGGGTACTGCATATTTCATCCTGTTAATAGTACAACGCCTTGGTTGCTATTAACCGAAATTTACCCTCTCGCTAAAATAGTTAGTTTGGCATGTTTACATGCCAATTAAATAAAACAACAATTTCGATGCGTAATTATATTAAACGCATAAAAAAGCCAGCTGAAATTTTTTTCAGCTGGCTAGAATGAAATTTCAATCGATCAATTTAACAAAGGTAACGAATACCTGTCTGAAAAAACAAAGGAAGTTCTCACCCCGTTAACTATTAGTAATTTAATCTATCAACCCAATGATAGTTCAGCCATCACACTTTTTATATCATGAGATTGTTTTAAGTCATTCACTAATGCTTTAGACGCTAGCGACAAGTCATGTTGCTCATTAGTGGTTAGATAAAAATGAGTCGAGTAAGCGAGTTCTTCCACCACCGGCACTTTGGCCATCATTCCTTTTTGCAGCCAAATATCAGCATAATGATCGGGCAAATACCCCATAAATCGACCGGATAAAATCAAATGGGCAGTCGCTTCCATGTTTGGCGCATAAGCTGTGCAGCATGATGCCATCACCTCGCTCATTGGCGTAATATGATGAGCGAGACCTCGTTCAACTAACGCGTTATTTTGGATATCTTTTAGGCTTGCAGGTCGGTTAATATCAAGGATGGCATGTTGCGGCACACAGTATAAACTTTGTTTCTCTTCAAAGAGATAGTGGTAATCTAACCCACTTTTCTTAACTTCCGACGAGGTGATACCAATATCAAACTTATCTTCTAACAGCCCTTTTTCAATCTGGTAAGAATCTGCGATCGCACAGTCAATCCGTACTTGCGGGTGCTTATCAACAAACATGGCGATTGCTGCTGGTATAAAGCAATCTGGATTGGTTACTAAGTTATCCACCATGCCAAATTGAATATTACCACATGAGATACTGCGGATATTATCAATCTGCTTTTGAAAGACATCAATCTGACCAAACAGCTGTCGACTCATCTCATACACTTTCAGACCATCAGGTGTTAATTTGAAACCACTTCGCCCCCGATGACACAAAGTCATCCCTAGCCGTGTTTCCAAATCATTCATCTTCTTACTGATACTTGATTGATGCATATTCAATTGATATTGCGCAGCGGAAAAGCCATCACTTTCAACAATGATCAGAAAAAGTTGCAATAACCTAATATCTATATCGTCGATTTTTTTCATTATAATTATTCACTCACATTGACTTAGTTGAGTTACACCACCTAAATCAAATCATCCAAACCAAACTGCCTGTTCAAGAATGAAGGCTATTATAATTAGTTCGATAAATTATAATGCGAAGCGAGTAAAGCTTTTATTATCTAGGCCATTACTCACTTCAATAATGTTTATTTGATTTTAAAACATTGAATAAGATCACAGTAATATTTACATATCACGACGAATACCACGGCCATGCGATGATAATAAATCTAATTCAGGCCCTAACGGAATAATACGAGTCGGGTTTATTGTGCTGTGGCTAGCATAGTAATGACGCTTAATATGGTAAAAATCGACGGTCTCCGCTATCTGAGCATATTGATACAACTCTTTCACATAGCCAGATAAGTGCGCATAATCCGCAATCCGTTGGCGATTACACTTAAAATGCCCCACATATACGGCATCAAAACGAATCAGCGTGGTGAACAAGCGCCAATCGGCCTCTGTAATGCTGTCACCCGCCAGATAACGGTGGGTCGATAGATGATGGTCGACACGATCTAATGCAGTAAATAAGCCATCAAAAGCCTCTTCGTATGCCGCTTGTGTCGTGGCAAAGCCGCAGCGGTAAACCCCATTATTTATGGCGGGATAGATAAAGTCATTCCACTTATCAACCTCTGTCGCTAAATGGTACGGATAATAATCATCATGGTTACCCGTTAATGCATCGAACGCTTGATTGAACATTCTGATGATCTCTGAAGATTCATTACTGACAATTGTCTGAGTCTGTTTATCCCACAGTACAGGCACCGTTACCCTTCCCGTGTAATCGGGCTTGGCTTTGCTATACAGCTGATGCAGATACATTAGGCCATAATTCGGCTCGGGCTCATCAAACACCCAACCTTCCGTTAGCATATCTGGACTCACTACAGTAACGCCTATGTGTTCCTCTAGCTGCTTAAGCTGCCTGAAAATCAAAGCTCGATGCGCCCATGGACAAGCCAGCGAAACATACAGATGGTATCTGCCAGACTCTGCCTGAAAGCCGTGCTGCCCTTGTGGCCCCGGTTCACCATCAGCCGTCACCCAATCACGAAAACCGGCATCTTCTCGTACAAATTTGCCATCGCTGTCTTTGGTGTCATACCAAATATCATGCCAGACGCCATTCACCAACTTCCCCATTTGATTCATCCTTTCTACAGTAGAGATGATTCAAGTATAGAAAGTCAGAGCTATGAAGTCGGCAGCACAATTTAAACCAAGATCATCAATAATTTTGATGAAAAACCAAGCAGAACAATTCGGGCGCAGCGATACCTACTACGAATAAAGCACTCACAAAACAAGCAATGTAGCGCAATTTTTTAATATCCCTATTTTGACTCGGTGGTAAATCTATAAAGGTCTGATACCATCGGAAGATAACACTCGTTTAGTCGAGTCTGTCGATTTAGCTAGATAGGAAAAACAATGAAAGTCATCTCGTTCAACATTAACGGTTTACGCGCACGCCTTCATCAATTGCAAGCCTTGATTGAAAAGCACCAACCTGATGTGATTGGTTTACAAGAAATCAAAGTACACGACGAAGCCTTTCCTCTCGCAGACGTTGAAGCCATGGGGTACAAGGTTTATCACCATGGTCAAAAAGCCCATTACGGGGTAGCTATGCTATGTAAGCAAGAACCTATCTCGGTCCAAAAAGGCTTTCCAACGGACGATGAAGACGCACAACGCCGCATGATCATGGCGACGTTTGAACAAGAAGATGGTAAGAAAGTCACGGTACTAAACGGCTATTTCCCACAAGGTGAAAATGTTAGCCACGAAACCAAATTTCCAGCCAAAGAAAAGTTCTACGCTGACTTAATGCACTACCTAAACGATCACCACAGCAATGAAGAAGAAGTGATTGTGATGGGTGATATCAACATTAGCCCTGCCGATAATGATATTGGCATTGGTCCTGCTAACGCCAAGCGTTGGTTAAAAACAGGCAAATGTTCTTTCCAGCCGATTGAACGTGAATGGCTAAAGACACTGATGGATTGGGGCTTTGTCGATACTTTCCGTCAACTGCACCCAGAAACTAACGATAAATACTCGTGGTTTGATTACCGTTCAAAAGGTTTTGTTGATAACCGAGGCCTACGAATTGACGTGATTTTGGCAACACCGTCGCTGGCCGAGCGCTGTGTAGAAGCAGACGTTGATTACGAATTGCGCGGTATCGAGAAGCCTTCTGATCACGCACCAATTTGGTCAACCTTTAGCTGATTATTGACTCAATATAGCTAATACGCGTATGTTCATACTCTTAATCAGGCTTATTGACGAAATAGACAGTTGAAAAGAATAAGCCATCACTAACAAGGAAACGCTATGAAACTGTTCGTTTTTGATCACTGTCCGTTTTGTATTAAAGCGATGATGGTCGCTGGGCTGAAAAAAATCGACCTTGAGATCGTCTACTTACAAAACCACGATATTGATGCACGTATCGAAAAAGTAGGTGAAAACCTCGTGCCTATCCTGCAAAAAGAGGATGGCAGTTTCATGGCGGAAAGTTTAGATATCGTGATCCATCTTGATGCCCTTGATGGCAATCCTTTACTGCTTGCCAATAAGCATAAAGAAGATATTGCACGTTATCTCGAAGCAGCAGGGCCTTTTAGCTCGCGCTTACTCTACCCGCGTTGGTTGATGATTGATTTACCTGAATTCCAATGCCAAGAAGCGAAGGATTGGTTTGTCGCGAAAAAATCAAAGATGATTGAACAAGACTTTGATGATGCCTTTGCCCGAAGCGAAGAATATTTAGATGGCTTAAACCAAGCACTGGCTGAGCATCTAAATTGGGTTCGATTACCGTCTGAGCGTAATAACGAATTAGCGTGCGACGATGTCAATCTGTTCCCGTTCTTACGTAATTTAACCGTAATCAAGGGTGTCGATTTCCCAAGTCATGTCCGCAAGTACATCGATGAAGTGGCAACACTGACTAACATCGGTCTCTATGATGATGTGGCAGTCTAGTCTTGGTGTAGTGGCAGTCTAGTCTTGGTGTAGTGGCAAACCGCAGACCAATGAACAAATAGTGAGTTAGGCGCAGAAAGAAACAGACAAACAAAAACGGTGAGCACTATGCTCACCGTTTTTATTTCAGGCTCTATTTCAAAGCTATTCCAAAGCCATTTCAGTGCCATTTCAGAGTTAGGCCACGTAAACCGTGCACATCTGGAACACTCGATATCCACGAGGCTTAACTTGGTGATCCTCTTACCAAGCGCTACCAAATTGAATATAAGTAGCCCACTCATCAGGCCCTTTGGCAACATCAATACCTGCTTTAAAACCTAATTGACGCGCGACTAAGTAACGAAAGCCCCCACCATAGGTTTGATGAATCTTCTCATCCGTATTTTGCGAACTGTTATCTTTCACTTGCCCCGCCCCTGTAAAGCCGAGCAATGTCCAGCGACTGTCCAAGGCATAATTAACCTGCACTTCTGCCAACCCCATTTCATCACCTTGATAGCGCATCGCGGGAATACCTCGTAAATCAATAAACGGCTTGGCATAAAATGGCGCCTCTCCATCTATCGATTTTACATCGGCACGCACTGCCACTGTCCATTGGCCATTAATCGGTTGGTAATGGTTGATATAGGCTTGATACTCGGTGTAATTAAAATCACTGCCGACACGTTTATCATGAAAAGAGGTTTTTATGCCTGCTTTAGTGCCTTCATCTGGGGAGAATTGGTTGTTACGGTTATCGTAAGTGAACTTGAGCGCAATACTGGCATCTTGCCCTTTACCGCTTAACGTGGCGGGTAATACTCCAACGAGTCCTTTAGGCGTAGCAAAGCTTACGTCGGAGCGCATTAAGGTATAATCGGCCCCCAAAAAGAAGTTGGTATCTTGAATACGCGCATCAATATTTTGAAAGAAATATAAACCGCCAATATCGTAATCGTATGCTTGCGATTGTGCTTCAGGGTAATATTTCAGATTAAACTTTGCGCCAAACAGCCCCCCTAAGTAACGCACACGGTCATTCATCCAATTGCCTGAATGGAAAACCCCACCCAGCTTACTGCCATTCGATGTGGCTAACCCCACCACCCCAGTCACGCTCGGTGGAATATCCGACACGCTTTCTATGTCAGCTTGGCGTTTGGCTTTTTGTTCATCTGTTTCATGGAAAAACAACACTGCAGCACCGCCACCAACACCGACGCTGGGATCTGTCACCAGTAAAGGAACGGGCATAAAACCATGAGCATTGTTTAAGATCCACTGGCTGGCATCCAGGCGACCATCTAATGGATCAATAAAATCCTCAAACCCTGCAAACACTGTCGTACTTGATCCCAGCAATACACATGTAGCGAGTAAATTGATACCGAGTGATAACCTTCTATTGGCTGTCATTTTTTAAAACCTATTTATGCACACCTGTGCGAGTCAATGTTCCATCCGTTTAAACATTAGAAAGGGAGTGTGGGCGCGGCATTATCAGACGCAGCTACTGGCATAATTGCAAACTAACAATAACCTCGCCCACATATCGTATTGAATCGAGTTATTTCACGTTATCTGTCGTGGTCTCTATAGTGGCGTTCTCCGTCACTAACTCGTTAGGTATTGAAGCGACAGTTGCTGCCTTGCTAGGTTGGCGATGAAACTTCTCGCGCAACGTTTGGAAAACATAGAAGAACACTGGCACTAATAATGTCCCAATAACCGTAGCTGTCAGCATGCCACCGAAAGCAGCAAAACCGATGGCCTTTTGCGCTTGTGCCCCTGCCGAGTTAGCAATCATCAGCGGTGCGACACCAAGAATGAAGGAGAACGCCGTCATCAATAGCGCACGGAAACGTAATTTTGCAGCCGTAATCGCGGCATCAAACACGCTATATCCTCGTTCCTCTCTCAATAATTTGGCAAATTCAACAATCAAGATGGCATTTCGACTCGCCATTCCTATCAAGAGAATCATCGCAATTTGGGTATACAGGTTGATGTCACCGCCTGTCAGTTTCACCGCAGCAAAAATACCGATAAGTGCACTTGGCACCGTCAGTAATATCGATACTGGTGTTAACCAAGATTCGTACTGGGCAACTAAGAACAAGTAGGTAAAAATTAATGCCAAGCTAAAAGCTATCACTGTCGCATTACCAGCTTTATTCTGCTCAAGTGTTAAGCCTGTCCATTCGAAGTTGTAGCCTTGAGGTAACTCGCTAAGCACAGCTTCCATCGCTTTAATCGCATCGCCACTGGTGACACCCGCCGCGGGTACCCCGTTAATCACCGCAGAGCCCGACACGTTATAGCGCAGTAAACTAGTCGGCTTATACACAATAGACGCTTCCACCAAATTACTGACACGAATAGCCTCACCACTCGCACTGCGCACATAGAGACCAGAAAGATCATCTGCCGACTGACGGCTGTCTGCTCGCGCTTGCAGCATGACCTGATAATTACGGCTGTCTAAGGTGTAGTCATTGATATAAACCCCACCAAAGTGGCTGTTAATAGTATTGACGATGTCACCAAAATCGACACCCATTAAACTGGCGCGTTCTTCATCAATATCAAGGTATAGGTTAGGTGTTGTAACACTAAAGGTTGAAAATGCAGCGGCAATTTCTGGCTTTTCAGATGCTTTAGCGAGAGTTTCTTGAAGGACTCGGTTTAGTTCTTCTGGGCCTTTACCACCATCATCTTTTAGCACCACTTCAAAACCATTCACCATGCCAAGGGCTGGTATCGCTGGCATCGAGAATGCAAAGCCGCCCCCATCAGGTAAAGCATCAATCGCCGCTTGGACTTTTGCTAAAACCGCATCTTGATGTAGCTCGGCCGTTTTACGCTGATCCCAGTGTTTTAAGCTCACCACCACCATACCCACGCTGGAATTGGTCGAGCTATTTAATAAATCATAACCAGGTACTGTCATCACCAAATCCACCGCAGGATCTTGCTGAATTTGTGCCGCCAATAGGTTCATCTCTTCACGAGTACGCTGCAATGATGCCCCTTCAGGCAATTGCACCGTGGCAAAGAACGCCCCTTGGTCTTCGTCGGGCAAGAAGCCTGACGGTAATGTTTTACCTAAGAAGGTTAGGCCCGCAAGCATGAGCGCAAAAATACCAGCACTAACGACTAACTTGCGGATCAAAAAACTCACGGTTGAAGAAAAGCCCGCCGTCAGACGATCAAAGCCACGGTTAAATCCTTGTAGAAACGCAGGTGGCTTCATGCCTCGGTGCATTAATAGCACACACAAAGCTGGCGTCAGTGTCAGCGCGACTATGGTTGAAATAACAACCGAGATACTGATCGCAATACCGAACTCGCTATACAAAATACCGGTCATACCCGGCATGGCTAAGGTGGGACCAAATACGGCCAACAACACCGCGGCCGATGCGACACAAGGCCCCGTCACTTCTGCCATGGCATCGATAACACACTCTTTTACAGGCTTATCACTTTCATGCAGCAGACGCTCGACGTTTTCAATCACCACAATGGCTGCATCAACCACCACACCAATTGCCAGTACTAAACCAAATAAGCTAATGGTATTAATGGTGCTACCTAGCATATCCATCACAGCAAAGGTGCCGATTAAGCTCACTGGAATGGCAATAGCGGGGATTAAAGTCGCCTGCCAAGTTTGTAAGAAAACATAGGTGACTAAAGTAACTAACAGCACCGCAATGATCAGAGTTTCGTAGACGTTATACAGACTCACATCGATAAAAAGTGTCGAGTCATATGGCGTCGCCCATGTCATATCATCAGGAAAGCTTTGCTCAAACTCAGTCATGGTCTCTTTGACAAGACGCGCGACTTCCATCGCATTCGCTGATGGGTCTTGATAAACCGCTAAGCCAATAGAATCGGCATTATTGATGTAAGCATCGGCCATATATTGGTTGGCGCCTAACTCGATATCAGCGACATCTTTAAGATGAATAATTGTGCCGTCGGCATCGGTACGCAGGCGAATATCACCAAATTCTTTTTCCCCTGCAAGACGCCCTCGAACGTTCACCGTGTACTGCCACGCATTATTGCCTACCACGGGCTCAGCGCCGACAGTACCCGCCGCACGAACGGCATTTTGATCGACAACAGCAGCAATCACTTCACTTGGCGTAATGTCTAACGCATCTAGGCGCTCAGGCTTAACCCAAATACGCATCGCATATTCTTTTTCACCCAAGAGCTCAACTTTACTGACGCCACCTAAGCGCGCTAAACGCTCTTTAACATTTGATGAAGCATAGTTCGATAATGTTAAGCCATCATGAGTACCATTCGGCGATTGCAACGTTAAAATCATCAGCATACTAGGGCTAACTTTTTCAACAAAAACACCACCACGTTTGACCTCATCAGGCAGCAGTGGCATAGCAGCATTCACGCGATTCTGCACTAAGGTCGCGGCGCGATCAGCATCAAAACCAACTTCAAAAGTAATATCTAAACTGTAGCTACCATCGTTTGAACTGTTAGAACGCATGTATTGCATGCCTTCCACCCCATTGACCTGTTTTTCAATCACAGAGGCTACGGTGTCATTTACTACCTGTGCATTCGCACCGCGGTAGTTAGTAAAGACATTGACGGAAGGTGGAGCGACATCTGGGTACTGACCCACAGGCATATTAATAATGCTTAACACCCCCATTAAGGTCATTAATATAGACAGTACAATCGCGAATTTAGGACGTTCAATAAAAAACTTAACCATGATTTAACCCTCGATATCGACGGCCATCCCAGGCGCAAGTTTTTGTACTCCTTCAACAATCACGATCTCGTTAGCAACAAGACCTTTGGTGATCGCAACTTGGTCACCTTCGAACGGTTGCGTTTCAACAGTTCGACGGGCAACAACCCCCTCTTCAACTAAATATACGAACTGACCCGTAGGATCTGCCGTCACACTTTTCTCTGGTAATAAGGTGCCGTTAATACTACTGCGAAGCGTTAATTTGGCGTATTGCCCAGCAAACACAGAGTCATCGTTATCAAATAAAAACCCAACCTGTAAGCTACCTGTTTTGCTGTTTACCGTATTATCGACATACTCTAATCGACCTTGGTTGTCGTAATAGCGGCCATCGACAAAATTCAAATGCACCGAGTAATCAATGTCGCTATGACGATAGTCATCCACAGTTTTAAGCACGGTTTCTTCATCAATACTGACTTTGATTTTCACTTTGCTGTCATCAACAACATTCACCAGCAGTTCACCGTCTTGTATCAAATCACCTGGCGACCAATCGGTTTGACCTATGCGCCCCGTAATGGGTGAGAAGATCTCTGTGCGCGACAAGATAATTTGGGCGTGTTTAATTTCATGTTCAACCGCTGCAAGCTCCGCTTTGGCAAGTTTTAACTCTGTTTCATTCGCTTCAAGCTGTTGCTGACTAATGGCTTGCCCCATTTTTTTTGCGCGTTGGTAGTTCTTTTGTGCCGACATAGATCGTGCGGTGATACGGGCTTTTTCAGCATCAAGTTTTAATAGCGCTAATTTAAACTCTTGGTTATCTAGCCGAAAAAGAAGGTCTCCTTTTTTTACCTCTTGCCCTGGCACAAAGTGTTTTTCAAGAATAGTGGCTGACACTCTCGCTTTAAGATCAACCGATTCCATCGGCTCTAAATAGCCAGGGTAAGAACGATCAATGTTGATATTTTCGATATAGGTTAATTGCGTTTTCACTTTAGGCAGAGGGATATCCACCACCACAGCTTCTGCCAGTTGCTCTTGGCAACCCACTAAAATCAAAGGAAAAGTGAAAGGAAGTAGTACAGTGCGTATGTTCATATTGCCACCTTAGTCATGGGAAATGAGTTCATCACTGCCTTTATAAGCCGCTGACTTTATTGGTTTTATGGGACTTCACTGCCACTACATTTGCCGCAGTACAAGGATGGACTCGTGACGCATAGTAAGAAAGTGCCTGTACTATGAGAAATAAGGACAGTTAAGGCTCACTTACAGGCCCTAAGCCATCCTGAAATAACCATTTGATAAACAATAAAAAAGGCTGAACCTCGTGAAAGGTTCAGCCTTAGGTGTATTGCAATAGTTGTGATCAACTCAATGGTTTTAAATGACGTAACCAACGCCCTTCTAATCGTCTAAAGCCCCAGATAATCACAAAGGTCAGCGCCATATAGCACATACCAGCAAATAAGAAGGATTCAAACGGCGCGTAATAACGTGAATTAACAATACGTGCCGCGCCCGTTAAATCAACAATAGTCACAATCCCTGCGACCGCAGAGCCGTGCACCATGAAGATAACTTCATTGCTGTATGCAGGTAATGCGCGGCGTAGCGCACTCGGTAAAATGACACGGCGAAAGGCTTGTAATGTACTCATGCCATACGCTTTTGCCGCTTCCACTTCACCTTGCGGAATACCATTGATAGCACCACGAATAATCTCAGCAGTATAAGCCGCGGTATTGAGCACAAACGCCACCAGCGCACAGAACCAAGCTTCTTGCCATAGCGTCCCCTGTACTTGAATGAGCTGGCTTAAACCGTAATAAATCAAGTAGAGCTGAATCAATAATGGCGTGCCACGAAAGAAATAAATAAAACCCCAAGCAGGCAGTGATAACCAATAATGTTTGCTATTACGTGCCACACCAATCGGAATAGCGACCACTAATCCAACCACTAACGCCACAGCCACCATCCATAGGGTGGTATAAAAGCCTTCGAGGTAAATCGGCCAGCTTTCGGTAAGAATACTAAAGTCCATCACTTACCTCGTATGTATGCTGAATCGACGTTCTGCCCACTTCAGTGCAGAAGTTGAAAGCGTCGTAAATAATAAGAAAATAACCGCAATCGTCATATAAAACGTGAAGGGCATTTGGGTTGTTCCCGCGGCAAGGGAGCCTTTACGTACCATATCATCAAGCCCGATGATCGATACCAGTGCTGTGGTTTTTAATAGCACTAGCCAGTTATTACCAAATCCCGGTAATGCATGGCGGATCATTTGCGGAAAAAGAACACGTCGAAAAGCCAATACGCCACTCATGCCGTATGCCTTAGCGGCTTCAAGCTCACCTTTATCTACGGCCATGATCGCACCACGGAAGGTTTCAGCCATGTAAGCGCCAAAGATAAAACCAATCGTCAGGATACCCGCAACAAAAGGGCTGATTTCGATGTAATCAGGTAAGTATTGTGCCCATTCGTGATTCGGATCAGACGAAGTGAAATAGTTGTTTAACCATTCATTGATATTATATAGGCTGTCATTCAGCAGCATTTGACCGCCGAAGAAAATCAGCATCATCAACACCAAATCAGGTATCCCGCGGATCACCGTGGTATATACCGTCGCTATTGCACGCGCCCAACGATAAGGTGAGAGTTTTGCTAATGCCCCAAGCATCCCTAATATGGCGGCAAGCAGTAAAGACAACAGTGCCACCTGTAATGTGACCCACGCACCTTCCACCAGCGACCATTCATAGCCTTTTAAATCTAACAATTGGGTACTCCTTTACACACCAATAGCAGTGTTAAAACACCAATGAAGTGAGACTAGTTCTCCAGAGCTATCATGTTCCCTGATAATCTAAAAACGAGCCTAAAGAGAAGAAGACATAAACTGGCTATGCCCTCTCCCTTGCTATCAAATACTGTTTAGCCTTATTTACCGTACACGTCGTAGGCGAAGTATTTCGCTGCAATCTCTTGATAAATACCTTTCTCACGTAAAGACAAGATTGCGGCATCTAGCTTTTGAGTTAAGTCTTTGTCTTGCTTACGTAGTGCAATACCAAAACCATCACCAAACCACTTTGGATCAGTTAGCGACGGACCGATAAAGTCATAAGCATCACCACCCGCTTTATTCAGCAACCCTTCTTCAAGCGCAGAAGCATCACCTAAAATTGTTGCAATACGGCCAGCTTTTAAATCGAGGTACGCATCATCAAATGAACCGTAACGAACGATTTCAACCGAGCTGAAATTATCTGTCAGGTATTTATCATGGGTTGTTGCACGCTGTACACCCACTTTAACGCCATCTAGGCCCGCTTCGGTAAAGTCAATTTGAGTGCCTTTTTTCGCAACAAATTTGTTAGGAATAAGGGCATATTTACCCGTGAAATCGATCTTCTTCTTACGTTCTTCGGTGATAGACATTGCAGCAATGATGGCGTCATATTTACGAGCAAGCAGTGATGGAATAATGCCATCCCAATCTTGAGCGACGATCTTACACTTCGCTTTCAGCTCTTTACACAGCGCATTAGCCATGTCGACATCAAAACCTTTTAGTTCGCCATTTGGCTCAGTCCAGCTAAATGGAGGGTAAGCCCCCTCGATACCAAAGCGGATTTGCTTCCACTCTTTTGCCTGTACTGATGTTGCGCCTAATGCTGAAACCATTGCTGCAGCTAAAATCCATTTTTTCATTGTCTATCTCCTGTTGTGTTACGTTGTAAAAACACCTATACCCCAAACAGCAGTGATTTTACGACGCTAAAACGGCTACACGCCTTCGGTGTCTCGCACCGTTTTTTATTAATATATCGATGATATAAATTGTTTAAGTCGTTCAGATTCTGGATTTGTGAATAATTTTTCTGGGTGACCTTGCTCTTCCACCAACCCTTGATGAAGAAACATCACTTGATTAGACACATCACGTGCAAATGCCATTTCGTGGGTAACCACTAACATGGTGCGCCCTTCCTGCGCCAAATCTTGCATGACGCCTAACACTTCCCCGACTAATTCTGGATCAAGTGCGGATGTTGGCTCATCGAATAACATCACTTCAGGATCAACCGCTAATGCGCGTGCAATCGCAGCACGCTGCTGTTGCCCACCAGAAAGATGCCCAGGATAGTAATGGCGTCGCTCATACAAGCCCACTTTCTTCAGTAACGCTTCACCTTTTTCAATCGCTTCCGCTTTAGGTACACCAAGGACATGAATAGGCGCTTCAATGACATTGCCAAGCACTGTCATGTGCGACCATAAATTGAAGCCTTGGAAAACCATGGCTAGACGAGAGCGTATACGCTGAACTTGCTTTTCATCGGTAGGAAGGAACTCACCACGGCGATTGGTGGACATTTTAATTTGCTCGCCATTCACCCAAATTTCACCTTGCGTCGGCGTTTCCAGTAAATTAATACAGCGCAGGAAAGTACTCTTCCCTGAACCAGAAGAGCCAATAATAGAGACCACATCACCACCATTAGCAGTGAGAGATATGCCTTTTAAGACTTCATTTTGACCAAATGACTTGTGTAATTCTTTGACTTCAAGCGCTACTGCATCCGTCATGCGCTCTTACTCCTTTAATTCCATCAAAAGGAAAATTGCTCGTAATTACTAACAAAATCTTCCGCTATTTTGTTAACGCTTTGTCGAAGGTATCACCGAGAAGTATATTTGGCAACATTTTGTTAACCACATTGAAAGCGAATAACCGCTCAATATATCTGCATAAAAAAACAGTTATTCATACAGTTATCATTGTTGCCAATCAAGCAATCTTACGGTAGCTTAGCCTAGCTGAATCATCCGCTTTGTCTTGTTTATCGTAGTTTCGGATTAAAATATAATGCAACGCTCTCTTACCGCTTTGTGGCACACCCTTTACCTCGTTGTTTTTATCTCTTTTGTATTACCTTTATCTGTCTATGCCACCCCCTCCTCAGAGCCAACTGTACTTACTGTTGTCCCCGAGTATCGTGATCGAATTAAGCGCAATTTTAACCCTTTCACACTGCTAAGCATGCCAACGACGCATGAATTCATTTTTGAGCCACTGATCATCTTCAATTCTCTACAGAATAATAAGCCAGAATATCGCCTTGCTACAGGCTATAGTCTTAGCCGAGATCTCACGAGTATCCAGTTCACCCTACGCCGTGGCGTTCTATGGTCAGATGGAAAACCATTCACTGCAGATGATGTGCTTTACTCCTTCAATTTAATCAAAATGTTTCCAGAACTTGATTCACATGCGATTCGTACGCAATTGAAGTCGATTCGTAAATTATCAGACTATGAGATCGAAATTGAATTGAAACAGGCTAATGCTTTAGCCGCTCATCAGCTGGTGTTACTGCCCATTGTGCCTAAACATCAATGGGAAAAAGTCAAAAACCCAGTTCTATATACCAACCCAAAACCCATCGGCACTGGACCATTTACGGTTATTGAATCGTTGGATGACACCCACTACCAACAATGCACTAACCCAAATTACTGGCAAGCCAGCGAAGTGCATATTGATTGCTTACGCTACCCATTAGTGAAAAATAACGATGATTTTATTGCGCGGATTGTAACAGGCGAGTTTGATTGGACGGGTTCATTTATTCCTGATATCGAGCGCCACTATGCCTCTTACTCTGAAGACTTTCACTATTGGTTACCCCCTGCGAGCACCATTAGCCTTATTTTCAACTACAAAGTTGCTGACAATGAACTTCGCCAAACTATAGAGAATATTGCGTTTCGACGGGCTATCTCTATGGTAGTTCAGCGCCAACTATTAATTGATATCGCCGCGTTTGGCCAAGGTGTCCCATCAGAGTATGCATCTGGCATGAGTCAACGGTTTACTCAGTGGGCTGATACTAAAATCACTGAAAAATACCGCCCGTATATGACCTTCAATCCGAAACAAGCCAATATGTTATTGGATTCGCTTCAGCTAGAAGACAAAAACAATGATGGGTGGCGAGATCTTCCTTCAGGCAAGCCTCTCACATTATCCGTGCTCACCCCTTCAGGCTGGACTGATTTTAATACCACAGCCATGTTACTGGCCGAAATGTTAGAAAATGTAGGAATACGTACCACGAATATTCAAACTGGGTTTGAAGAATTTGCTGAGCGCTTATCCTATGGTGATTATGTCACGGCAATCACCAACTACCCGCAAGGACTAACACCGTATAAGTATTTTAACTCTGGCTTTAACAGCGCTTACCAAGCGCCACAATACCCACGGTATGCAAAGCACTTTTATAAAGATCATGAAGTAGACCAGCTGCTCACCGCTTTCCCTACCGCTTCTACGGTTCGTCAACGCGCAAACATTATTAACCAGCTCAACGAAACGATTGCCAGTAAACAAATTACCGTCCCCTTATATAATACGGTGCAGTTCTATCAGTACAACACCCAACGCTTTACAGGCTGGTTTAATGAACGTAACCCTGTCGCTAGCCCACTAATATGGCCACAAGCCCCCGAGCGTTTATTGCACTTATTAGCACTTAGACCTAAATAATTCGCCGCTAGGCCTAGCGCCACTACAAGTCATAGCAGCGTCCTAGTGTTAAATAGCAGGCATAAAAAAACGATGGTCAATGCCATCGTTTTTTTTGTTTCTACAATCACGCTATGTCTAATAAGCCGAATAGCGAAGAAGTATGATTAGAACATCGTCTCTTGGTTGGATGGCACATGGAATACTTCACCATGATCTTTCATTCTTTCCATGGTCTTAAGATTGACTTCCATCTCAGTGACATAACTATCACCGACAGGGTAACTACGAATGACCCGAGCACCACGAATGATACCATCAACAGCGCCATCGGTATTTTCGACCCCTAGCTGCTGATCTTCCATACCTGCACGCGCACTGATACGCATACCGTAAACTTGTTCGGTTAGCTCACGGTAAGCATCAATCTTAGATGCTCGCATTGCACGTACTTGTTTTTCTTCTAGTGTGCGACCACGCTGTTCACTGATTGATGCATAACCTACCGCGGTGAGCACATCATTATCACGAATTTCGACCAGTGGCTGACACCCCACAAGTAACAGTAAGATTACTGCCATCCAGATACGCATAATTTCTCCTAAGGTTTCAGTACCACGTTACCGCGATCAAATTCGTTCACTTCAGAGCGAATAATAACACCGTTACGCATACGCATCTTATTCAAGGTATCTAAATCACGGCCCAAACGATCAGCAGGCAAGAAGCCCTGTGCCGTCGCAATCACCACACGAGAACGCATGCCAATAATTCGCGCATTGACTAATACACCGCCGCCTTGACGTAACATAGTGCCAGTGAGCACATAGTCAACAGGCTGCTCAGAGGCCAATTCTCGCCAGTTTCGGCTAATGGTAAAATCACCTTCCGGTGTGACTTTTATTGCGCCTGTTGCTTTGTAATCAACAACGGTAAAACCACGTTGTTGCATTTGATACATAAAGCCTTCAGTAACAGTATTACCAAGCCAGTTTGTTTCGTTCAACTGCTGTAAATCAACAAAAGAGGTAACCGCTAACGGTGTTTTTGCCGTTAAATATTGGTTAGATTCGACCAGTTGTTCCGTCATCCCTTCTATGAAGAAATCAATGGTATGACGAGGAGTCTGCTTTAACAGGTACTCATTGCCCGTATATGGTTCTTTACCATTATAAATCGGGGAGTATGCGCATGATGCAGTCATCATTGACAGCAACACGACTATCCACTTTTTCATTCTATCCCGCTCCGGATGCAAAAAGACCTATAGCCTGTTATCGTTCAAAAAAAGTAAAACTTTATAGCTAGCTGCTTTATATTCGGGAATACTCTTTGCATACTCCCTTTGGTAATCCACTCTGAATGAATCACAACCGTTTTTGTTCAGCCCGATACTATATAGTAAGTCCAACTATCCAAGCAATTTTCATACCGATGTTGAGAATACGATGAAAAAAACACGCGCGCTTTATCTATTCATGTTGTTAGCCATGCCCTCTCAAGCTCTGGCCGCTTGGTTAGAAGTCACAGGACAAGCACAAGTGCTAGAAAGCGACAAAGCCGCCCGTAACAACGCGTTAGAAGATGCGGTTTACCAGGCCATCTTATATTCAGGTGCCGATGCGAGCTCATTTTCACACTTACGCCCCTATTTAAGCCAAGAGCGTAACGAGTACCAATTTAGCGGTAACGAAGTGCGCAACGTCAGCATAGTTAAAGCCAAAAAGTCAGGCGGCAATTATTACGTCACTGCTCGGATAGATATTTATCCATCGGCAAAGACTTGCCACAAAACCCAATACAAAAAAGCGATTTTAATCAGTAGCTTTACACTCACTGCACCTCAACATGCCGCTTTAGGGGGTATTTATCAGATAGGTGATGATTACAGTGTGATGCTCCAACGCCAAATTGAGCGTAAATCACAAAGCTTTGTCGTCTCGGGGATCACCCGCGTGCCTTTTCGTATTGATCAACCGAATACACTCACCATGCTGGCTGAGGATTACGATGCGCAATATCTTATTACAGGCGAAATCACGGATTTAACGTCAACCGTCGATGAAAAGCTACTGCGAGATGATCAATACAATCGACAATTTGCCGTCACACTAGAAGTGATTAATGGCAAAACAGGTGAAATGTTACTTCAGAAAAACTATCGTGAAATCGCTCAGTGGCCATTCACACGAGTTAGCCAAGTTGATACAAAAAGTGCACGCTTTTGGCAGTCAGGTTATGGCCAAGCCGTTCAACGTACCAGCCGCAATATGATGCTAGATCTAGAGACCACCTTGGCTTGTCGCTCCAGTTTGCCTGAAGTTATTAATATTTTTAATGACAAGGTACAAACCAACGTTGGCCGAATTCACGGTGTTAAGCAAGGCGACCAACTGCGTTTATGGCACAACGCGGCCTTTATTGATCAACAAGGGATCAGCCGAGCGCGCATGGTACAAACAGAGATGACGCTTACGGTTGAACGGGTTTATGATAAATCTTCAGAGCTCAGTGTGGACCGAGCAGACCTTGCTGGTAGCATTCAACCTGGTGATTTACTCACCAAACAGATAACTCATTGATACAAAAAGCTTAATATTAATCAATATTTGCGTATAATAGTGCGCATGCTCCCTTAGCTCAGCTGGATAGAGCGTCCCCCTCCTAAGGGGAAGGCCGCAGGTTCGACTCCTGCAGGGAGCGCCACATACTAAAAAGGCTAGCCATTGATGATGGCTAGCCTTTTTTCATTTATTACGCTCATGACTCTGATGTACCTATTTAAGAATATAAAAATTAGACGACGTATAGTTTATTATTTGTTAGCGTTAGCTAATACAGTCATCCTTAATGAAACAATGAATACAAAATAAGATGCATATTAATTATTGCAGTCTTGTTTATAGTTACAGTTAATAAGAGTAATGATATTCATCCTATATTGCCACACCTTCATATGCTTATATATTTCTAATCAAGTCTATCGTCATAAATCTAGCAATCGCTTTAATTTATTTAAAGCAACAACGACAAAATATTGACTTTACATACATGTAGCCAATCAAATGAAACAACATAGATATACAATTTTATAAAATAAAAAAAGAGCCCTTCAGGCTCCTTTTGATATTTTTTAAATAACAGCTTAGAAATTAATGCTTGCGTACAAGCCAACTTCATCACCGCTGACATAAGGCGAAATGACGTAATTACTCATCGAGTACCCCATCTCAGAAACTACGTACTGAATGCCAGTTGCCAATGCAGCACCAGCCGCAACATCACGCCAGTAGTGGTGTTTGCTGTCTACTCTAGAATAACCCACAAGGGCCGCAGCAGCGTACGCTGGTACGCCGTATTCCCAGCCATAACGAAATTGTAGGTAAGCAGCCCCTTGTGTTGCTGCTGATGTATGCCCAGAAGGGAAAGAGTGATCGCCACCATTTGGGCGCTCTGCATTAACGGAAAATTTAATAGCGTGCGTCGCTACTGCTGTATATAGCGCACCTTCCGCTAGTTGAAATAAACCTTCTGTGTCACCTTTATATAGAGAGATTGCACCAGCTGTAAGTGGAATACCAAATTGAGCAATATCAGCGTACTTTTGTAGGTTTTTATTATGGGCAGACGCTGAACATGCGGTCGTTGCTAATATAAGCGCAACAACTCCTGACTTTATTTTCATGCTTTTCCTTCTAACAACATTGCAGCCTTACAATATAAGCAAAGCACCATCAATGGTTTCTAAAATAAGAACATTAAATCTACTGCATAAGCATGAAGCGGTTTTGGTACAACACTATTTACAAATACAACCGTAGATATCAAACACTGTTTTTTAATAAGTGCAGCGAGATTGTAAGAAGTAAGGAAATGCTTGTCAATGAGTTAGTGCTCACAAAAGCATATAAACTACAAATATGTTAATTACATCCAATCTGTCTTTTTGATGAAATAGATCAGCTCTAAAGCAGTTCCTTTTATGACGTAAGCAAAAAAACGCTTATTAATATATGAAAAATATGATCTTAACCTACTATTTATGAGTATCACTGAAACGGCACTAGACCGAGCGTGATCTATGTTGGATAAATCCAAGGGAGATACGATATGAAAAAGATAACTTCGGTATGCGCAGCACTCTTACTTACTGCAAGTTTTGCTACGTCGGCTTACACACTTTCAGGAACACCAGAAGACATTCCAGAAGGTGCAATGCAGTACTGCGCGACATCCAGTAACTTTTGGGTATGTGTTGATAACTATAAGCAACGTAACAACCTATAGTTCTCTGAATATAGCTGAAGCATAAAAAAACAGGCATAGAGTTAGACTCTATGCCTGTTTTTATTTGAAGCTTGTGTTAACGAATGCTTATGCGTTCGCTTCACGCTCTGCAATGAAAGCAAGTGCTAGCTTGATACGCGCCATTACGCGTACTTTGCCAACAAGTTGCATTACTGCGTCAACCGAAGGCGATTGACCTTGGCCTGTAACGGCAACACGCAGTGGCATACCCACTTTACCCATGCCTAGCTCTAACTCTTCACATGTTGATTTAATCACATCATGAAGGTTTTCAGCTGTCCATGCATCATCAGATACAGCTTCAACTTTTGCTAGTGCAAGCTCTAGGGCTTCTTTCGCTACTGGGCGAAGGTGTTTCTTCGCAGCACCCGCTTCAAACTCACTAAAGTCTTGGTAGAAGTAACGCGATTGCTCTGCAAGTTCGATCAATGTATTACAACGCTCACCCACTAGCTTGATTACGTCAGTGATTGCTGGACCATTAGCGGTATCAATCTCTTT
This sequence comes from Photobacterium sanguinicancri, assembly GCF_024346675.1. Lineage (NCBI taxonomy): Bacteria > Pseudomonadati > Pseudomonadota > Gammaproteobacteria > Vibrionales > Vibrionaceae > Photobacterium > Photobacterium sanguinicancri. The sequence continues at coordinate 2,767,229 of NZ_AP024850.1, forward strand.
TTGATCTAAGTGCCATTGTAGGTACTTAGCAACATATTCAGGCTCAGCTGTTTTGATGTAATGGTTGTTCAACCAAAGTAACTTGTCTGTATTGAATGCTGACGCAGACTTACTGATAGACTCTAGCGTGAACAAGTTGATCATTTCTTCTAATGAGAAAATCTCTTGATCACCATGAGACCAACCTAAACGTACAAGGTAGTTAAGCAGTGCTTGTGGCAAGTAACCGTCATCGCGGTATTGCATTACACTTACTGCGCCATGGCGTTTAGACAGTTTCGCACCGTCGTCACCAAGGATCATTGCACAGTGTGCAAATTCAGGAACAGGCGCACCCAGTGCTTCATAGATGTTAATTTGACGAGGGGTATTGTTGATGTGGTCTTCACCACGAACAACTTGGGTAATCTCCATATCCCAATCATCAACAACAACACAGAAGTTATAAGTTGGGCTACCATCGGTACGACGAATGATAAGATCATCTAGCTCGCTATTAGCGATTTCAATACGGCCACGTACTTTATCATCAAACACTACCGTCCCTTCTTTTGGGTTACGGAAGCGAATAACGAATGGTGATGCTTCAGTTGCTGCTGCATTTGCCGCAACAATTTTAGGGTGATTAGCATCGTAGCGTGGCTTAACACCTGCTGCCATTTGCTCTTCACGCAATTCGTCTAACAACTCTTTCGGACAGTAGCACTTGTATGCTTTGTCTTCCGCAAGCAATTGATCGATCAACTGGTTGTAACGATCAAAACGTTTCGTTTGGTAGTAAGGACCTTCATCCCAGTTAAGCCCGATCCACTCCATACCTTCAATAATGGCATCGATAGCTTCTTGAGATGAACGCTCTAGATCGGTATCTTCGATACGCAGAACAAATTCACCGCCTTGCTTCTTCGCAAATAACCATGAGTACAATGCTGTACGGGCACCACCTACGTGCAAGAAGCCTGTTGGGCTTGGTGCAAAACGAGTTTTAATCGTCATTTGATTTACCTTAAAGTGACTGGAGCGACTGACAGCGATAGCGCTATAAGCCCATAATTGGGCGTTATTTTAACACTGTCATTCTATTCTACAATCACCATCCTTTCTCTAATTGACACTCAATGACTAGATAGCATCAGCTTAAGATGCATTCTTTAGGTTTTTCATCGCCCACATCATGAATGCTTGCTGTTCTTGTGCGGACAAATTATTGAAACCCGCTTCCAGAATCATTCTTTGCGATGATCCGGTATTCGCATTTTTTGGTTTTATTTGATCTACGGGTGTTGTCGAGGTTTGACCGATGGAAACAACGGCAATCCCTGTCTCTTTTTGGTTGTATTTTAATACTGCTTTTTCATAATTTTTCATGCCTTGCATGCCATTAACATACAGAGGCTCAAGCTGGAATGGGATCATCTCGCCAGAAGCTGATTTGAGAACAAAGCGCGGGTCTTTATCAAACGCCTTAGCTTCTTCCATGGTTCTAAACGGCTGGTAAGACAATGCAACATCATCAGAAGGTGCGTTAAAGCGAACGATAAAAGGAACTGAATTAAATTTAGTGCGGCGACCGTCTTCTACTACTAACTGACCCAATGCAAATAATACTTGGTTGGTACCCGATTCAAGCGTTAATTGGTTAGGCGATGAAAAAATATCACTCGCAACTTCATCACCATTAAGCACCAAGGGCCCAATTTCTTTATTAAAGGTTAACGTACTTTCTGCATTCGCTTGCCAAGATAAACAACCCGCCAACAGAGTTAGGGCAACAATCAACTTCTTCATATAGCCTCCACGGCAAAGGGCGAGAAATTCTCGCCCTAATTATTACAGTAATTAAAGATTAAGAGTCATCTTAGAACCAGTACTCAATACCAACAGATGCTTCATTAAAGCTATCTGACTTCCAACGACCTTCATAGCCTTTATTATCGGCATCAATGCGATCTATATTATTCATCGCATAACGGGCATAAAGCACAGCGTTAGTATCAACAAAGTACATCATCTGCACTGATGTAACGTTATCTTCAGTGTTCTTAATGTCTTTACCATTCACTTCTAAACCAAGGTTTTCAGCGCGAGCAATTTTGGCTTGCCACTTATCAAACGTATACGTTAAACCAACTGAGTATGAATCTTCACGCTCGTCTTGATTAAACGTATCGTTATCCGCTTTTGCGATACGGTAATAAGCAAAGTAGCCTAAACCATTAGAGAAGCCACCTTGTGCCCCCATCAAGTAAGTTTGGTTATTCCAAAACGTACCATCGAACTTACCTTTGGTTTTATCAAGCGTGTCGTAGTTCATCTCGTAAGCTAAATCAAACTGCGCCCATCCCCAATCACCTTTCACTTGTTGGTGTGCAGCCATGCCATGCCAGTAGTTGCTTGATGCTTTCGAGCTATCAGTTGCCCCTGCACGATCTTCACCTGCACCAGCAGCGATATCCATGGTAAAGCCAGACCATAGTTCATTGGTATCCCAACGGATGGTATCTGATTGGCGGTCATTGAAATTGTTTCCGCCGATATTGCCACCCCAGTCCCAAACGTTACCCATACCAGGGTTAGTCGCAGGCCAGTCAATCAATTCATAAATAGGGGTTAACACACGACCCAGACGAATTTTACCAACGCTATCGTGTTCAAAGCCGACAAAAGTATCACGGCGGCCTAAGTAGCCATTACCACCGTTTTCACCCGCAAATGACTCATCAACATAACCAGATTCGATTTGCCATAGGAAAGTCCAATCTTGCATTTGATCAAACTGAGCAGTACCACGCCAGCCAAGGCGTGATTCATTATTGAACTGGACACCATCGTTGTTCTTTTCATTATCGTAATCGCGGTGCGCTACCTGCATCGCAATCAAGCCGTAAATACTGTGCTCGTATTTAGCTCCACTATCACTTGCTTGTGCTGGAACAGTGGCAAGTGCTGCAGTCGCAATCGCCGCGCCTAATAAGGTACGTTTGAAAAATTGACTCATGGAAAAACTCCTAAAAAATATAGCTGAATTCATGTACTTACCTCAGTGGCCGCCGAAGGTTAGCACAATGAAATTTAATGTTTCATATTGAGAACGTGGATAAGATTACAAGCTTTTTTCACCATACGAATATATGGCAAGAAAAAGCTTGACCCCCTTCAAAAACCACCAACCAAAAAAAACATAAATCATTAATTTTCAGCAACTTAAAACAAAAATCTAATTACAGCACCATTAGGAGCTAAATGGCATTTTGTGTCCAAGATCTCAAGCTGGTATGCAAGACAGTGGAGAATCACTCAAAAATCAGATGTTTTTATATAACTAAATGGATGTTTAGTTTTTTTATGATTCAAAATAGTGAGCAAGTTCAAACTCATTTAGAAGAAAGTAAGCTAAATCGGTTTGTTAAAGTAACGAAAAAATATTTCAGCTAAAACTGAATCGAAAAAAAATGCTGAGTCCACCTTATTGATAAGTTGTTAGATTTAAATAAAAACAGAAGAAAGTAGATGATGTGACTGATGTCTGAGTTCGCTTGCTCTATGAGGAAATAACCTTTTTTGTCAGCACTAAGCAACGTAAAATCGTGTTACGAATTAACTATGGATGGACAACCGCCAATAACTTGCGTGTCCTTCAGGGAGAATATAATGAAGGTAAAACATATAGCCCTTGCGGTAGCGCTTCTACCTCTCGCTCAAACAGCTTTTGCTGACGTGACACTTGAACTGCCAGACAATGTACGATTGCTCGCTGTAAATGAACAAGATCCATCAAAAAATATTACCGATATTTTTTTTGCGACAGATGACAAGCTAACGTTTAAAAATGGTGAGAACCAAATCGTATATCAAATTGATCAGTATTTTTATAAAGGGGATAAGCAAAGTGAGCGGTTCCGTTCCTCGCCTTATATACTGACCTTTACTGCAAACAATACTTCACTTCAATTAGAAGTACCAAACTTCCGAGGTGTTGTTCAGGCCAATGAGTTTAACCATTCAGCAAAAGTAAATGTTCAAACTACAGCGGGAAAAAACGTCGCATTCAAGCATGACAAGCTTGAGTTAAAAGGTCTTTCCATTTCACATGATTACCACGAGTATGTGAAACAATATAACCGTCTTGGTGGTCCTGCAGCACTGACTGTTGCTACAACTGCAATAGCAACTAATGAAGCTAAACCAGCGTTAAAACAGTCAGCTACTGACCTTGCAACTCAAAGTAAAGAGCCAATCAAACAGCAGCTACAGGCACTTTTCAATCAAGCAGATAAAGAAACTAAAAAAGAATTTATTAGCTGGGCAGTGCAAAACCTGTAATCTCTCGATAAAAGTTCCTTTTAGCGAAGGAACTTTCTCACTACCTTTAAGCCCCTCCATGCTCAACTCAACTTTACATTTACCCGACTTAATTACTTCACTCTGCGAGAACTAACACCTCATTCATTATTCGTCACCTTAACCAAAAATTGATTAACTCATAGATCGAAAAATGGAGGCCTAAGCCTCCATTTTAATAATATTCAGTTTTAATTACGATTTAGAAACCGTATTCAAGACCTACACGAACAACAAAGATATCAGTTTCGTCAATCTTACCTGCATCGTTAGCTGCTTTTAGGTCACGCTGAGCAACACGGATGTAAGGAACAAAACCATTTTTAACATACATTAGCTGACCAGAAATGATGCTATCTTCATCATTCTGTTTAACACCAGCTGTTTCTGATTCTAAGTTAGCTGTGTAACCTAGTTTGAAGCCCCAAGGACCATTCCAGTATTGACCAATTACAGCGTAAGAAGCTTGCTCTGATTTATCGCCGTTCTGAACTTTACTTTCACCAGCCTTGTATGCGCCAGATAGTCCAAAACCAGCAGGAAGTGATGCTTCAAAACCGACTAAGTAACCAAAGGTATCTGCCATTACTGCATCTTTAGCCGCGGTTCCAGCAGTCCACTTGTCTTGGTCGCCGTTTGGTTTGTAGCTCCAAGAACCATCAGTCGCTGCTTTTGCTTCTTCAAGCTCACGATCTGATTCTGTTTCGAATGCTGCATGTAATGTGATCATTTCAGCAAAAGTATAGTGCGCTGCACCACCAAACCAGTTATTACCTTCAACCGCCTTGTCACCACGACCTGTCGCAATATTAAAGTTGAAACCACCGAATGACGGAGAGTCGTAACGAGCCATATCACCGTGACGATCACGGTTATATTTCACGTCACCGCCCCAGTCCCATGACGCACCAAGACCTGGGTTAGCGTATGGCCAGTCAATCACTTCATACATAGGCGTTAGCATACGACCGAAACGCACTTTACCCCAGTCGCCTTTAAGACCAAGGAAAGTATCACGGTTACCTAATGTACCGCCTGTTCCATCTTCACCTACATAACCAGACTCAACTTGCATGAATACTTCAACGTTATCGAACATCTCTTTACCAGCACGGAAACCGATACGAGATTCATTTTCGTAGTCATAGCCTGTTGCAGTATCTTCGCCATTCTTAGTAATGTCATAGTTAACAATCGAAATTGCTGCTACACCATACACTTCAACACTGAAATCATTGTTTTGGCCGATTTCGTATGCACTTACTGACATTGAAGCCATTGCTGCTGTCGCAACAGCAACGCCAAGAACTGAACGTTTGAATACATTTTCCATGGAATAACTCCTAAATATACTAGCTGTTTACTTGAGCCTAAAAAGGTTGGCCGCCGATGGCTTCAAGTAAGTCTCCCAATATGTAAGCTAAATTTCTAAAATCAGCTAAATCATATTTTTTTAGTTTATGAACGTCTCCGTTCACTTCAGTAACTAGACTACTTTCGCAGCGCAAAACATCAATCAGAACTTAATTTCTTGTTTGAAAAATATGACTCAGTGCAAACTTTACTGCTAACAGTGATCCAGCTCAAACCTTTGATTCTTTAATTATCAATAACAAATATAGCCATTTTAAATCAACAACTTACCAACATAAAAAAACATCAAACGTGAGAAGGCGCGAAAAAAAAATATCAACGTGAAATCACTTACATAATAAGGATCGCATTGATCACATCTTCTATTTAAACGAAAAATGGGCAGGTTGTGACTTATTTTTTGTGACGGTTAATACGATTTAAAATGTGATGAAAATAAAAAAAGCGCATCAGAAGTTACCCTGATGCGCTTTGAAATAGATATTTATTCTACTGTTAAAACAAAAAAACAGCAGTTAGCGTTGAGTGAAATCAACCAACGTTTGTTCATCCCAAATTTCAATGCCGAGATCTTGTGCTTTTGTTAATTTAGAACCGGCGGCTTCACCCGCAACAAGTAGATCCGTTTTTTTAGAAACACTTCCTGTCACTTTCGCGCCCATCGACTGTAGTAGTTCTTTCGCTTCTGAGCGGCCTAGCTGCGACAAACTGCCCGTTAATACCACCGTTTTTCCTTCTAAAGGTCGTTCAATCCCTTCTTCCAACTTCTCAATAGCAGGCCATTCAATACCGACTTTGATTAAGTCATCAATCACATCAGTATTATGCTGTTCACGGAAGAAGTTAAAAACATGATCAGCGACTATGCCGCCAACATCACTCACTTCAATCAGCTGCTCTTTAGTCGCAACGGTAATTGTTTCAAGTGTTTCAAAATGACTGGCTAAGTTAGCCGCAGTGGCTTCCCCTACTTCGCGAATCCCTAATGAATACAAGAAACGCGCTAAGGTTGTTACCTTTGAGGCAGCAAGTGAATCAACGAGTTTTTGCGCTGATTTAGGTCCCATACGCTCGAGGACTGTCACAACACCAGCCGATAATTTAAACAGATCGGCTGGTGTAGAAACCATCTCACGATCAACCAATTGCTCAATGACTTTCTCGCCGCAACCATCAACATCCAAGGCTTTACGAGATACAAAGTGCTTCAATGCTTCTTTACGTTGCGCTTGACAGAATAGGCCACCAGAACAGCGAGAGACCGCTTCACCTTCAACACGCTCGACACGCGAACCGCAAACAGGGCAGTCGACAGGGAAAGTAATAGGCGTTGCGTCATCAGGGCGGCGCGATTCAACCACAGAGACAATTTGTGGAATTACGTCGCCCGCACGGCGAATTATCACCGTATCACCAACCATAACCCCTAAACGTGCCACTTCATCGGCATTATGCAAAGTGGCATTACTGACGGTTACGCCCCCCACAAATACAGGTTCTAATTTAGCAACTGGGGTAACAGCCCCTGTTCGACCCACTTGAAATTCGACATTCTTCAGTACTGTCATTTCTTCTTGCGCTGGGAATTTATAAGCAATTGCCCAACGTGGTGCACGCGCAACAAAGCCCAAGCGTTCTTGCAAGCTCATGGTATCAACTTTAAAGACAACCCCATCAATCTCGTACGGTAACGAACCACGACGCTCACCAATATCTTGGTAGTAAGCAATCACAGCTTCAATGTTATTCAGTGGACGAATCTCAGGGCACATTGGTAGCCCCCACCCTTTGAGTTGTAACAAACGATCATACTGACTAGGGGCCAGTTCCAATCCTTCTACGACACCGACAGAATAAGCATAAAAACTTAACGGGCGAGAAGCGGTAATTTTAGAGTCAAGCTGACGTAAACTACCGGCGGCTGCATTTCGAGGGTTGGCAAATGTTTTTTCACCTTTCTTTAAGGCCCGTTCGTTTAAGGCATCAAAGCCCGCTTTCGGCATAAAGACTTCGCCACGCACCTCTAAGCGCGCAGGCCAATCATCGCCACGTAGTTTCAACGGTATAGAACGAATAGTACGAACGTTGGTCGTAATATTTTCACCGGTTGTTCCATCACCTCGCGTGGCAGCTTGGGTTAAAACGCCATTTTCATACATCAAGCTAACCGCTAAGCCATCAAGTTTAGGCTCACCGCAGTAGGTAACTTGCTGCTCAGTTGGTAGTCGGTCTAATAATCGTTTTTCGAATGCTTTTAGCTCTTCATCATCAAACGCGTTATCAAGCGAGAGCATGGGTATTTCATGCTTAATCTGACTAAAACCATTAAGTGGTGTGCCACCCACTCGCTGGCTAGGTGAATCAGTTGTCACCCACTCAGGATGCTCAGCTTCAATAGCAAGCAGCTGTTGCATCAAGCGATCATATTCAGCGTCTGGGATCTCAGGGTTATCTTCAACGTAATAACGATACCCGTGATAAGTAAGCTGTTGACGCAGCTCTGTAAGCTGCTGCTGAATATCAAGACTCATGACTAATCCTATTCACTCACATTATGACCAAGCGGCTAACGATTGCCTGCCTGATATTTTAATACACAAAAAAGCGGGCTCCCTAAGGAGCCCGTCAATAAACTATAGGGATAAACACACTCAGTTAAACTTGAGTGTAGAACTTCGCTTTATCACGATATTCAGTAATACGGTAAGGCGTGATCATGTTGCGATCTTGATCCAACACATCAGCACTTAATTCATCAGCAATCTGCTGAACCGTTTGCAACATCATATTAAAGTTCAAATCTGCACGACCGTGACAAGGCAACATTAAGTAAAAAGCGATGCCCGGTGTTTCGAAGTTTTCAATATCCTGCTGCGGGAAATTACCCGGTTGAACCATATTGGTCACAGAGAAAATAACAGGCTCGAGACCTGCTTTATCTGCATGACGATGATAGACCGAGTTTTCACCAAAGATTAAACCATTTTGCTCAAGGCTATTGAATAATTTCACGCCTCGAAGTAATTCACCTTTACGCGCATGAATATTTAAAGCGATATAAGAACGCTCTAACGGTGCAGGCTCTACTGGTTCTGGCTCGATAATCGCTTCGACAACCTCTTCAACAACAGGTTCTGGCGATACGGCAACTTGCACTGGCTCATTTTGCGGCGCTGAAGGCTCTACTTGCAGTGCAATTTCAGTCTCTGAAACAATCACAGTATTGGTATCAAGCGCGGGTTCCGCCACTGCATTCTCTGCCGCTAAGGTATCGATTGATAGCGCGACAGGAGCAACCACTCTCTCTTCAACAGGTTGAGGTTTAACCTCAGAAGAAGATGTCACCATATCAAGGTTACCTAAACCAGGTTCATGTTCTTTATTAGGTTTTGACGTAACAGGCGCTGGTGATTGAGTAATAACAGGCTGTGGCTGTGGCTGTGGTTGTGGCGCGCGAGGCTGCACTTCGGCTTGAAGTGTTACTTCAGGCGCGGTCTGGACATGCTGTTCGACTACAGCATCGGCCTGCTGAGCAACCACATTAACATTACTGTTTACAGTCTGAGGTGTCAGTGTTGGTTGTGGGGCTACTTCTGTGAATTCAGAAATAGCTTGAGCAGGCACAGGCACCCCAACATTTGGAACAGTATCGGTATGCGAGTTCATCGTCGAAGGTGACGAATCTAATAAAGGATCGGCTTCAATTTTCTCACCGAAGTTCACAGAACCTGTTTTTACCGGTTCTGGCTTTAAATATGGAGCAGGGTCTTCAGCTTCAGCGCCTTTGACACGGACAGCACCAACGCCATCTTGATCAAAGCCAGCATCATCAACAGACGTTTGGCCATCAAGCTTACCCACAGGCTTCGGTTTATCACCAAACTTAGTCGGTTTTTCTTTTCGACTTGTCCAAAGACCATGCAACAATAGCGCGGAGATCATCAGCGCACCAACAATAATAAGAACCAGACGCAATTCCTGCATACAATACTCTGAAATTAGCTTGTCACCCCAACTGGGATAACGTGTTAAATATGTATTCGCCAGACCTAAGTAATACCATACTCAGCGACTAACTCAATCCAACATTACCTATTAGCACACTGACATTGACAGAGCGTAATAAAGATCACAACTTATTACTTTAAGCCTTCCCTTCCGTCAGTCTGGCAAATCCCTATCACTGCGGTTAAGAATACATGCTGGTTGCTTTACTCTACCAAAACTAGCTAAATAATGAGAACTTCTAACCGTAGAATCATCAAATATCGTGCCTTCGAGCGCACTTTTGGTTATTTTTCAAACTAACTGAGCGGTTACCATTTACCTGTAACCTCCAACAAAAGATCGAATATTTGCTTATAGCCGCAACTCGTCGTTAACATGCAGCTAGGCTCAACCTCTTTTGATACTTTCACAATGACGAGCCTTAACAAGGAGCAGATATGCAAACACACTCACCAATTAAAGACCCTATCAGTGGCGCTGGCTATTTTTTTCGCGGTTTATCGCTGGCATTAGAGCCAGGCACCCGCCGTTTTGTTTTGATGCCACTGCTGGTTAACATCATTCTCTTTGGTAGTGCATTTGGCTTTGTTCTGTCTCAACTTGATTCATGGATTACAGGTTGGTTAGCCATGCTACCTGAATGGTTAGATTGGTTAAGCTACCTCTTGTGGCCATTACTTGCTATCGCCACATTAGTCACTTTTTCTTATATTTTTAGTACCATCGCAAATTGGATAGCGGCACCGTTCAATGGCCTTTTAGCCGAGCAGTTAGAAGCAAAATTAACGGGTGAAACCCTGCCAGACACCAGCGTGAAAGAGCTGCTTAAAGACGTGCCTCGCATCATGCACCGCGAATGGATAAAACTTAAATATTACCTGCCTAAAGCATTGGGGCTGTTGATCTTATTGTGGATCCCAGCCATTGGTCAGACGGTTGGGCCTGTACTGTGGTTCTTATTTAGCGCGTGGATGATGACTATTCAATACGCAGATTACCCGTTTGATAATCATAAAGTACCCTTCGCATCCATGCGTGACGCGCTAAAGGTCAAGCGCGGAAAATCATTAAGTTTTGGTAGCCTAGTGATGCTATTTACTATGACACCTATCCTTAATTTATTTGTAATGCCTATCGCCGTTTGTGGCGCGACAGCAATGTGGGTTGACCATTACCGTAAAGACTATCGATAGCCTAATCATTAGCTCTGTAGCTAATTTCTAACTAACGTAGATCGTTATACTTTTTATAACAATAAGATATAACGATTTATTACTTTTCAAATAACGCAACAGGGTTATGCTTAGTGTGTCTTAAGTTGAAACGTGTTACGAAGGAACGGCAATCATGAGCAAAATTTACGAAGATAACACTCTTACTATTGGTAATACTCCACTGGTTCGCCTGAACCGAGTCAGTAATGGCAAAGTGTTAGCAAAAATCGAAGCGCGCAACCCAAGCTTTAGTGTGAAGTGCCGCATTGGCGCAAACATGATTTGGGATGCGGAGAAAAAAGGCACCCTAAAAGAAGGCATTGAGCTTGTAGAGCCAACCTCAGGTAATACGGGGATTGCCCTTGCGTACGTCGCCGCTGCTCGTGGTTACAAACTAACTCTTACAATGCCTGAAAGCATGAGCCTTGAGCGCCGTAAGTTACTAAAAGCACTTGGTGCAACACTGGTGTTAACGGAAGCGGCAAAAGGCATGAAAGGGGCAATTGAAAAAGCAGAAGAGATTGTCGCATCAAACCCAAGCCACTACCTATTGCTTCAACAGTTTAATAACCCAGCCAACCCTGAAATTCACGAAAAAACCACGGGCCCTGAAATCTGGGATGCCACTGATGGCGAAATCGATGTTTTTGTTTCAGGCGTAGGTACGGGCGGTACGCTAACGGGTGTTAGCCGCTTTATTAAACAAACCAAAGGAAAAGCGATTACTACTGTCGCAGTTGAGCCAAGTGAATCACCTGTTATCACTCAAGTACGTAATGGTGAAGCAGTTCAACCCGCACCTCATAAAATCCAAGGTATCGGCGCTGGATTCATTCCTGGCAACCTTGAACTAGACTTGATTGATGAAATTGAACTCGTGAGTTCAGACGATGCGATTGAAATGGCACAACGCCTAATGAAAGAAGAAGGTATCTTGGCCGGAATTTCATCAGGTGCGGCTGTTGTGGCAGCCAATAACATCGCATCACGCCCAGAATATGCAGATAAAAATATCGTTGTAATACTGCCAAGTTCTGGTGAGCGTTACCTATCGACAGCGTTATTTGCGGGTATCTTCACAGAAAAAGAAACCCAACAGTGATCACACTTTTAAGTGATTCATGACAGTTTGTTGACGAAAAAAGCCCCCCAAAGGGGCTTTTTTGTTGCTTTTTAAACGAGGTTTTACTATAAAACCGAGGCGTTTTATTTTTAGCATCAAAATAAAAGGACACAAAACAGTCCATTTGATGTGACCAAGGCAAAATAACTCATCAAACTTTGACTTGGATTAAGCAATTATGACGCACAGTTGGTTAATTTATTCATCGAGATAAACAAACCATCTCACGTTACTATAAGCTAAAATATTTTTACGCAAAGATTACATAATATTTCAAATATCGGGGTGAAAAATGTATCAGAAGCAAGTTGAAATCACTGCAGAAAACGGCCTACACACTCGTCCAGCGGCTCAGTTCGTTAAAGAAGCTAAAGCATTCGACGCTGACATCACTGTTACTTCTAACGGTAAAAGCGCAAGCGCGAAAAGCCTATTCAAACTACAAACTCTAGGCCTAGTTAAAGGTACTCTAGTAACAATTTCTGCTGAAGGCGCTCAAGCTCAAGAAGCAGTTGACCACCTTGTTGCTCTAATGGATACACTGCACTAAGTTGCAATTTATTCGTTAAGTCCCTAGTTTTTATAGAACAAATTAAGGTAAGGCTATGATTTCAGGTATCCTGGCATCTCCTGGTATTGCTTTTGGTAAAGCACTACTTCTGCAAGAAGATGAGATTGTCCTAAATAAATCATCTATCCCAGCAGATCAGATCGACAACGAGATTCAACGTTTCTTCGACGCTCGAAAAAAATCTGCAGAGCAACTAGAAGTAATCAAAGAAAAAGCACGTGTCACCTTTGGTGAAGAGAAAGAAGCGATCTTTGAAGGTCACATCATGTTGCTTGAAGATGAGGAGCTTGAAGAAGAAATCATAGCCTTCATTAAAGAAAACAACGCATCAGCTGATTTAGCAATCTACTCTATCATCGAAGAGCAGGCTGTAACGCTTGAATCACTTGATGACGAATACCTAAAAGAACGTGCAACAGATATCCGTGATATCGGTACACGTTTTGTTAAAAACGCACTTGGCATTAACGTTGTTAACCTAAGCGCGATCAACGAGGAAGTCATCCTTGTTGCTAACGACCTAACCCCTTCTGAAACTGCACAAATCAACCTTGATTACGTGCTAGGCTTCATCACTGATATCGGTGGTCGTACATCTCACACATCTATCATGGCGCGTTCACTTGAGCTTCCTGCTATCGTTGGTACTAACGATATCACGGCTAAAGTGAAAAATGGCGACATGCTAATGCTAGACGGTATTAACAACAACGTTGTTATCAACCCTTCTGAAGATGAACTAGCGCAATTCAAAGCAACTCGCGATGAATACCTAGCAGAAAAAGAAGAACTAGCAAAACTTAAAGATCTACCTGCAATTACCCTAGATGGTACGCAAGTAGAAGTTTGCGGTAACATTGGTACAGTTAAAGACTGTGACGGCGTTAACCGTAATGGCGGTGAAGGCGTTGGTCTGTACCGTACAGAATTCCTATTTATGGACCGTGATGCACTTCCTACAGAAGAAGAGCAATACGTAGCTTACAAAGAAGTTGCGGAAGCTATGCACGGTGAATCAGTGATTATCCGTACTATGGATATCGGTGGTGATAAAGATCTTCCTTACTTAGATCTTCCAAAAGAAATGAACCCATTCTTGGGTTGGCGTGCAATTCGCATCAGCTTAGATCGTCGTCAAATTCTTCGCGACCAACTACGTGCTATTCTACGTGCGTCGGCTCACGGTAAAATCCGTATTATGTTCCCAATGATTATCTCTGTTGAGGAAATCCGTGAACTAAAAGCCGCAATCGAAGAGTACAAAGTAGAGTTACGCGCTGAAGAACTAGCATTTGACGAAAACATCGAAATCGGTGTTATGGTTGAAACGCCAGCTGCAGCTGCAATTGCACACCACTTAGCAAAAGAAGTAGCCTTCTTTAGCATTGGTACAAACGACTTAACCCAGTATACTTTAGCAGTTGACCGTGGTAACGAGATGATTTCTCACCTTTACAACCCACTATCTCCTGCTGTACTTCTAGTGATCAAGCAAGTTATTGATGCTTCTCACAAAGAAGGTAAGTGGACAGGTATGTGTGGTGAATTAGCAGGTGATGAGCGTGCAACCCTACTTCTACTTGGTATGGGTCTAGACGAGTTCAGCATGAGTGCTATTTCGATTCCTCGCATTAAGAAAGTTATCCGCAACGCTAACTTTGCTGATGTTAAAGCGATGGCTGAGCAAGCACTTGCTCTACCAACCGCGGCTGAAATCGAAGCCCACGTAGAAAAATTCATCGCAGAAAAGACCATGTGCTAATAGAATAGTCACAGGTAAAATAACAACGCTTAGGAGCAACAATATGGGTCTGTTTGACAAACTAAAGAAGCTGGTTTCTGACGATAGCAGCGAAGCTGGTGCAATTGAAATCATTGCTCCACTATCTGGCGAAATCGTAAACATCGAAGATGTGCCAGATGTTGTATTTGCAGAAAAAATTGTTGGTGATGGTATCGCTATCAAACCGGCTGGCAACAAAATGGTTGCACCAGTAAACGGTACTATTGGTAAGATTTTCGAAACAAACCACGCTTTCTCTATCGAATCTGACGACGGCATCGAGCTATTCGTTCACTTCGGTATTGATACTGTTGAACTTAAAGGTGAAGGCTTTACTCGCATCGCTGAAGAAGGTCAATCTGTTAAAGTTGGCGACACGATCATCGAATTCGATCTAGCGCTTCTTGAAGAGAAAGCTAAATCAACTCTTACGCCTGTTGTTATTTCTAACATGGACGAAATCAAAGAGTTGAACAAACTTTCAGGTGCTACTACTGTGGGTGAAACTCCAGTTCTACGCATCAAAAAGTAAGATTGTTTAAATCTTAACTAAAAACGCCACCTTCGGGTGGCGTTTTTGTTTCTGAGATATTCTCAGGCAAGTTGCAGATACAAAAAAGCGAAGGCACTTATCCAAATTGATATTCGTACCTTCGCTTTTCTCGTTGCTATACCTGTCTAACGACTAAACCTCATCGTTAAATAAACAGCTCACAACTATAAACCCGCTAGCATTTCTGCTGATGGTGCAAAGAAATATGCGCCTGTTACTGCAGAGGTAAAACGTAGCATTTGGTCCGTTTTACCATCTGTTTCACCGTACATGCTTTCCAGCATCGTTTTAAAGTTATGCTGTGTATGGCAATAAGCGATGAAGAGTAAACCATGATCACCCGTTACAGAGCCATACGGTAGGCTATGGCGCACAATCTTGAGCCCTTTGCCATCTTCTTTAATATCAACACGGCCAACATGCGATTGCGCAGGAACATCTTCCAGCTCAACTGAATCTGGCTTCGTACGGCCAATCACTTTTTCTTGCGCTGCAATATTCAAGCGACTCCAAGCAGGTAGATTGTGCACAAAGCGCTGCACCATCACAAAACTACCACCCGCAAAATCACCATCTTTAATCAAAGCGACATCTTGACGAGATTCATCTGTTTTTGGGTTTTCAGTACCATCAATGAAGTCGGTCATATCACGAGCATCAAGGTACTTAAAGCCGTAAGTTTCATCCAAAACATCAACATCAGTAGCAATTGGCGATAAAAACTGGCGCAGTAGATAAAAATTAAGGTCATGACGGTTTGCATTTACATGCAATAAAATATCACCGCCAGTCGCAGGGGCAGTGATATCCCCCTCACCGAGTGCTTCAAAATCATCAAAACCTTCAGGGCTACCTAGCTCTAGCGATGACCAAAACGATTTACCAAACGCAATGCTTGCTCGTAAATTAGCATCAATTTGCTGAGTATTCAGGCTATCAACAACAGAATGAAGGCGCTTACATTGCTCAAGTACAGCTTGTTTGTCACCAATAACCTTCATGACTACATACAATGCAAATGGTCCCGCTTCTGGGATTATTGCAGGCTGAGCGATAGACATATTAATCTCCCGAGTGATAATTACTAAAGTGTTCTCAATTATTGATTATAAGGTCAGTTATCAATAGCTTATTGATCGCTGTCAGTCATCACATTGGTAGCGATAAAACCTTTACAGAGCTGACTATTTTTACATATATTACTCGCGGCTTTCTAACAACTAATGATGTTTCATATTGTGAACCGCATTCGACCTACCATATTACTCTTACTTACTATATTTACTAGCGCAACCT
Source organism: Photobacterium sanguinicancri (assembly GCF_024346675.1). Taxonomy (NCBI): domain Bacteria; kingdom Pseudomonadati; phylum Pseudomonadota; class Gammaproteobacteria; order Vibrionales; family Vibrionaceae; genus Photobacterium; species Photobacterium sanguinicancri. The sequence continues at coordinate 2,783,492 of NZ_AP024850.1, forward strand.
GCCGTGCAACAGAGACCGTCACTCTGCAGTTACGATGGTTACACCAAGCAGAATTTGCGGGATTTTATATCGCAAAAGCAAAAGGGTATTACCAAGATGTAGGGCTTAACGTTGTTATAAATCCTGGTAAAGATGGAAAAAGTGCACTGCATTCAGTTTTGTCACGTGAAGCTGATTTTGGCGTGGGTAACTCTGAAATTTTAGTCGCATATAGCCAAGGGCTTCCTCTTGTAGCACTTGCCAATATTTTTCAACGATCCCCTTCTGTACTTATCACCAAAACAAGCAGTCAGATTGATTCATTAACACAGCTCGCAGGTAAACGCATCATGATGTTTAGCGGTAATGAAGACGCTGAGATCATCGCGATGCTGACTAAAAATGGCGTGAGTATTAATAATTTTCACCAAGTCAAAACACGCAGTGATATCGATGATTTAATCACTGGTGATGTAGATGCATACAGCGGCTATCTAACTAACGAACCCTTTTTACTTAGTCAGCAAGGTATTGAAACAACCATCTTTGACCCGACTGAGTACGGTGTCTATTTTTACAGTGATATTATTTTCACCCACCAAGACCTCGCCACTAATCGTCATGATCTCGTTAAAGCTTTTCGCGCGGCGAGTTTAAAAGGGTGGGAGTATGCGCTCAAAAATCTGCCAGAAACCCTTGATGTATTAGAAACCTATAACACAGGGAAAAGCCGTACCTTATTATATAGCGAACTGCTCGCCAGTAAGGCGATGATCATGCCTGAGTTGGTTGAAATGGGTCATATGAATGTGACGCGTTGGCAACAAATTGCCGATGAGCTATACCAGCTCAACATTATTCCAAAGACGACTATCAACGAGCAGTTTCTATTCCCTTTACAGGAAAAGAACAATCTCCTTCAACTTCAGCCTTGGCTGAATATCGCGGGGGTGATTTTTATCATTAGTTTAGCGGCACTGAGCTACTATTCATGGATAAACCATAAACTCAAACAAGAGATCAACCGTCGGATCCAATCAGAAAAGAAAGCGGAGAACATCGCCCGTAAAGACATGCTTACCGGTGTTGCTAACCGTTATGCCTTGATAGAAATCCTACATAAAACAATTAATAGCAAAGCCTTGCAGCAATCTGCCCCAGCCTTACTTTTCATCGATCTTGATAACTTCAAAGCAGTCAATGATACCTTTGGTCATCAAACTGGGGATCGTGTCTTACAACAGTTTTGCTTTAGAGTGAACGGGCTATTGCGAGGTTCCGCTTTTTTCGCACGTTTAGCTGGTGATGAATTTATTATACTAATGACGAAATCAAGTATTGATGATGTTGATAGTTTAATGGATAAGATTACCGAACAAGCTGAAAAGCCCTTTATTATCGGAGGGAACACTGTCTCTATCGGTGCTAGTATCGGGGTCACTTATTACCGTAACGGCGACACACCTGAATATTTTCTTTCACGCGCTGACAGCCATATGTACGGCAATAAAAAACGCTCCCGTCAGGAGCGCTTTACTGAAACAATTAAAGATTGTTAACCGACTATTTATACAGAAGTTACTTCAATTTGTAATTTAACTTGCTGATTTGCATCGTTATCGATTGATTCAAAAGAGGCTGGTGTATTCAAACCTGTCGATAATACTGGTGCAATAATTGTTCGCCAGCCACCGTCGTCTAAGCGCTCTTGTACTTTAAAAGCAATTTTAAGCTCTTCCGCTGAAACTTCTAATAATTCAGCGCTACCGACAAGCTCTCTGCGCGTATTACCCTGATCATCTGTATCAAAAAATACGGTTTCTTCGCCAGGAAGTAGTGACAGCGACGTATTAACGGTTTGCTTACTATCTGCACCCGTTAATTCAAAATTCACATCTAACAACCAATCAGCCATAGCTAAAGGGCTTAATAGAGCACTAAACAGGACGAGGCCTTTACTCCATTCATTCATTTGCTTTATCTCTCTACAGGTCTATCTGCAAATGTATTCTTCACTCGTGAGCTTCTTAGCAAATACATAGTTAGCCAAGCTGTGATTAAGATCATCACACCATTTGGCCAACTAAACACACCCTGTGTCATGAATAAATGATACGTTTGCAATAAACAATCTGACAAATAGGCGACGAGTAATAATTGTTTTCCATGCCGCCATATATAATTACTTATTTTATTATGCTTATGTCGTTGTCCGCTGAGCCAAGCGAGCAATAAGCTTGGCAACCCTAGCAACAGACCAACATAGAGGCTTTCTTTTAATGGATAAAACAGAGTGAGCAGCTGTGATCCTTGCTGGCGACTGGCTCCTGCCATCACAAATATAATCCAAGCCTTAGCACTGAATGCCAAAGTCAGCCATAACATAGGCGAAGGCTTTAACAAGCCATGCTCATCATAAGCACTAAATGAATACCGCAAAATCACTCCTAGCTACACGGGGTCTTTCTATATTTATATCTATAGCTATGGTGGCGCGATACCCTACATTCAACCCTACATTAAGTTTGTAGTAGCACCTTAAGCCATCCCCATAAAATAAAAACCTTACCTTTTTAATTCTGTGGTGCACCGCACTCTTTCGCTTGGCAAGTTGTCGTTTCGATCACAATTTTTGAGTGAAACTTTCAATGAAAATGAACTATCAACTGAAATAACAAACTTAACCATAAATAATAAAACATACAGCAATTAAGATCATTTACCATTAAAATCAAACAGATAAACTCAAAATGCAATATTCACTTTCGTGCTAACACTTAATTTCACTTGTTGAAATATTCCTACATAATAATGAAAAGTTATACAAAATAGTCCATAACATTTCTGCCTGAAATTCACGTATAATCAATGGAAACGCAGCCTAACCTTATGGATTTAAATGTCTAATTCAAAACAGCACCAAGCACCGTCACAAGAGACGCAAGATGAAGCTATGAAAATTGCGCGCGCAACGCAAAAGACAGGTCAAACCAAAGAACAGACAAAACTGATAGCACAAGGCGTCCAAAAAGGTATTGAACTGTATAAAAAACAACAGAAATCAAAAGCACGCGAACGTGATAAGTTAAAGAAGAAGCAAACTAAAAGCAGTAACAAACCAGAAGCCACACAAGAAGAGGCTTCAATCACGTCACATATTGAATATAAGCAACATTGGTTACCATGGGCCCTACTGTTCGCTTCATGGGGTGGCTTTGCGTTCTATCTGCTACGGTAGGATAAGTGAAAGGTACTCAGGCTTACTCACTCGCTGAGCTATCACATAAGTTATTGCCGAATCATTACAAGGATAAGTATGAATAAACATCTAATTCGACTCCCGCTATTCTCTCTTTCTATAATGCTATTCGGTTGCTCAAATGCTGATAGCGTCAATATAGCGAATCGTACGGGCTTACCCTGCAATGATAAGCCTAATTGCGTCTCAACCATCGATGAACGTGCTGAGTACAGCCTTGACGCTTTCAACCTATCTGAAGCGGGTCTAGATAGTTGGCCGCAAATTGAACAAGTTGCCTTAGCCCTTCCTGGTGCTCGACTGGGTGAGCGCGCTGAACGGTATATTCGTGTTGAGTGTGTCAGTAGCGTATTCAAATTTGTTGATGACTTTGAAATCCATCAAAACGGTGACATGCTTGAAGTTCGATCAGAATCCCGAACAGGTTACTCGGATTTTGGGGTTAACCGCGAACGAGCAGAGACATTTCGACAACAGCTGCTCGATGCGAAGCTGATCGCACCGTAGAGTGAGTGGAGATCGATCACAGAAGGGAGAAAGCTAAAAATCAAGTTGGTAATGATTCTCATTTAGATCTATAGTATATCCATCGACATACTTGGTGGAGAAGATCATGGACAGACCAACATTTCTTATCTTTAGCTTCCTTGGCTTATTGCTCATGGCTACGCTGCATTTAGGTGAAATTTGGTTTAGCCAAGAATCTTCAAACATTGCCCACTTAATCATAGAGTGGCTGCCCATTTATACAGTGTGGGCTATGCTACTTATCATCGGGCTGGTGAAACGCGTCTCGACAATTCCGTCCTAGTAAGCGCTAGCGATATAGGCCAGTTCACTGAGAGCCATACGATTTTGTCTCATAAAAAAGCCACGTCTAAATCGACGTGGCTTTATGGTTTATTGGCCATCTACTACACTATCAAACGTTCTTATCTTTACCTAAAGACAATAACCAGATAGAAACTACAGCTACAGCGGCAAAACCAGATAAGATGATTACAGGCATTGCGGCATAACCAAGTACGTGCCAGATAATCGACTCTAAAGTACTCATCGCTCATTTACCCCTTAGTTATTACCAACCTTCGACATCTTTCATGTCAGGCAGTTTATGTGCAATACCTTTATGACAGTCTACACATGTTTTATCGCCTGAAGCCAGTGCTGTCGAGTGTTGCTTAACACTACGAGGTCCTTGCTCTGAGAAATCCATGTAATCGAAGTTATGACAGTTACGACACTCTTGCGAGTCGTTATTTTTCATGCGTTTCCATTCACGATGCGCTAAATGGCCTCGACGTGCTTGGAATTTCTCTTCGGTACCTATGGTTCCCATTGCAAATGCAACAAGCTCTTTTGATGCCTGTACTTTACGTACAATTTTATCAGTCCAGTTATGTGGTACGTGACAGTCAGAACAAATAGCACGTACGCCAGAACGGTTAGAGTAGTGAACGGTTTCACGGATTTCTTTCACAATCGGTGCGTGACAACCAGAACAGAACTCTTCAGTGTTTGTCGCTTCCATACCCGTGTTAAACGCGCCCCAGAATGCCAAACCACCAATGAAACCCATAAACAACACTAAACCAACAGCCACCTTACTCGGTGATGTCATTCGGCGCCAAAACGCCTTTAATATGTTCATAAATGCCCCTTTTATTCCACGCTGTCGCGTAATGCATCAACACGCTTAAAGGTGTTGCCAACTAAAGGCTTAGCATCAGCTTGGGGAACGTGGCACTGCTGACAGAAGTAACGACGAGGCGATACATCTGAAAGCACTTGGCCTTCACGGGTCTCATAGTGGGTTACACTAATTTTTGTTGCGCCCATTTCTTTTGCATTCTTCCAGCTATGGCACGATAAACATTTATTCGCATTCAACGATACTTCGTAGTTACGAATAGTATGTGGAATAAGTGGTGGCTGATAAACGTAATCGCTATCAATCACACCTTGGTCTCGCGGATAACGTTTAAAGTCATCTGCAGGACGCGTTGTTTCAAGTTCACTTGCACCGCGTAGTGATTCAACACCACCAATACCGCGCTCATATTGAGCGTCGTCACTGTGCGCAACACCTGTGAAAAAAAGCCCTACCGTCATAAGGGCAAGCATTAATCGTTTCATTCTTTTCTCCGCCTATAATGGCTAAATTCGAAGCTAGTATCCTGCCTCTAACAAGAAGCAGGATTGGCTTATCAATTACGCGACTTTAGTAATTTTGATTGGACACTTCTTGTAATCTGTCTGTTTAGACAGTGGATCAGTTGCATCCAAAATCAACTTGTTCACCAAAACACGTGCATCAAAGAACGGTACGAAAACCAGGCCTACTGGCGGACGGTTACGACCACGCGTTTCAACGCGACAACGCACTTCACCACGACGAGAAGCAAGATTAACTTCGTCACCACGGCGCAATCCGCGAGTTTGTGCATCATCTGGGTGGATATAACACACTGCATCAGGTACAGCTTTGTATAGTTCAGGTACACGACGTGTCATAGTACCTGTGTGCCAATGCTCAAGAACACGGCCTGTACATAGCCACATATCGTATTCTTTATCTGGCATTTCAGGTGCAGGTTCAAACGGGGCAAAAATGATGTTTGCTTTACCATCACCATGGCCGTAGAAACGGAAGCTTTCGCCTGCTGGTACGTATGGGTCAGAACCTTCAGCAAAGCGCCATTGCGTTTCTTTACCATTAACTACAGGCCAACGTAGACCACGCACTTGGTGGTAAACATCGTATGGTGCTAAATCATGGCCGTGGCCACGACCAAACATTGCATACTCTTCAAACAGACCTTTCTGTAGGTAGTAGCCTTGTGCTTTTGCATCATCGTTCAGTTCTTGTGCTTCAGATAGTGGGAACTTATCTACTTGGCCGTTACGGAACAAAACTTCGTACATGGTTTTGCCACGGTACTCAGGTTTCAGAGCTAATAGCTCTTCGCCCCACACTTCTTCAATTTTGAAGCGCTTAGAGAATTCCATGATCTGCCAAAGGTCAGATTTCGCATCACCTTGCGCTTCTACTTGTTGGTACCATGCTTGTGTACGGCGTTCTGCGTTACCGTAAGCGCCTTCTTTTTCTACCCACATTGCTGTTGGTAAGATCAAATCAGATGCTTGCGCTGTTGCCGTTGGGTATGGGTCAGAACATACGATAAAGTTCTCTGGGTTACGGTAACCCGGTAGACGTTCTTCATTGATGTTTGGACCCGCTTGCATGTTGTTGTTACACATTACCCAGTAAGCATTTAGCTTGCCGTCTTTTAACATGCGATCTTGTAAAACAGCGTGGTAGCCTGGTTTTGGTGGAATAGTACCTTCTGGTAGCTTCCAAATACCTTCAGCGATAGCACGGTGCTTAGGATTAGCAACAACCATATCTGCTGGTAAACGGTGCGAGAAAGTACCTACTTCACGCGCTGTACCACAAGCCGATGGTTGGCCTGTTAGTGAAAATGGGCTGTTACCAGGCTTAGAAATTTTGCCTGTTAGCAAGTGGATGTTGTACACCAAGCTGTTCATCCACACACCGCGAGTATGTTGGTTCATACCCATAGTCCATAGTGACATTACTTTGGTGTTTGGATCCGCGTATTGCTTTGCCATCTCAAGTAGTTTCGCTTCTGAAACGCCTGACATTTTTGATGCTTTCTCTAACGTGTATTCCGCAACAGAGGCTTTGTACTCGTCAAAATTCATCGCGTACATTTTGCCCGAGTTGGCATGCGCTGCTTTTTGTTGCAAAGGGTGCTCATCACGCAGACCATAACCGATATCGGTTTCAGCACGTTTGAAGTTAGTGTGCTTATTAACGAAATCCCAGTTAACCGCATCGTTTTGGATGATGTAGTTCGCAATGAAGTTCGCAATAGCAAGGTCAGTTTGTGGCTCGAAGATCATACCGTTATCAGCCAACTCAAACGAGCGGTGATAGTAAGTAGAAAGCACGTTTACTTTAACATGTGGGTGACTCAAACGACGGTCAGTAATACGTGTCCACAAAACAGGGTGCATCTCAGCCATGTTTGAACCCCACAGAACGAATGCGTCTGCGTGTTCAAAATCATCATAACAACCCATAGGCTCATCGATACCGAAAGTACGCATAAACGCACCTACCGCCGATGCCATACAGTGACGTGCATTCGGATCGATGTTGTTAGAACGGAAGCCTGCTTTCATCATTTTCGATGCCGCATAACCTTCCATTACAGTCCATTGACCTGAACCGAACATACCCACACTTGTTGGACCTTTTTCTTTCAGTGCGTCTTTCCACTTCTCTGCCATGATATCGAACGCTTGATCCCAAGAGATCGGCGCGAAATCACCATTTTTATCAAACTTACCATCTGTCATACGCAGCATTGGTGTCTGTAGGCGATCTTTACCGTACATGATCTTAGACAGGAAGTAGCCTTTAATACAGTTTAAGCCTTTGTTTACTGGCGCTTCAGGGTCACCCTGAGTTGCCACAACTCGGCCATTCTGTGTACCCACAAGTACTGAACAACCTGTACCACAAAAACGACAAGGCGCTTTGTCCCACTTAATTTTAGTTTGGTCAGAACTAACGATTAGGTTAGTTGCTGACGCAGGCAGGGTAATTCCCGCAACAGCAGCGGCTGATGCTGCCGCGTTTGCTTTCACAAACGCACGTCGTGTCATTTTCATGAGTCGTCCTCAGATTGCGAATCGAAGTGTTCAATTTGGTGATACACTAAAAAAGTGATTAAAACGTCTTCTAAGTTATTGATTTTATCTATTGTGTCCGTCACGTAGCCTTGATTCTCCGTTTCAAGTACTACAATGATTTTTCCCTCTTCACTCTCGCCGTGTATTTCTGTGTTTGGCATTTCTAAAATCTGAGCTTTTACTGTTTCTAGGGACTCAGGTTTAACATGCACCACAAGGCTAGAGATATGTACTTCATCCAGCGCCATATACTATTTCTCTTCTTGTTGGCTGGTTATCATGGTGATAGCTGATGTTGGGCAGGTAGCAACGCATGCACCACAGCCATTACAAACATCCAATTCAAAAACGGGTTGTGCTACACCACCAGCCTGTAATTTGAATCGAATGGCTTGTACCTCACACATATCACCGCAGCTACGGCACTCAACGTTGTTTTGAGCTAAACATTGTTGAGTCACTTGTGCTTTTACATCCCAGGCGGCTTCCGTTGTAGGGCGGAATAACGGCTCGGGACAAGCTTGTGCACAGCGGGTGCAGAAGGTACATTCACCACGATTAAAATCGACGGTAGGAAACCCACCATCGCCTTTTACAATAATTTCTGTTTCACAGGCTGAGAGACATTTGTTACATCGTGTGCAGTTATCTACGAAAGTATCTTCATCAACAAGCCAAGGCATCCTTGGTAGGGCTGGGATACGACGTCGAGATAACAAGTTTCGTCGTCCACGATCAAACATTAATGACTACCTCAAAAACCACACTTATGAAATAAGATGAACAGATATTGGTTTGCAATTATTCATGTACATATTTAAAAGGTATTAACGACCTCAAATGCTGTTCATAATTGCTCATTATTCTTCACGGCAAGTTTAGAACTCTTAACAAATGCTTAAATACCCAGTTAGGGTTAATTAACTGCTTTATTTGTTCTGGATCAATAAACTGAAATGACAACCCTCACACTATTTAGTTTACAATCGCATCAATAACCGTAGTGATAAGAATTTAACCACTCTTCTTATCACTACTAAAAATAATAGAACATAAGGATGCTGCGTGCAGAATAGGCCACAAAAGCCAGTCACAACGACCATTGCTCGTGCCATGTTGGCCATCTTGCTACTCTCGATTGCAACCACCAGCTTTGCTTTACTGACCCTTGCATCCAGCTTGAATGATGCTGAGGCAATCAATGTATCTGGATCGTTGCGAATGCAGAGCTACCGACTGGCGTACGATATTCAAGCTGAGTCTCCACTTTTCAATGACCACCTTGACCAATTTGAGCAGTCCCTTTTTTCGCCCTCTATGGCCGCGCTCGAGCACTGGACAGTGCCTGCTGATATTCAACGCCATTACTACAGTTTGATTAACCGCTGGGAAAACCTGAATCCTTCGCTAGCAACGGAAAACGAAACACGTTTTGTCCATGAAGTCGCAACCTTTGTCGATAACATTGATAGGTTCGTGTTTGAGTTGCAGGAATTTTCAGTCATAAAACTGCAAATTTTATCCATTACCGGAGGGGTTGGTTTAAGCCTGATCTTAGTAATAGCGTTGTTTACCATTCACTTCACTCAACGAAAAATCGTCAGCCCATTGAACCAACTTGTTGCGGCAAGTCAGCAAGTACAGAGCGGTGATTTTGATGTGAAGATCGAGGTAAAAAGTGACAACGAACTTGGCATTTTAGCGGGTACTTTCTCGAAAATGGCAGCCGAGTTAGGCAAACACTACCGTAATTTAGAACAGTCGGTGAATGAGAAAACACGTCGATTACGTCACGCGAATGAATCATTACAAGTGCTGTACAACTGCTCTCAAGAGCTATCAGTTACACGTTTAACCACTCAGAACTTTAAAAACATGCTCGATACCTTGGTCGAGATTGAAGGCCTAACGGCGGTTACACTAACGATTGATGAAAACAATGGGGCTGAAACCGTCATAAAAGCAGGCATCTCCACAGAACGTCACTGGCATCATCACGACCTGATGTTAGATGGCCAAGTCATGGGACAACTGCAATGGCAAGAAACCTTGCCCTGCCCTGATCACGCCTTAATTGATAATGTTTCTCGGCTATTAAGCCGCGGTATTTACTATAACCGAGCTCAAAAGCAGGCAGATCAATTACTATTAATGGAAGAACGTGCCACCATTGCACGTGAACTTCATGATTCGCTTGCCCAGTCACTGTCTTATTTGAAAATTCAGGTCACATTACTAAAGCGCCAACTGGCAAAGCAAGAACATGAACATGCAGAACAGATAATTGCCGAAATAGATAACGGTCTATCAAGTGCGTACACCCAGCTTAGAGAACTGTTAAGCACTTTTCGTTTAACCATTAAAGAAGCCAATTTTGGTGAGGCCCTTGTTGAGATAATGAAACCACTTGATGAGCAAACAGATTCGATGATAATCATCGATAATCAGTTATCATCACTTAATCTCGATGCGCACCGCCAAGTACACTTATTACAATTGATCCGAGAAGCCACGCTCAACGCGATCAAGCATGCGCAAGCAGATGAAATCATCATTACTTGCCAGCAAGAGCATGAGCAGGTCAGCATCACTATCTGCGACGACGGCCTAGGCTTCGATCAAAGTAACGAAAAACTCAACCATTACGGGTTAGCTATTATGGCTGAACGGGCAGATCGCTTAAATGGTGAAGTAACAATAACCTCAGAGCCAGAGCAAGGCTGCTGCGTTACGCTCAGTTTCTTGCTAGCGCCATAAGGATAATAAAATGACGTGTTGGAAAGTAATGATTGTCGATGACCACCCGCTAATGCGTCGTGGTATTGGCCAGTTACTCAGTTTTGAACCCGATTTTGAATTGGTTGCAGAAGCAAGCAATGGCGCAGATGCCCTTGGGTTAGCCCATGAAAAAGAACCCGATCTAATCCTGTTAGATTTAAATATGAAAGGCATGTCAGGTTTAGATACGTTAAACACCATGCGAGCGGAAGGGATCGAGAGCAGCATTGTGGTATTAACCGTTTCTGACAGCCGTAACGACGTTAAGACACTGATCCAAGCAGGTGCTGACGGTTACCTACTAAAAGATACCGAGCCCGATGAACTAATCCGTTTACTGAAAGAAGCCATGTGTGGTGGTAAAGCCTACAGCAGTTTAGTGAAAGAATACCTGACCGATAATGTTGAGCAAGACAGCTTGCTTGATAGCCTTACCGATCGTGAAACCCAGATTTTACAAGAAGTCGCCAAAGGTCACCGTAATAAACAAATTGCGGATACTCTCTTTATTTCAGAAGCTACCGTGAAAGTGCATATGAAAAGCTTGCTGAAAAAACTGCAAGTGAAATCGCGTACAGCAGCAACGGTACTGTACTTAGAATCGCAAGGGCTATAAGTGAAACAGTACTTTGTACTTGGCTTTGTGCTATTGACTTTGAATGGCTGTACAACCACCCCTGTCACACTGAAAGGTAAACAGGTTGATATTGTTTGGAATGTGGAAACTACCAGCCAGCAATGCCAGCTAAAAAGCACACTAGTGGGATCAGAGGGGTCATGGTACAACTTTTGGTTACTTGCCAATGACTCACTAGTAGAAGGCGCATTGAACCAACTACGCAACCAAGCTGCTTCCGTTGGGGCTAATACTGTTTTATTGGGTCAGCCAGTTCCTTATGCTTCTTCTGTCACTTATATCGGCAATGCCTATTACTGCCCGTCGAAAAAATAAGACACTTAACGCCAAGTCAACGCTTCGCAAACAACAATCCAAAAAAACCGCCGAAAGGCGGTTTTCTTTTGATGACATATTAACACTAACGTATAGAAGCTAAGCCAACGCGCTGATTAAATCCGGTTCACGATCTTCAACCCAAGCGGGATCAAACGGCCCCCAATCACTCAATTTATAGTAGCCATCGTTATGACGCTTACCATCTTGAATAAAGGTCAACTCAAAACCCAAACCGGGTAATGCTTTTAATACATCCTGAATAGTTCGACGAGGCCAGCCCGTTTTCTCGATCAATTTAGGGACGTTAGGACGTTCGATATGTTCAACTAATAAAGCCAAATAAAGGCGGCGTGCAAAAACTGGATTCAATTCCATTGAGACCTCCACAATACTCATTTGAGTAATCATCTGAAGCGATCGTCGTTAAAAATGACGGCAAATAACTACTCAAATAGGTATATCCTTGGCAAAGGCCTTGAACGAACAAGGCGCACTCATTATTGCGACAATCTAAAATGACATGTTGAGTTTGATCAATATGCGAGTCTGTTTACCGTATATTCCATCCTATAAGTGGGCATCCATCACACTTTCGTGGTGTTTATCTGCAACCATTTTAGCTACCGGCAAGTAAGCATTTACTCACAACAGCAATAATTTGCTCACTTCGTAAGCAACACTCTCTTTGATTCATGATAACTCCCTGTCATAACTGCGTTTTAATCATGCTGAATCTGCCACCTCTTCTTGTTTCATTCTCTTTTTCAAAAGCCATTGAACATCTACACTGACAATATTCCCTCCGCATACATATAAGGACACCGCCGTATGACCCCAGCATTCTGGAGTATTCTGGTTTTAATCGTCATCAATTATGCCCTCGCAGGGCTAGGAAGTTGGTTAACAAAACGCTCGACAGGCCATTTCGATATCAATCAGCCAAGAGTACAAGAACGCGAATTAACTGGCGCGGTAGCGCGTATAAAAGCAGCCCAAGCAAATGGGTGGGAAGCTATTCCAGTCTTTGCTATTTGTGTTTTCATTGCGCACCTTGCTGGTGTACCCGCCCATCAAGCGGCCTTACCTGCGTACTTATTCGTGGTGTCACGGGCGCTATATATCCTTTGCTACATCTTTAAGCTCAGCCCTTGGCGTACCATCGTTTTTACACTGGGTATCGTGGCTTGTGGCTGGCTGATAAAGATGGCAACTGTGGTTACATCCTAAGACAAAATCAATGTCCCTCCGTGTTGCACCTAGGTCTCATTCTGGTTATAAAGGAGAGCTATACCTCATTTTAATAACTCATTAGGTAAGTCGGCTCACAATGAAAACAACTGCATACGGCATCAAAAACTGCGACACCATCAAGAAAATGAAAAAGTGGTTTGAAGCTGAAAATATTGAGTACCAATTTCACGATTACCGTGTCGAGGGCTTAGATCTAGAAATGTTAGAAGCATTTGAAGCGGCATTGGGTTGGGAGGCAATGGTTAATAAGCGTGGCACAACTTACCGTCAGCTCAGCGATGAGCAAAAAGATGGCCTAAACCGCGACACGGCAATCAGCTTAATGCTGGAGTTCCCAGCAATGATCAAGCGTCCTCTGCTTGTTCACAACGAAAGCCATTACCTCGGCTTTAAACCTGCGCAATATCAAGAGATCTTTGCATCTCACGTTGCAGCGAAATAAGGAAGGATACAAGGATGTCAGAAAGCCCGGTAATTGCACTGGCCAAAGATTTTATTAGTCGCCAATCCGTCACGCCTGAGGATGCAGGCTGCCAAGACGTTATGATTGCACGCCTTGAAAAACTCGGCTTCATCATAGAAACCATGGTATTTGAAGATACGACTAACCTCTGGGCTCGTCGTGGCAGTGAAGCGCCATTGTTTGTCTTTGCAGGCCACACCGATGTGGTCCCTTCAGGCAAGGTCGCGCTATGGCATACCCCTCCGTTTGAACCAACCATTATCGATGGTTACTTACATGGTCGTGGCGCAGCGGATATGAAAGGTTCACTGGCGTGTATGATTGTTGCTATTGAACGATTCATTGCTGAAAACCCTAACCATGCTGGTTCAATCGCCTTATTGATCACATCAGATGAAGAAGGGCCATTCATTAACGGGACAACCCGTGTGATTGACACCCTAGAAGCACGTAACGAAAAGATCGATATGTGCATTGTGGGTGAACCCTCTAGCACCCATGAAGTCGGTGATGTGGTGAAAAATGGCCGTCGTGGTTCGATTACGGGTGATATTACGGTAAAAGGCATACAAGGCCATGTCGCCTATCCACACCTTGCTGATAATCCAGTTCACCGCGCCATGCCTGCACTGGCAGAGTTAGCAGCCACTACGTGGGATAACGGCAATGAGTACTTCCCACCCACCAGTTTTCAAATTGCCAATCTTGCAGCAGGAACAGGGGCATCCAATGTGATCCCTGGTGAGTTCGAGGTGCAGTTTAACCTCCGCTTCAGTACAGAGCTAACGGATGAAGACATCAGACGTAAAGTGCATTCTGTGCTGGACGCACATGGGTTAGATTACGATCTTAAATGGACGTTAAGTGGCCAACCTTTCCTTACCGATCACGGCACCCTACTTGATGCTGTTGTAACGGCAATCGAAACGGTCAATCACAAACGTCCTGAGCTATTAACCACGGGTGGGACATCTGATGGGCGCTTTATCGCCCGTACAGGAGCCCAAGTGGTTGAACTAGGCCCGGTGAATGCCACTATTCATAAAGTTAACGAGTGCGTAAAAGTCGCTGATCTTGAAAAGCTGACCGATATGTACCAAAAAGTATTGGAAAACGCGCTCTAATGCCGACCACTCCATTTGCCCATCGCATTAGCGATGGGCTGCTAACCGGCCAATCAACCGATCACCTTGTTAGCCACCAGCAGCACTTTATTCATCAGGCGATTGAACCTGATTTTTTAGCTATGCAGCAAGCAGCGAAAAAGTCAGGCTTTGAGCTATGCCTTGCCAGTGGCTTTCGCTCGTTCGAACGCCAACAAATGATTTGGGATAATAAATTCAATGGTCTGCGCCCGATTCTGGATCATAATAGCCAGCCATTAGATCCTGAGTTATTGTCTGATAAAGAAAAGATCATGGCGATCCTACGTTGGTCTGCTCTTCCGGGGGCGAGTCGGCATCATTGGGGAACAGATATCGATATCTATGCCCGCAACTGTCTCCCTGTGGGCGTCCAACTCCAATTAGAACCATGGGAATACCAAGATGGTGGGCACCAAGCCGAACTAGCCCAATGGTTAACGGAGCACATGGCTAAATACGGTTTTTATTTACCCTATAAAAATGATCTTGGTGGTGTCTCTGCTGAACCTTGGCACCTCAGCTATCACACCGTCAGCCAACCATTATTACAGCACTTCACATTAGAGTTGCTCCATCGCACAATTAACCAAAGTCAGGTCGCTGGAAAGTCGCAGATTTTGGCAAACCTTGATAGTATTTATAACAGGTTCATTATTAATATCTGTGAGGTCTAAATGGAATGGTTACTGAATCCGTGGGTGATCACAGCTGTCATATTAAGTGTTGTTGTCAGTAATATTATGGCTTTGAAGTACACCGCCAATATGAAATTTGGCGACAAAGATAAAATCAAATATTTAAAAGAAAAACACGATCGTGAACAAGCATTAGCAGAAGAAGAAAAAAATGCTAAGCAAATCAGTGAAGAGTCTCCGTCAGACATAAATAACACGAAAAAATAAGCTTATATTTATACCAATCTAACTAAGCACCTGATCGTTTTTACTGATTACAATCACTGATCACTAGGTTATAGACTGTTATTACACCCATTAAAAAAGGTTGCCGAGGCAACCTTTTTTGTACGCAAGTTATCGCTGATTTATGAGCGGCACAAGTAATCTGCTTGCCCTACCCATTTGTAGCTGGTTAGCTCTTCTAAGCCCATAGGGCCACGCGCATGCAGTTTTTGAGTAGATACTGCAACCTCAGCGCCTAAACCAAACTGAGCACCATCGGTGAAGCGTGTTGATGCATTGACATACACTGCCGCCGAGCCCGCTGCATTCACGAAACGTTCTGCCGATTGAATATCGTTCGTTAGAATCGCATCTGAGTGGCTCGCATTGTGCTTACGCATATGTGCAATGGCTTCATCAACGTCTTTAACCACCTTCACACCTAGCGTGAAGCTTAACCATTCCGTATCGAAATCACCATCAACAGTATGGCGCAGTTCAGACGCTTTGCCTTCCAGTAAGTCATAGGCGCTTTCATCTGCCACTAGCGCGACTTTACTTTTGTTCAAGCGATCTGCCAAACGCGGTAGGAAAGCTTCCGCTACCTTTTCATGTACGAGCAATGTATCCAATGCATTACATGCTGACGGGCGCTGCGCTTTGCTGTTTTCAACCACATCAAGAGAACGTGATAAGTCGGCACTTTGATCAACAAACACATGGCTGATACCAAACCCACCGATGATCACTGGGATGGTGCTGTTCTCTTTACACATCTTGTGTAAACCCGCGCCGCCGCGAGGAATAATCATATCGACATATTGATCTAAGCGAAGCAGTTGCGAAACTAACTCGCGATCTGGCTTTTCAATGTATTGCACAGAAGCCGCTGGTAAACCTGCTTTTTCTAGTGCGACTTGAATCACTTTCACTAGCTCCATGTTGGAGTGGAAAGTTTCACGACCACCACGAAGAATACTGGCATTACCTGTTTTCAAACATAGAGCGGCAATATCAATAGTCACGTTCGGGCGTGCTTCGTAAATCACCCCAACAACACCCAGTGGAACACGGCGACGGCTTAGGCGCATACCATTTTCAAGTACACGGCTGTCTAGCTCTGCGCCCACAGGATCATTGAGATTTATCACATTACGCACATCGTTCGCGATATCACTCAAACGCGCTTCGTTCAGTAACAGACGATCGACTAAAGCATCTGACATGCCTGATTCACGGGCAGCATCTATGTCTTTCTGGTTCGCGGCTAAAATAACCGCTTGGTTTGCATCAAGCTCGTCAGCGATAATCGCTAATGCTTGGTTTTTCTGTGCTGTCGATGATGTTGCAAGTTCAAACGCCGCTTGTTGCGCCGCTTTACCCATTAATTCTAAGTTCACAATGCTTCCCTTTATTCTTATCTTTTCGAGGCTGTTAAGCACAAGGCTAAAGGCGACTAAATGACAACCAAGTCATCACGGTGAATCGCAACTGGGCCATATTCGTACCCAAGTACCTGATAAATATCTTGGCTGTGTTTGCCCGCAATTTTGGTCATATCTTTGCTGCTATAACGGCAAAGCCCACGAGCCAACAACGCACCTTCCGTCGAATAAATACGTACCACAGCGCCACGTTCAAAGCTGCCTTTTACAAGAGTAATACCCTTAGACAATAAGCTACTGCCTCGCAGCTGTACCGCATTAGCGGCGCCAGTATCAATAATAATATCGCCAGCGGGTGGAGGACCGGCAAGGATCCAACGCTTACGGCTTTCTAATGGTGACTCGAGCGGTAAAAAGCGCGTACCAACCGAAGTGTCACCCACAATATCGGCAATCACACCAGGACGACTACCCGCAGCAATCACCACTTCAATACCCGCACGACGTGCAACATCAGCGGCTTGAAGCTTAGTTGCCATGCCACCAGTGCCTAAACCGCCCACACTACCACCTGCTAGTTTGCGCAGCGTTTCATCTATGGTGTGTACTTCGCGGATCAGTTCTGCATCTGGGTTATTACGAGGATCAGCGGTAAATAAGCCAGGTTGGTCTGTCAGTAACAGTAATTTGTCTGCTCCCGCTAAAATCCCCACTAAAGCTGATAAGTTATCGTTATCGCCCACTTTGATTTCAGTGGTGGCAACCGCATCGTTTTCATTCACAACAGGAATGATACCGTTATCAAGCAGGGCGACAATCATGTCGCGCGCATTCAGATAACGCTCACGATCATCAAGATCTGCACGGGTTAATAGCATTTGACCGACATGCAGCCCATAAATGCCAAAAAGGTGCTCCCACTCTTGAATTAAGCGACTCTGACCAACAGCGGCAAGTAACTGCTTGCTGGCCATGGTTTTGGGCAGTTCGGGGTAACCTAAATGCTCGCGACCGGCGGCAATAGCACCTGACGTTACGATGATAACTTTATGACCTTGACGACGTAACTGGGCGCACTGACGAACCAGCTCAACAAGGTGAGCGCGATCGAGTTTCAATGTACCGCCAGTTAGTACGCTAGTACCAAGTTTAACAACTACAGTTTTTTGCTTTACCGCTTGGGTCTCAGACTGTGCTGTATGAGTTCCCGCGAGGTCCTGCTCTTTTGCATTTAGGTATGTATTTTCTGCCATGGGATCAAACAAATTAGTGAACAAATTTTTGTTCATTTGTTTTATCAATCCCACCTACAAATCACAAGAAAATACTGCGAGAAAGGGTGATTTTCTTTATTCTTGAGGAGAAAAGCCTAAGTACCGCCAATAATGCGCACTTAGGCTAGAGGGGTTAGTCACTAGCGCCTAATTCGGCTTCCTTTAAATCAGCTGCCGCAATAACAGGCAACTCAAAGGTTTCATTTAACAATTTCGTCAGTTTTGGGTAAAAATCATTCAGTGTTTTGAGTACCGCTTCACTGTGTTTAGCTGGTACTTTATCTTCTACCCATTCACCTGCACTGTTATATCGGCCAAAGAAATAACGGTATTCATATCCACCTTTTTCGCTGGCGTTGAGCTCTAGCCACCAGCCCCAAAACTCACGTTCATGAGGCTCTTTTTTAGCGCTAATACAACTGGCCAGACAATCAAAGAAAAAAGCACCTTCTTTTGATTGTTGCTTGCGTAAATAAGGGCCGATCGCAGTTAATTTTGTTAATAGGCGGCCATAAGGTGGAAAAGCTGTTTGAGTCGTCATCGCGTATCTCCTATCCATAGTTACAGTACGCAATTTGCTATTGACTTAACAACCAATAACTTACTGCTTATTCTCAAAACCTAACTATTCCATTTAAGCCTAAAAAAAGCCCAGTTGGCAACAAAATATTTACAATTATGCTGCCAAACCTAAGCTATTTCCCTAACTTCTCTTCCAGCCAGTCCATGATAGTGAGCATTGCACGATGGTAACCATCATGCAGTGGCTTCTCTGGCAATGTCACTGCCTTTCCACCATAACTCGATATAGCAATCAACTGGTTATCGGTTTCAGGACACACAGGATCGTTCTTCAAACTGATACCCAGCATAGGTACATCCACTTTACGGCGCCCTAATAACCCTTGATTTTTTAGCGACCATGCCGGCAAGTGCGCAAGCAGACTTTGTCTTGATACGCCATGCTTACCCATGCGAGAGGCAATCATATCAAGGTACATCTGTGGCATTTGATCAAGCAGCTTCGGCTGTGATAAGAAACCATGAATTGCCCCACCAATACTGATGCAGGTTTTTAAGCGCGTTGGCTCTAAAAAGCCTAAACGGATCGCGGCATTACCGCCAAAGCGCAGCCCCATCATCGCCACTCGATGGTGATCAACCCAAGGTACTTCTTTAATTTGCTGTAACAACGCCTGATGTAAACGGCTTGTATCTTCCGTTAATGACCAACGAGCACTGTGGCCAACCGATGGCATGTCCAGCGTCACCATCGCATAACCTGCAGGTGCTAAGTAATCGCGGTATAAAGGCCATAAGTCACTTTGTAACGTATCAAGCCCACCACTCACAATCACTGTCGGCAGTAACTTGTCTGTTCGCGGTAAATGAATAAAGGCTTGAAAGGTTTTACCTTCATACTTCACATCAATAGTTTTCATTTGATGTGGCGAAAGCTCCATCGCTTCACGGTAAGTTTGGTTCGCTTGCACTTCAGCTTGTGCCGCTAACGTATCCCCCTTCAAGTGTGGGTAAGCGGCAATACTGTAATAAGTACTGGATTTTAGCAGCTCATCAATGGCTTTTTGAGGCTGCTTGTTATCAACCAATTCACGTGATTTTTTATGGTGTTGACCCGCTAACTGTGACCATTCATAAATCCAGTTACCCGGCCGATACCCAACGACGGTATCGAGTTGATCTTCCGAGGTACGTGCGGAGTCACTTCCCGCTAAACGGGCAAATAAGGCTTCCATTTCGATCGGATCAACGCCCTGCCAGATCCATTGTGGACGACGCAGACTTCGATACCAACCATGTTCGGTATCGCCATCGAGTGCATTGTGCACGCCAGAAGCTTGTTGATGAGCTATACGCACTAAGCTTGAGGTTTCTTTGGATGTCTGACGAGGTGCAAACAGCTTTTCAGATAAATTCGACTTTGATGGTTCAGACACAGTGTTCTCCATAGCAATAACGATAACAACAATAAAAACGGGTGCTTGCAGTTAAATACAAGTCCTAAAAAGCAGTCATTATCGAAAAATAGTACCTAAGAGATAATATATACCGACTACGCCAAGTATAACACTCATCACACCTGGCTTTTATGGGTATTCTTGATGAAGAACAAGCCATATAGTACAGATAAAAAAAAGAGACGCATCAGCGTCTCTCTTTAGTATATCTTTATGGTGATAGCAGATTATTTCTTTGAGATAGGCTCAACGAAAGTCACAGCCATGTCCCATGGTTGCTCAATCCATGTATCTTGAGCAATATCAACCACGTAGTCATCGATAAGGTGCTTACCAGCAGGTTTAGCACAAACCGTAACGAACTTCGCTTTTGGGTACATAGTGCGGATCAGTTCAGCCGTGCCGCCTGTGTCCACAAGATCGTCGATTACGATGAAACCTTCACCGTCACCGTCCGCTTGTTTTAGCACTTTCATTTCACGCTGGTGATCGTGGTCGTAACTTGAAATACATACGGTATCAACGTGACGAATGTTAAGCTCACGCGCTAGGATTGCCGCAGGAACCAAACCACCACGACTAACTGCAATAATACCCTTCCACTGATCAGCTGGAAGCAGTTTCTCTGCTAGCTGACGTGTGTACATTTGCATGTTATCCCATGTAATGACGAACTTATTACTCATATCCGATGAACCTCTAATCAGCGAAATTGTTCACTGTTAACCTGTGTTATAGAAAAATAATTTTAGCAAGAAATAGTGCAGCAATAACCCAAACGCTCGCGTTTACTTCGCGTCCTTTACCACTCATCAATTTTACAACTGCATAAGTGATGAAGCCAAGGCCAATACCTTCAGCAATAGAGTAAGTCAGTGGCATTAATAAACACACCACCACGACTGGCGCTGCTTCGGTTAAATCACGCCAATCAACACTTACTAAGCCAGACATCATTAGAATGGCAACATAAAATAGCGCACCAGCTGTCGCATAGGCAGGAACCATACCCGCCAATGGGGCAAAAAACAATGCACATAAGAATAATACACCAACCGTCACCGCAGTTAGACCTGTACGACCGCCAACTGCCACACCCGACACACTTTCAACAAATGACGTAGTATTCGACGTACCCAATAATGCACCAACAGATGTTGCTGTACTATCGGCTAATAATGCTCGGTTTAGACGCGGTAATTTACCGTCTTCACCAATCAAATTTGCTTTTGTTGCCACACCCACTAACGTGCCAGCGGTATCAAACAAGTCGACAAATAAGAAAGCAAAAACAATCGAAATTAAGCCCACTTCCATTGCACCAGAAAAATCAAGCTGCAAGAACGTAGGTGCGATACTTGGTGGCATCGACATTATGCCGCCATATGTCACGTCACCAAATAAAATACCAAGCAGTGTTACCGCCAGAATCGCAATTAATACCGCCGCTTTGTAACCACGGTGCACTAGTGCAATCGTTAAGAATAAACCTAACGCCGCCAACGCTGCAGGTAAGCTGGTTAAATCGCCCACATGCACCAAGGTTGCAGGATTACCCACAACGATGCCTGCGTTTTGTAGCGCGATGAACGCAAGGAATAAACCAATACCCGCTGAGATCCCCGTACGCAGTGACAATGGGATCGCATTAATGATCCACTCACGTACCTTCAATAAGCTTAAAGCAATAAAACACAAACCAGACAAGAATACCGCAGCCAGTGCTACCTGCCATGTGTGTCCCATGCCCATTACCACACTGTAAGTGAAGAAGGCATTAAGCCCCATACCGGGTGCTTGAGCAACTGGGTAATTAGCAACAAAACCCATAATGAAACAACCAATCATTGCCGCTAAACACGTAGCAACAAAAACAGAACCGTGGTCCATACCGGTTTGCGACAGCATCGTTGGATTAACAAAGATGATGTACGCCATGGTTAGAAAGGTAGTTAAACCAGCCAGTAATTCAGTGCGAACGTCTGTACCGTGTTCTTTTAGTTTAAATAGTTTCTCAAGCATTGCTCTCGATTCCTTGGAGATTTACGCAGCAGTTATAAAGGTAAATTCATCAACAAGCGTTGGTATAAACGTTAAGTAAACGATTAGGTAAACGTTTGCTATTTTGGGTTTAGGTGCGCGATTATATGCCTCTACCCAATGAAGATCCAGTAATGAGATGCAGAATGCTGTAATTTAGTGCCAACTGAACAAAAAACTCAACACTCGATTACGCTTGATTTTTTTACACTTTTAAATCAACAAGTTAAAAGCATATGCACTGTGTGTTATTTCACCACCTTTAAAATTGTCTACTTATCATTAACAAACAATCTATCAAGTTAAGTAGTGAATATGAGGCTTTACAGTAAATGTAATCGAATACAGCTTTCAACTCACAATCAATTTCATACGCTATATACGAACGTCATTTAATAATGCGAGGTAATGCAAGGGGGGGAAGTAAGTTGATAGATAAAAAAACGCCACCCCAATGTGGAGTGGCGATAGAATGTTGCAAATAACTTTTATACAGCTATTTTAAATTCTGAAGTAAGGGGGTAAACAATACTGCTCAAAGAAAATAGTGTTCATCACTCACTATTTTCTGAAAATTAGTAACCGAAGTAGCTCGGGTATTGGAAGTTCGATGTGTAAACAGAGCGGTTGTTCCAATAAGTAGTAATAGAGTCAAATATTTTCATTTTAAATCACCTTTTTCATAAGTTATCCAAACACATGCACAGTCAGCATGGCTCAATTCCTTGGAGCAATAACCTTCACTGGTAGCACTTAATCTCGGTTCCATGGAGGCGATATATCGGGTTCATCCTGAACAGTTAGTGTGTCGTTGTCATCTCTTCATAAGATGCAGAAACTATAACCACATCGTAATTTACTTACAAGCATTTTCTTTAACTACGTCACACTTTTTCTAGAAAAATTAGCTTTGACTGTAAATTGTGTAATTTAATTACACAAAACAAATAAGCAACCAGCTCCATAATAACTATTAGGTATATCACGCAATAAATACACCTCTTGTATTGTTTTGTTATTCCTCTTAGCAATGAGCTGTAGTTACGGATCAAATGAGCAAAACTGTGCAATAAAAGATATTCAGAAATCACAGCACATAGATAGAAGCAGCCGCTTACTCTATAACGTGCCCTAGCGCTTATACTGTGGTTACTGAGACACATTTCCCTGTTCCCTCTACATACACAGTGGTATCCTTGAATTAACTTGGATAGTAAGTTGTGCTACAAAATACGACTTATTAATAGATATTCATCTAGTGAATTCAGTGACGACCTTCTACATCAACTAGATTAAAAGGATCTCACTACTGATATTCAAAGGGAGACTTCTGTGTCTGAAATCAGCCAACTGTCACCACAACCTGTGTGGCAATTCTTCGATCAAATCTGTTCTATTCCACACCCTTCGAAATACGAAGAGCAACTAGCTCAGCACATCATCCAATTTGCACAAGGCGAAGGCCTTGAAGTGCGTCGTGATGATGTAGGCAACGTGTTCATTAAGAAACCAGCAACACCGGGTATGGAAGATCGTAAAGGTGTCGTGCTTCAAGCTCACATCGATATGGTTCCACAAAAGAACGAAGATACAGTTCATGACTTTACTCAAGACCCGATCCAACCATTTATTGATGGTGAGTGGGTAACAGCAAAAGGCACAACGCTAGGCGCTGATAACGGTATGGGTATGGCTGCTTGTTTAGCTGTTCTTGCCGCTAAAGATATAGAGCACGGTCCACTTGAAGTATTACTAACTATCGACGAAGAAGCCGGTATGACAGGCGCGTTTGGTCTGAAAGAAGGTTGGTTAGAAGGTGATATCCTTCTGAACACCGATTCAGAGCAAGAAGGCGAAGTTTACATGGGCTGTGCTGGCGGTGTTGACGGCGCTATCACTCTCGACGTTGCACGCGATGGCGTACCAGCTGAGCATCAAGCTATTAAGATGATTCTTAAAGGCCTGAAAGGCGGTCACTCTGGTTGTGATATTCACACTGGCCGTGGTAACGCAAACAAATTACTGGGTCGCTTCCTATTTGCTCACGCTGAAGAACTAGGCCTTCGCCTTGCTTCACTAACAGGTGGTAGCCTTCGTAACGCGATTCCTCGCGAAGCGAACGCAGTTGTAACACTGCCAGCTGCAAACGTTGATAAGCTAAACAGCCTATTTACTCACTACCAAGCAGTACTAAGCTCAGAACTAGGCCGTGTTGAAACCGACATTACCCTATTTACTGAGCAAGCTGAGCTTCCAACCAATGTATTTGCAGCAGTAGACCAAACACGTCTTCTAGCCGTACTAAATGCTTGCCCTAACGGTGTGATCCGTATGAGCGATGACATTGCTGGTGTTGTTGAAACATCACTAAACGTGGGTGTTATCACGACAGAAGAAGACAAAGTAACGATTCTTTGCCTTATTCGCTCGCTAATTGACTCAGGTCGCAGCTCTGTTGAAGGCATGCTAAAAGCGATTGCTGATCTTGCTGGCGCGCAGTGTGAGTTCTCTGGTACTTACCCAGGCTGGAAACCAGATGCTGATTCTGAAGTAATGAAGCTATTCCGCGAAACTTACAACGACATTTACGGCCGTACACCAAACATAATGGTGATCCACGCAGGTCTTGAGTGTGGTCTATTTAAAGAACCATACCCAAATATGGATATGATTTCTTTTGGCCCAACGATTAAGTTCCCGCACTCGCCTGACGAGAAAGTACAGATTGAAACTGTTGCCCTATTCTGGGAGCAAATGGTGGCGATTCTGAAGAACATCCCAGTTAAAGCTTAATTGCTCAACTGAAACAAAAACGCCCGCAAACTAGGTTTGCGGGCGTTTTTTATGTCTGGCTGAAACCATTTGTAACTCAGCAGTTTCTAATTCCAATCAAACGAAAGCTGTTGTGCTTTGGTGCCAGTTTCTAAACCGACACTCAACCCGATCAAACGGATCTCTCGCCCTTGCTGACGTGTTAACGCTTCTTGCAGTAAACCCACGAACTGCGCTTTATCTAATACTGCTTGCACATGCTCTACTGTGGTTTGTTGAAAGTCGGCAAACTTGATCTTCACGCCCTGCTTCGCAATATTTAATTCAGGCCGTACTTTGACCAGACGTTTTTCCAATTCAGGGTACAGTGTTTCTATCACTTGCCAGCACTCTTGATACTCGCTGATATTCACCGAGAAGGTGCGCTCAACGCCAACCGATTTACGTTGTCGCTCAACCACCACTTCTCTCTCATCAATACCATGAGCACGAGACCATAATGACTGACCAAATTTACCAAATTGTTGTAATAATAAATGGCGGTCATAAGCTTGTACGTCTTTGCCGGTGTACATCCCTTTATCGTGCAGTTTTTGGATCGTAACTTTACCCACCCCTGGAATTTTCTCTAACTTTAATTCTGCGACAAAATCAGGGATCTGATCGGGCGTTACTACAAACTGACCATTCGGTTTATTCAAATCAGACGCGACTTTAGCAATAAACTTGATAGGAGCTATCCCTGCTGATGCGGTTAAATGCAGCTCCTCTTCTATTGTTCGACGAATATCTTGAGCTATTAAGGTGGCAGATCCATGCAGTAATTCACACTCAGTGACATCGAGGTACGCTTCATCAAGAGAAAGCGGTTCTATCTTATCGGTATATCGTGAAAAGATTTCTCTAATGTGCTGAGACACTTCTTTGTATACCGCCATGCGACCCGGTACCAAGGTAAGACTAGGACATAATTTCATTGCATGACCTGTCGCCATAGCAGAGCGTACACCGTATTCACGCGCAAGATAATTACATGTGCTGATCACACCACGTTGCTCAGAGCGCCCCCCGATGGCAATCGGAATATCACGCAGACTGGGATCATCGCGCATTTCGACCGCTGCATAAAAGCAATCCATGTCAACATGAATGATTTTTCGTTGCCGTGTCTCTTGCACCTACAATTACCTGTTGCTATGGCTTACGCGCGCGCCAAACCTGTTTATACATACAGTGTAATTATAAGCACTTCCCACTAGAAAGGAAGTAGGAATACCAACAAAGCTGCTCATAGTAGAGCTGCCAATATTCAATGTTAATTTGTAATAATCAGTTTAAAACTTATAGCCAATCGAAAGGTTTACCGCTTTCTCTTCGCGAACTTTATCAAAGTTAACCCTTCCTATGCGCGTATCAATGTAAATTCCAGATGATGCAACAACCCTCACCCCAGCAGCAACAGAAACCCCAGCTTGAACATTTTGTAAATGCTCTCCACTGCTATCTGGTGTTTCAATCTCTTTTTCACGAGTCGTCATCGCTAAACCACCTGCAACATAAGGCTTTACGTGAAATCCACTTCCTACATCAAATACATGACCAAATTCTGCCTCAACATAGCCAGTGATTGGTTTATTCCCATAGACATCTTCTGTGGTATGAAATACCCCACCAGCGTTTAAGCTAAACACTTGATTAAAGTCATAACCCCAATCAACATTTACAGCGTTCGCTTTATAGGTATGACCGAGTTGCTCAACTTGGCTATGAGTAATACCGAACCCAAGACGATTACCTTGCTGTTCATAAGCCATGCCTGACATTGACGTCAGTACCAAAATCATACCCAAGCCCAATTTTTTCATTTCTATTTCCTCAATGTTTCATATTACTCATAGCGTTTGATTAGCAGCTCCTTCACCCATCAGTTATGAGAACTCAAGTCAGTTGGCGCATCATAGGCAATATTGAAACAAGCGAGAAATAAGGAAATATAAGGCCAACTTAATAGCCTTTTAGGCGAGAGAACAAAGAATAATGCCAAGGTGAAATAATTTCACACTCACTAATGACGCCATTTCTTGTGAGCAACATCAGACTCAGAGACTTTGTCAGTTACATTGGCAACATGAACGGGCTTAAAATCTAACAGACATATCAATAAGGCACCAACGAACAAGGAGTTCCACTTGTGCAATCGTATTCTGGTTGTTGAAGACAGCAAAACATTTCGTAACTTTCTCCAGCTGCAACTTCAACAAGGTGGATTTATTCCCATCTTTGCTGCAACCATCGCTGAAGCACAATGTTTGATAGCCCAAGATAACGATTTCCTCTGTGCAGTACTTGATTACTGCCTGCCTGATGGCCAAGACGGCGAAATTATCGATATTGTCTTAGGGCATGAGATTAAATCCGTGGTGCTCACCGCACAATTTAGTAATGCCATTCGTGAGAAGGTACTGGCGAAAGGCGTACTTGATTACTTGCTCAAAGACAGTGCTGAATCCGTCTCCTATCTAGTACCGCTGTTACAACGCATTCAGGCGAATGATCAACACAAAGTCTTAGTGGTCGATGACTCTACGGTAGTACGTAATTACTTGGTTAATCTGCTCGAGCGGCAAAACCTAACAGTAATTGAGGCAGAAAACGGGCGCGAAGCTCTAGTCCAACTGACTCTACACCCCGATGTAACCTTGATCATCACTGACAATGACATGCCAGAAAAAGATGGGATCACCCTAACCCGTGATGTGCGTAAAATTCGCAGTCGAAACCAAATTGCTATTCTGGGTTTATCCGCAAGTAGTGATGACTCAATGACCGCGCAATTTCTTAAAGCGGGTGCTAACGACTTCCTCTACAAGCCCTTTAATCAAGAAGAGTTCAACTGTCGCCTTCATCATATTTTGAACATGAAAGATACTGCCGATAAGCTCTACCGAATGGCGAACCAAGATGCACTTACGGGGCTGTGGAATCGTCGCTATTTCTTTGATCAACAATGTAAGCCGCATTGCCATCAACCAAACATTGCCATGATGGATATCGATTTTTTCAAAAAGGTCAATGACACTTATGGCCATGATGGTGGTGATACCGTATTGGTACACATCAGCCAATTACTGCAAAAACACTTTAAAGATGCGGTCGTAGCGCGTTTTGGCGGCGAAGAATTTTGTATTCAGCTCTGTGGCTCTTTTGATTCATTCCATCAGCGACTCGAAATATTACGCCAAGATATAGAAGCACAAAAAATCGCATACAACGACAGTCAAATTCAGGTCACTATGAGTGTGGGTGCGGTATCAGCCAATGGAGACTGCTTTGATATAGACGGGCTTTTATCTATCGCTGACAAACGATTATATTGCGCAAAAGAGAATGGACGCAATCAAGTGGTTTCCACAGCCTCACAATAACAACACCATCAGATAGCACAAACAAAAAAGCCTGGGTCAGTTCAAACTCAGGCTTTTGCTTTAGCTAATATCTGGCATTAAAGAATCTGGTTCTTTTTCCATTCTTCTTGACGCGCCTCGCGTGCTTCTCGCTTTTTACGTGCATCACAAGGTTCAGGGCAATCACACTCTTTGGCTATACCAATACCATCAAGACCGCCACAGCTACCGCTGACGGTTTTACGTTGGAAAATATAGCCTACAGCCATCGCTGCAATAACCAGTAGAAAGACCGCGAAGGTTGTTAAATATACCGCCATAACGATTCTCTATTTTTTCTTCAGGTACGTCTTAAACGCATCTGTCATGAATTCTTTAAAGCCTTGTTCGGTTTTCACCACTAACAAAACGGGTAAATTTTCTGCTGTTGCTAATTCTATCGCTTTCTCTTCGCCCATAACAGAGAATGCTGTTGCTAGCGCATCGGCTGTCATACTTGATGGATGCAGAACCGTTACAGAAACCACATGGTTATCAATAGGTTTACAGGTTTTAGGATCGATCAAGTGTGAATAACGAACACCATTTTCTTCAAAATAATTTCGGTAATCACCCGAAGTAGCCACAGCCATAGTACCAGGTTCGATGATTTCTTGTACTGCTCGTGAACCATCATCTGTTGGTTTTTCAACAGCAATACGCCAAGGAATACCTTCTTGGTTCAAACCTTTTAAGCTCAGTTCACCACCAATTTCAACCAAGTAATCCGCTACATTTAGCTCATCAAAATAATCTGCGACAACATCGACGCCAAAGCCTTTTGCAATCGATGACAAATCAACATAAAGCTCTGGGATGTCTTTAGTTAAAGTATTGCCTTCTATGCTTAAGTGGTGAATACCCACTATTTTTTTACGCTCTGCAATTTCAGCTGCGGTTGGCGTACTTTCTGGACGCGCTTCAGGA
This sequence comes from Photobacterium sanguinicancri, assembly GCF_024346675.1. Lineage (NCBI taxonomy): Bacteria > Pseudomonadati > Pseudomonadota > Gammaproteobacteria > Vibrionales > Vibrionaceae > Photobacterium > Photobacterium sanguinicancri. The sequence continues at coordinate 2,812,763 of NZ_AP024850.1, forward strand.
CCAAAGCTCCATAAGTTCACCACAGGACCAACCGTAACATCCAGTGCGCCATCGGTCAGCTTGGCTAAACGAATAGCTTCTGCAACTACTTTCGCCGTATCAGCCGACACGGTGAAAGGCGTACCATCTGTGTGTTGATTAAATTGGCTGAGTTCAGAATGCTTACGGTAAGTCGACATTTGATCGTTCACCAACTCTAGCCGACGATCAATTTCAGTCTGAATTGTTTCTGCGTCAGGTAAGCCTTCTTGCTTAATCAACTTGATTGAGTAATAAGTGCCCATGGTTGAGCCATTGAGGTGGATAAGCTCACGCTTGTCACCACAGCCCGCTAAAGTAAGGACCATTGCCATCAATACGATAGCTTGGCTTAACATCTTCTTCATTTAACCAACTCCAAAATGAAGGGGGATATTTTGCATGTGTATACACAGCAAATAGACTTAGATCTGTTGCTACTTGAACAAATCACCCTTAATTCTGATATTTCACAGAACTCGTACGGATATTTTTATTCAACAATACAAATCTGGATAAGTAATTGGTCCAGTAATCACTACTTAATGATCAAGTACTTATGTAGATTGGTATAACGAGCGCCAAGATGAAAAAAGGCTGACCCTTAAAGGAGTCAGCCAATGTATTGTGCTCGAAGGGCTAATTAGCCACCGAAGTCATCCAGAAGGATGTTTTCGTCTTCTACACCAAGATCTTTCAGCATGCCGATAACAGCGGCATTCATCATTGGTGGACCACACATGTAGTATTCACAGTCTTCTGGTGCTTCGTGATCTTTCAAGTAGTTCTCGTAGATCACGTTGTGGATGAAGCCTGTGTAACCATCCCAGTTATCTTCTGGAGAAGGATCAGACAGTGCAACATGCCACTCGAAGTTCTCGTTGTCCGCAGCTAGCGTATCGAAATCTTCAATGTAGAACATTTCACGCTTAGAGCGAGCACCGTACCAGTAAGTCATCTTACGCTTAGATTTAAGACGTAGAAGCTGGTCGAAGATGTGTGAACGCATAGGTGCCATACCAGCACCACCACCGATGAATACCATTTCGTTATCCGTTTCTTTCGCGAAAAACTCACCGAAAGGACCAGAAATAGTACATGTATCGCCAGACTTCAGAGACCAAATGTATGAAGACATCACACCTGGTGGTACATCTGGGTTGTTTGGCGGCGGCGTTGCGATACGCACGTTAAGCTTAATCAGGCCTTTCTCTTCTGGGTATGACGCCATAGAGTAAGCACGGATTGAGTGCTCTTTAACAACTGACTCGTAACGGAACAGGTTGAACTTGTCCCAATCACCACGGTATTCCTCAGGAACATCGAAGTCAGCGTATTTGATGTGATGCGGTTCAGCTTCAATCTGAATGTAACCACCCGCACGGAAAGGAACTTCCTCGCCTTCTGGGATTTTAAGCACGAGTTCTTTGATGAACGTTGCTTCGTTGTCATTCGAAAGAACTTCACATTCCCACTTCTTAACACCAAAGATTTCTTCTGGAAGCTCGATGTTCATATCAGATTTAACGTTAACCTGACATGCTAGACGCTCGCCTTCACGTGCTTCACCTTTTGTGATGTGGTCAAGTTCAGTCGGTAAGATGTCACCACCACCCGATTTCACTTTAACGCGACACTGGCCACAAGAGCCACCGCCACCACAAGCAGAAGAAACGAAGATACCACTTGCTGAAAGAGCATTAAGTAGTTTACTACCGGCAGCGGTTGTAATCGCTTTTTCCGGATCGTTGTTTACTGAGATAGTAATGTCGCCTGATGGTACTAGCTTAGATTTAGCGAAAAGAATCACTAAAACTAGAGCCAGGATAATCAGAGTGAACATGACTACGCCAAGAATAATATCCATTGACTATTCCTATTATCCTGATTACAGCTGTACGCCAGAGAAAGACATAAAGCCTAACGCCATAAGACCAACAGTGATGAATGTAATACCCAAACCACGTAAACCCGGAGGTACGTCTGAGTACTTCATCTTTTCACGAATACCCGCTAGGGCTACGATTGCAAGCATCCAACCGGTGCCTGAACCGAAACCGTACACTACAGACTCAAGGAAGTTGTAGTCACGTTGTACCATGAAAGATACACCACCGAAGATTGCACAGTTAACTGTGATCAGCGGAAGGAAAATACCAAGTGCGTTGTATAGCGGTGGGAAGAAGCGGTCCAGAATCATTTCTAGAATCTGAACAAGTGCTGCAATTACACCGATAAACGTGATGAAGTTAAGGAAGCTTAAGTCCACACCTTCAACAATCGCACCATCTTTTAGTAGTAGGTTGTAAACAAGGTTGTTTACAGGTACCGCAATCGTTAGTACAACGATTACCGCAACACCCAGACCAAAAGAGGTTTTTACTTTCTTAGATACCGCAAGGAATGTACACATACCTAAGAAGAACGAAAGTGCCATGTTCTCGATAAAAATCGAACGAACTAAAAGGCTTAGATAATGTTCCATGTTCCCCTTACTCCTTCGCTTCTACTTGTTCTGGACGAATAATACGGATAGCCCAGATCATGAAACCGATCAGGAAGAAAGCTGATGGCGCGAGTAGCATCATGCCGTTTGGTTGGTACCAACCGCCGTCAGATACTAGAGGTAGAACCTCGATGCCAAATAACTTACCTGAACCTAGTAGTTCACGGAAGAAGCCAACAGTGATTAGTACGAAACCGTAACCAAGACCGTTACCAATACCATCAATAAGCGACGGTAGTGGTGCAGACTTCATTGCGTATGCTTCAGCACGACCCATTACGATACAGTTAGTAATGATCAGGCCAACGAATACAGAAAGCTGTTTAGAAATATCGTAAACAAATGCTTTTAGTACTTGGTCAACCAAGATTACTAGTGATGCAATGATCGCCATCTGCGCGATGATACGTACACTGTTAGGAATATGGTTACGAACTAACGATACGAAAAAGTTAGAAAATGCTGTAACAAACGTTACCGCTAGCGTCATTACAAACGCTGTTTCTAGTTTCGTAGTAACCGCTAGTGCAGAACATACACCAAGAACCTGAAGCGCGATCGGGTTGTTGTCGAGAAACGGCGCAAACAAGATCTTTTTCATTTCTTTAGCATCAGCCATTGTTCAGGCCTCCCTTACGAACCTTAGCTAGGAAAGGACCGAAGCCCATGTCGCCTAACCAGAAATCGAAGGTGTGTTGTACACCGTTACCAGTTAGCGTCGCACCAGAAAGACCGTCAACACCGTGGATATCACCAGGGGTTGCACCACCTTTCACTACGCGAATAGCAGGTTGGTTGTTGTCATCAAACAGTTTCTTACCTTCAAACTGTGCACGCCAGTTCGGGTTTTCGATTTCACCACCCAGTCCAGGGGTTTCACCCTGCTGGTAGTAAGTGATACCAGAAACAGTATTACCATCAGTCTCAACCGCAACGAATGCGTACATCATAGACCACAGACCGTTACCGTGAACCGGTAGGATCAGTTTCTCGATGTTATCGTTCGCGTCTTTAACGAGGTAAACAGTCGCCACGTTTGCACGACGAATGATCTTAGCCAGATCTTGCTCAGCGTTTAGCTTCACAGATTGTGCTGGATCTTTCGCAGCTGAACGTTGGTTGTACTGTGCAGGTGTTTGACCCGCTTCAGTTTGATCAACAAACTCGCCAGTGTTTAAGTCAACAAGCTTAGGCTCGATGAACTGACCGTATGCTTCTTGAATGTTTGCAGCACCGTCAAGCAGGCCAGCAACAGACAAGATGTTACGCTGAACATCTTCTACCGCATTTTTTTGCTGTAGAGGACGCAGTGCAACAGCTGCAGTTGATACCACGATCGAGCAGACTAGGCTCAGCGCGACAACAACAATCAGCGTTTTTTTAATGCTATCGTTATTACTTGCCATGGCGAGCTAGTCTCCGTTTGATGTTGCCCTGAACAACTAGGTTGTCAAATAGAGGCGCGAAGAGGTTCGCGAATAGAATCGCCAGCATCATACCCTCAGGGTAAGCTGGGTTAACTACACGAATCATCACTGCCATTGCACCAATTAACGCACCGTACCACCACTTACCTTTATTGGTAAATGCCGCTGATACAGGGTCAGTTGCCATGAACATCATACCGAATGCAAAACCACCTAGAACTAGGTGCCAGTGCCATGGCATGCTGAACATTGCATTGGTGTCAGAACCAACGATGTTAAACAGAGTCGCTGCTGCAACCATACCAATCATAGTACCCGCGATGATGCGCCATGAAGCGATGCCCATGTAAACGATCATTGCGCCACCAAGAATGATAGCGAGTGTAGAAACTTCACCGATAGAGCCTGGAATACGACCGATAAACGCGTCCATCCAAGTGATCGCTTCGCCTGTCACTGTATTCAGTACAGAAGCTTGACCACCGTTAGCCCACTGGCTTAGCGCAGTTGCACCTGAGAAACCGTCAGCCGCAGTCCATACTAGATCACCAGAGATCTGAGCTGGGTATGCGAAGAACAGGAAGGCACGACCTGCAAGCGCAGGGTTAAGGAAGTTACGACCAGTACCACCAAAGATCTCTTTCGCAACAACAACACCAAAGGTAATACCTAGTGCAGCTTGCCAAAGTGGAAGTGTTGCTGGAACGATCAATGCGAACAAGATAGAAGTTACAAAGAAACCTTCGTTAACTTCATGCTTACGCACCATACAGAAAAGCACTTCCCAGAAACCACCTACAGCAAATACCACTGCGTAGATAGGGAGGAAGTAAGTCGCACCGAGTAGCATTTTGCTACCCCACCCAGCATCAGCTGTGAGTGTGCCGCCTAACATTTGCGTTAGCCAGTAGTGCCAATCGCCTGCAAGTACAGTCGCCAGTTGTTCACCAACGTACATGTGGTTTAGTGCAGTGATTGCTTGATGACCCGTATTGAACATGCCCCAGAACATTGCTGGGAATACCGCAAACCATACCATGATCATGATACGTTTAAGGTCAATACTATCGCGAACGTGTGAACCAGTACGCGTCACTTGGCCTGGAGTGTACATAAGAGTGGCGAATGCTTCGTAAAGCGCAAACCATCTTTCGTGTTTACCACCAGGTTCAAAGTGATGTTCAACATCTTCGAGGAAATTCTTGAGACCCATGAATTACCCTTCCTTCTCAATTTTGTCCAAGCACTCACGTAGCAATGGACCAAACTCATACTTACCTGGGCATACATACGTACATAGAGCCAGATCTTCTTCATCTAACTCAAGCGCACCCAGTAGTTGCGCGCTATCGCTATCACCAGCACAAAGGTCACGAAGTAACAGTGTTGGTTCGATGTCTAGTGGCATTACTTTTTCGTAGTTACCAATTGGCACCATTGAACGCTCACTACCGTTAGTCGTGGTTGTCATGTTAAACAACTGACCAGGGAAGAATTGGCTCAAGAACGAACGCGTTACAGAGAATTTGTTTTTACCTGGTGCGATCCAGCCTAAGAATTCTTTCTCATAGCCTTCACGAAGCGCCGTTACTTGAAGGTGGTAACGACCAAGGTAAGCCAGTGGACCAACCGCTTTCGTCGCGTTCAGAACAGAGCCTGAAAGCACACGAATTTGACCAGGCATCATCTCAGAATCAGTTAGCTGCTCAATAGAAGCACCGATTTGAGTACGCACAAGACGTGGGTTGTTCACAACAGGACCACCAAGGGCAACAACGCGATCAGTGTATAGCTCACCTGTTAAGAAAAGCTGACCGAACGCAATAACGTCTTGGTAGTTAATGTGCCACGCAACATTCGCTGCATTAGCACCGAATAGCTTGTGGATGTGAGTACCAACTAGGCCAGCAGGGTGTGGACCGTTGAATACGTGTTCTTCAATGTTAGCTTCAGAACTACGCGGTAAGCTCGAACCTGCTTTACAAACCATGACTTTGCCGCTAGTTAAGCGAGAAAGTAGAGTTAGACCAGCAACAAACGCATCGCTTTGTTCGTTGATGATTAGCTCAGGGCTTGCAGCTAGAGGATTGGTATCAATTGCAGTAACAAAGATAGCCTTTGTTTCTGAATCAATAGCCGGCACCTTGCTGAATGGACGGGTACGAAGCGCTGTCCACATGCCAGATTCAACTAACTGTTCAACCACAACAGCACGATCGAGTTGTGCTAGTTGATCAGCGGTATAGCTGTTGTATGTGATTTGCTCGTTGCCTTCTACATCGATAACAACCGATTGTAGAACACGTTTAGCACCACGATTAATCTCAGTAACCTTACCAGCGGCTGGAGCAGTGAATTTAACGCCAGGATTCTTTTTATCTTCAAAAAGAACCTGACCTTTCTTCACTACATCCCCTACGCGGGTATGCATGGTAGGACGCATACCAACATATTCTTCGCCAAGCAAGGCAACACGTGTGATGGCATTACCATCATTTATCGCCTGGGTAGGAGTCCCTGAAATTGGGATATCCAGACCCTTTTTTATTGTAATCATACGCACTTGCACTACATTAACGGGAAAAAAGAAATTTTCTATTGCGCAATTAAGACACGACTTTCCATCGTCCGAAGCCGGCTTCATATCCTACACCGACGCCGCAACATCCTATTAACCAGCTCATCACAACTTATTGTGATAAGCTTTTTTCAAGCCCGCGATTCTATCATTAATCGAACGGTTTTTACCATGTTAATCCGTACTGATCGGGGCTAAAATCGGCAATGAATGAGATGGCAACACTTACAGTAGTGAATAAATTTGAACTAAACCACAATTCGTACTGATAGTGCTTTTGTACATCTCATTTCCACTTGAACCCAAATGCAAACAACAAACAAACAAGTTATAAACACTCGCAACAAGTGCTCAGCAATTGGCTCAAAAAAAATGTGTCTCAGTTTTTACGCGATGTTAATCGATGTTTACATCTGCATTATCGGTGACCCTGCCATAGTCGCGTACCGCGATTAAAAAATGCTGATACGACGCATAAATTTTCTTAATATTAGGGTCTTGTTGACTCAATTCCTGGAGCAACTGATTATTAATCGTTTTTAAGTGCAACAGAACAGATTCAGGGAAGGCTTTTAGCTTAACATCATGCTCATTGAGCAACACGCTGAGAGCGTTAACATTTTTGACAGTGTATTCGTCCAACATATTCTGACTAGTCGCACGAGCGGCAGTTTCAATGATGGCTTTGAGATCATCAGGGAGTGCCTGATAAGCATCTTTATTAATTAGGAATTCCATATTGGTGCTTGGCTCATGCCAGGCTGGGTAATAATAATAACGGGCTGCATTGTGTAACCCAAAAGCCAGATCATTAAACGGTCCAACCCATTCAGTCGCATCAATTGCACCGGTTTCAAGTGCAGTAAAAAGTTCGCCTCCCGGTAAACTAACCGGAATACCTCCAGCGCGCTTAAGTACTTCAGCACCATATCCAGGTAAACGCATTTTCAGCCCTTTTAGATCACTACTCTCTTTTATAGCCGTATTGAACCAGCCCCCCATTTGGGTGCCTGTATTTCCCCCAGACATTGGGATGACACCATAAGGCGCATATAATTCCTGCCACAGTGCTAACCCGCCACCATAGTGTAGCCACGCATTCATTTCTTGCGCGGTCATGCCAAAAGGCACCGCCGCAAAAAAGGAGGCAGCAGGTATCTTATCTTCCCAATAATACGACGCTGAATGGCCCATTTGAGCTGTGCCTTTTGACACCGCATTAAACACATCAAAACTTGGCACTAATTCACCTGCGCCATACACTTTGATAATCATTTTACCGCCACTTAAGCGAGATACTTGATCGGCAAAATATTCAGGGGCATAACCGAGTCCAGGAAAACCTTTTGGCCATGACGTCACTAACTTCCATTCAACGAGCGGTGCTTCTGCATTGTTATCGGAAGAGGCCTCACGATCACATGCATTTAAAACCAGAACAGTAGCCACTATAAAGGCTACGCTAAAAAGCCGCTTTATCATTCAATCTTCCTTGTATCGCACTTTTTATAATTATCAAGACGAGGTTATCTACAGCGTTACCCGCTCAGTATAGCCAGTGAATGACGATTCGGTTTTGATGATAGAAGATGTTTAATTGCAATAATGCTTGGCGCTTCAAAAATCCCTCTCTTTACGACAAAAGGATTATCTATATTTGGCACAAATTGAGTAGTCACACGCAAAAAGCCACCAGCATGAGCATAGCGTTACATTAAAGTGGGCATAGGAAGAAGAAAAGAAAGAAAGAAAGAAAGAAAGAAAGAAAGAAAGAAAGAAAGAAAGAAAGAAAAATCTAATGATAAAGAGATAATCAGCCACTACACATGGCTGATTTATAGTATGCATTATAGCTATCTCTTCAAGAGAATACGCTACATTTAAGCAGCGTCGATTTTACTTACCACCACCGTGACAAGCTGGTGACGATGGCGCACCTTCGATAAGGCTTTTCCACTCAGTTGGTGTATAGGTGTGCATCGCCAGCGCATGAATATGATTCGCCAGCTCATCCGCTAGTACAGCATTTACCGCGCGATGACGCCCAATAAGGCGCTTACCTTCAAATTCGGAACATACGATCACCACTTTAAAATGGCTTTCAGAACCCGCGGGGACATTGTGCATGTAGCTCTCATTCACAACATCAAGGTGAGCTGGTGAAAATGCGTGTTCTAGTTTTTCAATAATACGTTCTTGCAACATGTAAATCACCGAAAGGATCAACAGACCGAAAAATCTATGTGACGCATCCCGAAGGTTTTGCGACAATAGCCATAATTCGTAAACATACCTGAAAGTTATCCGTAATGAAACCAGTGCTAACTCTGCTTGATCGTACCTTGAAGCTTGCTCGTTACCCGCAGCGTACAAACGAAACCCTGCAAGCATGGGATGCCGCAGATGAGTACCTGATCAATCACACTCATGACATGGTATTAGACCCACAGCGCCCGATCCTGATCTTTAATGATAGTTTCGGCGCATTAAGCTGTTGGCTTGCTGAAAAAGGCCAAGTTACCAGCATTAGTGACTCTTACGTCGCACAGCAAGGTTGTAGTCAAAACTTAGCTGCAAATGATTTACCAGAAGTGACACAACTCGACTGCCTTGCAGACTTACCTGCAAACCCGCAGTTGGTACTGATCAAACTACCCAAAAACAACCGTCTTCTTACTTGGCAGCTGCAACAGTTATGTCACTTAGTACCGGAAGATTGCGTCATTATTGGTGCAGGTAAAGCCAAAGAAATTCACACATCAACATTAAAGTTGTGTGAAAAGCACTTAGGTGAAACCAAAACATCATTAGCGGTTAAAAAAGCACGTTTAGTGTTCATTAAACCTGATAGCTCACTCGTGAAACCGATGCCAAGCCCTAAAACGTGGGATGTGCCAGAGCACGGCTTAACCCTAAGCAACCACGCTAATGTATTTTCTGGTGAAAGTTTAGATATTGGTGGTCGTTTCTTGTTAGACCATATTCCACAAGATCCAAACCTTAAACATATTATCGATTTAGGCTGTGGTAATGGTGCGATTAGCTTAAAAGCAGCCAAATTGAACCCACAGGCAAAAGTAACCAGCGTAGACGAAAGCTACATGGCTGTTGCATCATGTGGCGAAAATGCCAAGTTAAACCTTGATAACCCAGAACAAATCCATGCTATCGTCAACAACTGTTTAGATGGACTGGAAGCTGAATCGGCCGATATGGTGCTGTGTAACCCTCCATTTCATCAGCAGAATGCAGTGACCGATCATATTGCTTGGCAGATGTTCTGTGATGCGCAGCAAGTTCTTCGCCCTAATGGGCAGTTAATCGTCATTGGTAACCGCCAACTGGGATACGATGAGAAAATGAAACGCATATTTGGCAACGTTCAAAAAATTGCGCAAAATAACAAATTTATTATTTACAAATCTGGCAAATAACCAGAATAACAAGCACTTATGATTTGCCTACGTACTTATGTGTCTCTGTATCTTTCAGTACCAACGTGTCATGGCAGTCGATACTTCAGCTAAGGATAAGAAAATGAAGAAGTTTTTTGTAGCCGCATCTGTTCTTGCGCTATCAGCATGTTCTGCACCGCAAGCACCGCAGATCACACTTGCACCAACACCGGTTATTGCAACCCAAGCAAGTGTTAACGGCACACACATCAACCTGACTAGCCAAGATTTACGCCCAGCACAGTTTATTGCCGTGGTTGATACAGGCCGCCAAAATGTAGAGCCAATTCATGCATCTCAAAACTTGCGAGTTACGTTGGAAGATGCACTGGCACGCCAACTAACAGCGCAAGGTTACAAGCTAGACAAAAACAGTAAAGGCACTCTACGCCTTGATATTCTTGAAGCTATGGTTAACGTAAAACACAGCGTGATGAGCCATGAATTAAGCAGCAAATTACAGCTTCAACTTGTGATTGATACTCCCAAGGGTAAATTCGTAAAACGCTACGCAGGCAAGTCAGATAAGACTGGCGCAATGAGTGCGTCAACTGAAGATATGGAACTAGCACTAAACGGCCTGATGACTGCTGTTCTGAACGATATTTATGCTGATGCTGAATTGAACAACTACATGCAGGAGAATCTATAATGCGCAAATTATTAACCGCATTAACGGTTATGGCTGCAGTTACTCTGCCATTATCGGCTTTTGCTACGACTCAAGTCGAAGTCACCACGAATGTCGGTAACTTCACGATTCAGCTGGACGAGCAAAAAGCCCCAATCAGTAGTAAGAACTTCCTACGTTATGTTGAAGACGGCAGTTACGAAGGTACTATTTTCCACCGTGTGATCCCTGGTTTCATGGCGCAAGGTGGTGGCTTTGATGAAGATTTAACCCGTCGTCCATCGTATGATGCCATTAAAAATGAAGCCACTAACGGCTTGAAAAATGATCGTGCGACTGTGGCAATGGCACGCACGCAAGATCCGCACTCAGCAACGCGTCAATTTTACATTAACTACCAAAATAACAGCTTTTTGAACGCCAATGGCAATCAAGCAGGCTACGCCGTGTTTGGTAAAGTTGTGAAGGGGTTCTCAGTAATAGAAAAAATGGCCACTATACCTACCACGACTATCCGTTCAATGGGTATGAAAGATGTGCCGCAACAACCTATAGTTATTAAGACAATTAAAACTATTAATAACTAAGTGACGATCACCAGAGTGTGATCCGACACTCTGGTGACTTTATGCTTACATTAATTTCAGATAACAGCCTTTCGCACAACGCCATTACTCAAGCTGTGCATGCTCATGTGGAAGAGTTCGCCCCAATCCTTGCACTTAGCACATTAAACACTATCCATGGCCGCACATGTTTCACTTCACTCGAAGCCATCTGTACCGAGCATTTGCACGAATGGTGGGGGCTTGCCATCACGACGGGTCAACCTGATGACCACTATGAATCCACCTATTGGTATTTACTTCACCTACTCGAAGCCGTTGAAGAGCACCAACTTTTAGGTAATATGTTTGTTCAGCACAAGGTCGTCAGCTGTGCAAACTATCTACTCGGACTAGGCCCAGCGCCCGAAAACATCCATGGAGCTAGGCCATAGTGTCATTTAACGGAAAAATTACCGTTACACACTTGCTTTATAGCCTCTATTCACAATAGATTACCTCAGCAGCAATAGCCTTATTGCATTGGTGCTGCAGGCAAACATGCTGATCATTCGCGTACTCGATTGGCTGAAGAATCTATTCGTCATTGAGGTAAACATGGATCAATCGTTAGAAAACAAGACAAATTTAGGATGGCGAGTATACCTTGAGCGTAAAGTACTTATCATGCTGGCGCTGGGCTTCTCGTCTGGCCTTCCTATTTTGCTTGTTTTCGGCACGCTGTCGTTTTGGCTACGCGAAGCGGAAGTCAGTCGCACCGACATCGGTTTTTTTAGCTGGGTCGCGTTAGCGTATGGCTTTAAATGGATTTGGTCACCACTGATTGATCGTTTCCCTATTCCACTTTTTTCGCACCTGCTTGGTCGCCGCCGTGGCTGGATGGTGTTCTCACAGTTACTTATCATTGCTTCGCTATGTGGCATGGCAATCAGCAACCCACAAGTCGACCTAGTTCAGCTGGCTATTTTTGCGGTGATCGTCGCTTTTGCCTCTGCTTCGCAAGACATCGTTATTGATGCTTATCGAATTGAGTTAGCAACTGAGCGCTTACAGGCAGCATTAGCCGCGGCCTATATGACAGGCTACCGTTTAGCGATGATTATGGCTGGGGCTGGCGCATTGGCATTTGCCGCGTGGTTTGGCTCCGACACGGCGTATGATGTGACGGGCTGGAAAATGGCCTACTTCATCATGGCGAGTTTTATGTCAGTGGGCCTTATTACCGCACTCTGCATTAAAGAACCGACGATCGATTCAAGCCAGATCGACAATATAGAAAAAAAATTCCGACAATCTTTGCTCAATAAAGGCATGAATCCACTCGCTGCAAAAGGCTCTGCTTGGTTCTATACCGCAGCCATCATGCCATTTCAGGACTTCTTTTCACGCTATGGGCGTCACGCCCTGTTAATTTTAGTGTTGATTGGTTGTTACCGTATTTCAGATGTCGTTATGGGCGTCATGGCCAATGCCTTTTACGTCGATATGGGCTTTACCAAGACCCAAGTCGCCTCGGTTTCAAAAGTGTACGGCGTTATCATGACACTCGCCGGTGCTGGTCTTGGCGGCATCATGGTAAGTAAATACGGCACAATGCGTATTTTAGCTTTAGGAGCTATTCTCTCTGCCTTTACCAATTTACTGTTTGTTGCTTTTACCTATATGGGAAACAGCATACCTATGCTGACAGCTGTTATCTCACTAGATAACCTGAGTGCCGGTATTGCGACTGCCGCTTTCATTACCTATATGTCGAGCCTAACTAACGTTGCTTTTTCAGCCACGCAATACGCATTGTTTAGCTCAATCATGTTGCTATTCCCTAAGTTTATTGCTGGCTTTTCTGGCATGTATGTCGACAATTTTGGCTACAACACCTTTTTCTTCACCACGGCACTTATCGGTTTACCCGTGTTAGTGTTGATTCATTTAGTCAACAAAGGGCAAAATGACGCGCATTAAGGTGACAAAAAACAGGTATATAGAGGTACAAAACGCTAATTAGTTAGACTATATACAATTGCATTTTTTTGCCACTACCCCTTTATTTCGGCTAATCAACCAAAAATGACATCATTAACAGCCTGATTGTTGTTGATGTCAAACCAAACAGACAGGAATGTCTAAAAAACAACGCCTAATGTTGTTCAAAAAACCACCACAAAACACATCAACTTCATACTTATTTGAAAAAGTTCAAATTAATTACCCGAATAGGTCACAAAAAAACGCCCAATGTAACCGATTACAGTGGATCAAGATCACATTTAGCAAAGGTTTGCGCAATCGTTACATTCACAACGGTGACATAAACCCATAAAATGCCCACCATCAAATCGGGCACCCCCTTAACTCAGCCTGAATTAACGACGACATAATCAACGAGAGTTTGAACCATGCGTAAATCACTACTAGCTCTAACTGCACTAGCAGCAACTGCGGCACTTCCAGCACAAGCTGAATACCACTACGGTTTTGCTAACGTTTACGGCGACTACCTAACGTGGACTAACGGCACTCAAGGCTTTAACGGCCAAGACGTAAGTGATGCTCGTGATGATCACATCACGCTAGGTGCTGAAGGCGGCGCTGGTTTTGATTGGGGTGAAATGTACGGTTTCTACGAGTACGAAAAGCTAAACAAAGGTTCAAGCGAGCGTAGTCAAGCTGCTAAATTCTCTATCCACTACAAACTAGTTGGTGATTTTACAGCATACGGCCAAGTATATGATTACAGTGAAAGCGGTAAAGGCAATGATTTTTCTGAGCAAAACCGCGTTATCGGTTTTGGTTACACTGGTCTAACTGGCGACAACTTCTGGTTCAAACCATGGATTGGTGTTCACGATCTAACCACAGGTAACTCTGAAGCTGCAGGCCTTAATGGCGGTATGGCAGGTTGGAATGCAGGCTTCAACTTTGAACTAGCGGGTCAACCATTCATGGTTACCAACTGGAATGAAATTGAATTTGCTCGCAACGACGAATACAAAAAAATGCAAAATGGTTCAACAGCCCTAAATGGTGCAGTTGGCCTTTGGTATGACATCACAGATACTTTCTACACAGGCGTTCAATACCGTTACTTTGCTAACAAATTAGGTGTTGATGGTTACGGCGATGCTGTAATCTTCCGTGTTGGTATGCACCTGTAATAGTTAGAGCTACAACAGTTTCAAAAAAGGCGCTTTTAGCGCCTTTTTTATTGTCTAGAATTTAGTAATTATTGAACTAATCAACGTCCTCTCCCCCGCAATAACATCCGCTTAATTACCACCAAACAGGTATCTCAGTTTCCTCATCGATAGTCTCTAACATCACCAACAACTGATCTGTAACTGAGCTAGATTGATATTCTTTACCCAATACCATACAACATGATTTTGTCCAACTAGAGTGAAAGCTTGCTATTGGTTGAGCGCTCGAGGTTAGTGAAATAACCTCTTTAACCTTATTGAAGATGGCAAAACGTGCAGCGTAATTCTTAACAAGGTAGATACAACAGCCATAGTCGATGATAAAAATACACAGTCTGTAGTAAAACAAAAAACGCAGCTAAAAAGCTGCGTTTAATTGAGGGGGAAAATTTAGTCGAGGAAAACAATATGAATGTTTTGGGTTTAGCCTAGTAGGCTTTGGAATAACAACAATGAGCCCATGCCACTTAATACCACCCATACTAAGTCAAAACGTAAGCTCACAATGGTACATACAATCGCTGCCAATACGCGTGGGTTTTCAAGGCTGAATACCATGTTTGAGCCTGCACCTAGAATCTCAACAGCAATAATTGCTGGCAATACAGTTACTGGTACAAAGCGTAGTGTTCGCTTCATACGTTCAGACATTTCAAATGAGCCCGCCATGCCAATCACTGAAAAGCGAATCGCGAAAGTTACCGCAGCCATACCTAAGGTAAAGATTAAAAATGTAGTCATGTCCATGTTATGCGCCTTCTACTTCAGTTACTTGATTTGCTTCTTGTTGTTTACGTTGTTCTTTTTCTGTCGCAAGGTCCATCTGGTAACCCGCGAGTACACCAATTGCTGCCGCAATCACTAAACCAAGTGAATGTGGCAAACCTGAGAGTAAAATACCCGAGATAGTAGCCACTACTGCTGCAACAATACATTCGCGACTTTTTACTTGTGGAATAACAATCGCAATAAAGGCTGCAACCATCGCGAACTCTAACCCATAGTTAGCAATATCAGGGAAAGATGAACCTACTAGCGCTCCCATCAAGTTAGCCAGCACCCAGTTTCCCCAGAAGCCAAACATTGCTGCAAGGTAAAACCAATGACGGCCTTCTTTTTCTTTACGGAATTCTGTAATCGTTGACGCATACACCTCATCTGTCAGGCCGTATGACATCAGCATCCGAATATGTAGCGGGTATTCTTTCGCATGCTCTGATACCGATGCGCTGTATAACACATGACGTAAATTAATGATGAAGGTAGTCAGCATAATCACCGCCATACTTGCGCCAGACTGGAATAAGCCCAGCGCTACCATTTGGGCAGAACCGGCAAAAACAGTAAATGCCCATAGCGTACTCTGCATAATATCCATTCCCGCCTGGATACTGACAGCACCCACGATGAATGAAAATGGGAATGCCCCAATACACAAAGGTGCAATCGCTTTAAAACCAGCGCTCATTAATTGTTTTTTCATTGCTTCAACTCTTAAAAATAAAGTTCAAAATTATTTGCAGATGCAAATATATTGGACATTGTTATTTTCAACAAGCGATTAATTACAGATAACCAAAAAGTGTTAACTGGATCAAGTTATTCAGGCGAAATCCAGATAAAACAAGACAAAAAACACATGCGCCGACTTATTTAAAGAGCGACAACTTCAATTTTTTTAAAATTATCAATTGCAAGATGCAAATTATTTTGTATTATAAGTGCAAATTAAATTGCATGCGGCACAATAAAAACCGCTTAGCATTCGTATCAATGACAAAGGCCAAACCCATGAAAACTGTTGTAACTTCTGAAAATGCTCCAGCTGCTATCGGTCCATACTCTCACGGCACTGCGTACAACAACCTCATCTTTACTTCAGGTCAGTTACCAGTAGATGCAGCAACCAGCAAAGTGGCTGAAGGCGGTATTACTGCACAATCTATTCAATCACTTAAAAACCTAGTGAGTGTTGTTGAAGCAGGTGGTGGTGATGTGAATACCATTTTAAAAACAACTTGCTACTTAGCAGACATCGCTGATTTCGCCGCATTTAACGAAGTGTACAAAACAGTTTTTGAAACCGACTGCCCTGCACGTAGCTGTTTCGCAGTAAAAGATCTGCCATTAGGCGTTCTAGTTGAAGTTGAAGCAATCGCTCACGCTAAATAAGGGATACGTCATGAAAGCACAATGGAAACAGTACATCAGCATCATCAACTCTGTGGTTAAACCGGCATTGGGTTGTACTGAACCAATCTCAGCGGCTTATGCCTCATCAGCGGTTGCAAATATGCTAGGTGGCACACCTGAGACTTTGAAAGTGTTTGTTTCTGATAACCTTTACAAAAACTCAATGGGCGTTTTTGTACCAGGTACAGGTAAAATTGGCCTTCATATCGCTTCAGCAGCAGGTGCTGTCGCAGGTGATTTTGATGCGGGCTTAGAAGTGCTGGCTAAAATCACGCCAAGTGATGTAGAACAAGCGCAGGCACTCATTGATGCAGGCAAGGTTGAAGTTTCTCGCTACAACACCAGTGAATTTATTTTCTGCCGCGTAATTGCAACCAAAGGTGCAGATACAGCAGAAATCACCATCAGTGGTGGCCATACTCGTATCGAAGAAAAGCGCTTTAACGATGAAGTGATCTTCACTGCAAGTAAAGAACAAGGTGCAGTATCCACAGCATCGATCTGTGAAGGTGTAGACATCAGCATTCGCGATATCTATGACTTTGCTACTCAAGCGGACTTTGCTGACATTGCATTTATTCTTGAAGCTAAAAAGTTAAATAGCGCATTAGCGAAAGAAGGGATGGATAACCCTTATGGCCTACAAATTGGCCGTACAATGGATAGCAGTATGGAAGACGGCATGATGGGCAAATGCCTATCTAACGAAATCCTGATGTACACCTCTGCTGCATCGGATGCTCGTATGGGTGGTGCTACTCTACCGGCAATGAGTAACTACGGTAGTGGTAACCAAGGTATCGCAGCGACTGTGCCTGTTGTAAAAACAGCTGAGTTCGTTGGTGCAAATGACGAAACCTTAGCACGCGCCCTTATTATGAGCCACTTAGGCGCGGTATACATTAAGTCTTACTACCCACCACTTTCTGCATTTTGTGGTAACACAGCCACCAGCTCAGCAGCAGCAATGGCGATGGTTTACCTACGTGGTGGTGACTTTGAGCAATCTTGCTTTGCTATCCAAAACGTACTGAGCGACACCACAGGTATGGTCTGTGACGGTGCCAAAGCAACATGTGCAATGAAAGTTGGCAGCTCTTCACAAGCCGCAGTTAAATCTATGCTTCTTGCAATGAATAACCACGCAGCAGCGATGCAGGGTGTTATTTCACGTGATGTTGAAAAAACTATCCGTAACATTGGCCGCATGGTAAGTGCAGGAATGGGACAAACAGATAAAGAAATTATTGAAATTATGTCTGTTTAAAGTCCATAATCGCCACCTCTACGGGTGGCGATTGTATTCACACTCAAGTAATCACAGTAGCAAACGAAAACAGTTTCACTTGCATGCTTATTCATAATCCACCAGGAAATACGGGGAAGAATGCAGCTAGTCAGAATGTTTTCGTTTGCTTTAAAAGGAAATGGAAAATGCTAGTCACCTTATCCGTGAGCGATAAGCTAATCCTCGATGCAATGTGCAATGTCGTTGATGGTATCGCTGCGATGTATGGCCAACACACCGAAGTGGCGCTACATAGTTTAGACATTGAGAATCCATCCATTATTAAAATTGCTAATGGTCACGTCACCGAACGTGGTATCGGTGCGCCGATCACTAACTTAGCACTAGAAAAACTGAAAACTGGGGCCGATGTTTCAGAACCTTATTTCAGCCGTTGTTCTCAAGGTAAGTTAATTCGCTCTGTCACTACCATTATTCGCAATGATGTAGGCACTGCTATTGCGCTACTGTGCATCAATGCAGATATGGATGCGCCTATCCATTCATTTTTGAGCTCGATGCTACCCAATACACTTCCTTTTGATTCAGCAGCGGTATCGCCTGAAACATTTGCCAAAAATCCAGATGAGATGCTGAATGATTCTATTGAACGAATCAAAAATGCCACGATGGAAGATCGATCGATCCCAACACACAAACGTAGCCGTGTTATTGTTGAGCAACTGTTTGAAAATGGGGTCTTCAACATAAAAGATGCCATTGTGATCACCGCTGAATCTCTAGGCGTATCACGCGATACTGTTTACCGCTATTTACGTGACCTTAAAAAATAGTGATGTAAAAAATGTCGTTATCAATCTTTTATTAAGGCGCACATTGCGCCTTTTTCTTTGCGCTAAATTCACCACCCACAAGCAAAATGCTACCCTAGCTCTCAGGATTATTACCGTACGTGCCTAAGGACGAAATACATGCAATTCACTATTGTTGGAGCTGGCGCCATTGGTTGCCTTTGGGCGGCCTCACTTGCAAAAGCCCACTCAGTTCATCTATGGACACGTAACTCACAGCCTTATAACGAATTTAATTTCACGCCATTCGAACGAGCATCAACCCCTGAACCATCAAAAACGCTCAACGTCCCCAGTAACCAAACACAGCTACTTCAGCAAAGTGATTGCGTACTTATTACGGTAAAAGCTTTTCAAGTTGAGCAAGCAATAAAAACAATTCAACCTTGGCTTTCGCCTTTCACGCCAGTCATTGTCATGCATAATGGCATGGGAAGCCAAGCGGCTGCATTAGCCACACTCCCTAATAACCCTCTCTTGTATGCCACAACCTCACAAGCAGCCTTCAAGCCAAAGGTTCATCACATACAACACACAGGGATCGGGCAAACATGGCTTGGCGCGATTAACCCGGCTGCGCAATCCATGCAGGCTTTAGCTGAAATATTGAATCAAGCATTAGCCCCTTGCCAATGGCACCACGATATTCAGCAACCACTGTGGCAAAAGCTCGCAATTAACTGTGCAATCAACCCATTAACTGCATTGCATCAGTGTAAGAATGGCGACTTAGCGCAGCAACAGTATCAAACAGCACTCATCAGTATTTGCCAAGAAGTTGCAGACATCATGTGCGCAGAGGGTTATGTCACGACAACAGAAACACTCAAAGATCAGGTAGATCGGGTTATTCATGCGACAGCCAATAATCTTTCTTCAATGAATCAAGATGTTTGTCACCACCGCCCGACGGAAATCGACTATATTACTGGGCATATTGTGCGACGTGGTCAACACTACAATATACGCACACCTTTTAATGCCCAGCTTTGGCAACAGATTAAAACAATGGAGCAAAAAGCCTCATGACCTTTCTACATACATCCACTCCGAAGATTGCGGTTTGTATTGCCCCTGGTACAGAAGAGATGGAAGCCATTACGGCAATTGACGTCCTTCGTCGAGCCAACTTTGATGTCACCATTGCAAGCGTCGCTTCTGATGGTGCATTAATCGTTGAAGGCTCTCGTGGCATCAAACTGGTTGCTGACATCGCATTAGTTGAAGTGGCAGATATTGAATTTGATTGTGTAGTACTACCGGGTGGCCTCGGGGGGGCGGAGTGCTTCCGTGATAGCCCGTTACTGGTCGAATTCGTCAATCAGCATCGTTATGACGGTAAATTAGTCGCGGCAATCTGTGCGACACCTGCAGTTTTGTTGCAACACCACAATATGTACCCCGAAGCTTATATGACAGCGCACCCAGCCCTTATTGATCAGATATCAGCCAGTAAGCGCAAAGTGAAACGGGTATTTTTTGATACCAACCATAATCTACTGACTAGCCAAGGGCCAGGTACAGCGCAAGAATTTGCGTTAGATATTGTAGTACAGCTAGCAGGAAAAGAGCGCGCAGCTGAAGTGGCGGGCCCTATGGTGGTGTGGCCAAATATGCATTACGACGTATTTCCACAAAAGTAGTCGATAGCAATGATCATCAGCGCCTGATCTAACGCTTCATACGTTTGCAAGTAATAAAAAACCCAGCACATAGGCTGGGTTTCTTTTTACTAACGGTTAATGACAATTACACAATGCCATCCACTCAAATTATACGCGCAATTAAGGGCGATATACTTTTACGTTAGCAAAACCATTTTCTGTTAAGTACAGCGCCTGTAAACGGCTCATTACGCCGCGATCACAGTACAACAGGTAGGTTTTGTCTTGTGGTAGATCGCCAAACTTAGTCGCTAGTTTGTAGAAAGGTAAGTGCTGAACTTCAACACCTTCAATCACTAGTGGGCTCTCGTCTTCTTCATCTGGGCTACGAATATCCAGTACGATCGCGCCTTTTTCGATCTGATCGACTAATTCAATTTCAGGTGCTTGTTCTTGGCTTTCTTTTTCAATATCACGAATATCCATGACACGAGCCTCAGTCACCACACGATCTAATATCGTGAAATCAAATTTCGCTTCTTCGATTTCAAGCTTATCTTTCGATGCTTTTACCGTTGGGTTCTTCGAAATCACACCACAGAATTCAGGCATGGTTTTCGCGAACTCTTCAGTACCGATATCACGTGCAACATTGATGATGTCTTCTTTATCCCAGTTAATCAGTGGGCGAAGGATCAAAGTATCTGTTACGTTGTCGATCATACGAAGGTTAGTCAGCGTCTGGCTAGATACCTGACCCAATGCTTCACCAGTAACAAGCGCTTGAATACCAAAACGATTTGCTACTTTGCCAGCGGCACGCATAAACATACGTTTCAGCACGACACCCATCTGACCGTTTTCAACTTTCTCTAGGATTTCACCAACAACAGGTTCAAAGTCTATAGAGATAAACTTCACTTTTGCCGACGAACCATACTTCTGCCATAAGAAGTGTGATACCTGCTTAACACCAATTTCGTGTGCAGGGCCACCTAAGTTGAAGAAACAGTAATGCACTTTACTACCGCGCTTAATGTGCAAGTAGCTAGAAACACCTGAATCGAAGCCGCCTGAAATCAGACTTAACACATCTTCTTGGGTACCCATAGGGAAACCACCAAGGCCTTTATGACGCGCCAGCACTTGGTTCAAGATGTTATTTTCAACTTCGATATTAACGGTAACGTCTGGCTTCTTCAGCTTCACTTTTGCAGATTCAACTGCTTGGTTTAAACCACCACCAACATAACGCTCAAGCTCAATCGAGGTAAAGTCATGCTTACCTACACGTTTTGCACGTACACAGAAGGTTTTACCTTCGATATCTTCACGTACAAGATCTAACGTTTTCTCGTAGATATCGTGCATGTCAGTGAAATCAGTTTGATTCACTTCTAGCACATGGTGAATACCAGAGGTTCGCGTTAACGCAGCAAGTACCTGCTCGCGCATCGTCTCATCTTTTACCGTTACTTCGATGTAAGTACGACGATTGACAACCGATACAGTATCAGTCAAACGCAGAAGAATAATGCGAATATTGCTATCAAGGATCTTAGTAAAGCGCTTACGAATAGACTCACTCTTTACAAAAATCTCTGGATGGGGTTTTACGATAAATTTCATAACACGCTTCGCTACACAGGGCCAAACTAAAGGCGCGAATTATACAGCAAGCTCGCTGCCGCTGAAACCAGCAGAGACGGTTACTCAACGAATAATCTTTTGATTTACCGATTGTTGAGCTGCATTCGATAATGTGATCGCTATCAATTTGGCTACAAAGCGCATCCACCTATGAAAACAGAGGCAGACTCACCCAACTTGTCAGCGATGGTAGTAATACCTTAGTAAGGATTATCAGGGGGTTCAACCTCACGCCATCAAGTTGATGGCGTGAAGATTGTAATTATGGCAGGGGAACACTCGATACATCTTCTGAATAATGCGGCTTGCCTTGCATGATCGAAATCTCAACTCGGCGGTTAGCACGGCGTTCTTCTTCTGTTTTATTTTTGTTCAATGGTGCAGTATCAGCCAAACCAACAACGCGTAAACGCTTGTGGTCAAAACCTTCCACTTTTTCCATTTCTTGGGCGATAGAGACAGCACGTTGCGCTGATAAATCCCAATTTGAACGGTATAACTCAGAATCTAATTTCTGGTTATCGGTATGCCCGCTAACTCGGATCACACCCGGAATATCTCGCACCAAATCGGCAACTTGACGAACAAGCGGTCGAAATTTAGGTTGTAGAAATGCGGAACCCGCAGGAAATGCCCCTTTTTCTTTAATCCGAATCACCACCTGCTGACCGAAGTTTTCAACTTCTATTGCTCCCTCATCAATCTCACGATCGAGGGCTTGCTGTAACATCTCCAGCAGTTGCGCTTGCGATGGGCTTTCTTCTGATTCACTGCTTTGACTATCTTGGGTCGATTTTTCTGCCGTTTGTCCACCCGTTAATTTACCCGCATCACGTTTAGTGCCTCCCGCGCGATCGGATTCTCCTTCATGGAAATCGAGTGAACGCTGTGTCATGTCTATCGTTTGTTGCATGATCACTTCAATTGGCGTTGGTTCCGGCCGGCCAGGACGAAACTCTTGTGCGATTACGCTGGTGCCTTTCGGTATGTCTTTTACTTCGAGCATGTTCTGCACACCAAACGCAAACTTCATCGAGCCTGCAATCTGCTTAAATTTCAGTACATCCATTTCAGAGAACGACAACAGTAGTACGAAGAAACACATCAGTAATGACATCAAGTCAGCGAATGTGCCCATCCACGGGGGTAACCCAGGTGGCGGACATTTGCATTCTTCTTCCATTTATAGCGCCCCTTACCCTTCTGGATCGAATGAGCGTTTTTTCTCATTAAGGTAGTTTTTCAGGTAACCGTCGATAACACGGGGGTTCTGACCATCTTGGATCGCTAAGACGCCATCCAGAATTAGCATTCGATTCAGTTTTTCTTGGTCTTTACGTAGTGTCAGTTTTGCGGCGATAGGCAAAGTCACCATGTTGGCAAATATTGCACCGTACAAGGTAGTTAAAAGTGCAACGGCCATCGCTGGGCCGATAGATTTGGGGTCATCCATGTTTGATAGCATGGCAACAAGACCGATCAATGTACCAATCATCCCCATCGCAGGGGCGACATCGCCTAATGCCTTAAATATACCAATACCTTGCTCATGGCGATCGTTGGTCAGCACAATGTCTTTTTGTAACGCGGAGCGCACCACATCTGCATCATGGCCATCGACTAATAAATCGACGCCTTTACGTAAAAAGGAATTTTCAACCTGCATTTCTTCTAGTGCAAGGAAACCACCTTTACGCGCCGCATCTGCCATTTCAACAATTTTAGCAATCAGATCTTCAGGCACATCTGTTTTGAACATGAAGGCTTTGCCAGCAATTTTAGTGGCCCCAAAAAACTGTCCGACGCTATATTGCATCAATACGACAAAGAATGATCCACAGAAAACAATCAATATTGACTGTGTATCTATGAACATACCAATGCTGCCACCGAGTACCATTGCCATTACAACAAAGGCAAATGACCCGATTAGGCCTATAAGGGTTGCCAAATCCACCAGAAACTCTCCAACTTGCGATGCGTTACGAAAAACCAATGTATTCTACCGAACTACTAGTGTATCGGCACCCTCCAAAATTGATTTAGCGCAGATAAGTGAAAAGGTGAAAATTACTGTTCTGACACACACATTGATGTGCGATAATTTGACGCTACCCAGTCACTACGTTATTTTTCCTGCACTTTCAAAATAGTGAAACTCTTATGGCAGCTAAAAAACCCGAAAATATGGCGTTTGAAGACGCACTTGATGAACTTGATGCGATTGTAGCTGAGCTCGAATCTGGCGACATTTCACTTGAAAATGCGCTTAAAAAGTTTGAACGTGGTATTGCATTAGCCCGTAATAGCCAACAAAAACTGACTCAAGCGGAACAACGTGTCGATATTTTGCTTCAAGCTGATGACGAAGCACCTCTGACTGAATTTGATACCCATAATGAATAACACTTTTTCTCTGTCACAATCTCTGACGTTCTTTCACGAACGAAGTAATCAGCAACTCGCATCTTGGCTTGCGGCTCAACCTCATTCCGATCAATCGCTACTAAAAGCGATGAAACATGGGACGTTACTTGGTGGAAAACGCGCACGCCCTTTTCTTACTTATGTGACAGGGGAAATGCTCGGGACTTCATTAGAAGACCTTGATGCGCCAGCGGCAGCCGTAGAATGTATCCATGCATATTCATTAATTCATGACGATTTACCCGCCATGGACGATGACGAACTGCGTCGTGGTCAACCAACGTGCCATATCGAATTTGATGAAGCCATTGCGATTTTGGCTGGCGATGCACTGCAGACTTTAGCCTTTGAAATTCTGGCTGATGGCCAATTGAATCCAAATGCGGAACCGCAACGTATTACTATGGTTAAAGAGCTTGCTCGTGCCTCTGGTGCGGCAGGTATGTGTTTAGGCCAATCACTTGATCTTGAAGCAGAAGGCCAACAAGTGGGCTTAGCCCAACTTGAAACCATTCACAAAAAGAAAACCGGTGCGTTAATTCGCTGCGCAATTCGCTTAGGCGCATTAGCCGCAGGTGAGAAAGGTGTGGCCATATTGCCACAACTGAACAAATACGCCGAAGCTGTAGGGTTAGCATTCCAAGTACAAGACGACATTCTTGATGTAATTGGTGATACTGAAACGTTAGGTAAACCACAAGGTTCTGATGTAGAACTGGAAAAAAGCACTTATCCTGCTTTACTTGGTTTAGCTGGTGCGCAAGAAAAAGCACAGCAACTTTATCAAGAAGCGCTACACGCGCTGGATACAATCCCCTACAATACAGAACAACTAGAAGTTTTTGCCCGATATGTCATCGAGCGCAATAACTAAAATCAGTAAAAGCGCCGAATTGTTATGACACTGGATATCTCAAAATTCCCTCATCTGGCACTCGCTAATACGCCCGATGAGCTTCGTTTATTACCGCAAGACAGCTTGCCTGCGGTATGTGACGAACTACGTACCTACTTACTGAACTCAGTAAGCCAAACCAGCGGCCACTTTGCTTCTGGCCTTGGCGCAGTTGAACTAACTGTCGCCTTACACTATGTCTACAATACCCCGTTCGATCATTTGATCTGGGATGTAGGCCACCAAGCATATCCGCACAAAATTTTAACGGGACGACGTGACCAGATGTCGACCATTCGCCAAAAAGGCGGGGTTCACCCGTTTCCTTGGCGTGAAGAAAGTGAATACGACGTATTGTCTGTCGGTCACTCTTCAACCTCTATCAGCGCTGGCCTAGGTATGGCCATCGCAGCTGAAAAAGAAGGCCTTAACCGTAAGGTCGTTAGCGTAATCGGCGATGGTGCTATCACGGCAGGTATGGCATTTGAAGCCATGAACCACGCCGGTGATGTTCACTCTGACATGTTAGTTGTGCTTAATGACAATGAGATGTCAATTTCAGAAAATGTGGGTGCATTAAACAACCACCTTGCACGAGTTCTTTCTGGAAGTCTTTATAGTACGATTCGCGAAGGCGGCAAGAAAGTGCTGGCAGGCGCACCACCAATCAAAGAGTTGGTGAAACGCGCTGAAGAACATATCAAAGGTATGGTCGTACCTGGCACGCTATTTGAGGAATTAGGCTTTAACTACATAGGTCCTGTTGATGGTCACGATGTGGAAGAGCTGGTTAAAACATTGAAGAATATGCGCAACCTTAAAGGGCCGCAATTTCTTCATATTATGACCAAAAAAGGTAAGGGCTATGCCCCTGCTGAAGCCGACCCAATTAACTACCATGCAGTACCTAAGTTTGATTTAACCCAGAACCCACTGCCAAAAGCGAAAAATGCTAAGCCAACCTTCTCCAATATTTTTGGTGATTGGCTGTGTGATATGGCTGAACAAGACGACAAGCTCATGGCGATTACGCCAGCGATGCGTGAAGGTTCAGGCATGGTACGTTTCTCTAAAGAATACCCGAGCCAATATTTTGATGTTGCGATTGCAGAGCAACACGCAGTAACCCTTGCAACGGGCATGGCAATTGGTGGTTACAACCCTGTTGTGGCGATTTACTCCACCTTCTTACAGCGTGGTTATGATCAACTGATCCACGATGTAGCTATCATGGATCTACCCGTGATGTTTGCTATCGACCGCGGTGGTTTAGTCGGTGCAGATGGTCAAACACACCAAGGTGCATTTGATTTAAGCTTCATGCGTTGTATTCCTAATATGACGATCATGACACCAAGTGATGAAAATGAATGCCGCCAAATGCTCTACACTGGCCATTTACATCAAGGGCCAAGTGCTGTGCGTTACCCTCGTGGTAGTGGTACAGGCATCGCTGCAGATAAAGTAATGACAGCATTGGAGATTGGTAAAGGGATTGTGCGCCGTAAAGGCGAGAAAATCGCAATACTAAACTTCGGTACGACATTAAGCTATGCGCTAGAAGCAGCCGAAAACTTAAATGCAACGGTTGCTGATATGCGCTTTGTGAAGCCACTTGATGAAGCTTTGATTCAAGAGCTTGCTGCAACCCATGATGTACTTGTCACTGTGGAAGAAAATGCCATTGCTGGCGGTGCCGGTAGCGGTGTAATTGAATACATGATGAAAGCGAAATGCTTGAAACCTGTATTAAACATTGGCTTGCCAGATCGCTTTGTCGAACAAGGTACACAGCAAGAGTTGCATGCAATGCTGGGTATTGATGGGATTGGTATTGAGCGTCAAATTCGCGAATACATGGCTTAACAGTCAACGCTCGCTAAATAGCATTAAAAAACGGACTTCTCTGAAGTCCGTTTTTATAGTTATCAGATACAATACGTTACTCTACTTTTTTTAGTACGACACCTTCATATCCACCCAGCTCTAAATACCGAGTAGATGCACCTAAGGTGCCATCAGGCATAACGCGACGATAATCGCCCGGTAGCGACACCCGCAATGGTTTAGTCTGCATAAACGCAGTGTTATTCGGCTCATTCATCGCACGGTACACCACCAACCCTTTGCTGTACTGTCGTGCAATTACCCCATGCCGCGGGAAATCACTGCCCCACCCTGAGCGGTAGAGCCAAAACCAGTTAGCCGGCGCGACGCTAATATCCCCGAGCATAGTGCTGGATGTTTTTGCTTTAATATCTACGTCGTTGGTTTTATTGCGCCAATACACAATCCGATGTCCTTTCGGCGCGATTGTCGGTTGGCCTATATCGACCTTCAGCATAGCGCTTGGCTGATAAACCCAGTTTTTAGGTACACCTTGGCGATACCAGTTTTTATCCGTTGTATTACCGCTACCGTAATAAAAGCCAGCATTCCAACTATGGTAATAGGTACGTTGAGGGATATTAAAAAGATAATAAAGCGCGAGCCCAGTTTCGATATCTTGGTGCCAAGCCGTCGATAATAACGGGGCAACCTGACTACGCCCGCCTTTCATCGATACCATGATTAAACTCTTATCCCCTTGGCGAGCCAAAGCAAAATTATCCCAGTACCGATACAAGCGATCTAGCCCCATCGCAGGACTAAGGTAATGCTCACGTAACCAAACATCCACCACATCGCGTAGCGCTTGTGGCCAACCGTCGTAATGCCAAAGGTTTAAATCCGAAATATTCGCGGCCAACCAATGCGTTTGAGTGTAAGTTTTAACCAAAGCTAAAAAGTCTGCCATTTGCTTGGCATAATACAACGACGCTTCATCGTTTCCTGCCTTGAATGGCAGTTCTTGCAGCTGCCCACCAGCCTCGACTGTAAATTGATTATTACCTAGCAGCTTAGCCATATCGTCATTATAAGCACCGCTTAATCCTTGCTGCTCCCAATCATAGCGATACCACTTAGCATGGAGATCATTCAATAACTTATTACCGAAATTTAAACGATACCAACAGGTACCCGGCCACATATGACCCGCGGGGATCAAGCGCGCTTGATGGCGGAAACGGGCACTCGCCTTGAAATTTTTACGAGAATAAAATTCTTGGTCGCTGACAACGCCATCTTGATTACGGTCATTCACCGAGTCCCAACCCGGTATCACCAAACGTTGATCTTGATAGTTAAGCCAAGGTTTAAATGCGACTCGCTCCACCTTGCTATTGGCCTGCCAGTTCAGTTTCAGTACCCACACTTGTAAACCATCACTCAGCGCTTGTTTCCCTGTGTTCAGTTCTCGTCCTTCTATCCTTGCCGACGAGCTTTGCCACGGGTACTGAATATCCAGCGAGCCTTGCCACTCCCCTTGGTCATGTTGCCAATCACTATGAATCGGCTTCCACTGTGCAATACCTTCACTTGGGCTGGATAATGCAATGGCTTGCTGCACTTTAGGTGCAATATCAGCGGCGATGACGAGAGAGTTGGATGGGTACGACGAGAGCACGACCAACTCATCATTAGGCTGCACAGTGAGCGGGAAACGTGCTGTGGCGTAATTACCGTTGCGGATAAGAATGACATGGAAGGGAGAACCTTCAAGTAAATAACTCACCCCTTGGCTAATTGAAGCGGCTTCGAGCTGGGTATCTTCTGAAAAATGCAAATAGAGATCTTCAAGATCTAAGCCTGTTAGTGCACTCTGTTTACTAAGCCATGCGGTTGGTTTTCCAGGTTTACAATCCAGTTTTTGGCTGTACATATAGCCCATACTGATGAGCTTCTTATTCATCACTTTATCTTGCATGCTGCCAAATACAATATCAGCATGCTGTGCTTCCCAACGCTTTACATCATTTGCAGAATCGAGTGCTGACGTAGTTAAAGGAGCTTCCCATCCACCAGGTAGCACCCAGCCCGTACCTGTCGATGGATATACCTGAGCTTGCACGATAACGCTGATTGAACTGAACAGACTGACGACCACAGCTAACCAATTGACCTTCATAACACCCTGCCTTATAACCAAGACCCTCGCCCAGACTGATTGGCGCTGATATAGAATTAAGACTAGACGAACAATGGCTTATACCAATGTAAATAAGTTTTACCGTCAATAATTAAAAAACAAAAAGCCGCTTATCAATATAAGCGGCTTTCAGAAAAGTCTTTTTTATATAGGGTTAATAACCCAAGCTTACCAGCCTAACCAATGGCCGACTCCCCAAAGGGAAATCATCGCCATAAAGCCCGCTAAAACATCATCAACCATGATGCCAAAGCCACCATGTACATGTTTATCAAGCCAACTAATCGGCCAAGGTTTTATCATGTCGAAAAAACGGAACAAGATGAACCCGGTCAATACCCACTCCCAACTCAATGCGGGAGCGATTGCCATGGTGATCCAAAAGCCGACAAATTCATCCCACACAATACTACCATGGTCATGGACTTGCATATCATCTGATGTTTTCTGACAGATGGTAATACCAATAATCGCCGCGATAAAAGTGATCGCTAAATACACAGTAAATGGCAACTGAGTCATTAGCATATAAAAAGGGATCGCAGCAACAGTGCCCATGGTACCTGGGACAATCGGTGACAATCCGCTGCCAAAACCAGTTGCTAATAAGTGCCATGGGTTACGTAATTGAATGTGTTCTCTTGGGTCCGTCAAACCTTACTCCGCAAAATGATCATAACCATGCAACTGCCAATCGATGGCTTTGCCTGCTGATTGTAACGTAACATCACACCCAGGATAAAGCTGACCAATACACGTTGCTGTTACACCGGTATGAGCAAGCGCTACATCAACGGCTCCACGATGCGCTTCTGGCACAGTAAAGCAGAGTTCGTATTCTTCGCCACTTGTGAGTGCTAATTGCTGTGCTTTTGCCAGATCGGGTTCAAATTCACGTAATTCTTCAGAAAGAGGGAGCTTTTCAACATGAATCACCGCCCCTAAGCCTGAACGCTTTAAGATATGACCTAAATCAGAAACGACACCATCAGAAATATCGAGTGCAGCAGAAGCGATACCACGCAACGCCTGCCCAGCTAAGATACGGGGTTGAGCAAGATAATGGCGCTGAATCAGCGTATTAGCCAAGTTAGCATCATCAAGTTCGCGTTCACCTAAAATCAGTGCCAAACCTGCCGCACTGTCACCTAAGTTACCGGTAACATATACCCAGTCACCATTACTGGCACCACCGCGTGTTAATGCTTGGCCTTGAGGGATAAAACCATGAACGGTTAACGTAATACTAAGAGGACCTTTGGTGGTATCACCACCGACAAGCTGGACATTATAATATTCAGCCAGAGCAAAGAAACCTTGGCAAAAACCATCAAGCCATGTTTCATTTGGTGTTGGCATAGTGAGCGCTAACGATACCCAAGCAGGCGTTGCGCCCATTGCAGCCAAGTCACTTAAATTCGATGCTAACGCTTTATGAGCGATCCATTTAGGGTCGGCATCAGCCAAAAAATGTGTGCCAGCAACTAATGAGTCAGTGCTCACCGCAAGTTGACAGCCTTCGGGTACTTTAAGTAATGCGCAGTCATCACCAATGGCGAGTTCTACATCACGGCGTTCAACCGCTTGTTGCTCGAAATAACGAGCAATTAAATCAAATTCATTTCCAGCCATAATACAATTACTTAGAAAGAAAAATACAATTACTTAGAAAGAAAAAAGGCCAGCTAAGCTGGCCTCTATTAATCAGAATCGATTATTTGTTTTTGCGAAGGCTTGGTGCCGCTTTATCAAGTACACCATTCACAAATTTGTGACTATCTTCAGCACCAAACATTTTCGCTAGTTCGATAGCTTCGTTGATAACCACTTTGAAAGGTACGTCTTCACGCTTAACCATTTCGTACATAGATAGACGAAGTAACGCTAGCTCCATCTGGTCCAAATCTTGTAGTGGACGAGATAGGTATGGACGCATTTTGCTATCAAGTTCTTGATGATTAAGAACAACACCTGTTAGTAGATCACGGAAGTACTCTACATCACTGTGTGGTGCAGCAAGTACAGGTGCATCTGCTTGGTGTTCTTCTTCTTCAAACTTATCGCCAGATAGGAAATGAAGTTCGATATTAGCAACATTATCTTTAGTAATCTGCCAAGAATAAATAGCTTGCACAGCAAACTGACGTGCATTACGACGTGCGGCTGGTTTCACATTAACCCCCATTAGGATTCAATTTGGGACAGAACATTTACCATTTCAAGCGCGCTAAGTGCAGCCTCTGCCCCTTTATTACCAGCCTTGGTACCGGCACGCTCGATGGCTTGTTCGATAGAATCGACAGTTAGAACGCCAAACGCTACTGGAGTATTAAACTCAAGAGCGACTTGCGCTAAACCTTTATTACACTCACCGGCAACATAATCGAAGTGTGGGGTTCCACCACGGATCACAGAGCCTAACGCGATAATCGCGTCGTAACGATCGCTTTTAGCAACTTGCTGTGCAACCAATGGTAGTTCGTATGCTCCAGGGCAACGAACAACAGTGATATTGTCTTCGCTAACTTGGCCTTGACGTTTCAGTGCATCTAGTGCGCCTGAAAGTAGGCTTTCGTTAATAAAGCTGTTGAAGCGAGCGATTACAATAGCAACTTTTGCATTTGGTGCCGCGATGGCGCCTTCAATTACCTTCATGGGCCTTCCTGTGACTATGTCTTTCCGGTTTGAGAAACCGCGGGAGTCTACCACACTTAGTAGTAGCGTCGCTACGGTCAAACGGTGGAATCTCATTATTGATGAAAATTTGTTATCAGCACTCTGTTATCGAGCTAGCTGATTAACTTAAACGCCTCACTGAAAAAATCGCAGGGATGATATCAGTGAGGCATAGCCTTATTGGCTAGAATTACTCACAAATGTACTCAACCGCTTCTAGGCCAAAACCAGAAAGCGAATGGTAGCGTTGTGTGCTTGATGATAGCAGACGCATCTTCGATACACCTAGATCAGATAAGATCTGAGAACCAACGCCCACCTGACGAGATTGATCTTTTGGATTCAATTTCACCTTAGGTTGGCCTGTGGCATCCGCTGATAAATTCTTCACTTTTGCAATAACAGCCTCTTGGCTTTCTTGCTTACTCAGCACAACCAATACACCGCCTTCTTTGGCAATACGTTGCATGGCATTTGGCAACGTCCACTGAGTCGCACCTGAATGAAGAATATCTTTAAACGTATCTTGCAAGTGAACACGTACTATCGTTGGCTGTTCTGCTTCAACATCGCCTTTACGCAGCGCGTAGTGTACTTGGTTATCGATAGTGTCACGGTATGTGATCATATCGAACTCACCAAATTCAGTCGGTAACTTACATTCAGCAATACGTTCAATCGTTGTTTCATTGTTATTACGGTATTCAATCAAATCCGCAATCGTGCCCAGTTTTAAACCGTGTTTTTCGGCAAAAACTTCAAGCTGAGGACGGCGCGCCATGGTGCCATCTTCATTTAAAATTTCAACAATCACACTTGATGGCTCTAAACCCGCTAGGCGTGCAATATCACAACCGGCTTCAGTGTGACCAGCACGAGACAATACGCCACCTGCTTGTGCCATCAATGGGAAAATATGTCCCGGCATTACGATGTCTGCAGCCGATGCGTTAGCAGCAACAGCTGCCTCCACAGTGCGCGAGCGATCAGCCGCAGAGATACCAGTCGTTACGCCTTGTGCCGCTTCAATCGATACGGTGAAGTTAGTACTAAATTGTTCCGTATTCTCTTGTACCATTAACGGTAAATTAAGCTGCTGACAACGCGCTTGAGTCAGCGTAAGACAAATCAAACCACGGCCATTGGTTGCCATGAAGTTAATCGCTTCTGGTGTGATTTTTTCGGCAGCAATAATTAAATCGCCTTCATTCTCGCGATCTTCATCATCCATCAAGATAACCATTTTACCTTGGCGGATGTCATCAATAATCTCTTTTGCGCTGCTTAAAGCCATCTTAATCCCCTTAACTTAGAAAACCGCTTAACCTAAAAAGCCGCTACGTGCGAGCAGATCCATTGTCACTTCGGACTTCTTATCTGCAGCTTTGTCACCTAACATTAGACGCTCAAGATAACGAGCAATCACATCTACTTCTAAGTTCACCTTACGGCCAACTTTGAAAGCTTCCATCGTCGTTTCTGCCGCTGTATGCGGCACAATGGTCAGCTTAAATTCATTACCACGAATCGCATTGATAGTAAGACTGATACCATCAATCGCCACCGAGCCTTTCTCTGCTAAATATTTAGCTAAATTATCCGGCGCACTCACCCAAAATTCAATAGCACGGCCAGTATGCTGACGCTCAATGATCTCACCGACGTTATCAACATGACCCGATACCATATGGCCACCAAAACGCGTAGTTGGCAGCATTGCCTTTTCAAGGTTAACAACCTGCCCGGCTTGATAATCGACGAATGCTGTTCGCTTTAATGTTTCTAACGACAAGTCAGCAACGTAACCATTGCCTGTTAGTTGCACGACGGTGAGGCAAACACCGTTAGTCGCAATACTGTCGCCTAACTTTACATCGCCTAAATCCAAATCACCTGACGCAACCGTCACTGAAATGTCTTCACCTTTTGGGGTTAACGCAGTAATAGTGCCGACTGCTTCAATAATGCCTGTAAACATGAATATTTTTCCTTTCCGCAGATTACGGTGTTAAACCTGCCCTGATACGCTAGCTGTGATACGAATATCAGGGCCTACGGTACGTACATCTGAAATCGTTAATGTTGGAACGTGGGACATCGACGTTAAGCCCAACAAATCGACTAAACCACGACTATCACTTCCCATTAGTTTAGGGGCTTGATAGAGGATAAGCTCATCCACTAATTTCGCGTTGATCAGTGCACCAGCCAAACCAGCACCCGCTTCCACCCAAATATGGTTAATATCGTGGTCACGTGCTAACTGTTGCATTAGCTCTTTAAGATCTACCTGTGCAGTCTCTGTGTTCGTGGTGTCAGAGCTAGGTACAGTGATCTGTTGAACCGATTCAGGCCAAGCTAATTGATCACATTGACGACGAGCAAGCAGTGTCTGTCCTGGCAGTTGAGCAAGACGACACGTTGGGGAAACACGGTTTTGGCTATCGATAATAATGCGCGTCGGTTGACGCAGATTGTCTTGCGGTGAATCGGTTTGAGGGTAATCGGCTTGAATATCAGCGCTCAACTCAGACCAACGGACATTCAATGAAGGGTCATCAGCTAACACCGTAGCGCTAGTAGATAAAATAGCACCCGATTGAGCACGGTAGGCTTGAACATCAGCACGCGCTTGCGGGCTAGTGATCCACTGACTCTCACCATTGGCTAACGCTGTTCGACCATCAAGGCTGGCTGCTAGCTTGAGTTGTACAAATGGCAGACCTGTTTTCATCCGTTTAATGAAACCACGATTAAGCGCTTTGGCGTCGGCTTCAAGTAAACCTGTTTGCACCTCAATACCCGCCGCTTCAAGCATTGCGATGCCACGTCCTGCGACCTTAGGATTTGGATCCACCATGGCACAGACAACACGCGTAACATTCGCCTTAACGAGCGCTTCAGCACAAGGAGGGGTTCGGCCATAATGAGAGCATGGCTCTAGCGTGACATAAGCGGTAGCACCTTTGGCACGCTCACCCGCTTCACGAAGCGCAAAAACTTCGGCATGGGGTTGCCCAGCTTGATAATGATAACCTTGACCAACAATGTGATCGCCTTGAGCAATCACGCAGCCAACATTAGGGTTAGGGGCCGTAGTAAAACGACCACGCTTTGCTAATTGCAAAGCGTGTAACATCATAGAATGATCTAGAGAAGAAAACATGCGTGGCTACTTTTCTAATTTAGCGATTTCTTCGCCAAATTCTCGGATATCTTCAAAGCTGCGATAAACAGAGGCAAAACGGATATACGCCACCTTATCAAGCTCTTTTAACGCTTCCATGACCAAGTTACCGATCATGTCAGACGCAACTTCACGCTCACCTGTCGCACGTAATTGAGACTTAATGGTATTGATCGCTTTTTCAATATCATCTGCGCTTACAGGACGTTTTTCTAACGCTCGTTGAATACCACCACGCAACTTATCTTCGTTGAATGGGTCACGGTTTCCATTTGTTTTAATTACACGCGGCATCACCAATTCAGCCGTTTCAAACGTGGTATAACGTTCATTACAAGCTAAACATTGACGACGACGACGTACTTGGTGGCCATCGGCAACCAAGCGAGAATCGATTACTTTGGTGTCATTGGCACCACAAAAAGGACAGTGCATCGTGCCTCCTCATTTTCGTCGAATCAGTGTACCGCATTTCAAACGTTTATTGAGTATATATCCGCGGTTTTTACGCTTATTTACTGCCTTATTATTCCCTAACGCAAAACGGCACCTTAAAGGTGCCGTTTATTTATACGCGAGATACGAAATTAAGCGTAAACAGGAAGGCGCTTACAAATCTCTAGTACTTTCGCTTTAGTCGCTTCAATCACCGCTGGGTTCTCGATATCATCAAGAATGTCACAAATCCAACCCGCAAGTTGTTTAGTGTCTTCAGCCGTAAAGCCACGGCGTGTGATAGAAGGCGTACCGATACGGATACCCGAAGTAACAAATGGGCTACGAGGATCGTTTGGTACACTGTTCTTGTTCACGGTAATGTTTGCAGCACCTAGCGCGGCATCTGCTTCTTTACCTGTGATGTTTTTGTTGATTAGGTCAACAAGGAACAGGTGGTTTTCAGTGCTACCAGAAACGATGTTGTAACCGCGCTCTAGGAATTCACCAACCATTACTTTTGCGTTTTCAACAACGCGCGCTTGGTATTCTTTAAACTCAGGTTCCATGGCTTCTTTGAATGCTACCGCTTTTGCAGCAATAACATGCATTAGTGGGCCACCTTGGCCACCAGGGAATACAGCAGAGTTCAGTTTCTTGTAAAGATCTTCGCCTTCACAAGAAAGAATTAGACCACCACGAGGACCAGCAAGCGTTTTATGCGTTGTTGTTGTAACAACGTGTGCATGAGGTACTGGGTTAGGGTAAACACCCGCAGCAATCAGGCCAGCAACGTGTGCCATATCAACGAAGAAGTATGCGCCAACTTTATCTGCGATTTCACGCATGCGCGCCCAATCACAAATTTGAGAGTAAGCAGAGAAACCACCGATGATCATTTTCGGCTTGTGCTCTACTGCAAGTGCTTCCATTTCTTCGTAATCAATCTGACCCGCTTCATCAATACCGTAAGGAATGATGTTGTAAAGCTTACCAGAGAAGTTTACTGGTGAACCGTGTGTTAGGTGACCACCGTGTGCCAAGCTCATACCAAGTACAGTATCGCCAGCATTAAGAAGTGCCATGTAAACAGCATTATTGGCTTGAGAACCTGAGTGAGGCTGTACGTTCGCGTACTCGGCACCAAATAGCTGACATGCACGATCAATAGCAAGTTGTTCAGCTTTATCTACGAATTCACAACCACCGTAGTAACGCTTACCAGGGTAACCTTCAGCGTATTTGTTAGTTAGCTGAGAACCTTGTGCTTCCATTACACGTGGGCTTGTGTAGTTTTCAGAAGCAATTAACTCGATGTGCTCTTCTTGACGTGCAGTTTCTTCCTGAATAGCTGCAAACAGTTCAGCGTCGTAATCGGCAATATTCATGTCGCGCTTTAGCATCTGTATCTCCTGACTCAGATAGGTATAACCACAAAATTCTAACAAAAACTGGATTCACGCAAAGCGAGTAACCATGCGGACGCAAACGTTTTCGTCTAACCAGTAACTGATGCCATATTTTACATAAATTGATCTAAATCAGATACCCTTCAAATTACTTTTTATTGGATTTCTTCATGTTTATTTTCAATGTCACCATGAATTCGTTTCATCTTGGCTACAATTTGAGGCTAAGCCTGTAAAGATCAAGTAGATAGATTTATCAAGAAAGTCATCAAAATTAATATTTACAACTCCGTACAAATATTATTACACCCACCAAAAACCACCTACCCTCACAACCTTCTTTCTTGTCATAAATGACTATATGATGCGCTCCAATTACTTATCCATTTTCATCGACCCTGCCTGCGCAGCAAGCCCGCATTAGCATGACTTACATACGGGTGATACGAGGAGCTATTTTTGAGCAGTAACAAGCATTCTATTTCAGAAAACATTATCGCCATTCTTACTGGTACTTTCGTCGTAGCCCAAGGCGTATTCTTTCTTCAGCAAGCCGATTTACTGACTGGTGGCACAACAGGTCTTGCGTTACTTGCGAGCCAGTTTATCGATCTGTCGTTTGGTCAGTTGTACTTTATGATGAACTGCCCGTTTTACCTGATGGCTTGGTTCCGCATGGGTAAATCATTTGCTCTAACCAGCATTCTTTCTGGTGGATTGGTGTCTATCATCACCGATAACCTTCATCACGTGCTGGAGATCAGTCGTCTTGAACCGCTCTACTGTGCCCTGATTGGTGGAGTACTAATGGGGTTAGGTATGTTGATCCTATTTCGTCATAAAACCAGCCTAGGTGGCTTTAATGTGCTGGTTCTGTTTCTGCAAGAAAAGATGGGATGGTCAGCAGGCAAACTGCAAATGGGCATTGATTTCAGCATACTTGTTGCATCTTTCTTCCTTGTTAGCCCAA
Organism: Photobacterium sanguinicancri; assembly: GCF_024346675.1. Taxonomy (NCBI): domain Bacteria; kingdom Pseudomonadati; phylum Pseudomonadota; class Gammaproteobacteria; order Vibrionales; family Vibrionaceae; genus Photobacterium; species Photobacterium sanguinicancri. The sequence continues at coordinate 2,850,717 of NZ_AP024850.1, forward strand.
TGACCCTTCTATTCTCTGTAGTCGGTGCGTTCATGTTGAACTTAGTATTGGCGATGAACCACAAACCGGGACGCTATAGCAGCGAGCTAAAGGCGCAAGCAAGTTAATCTTTATGCGCTAGGTGAACTCGATTTAAAATCAGACATGCAAAAAGAGGTCGCGATGTGCGACCTCTTTTTTATGATTATTTAACTGCTTAACTAAACGGTTATTGATTGTAAGCATTCAGCATCCACATTAGCTTTTCTTGCTCTCGGATATAATCACCCATCAATGCCGCTGTCCCTTCATCTTCAGCATCACCAGCTAACCCAAGAATACTACGCTGCATACCCAATAAGGTTTTAAAGCCCGCTTGTAAGCCACTAACACACTCACTACCTACATGCGCATTAAGGTGTTCTTTGATTTCACTGACCTGAAGGTACTGAGTAAAGCTATGTGATGGCGTTGCACCCAGTGTTAAAGCACGCTCTGCTAACTCATCAATTTTCACTTGTAGATCGGTATAAATTTCTTCAAATTTCGCATGTAATTCAAAGAACTCTCTACCTTTAATATTCCAGTGATAGCCACGTGTATTCATGTAGAGCACTTGATAATTGGCCAGCAACGTATTGAGTTGAGCAGCCAACTCATCAGATTTACCACTATCAAGCCCAATAATATTTTGTTGTCGCATAATTCGATTCCTCTTTGTTTTCTGCAATATTACGGGTGCTATCACTCAGACACCATTCGTATTGCTTTATACATTCAATAGCCAAAAACTATTGAAGTATAATTTTAACAAGTTTTAATCTATTAAAAACACGGGAATTCGACCAAGAAAGTAGCCGTAAAAAAGGTTTAGCAAACCAAGAGAAAGTAATAACAGCAGAAAGATGGAAAGAGAAAAATGGAAATGTAGAGGGCACATGGTGGCGTTGCAATAAGAACAAAGGGTTGTTGATAATTACTGGAGCGAAGGAGTTTCGCTCAAAAACCAAGAGGGAACGCAGAATTTATAGCCATAAATGAGCACTCCCGACACAGTTATTGAGCGAAATAAAACGAAGCTATCATCTCAATTTAGATCGCGTCTTCGTCCTCTTCACCAGTACGAATACGCACAACGCGCTCGACATCAAACATGAAGATTTTGCCATCACCGATTTTGCCTGTTTGCGCTATTTCAATAATGGTCTCAATACACTGTTCTGCCACTTCATCTGTAACTACAATTTCAAGCTTCACTTTAGGCAGAAAGTCGACCATGTATTCTGCACCACGGTATAGTTCTGTGTGGCCTTTCTGACGACCAAAACCTTTCACTTCAGAGACTGTCATCCCTGTGATGCCAACTTCGGCCAAAGCTTCACGTACATCATCCAGCTTAAATGGCTTAATAATGGCTTCGATTTTTTTCATTTTCTCGTCGTCCTTTTTGAGCGGAGGCTAATAGAATGATTATCTCAGAAACCCCTACTGTGCCTCAATGTATTTAACCACTTAGATCACAAAGGGTCATATTTATAATGAGTGAAGATCTATTGGCGAATCCATTTTTTTCAACAGTAAAAAGACAGCATAGAGCAAAATACTGATATTCAGAGCTAGTACGATATAGGCTCTTATTTCAACAGGGAAAAATAGCGGAACGAAGGGCACCAAGCTAAAGCTAAAAAACATGGTTGCGGCGGGTATAAAAAAATAGAGCGGTAAAAATCCCCAATGGCGGCCATTCAATAAGCCTACACTGGCTAAAACTCCTGACATCAGTACTAAAACTGCGATCACCACAGGCACGATACCCAATTGGTTATAGCTAAAGGCTAAAATAAACGCGTCGATATTGCGTAGCAAACAAACGGTAACAATGCAGCCCAACACACGCAGTGCCAGTGTGGATGTATATTGTTTTACAGTATCCAATGTGTATTTCATCCTTGAAAGTACAACGTCGTCTGAAAGCACCAATTCCATGTGACACAGACTATGTTCAGCGAACAAAACGCTAAATGATTAGCCGAGCATTTTAAGAGGAACACTTTAATGACTCAACACCAAACTCAGCAATTTGGGCAACTGCTCAACTTTTCCAATAATTCTCACACTTTTTTTTGCTTTAAAACAAAAAAATCGCCCATTAAGGCGATTTAATAACAAGATTTATCTAGTATTTGAATATTATGGCAACGGCTTATAAATAACTTTAATCGCATCCGCTGCAATACCGTATTTATACCCCCATGAGGTATAAGCACCACTAATACACACTTTATATTGCTGACCTTTCTGCAAATAAACAGATTCAATCAAAGGCGAAAAACGATAACTCTCCTCATACAGATCAAGCTGTGTACTCGATAACTCGGCATCATTCTCAAGCAACTGATACTTAACCTTATCTGAACCATAGCCATGACTGCGGCTAAAGCCCCCAGGGCTGTTCACGGCCACTTGATAATATCCATTTTCAACCACTTCAAATACCCATTCAGCTTTAGAATGGCTATCGGTCGAATAATAATAGTCATCACCATACTGGCCATTATCATCTGTTTTCAAGCTTCCCGGAACAGTGATATTAAAGTTACGATCTTGGTTATCCATTACCGTACCTTGTGGATCTAGACTAATAATGACAGGTTCTGGTACCTGACTTTTCTCGAGCATTTTAACCGCGTTATCCAGTTGTGCCTTCATTGCTAACATAGTTACTGATGATAACGTAGGATCAAAAGCCACCTGTTTCACACTCGCCAACGCTGTATTCAGCTGACTCACAGCCTCCGCAGAATACTGACCAGGCTGGTCACCCACCTGTACAGAAACAAGCAAAATTTCGGCTTGTTCAACCCACAGTTGCAACTCTGACCCCGCAGACATATTGGTATTGCTTGAGATATATTCAACCTTAATCGCATCTGCAATCAATGGGCCTGTGATGATCTCAACGCTACGATTATGTAAGGTGACTTTGTAATCATGGCTAGCATCAAAAACAAAATTACCTAATGTCACATACTGACCATTTGGCGCCGCAGGATAATTAAATGGCGCCGCGTTCTGAACACCGTCAACAAGATTGAACATACGATCTTTCGATTCACCAGCAGCAGAGAACACATTGTACTTAGCCCCTGTAGTGGCACCATGCGCAAAGAACATTGAGCCTTGAGCAAAGTTCGACGGCGTTCGCATTGATACACGGTATGTCCCGGGCTTATTTACGCGGAACCACCACGCAGCATGCGAAAAGTAGTTATCACCACTACCTGACGCGTACTGGTAGCGACCTCCTTGGCTATCATTAGGACGGTCTGCTTGGCTTACCCAATTACCCGTGATTTCAAAAGCGGCATCATCGTTATCAATAATACATGCCATCTCAGCCTCACAACTGGCGGGTTGCTTACTTACCAAAGTAATCGTGGGCAATGGGGTATCATTTTGATGCGGATCGACCTGACTTAATAAATTCGCATCTTTAACCATCACTTTCATTCCATTATGAGTGAAGAAATCACTCACCTGCCCCGTCATTTCAAGGAATAAACCACCTGAACGCTTAAGTGAATCTGCCGCTAAATAAATCAATGACAGGTGATCTTTACCCATGTTGCCAGATTTAAACGCTTCAACCAGCTGTTGATTATCCAACATCATACGTTGGATATTCTCAAGCGCCATGACAGGCGTAACGTGGGTGCCACGGTTAAATCGCGCGACCACTTTCAATGGTTGCTCATGCTCAGCGCTGACTGAAAAACTACGATTTAATGACGGGGTTATAGCATTATCAAGTTCATAACGTAACGACTGCAACCCAATTAATTTCACCATAGGCTCAGAGCCTGCGAGCGGCGCAGCAATACTGCCATCAAATGGCATAACAGGCTTACCGTCCGCACTGTTTGGAATAGTTTGATCTGGCAATGTTGTCATTGGTTGGCCATTCGCCGAGTATTGCTGATAGCCATTAGCATCGATAACAGGTGCTCCCCCCACAACCTCAGCCATATAAAGACCCGTATCGCTGGCTTTCAGCTTGGCAGCAAAGTTCAGTGGATCAACCCCATCAATCACACTCTGTAGCGTATAGAAATAATGCTCAAAGGATTTTGAACCTAACGTTAGTGGTTGCTCAGTATCCAAGTGTTTGAGGGCACCTAGGATTTCAGGGCGAAAGCTTGGTGAATGCTCAAGCAGCTTTGGTACCCCACCACCTGTGGTTAGCAATGCTGCGGCTTGAATTTTCGGTAAGTTTGGATTGTATTGACGCACCAAAGGATCGTTGTTTACAGCCACAAATGGCATTCCCAACACGCCACCTAACGAGTGACCAACAAAGTAAACGCGGCTAGTGTCGAAATCAGCGATACCATCGCCATCAAGGTCAATATTTTTCAGGCTAGCATTTAAATTCAATAAGTCAGAAATAGCTTGGCGCATCCGGTCACGCTGACTTAACACATTACTGAAATTCATAAAAGTCGAGCCCGAAGTGCCCTTAAGCGCGGCTAAATCCCAACTCATCGGCGTCAACTCACCCGTAGGGGTACGTGTCGCACCAAAGTGACGCTCAACAATACCATCCATCTCACCTAATCGAGTTTGAAGTTCAACTTGAGTTTGGCGTTCGCTATCAGTCAGTGCTGCTTGGCTCGCTAACTGACTCAGTGTTTTTTCAGTTTCAGCGCGAAGAGAGTCCATCCCAAAACCAATAAATGGTGATGGTAGCGCTGTACTGCCAATCAATAATTGAGGGGATATCCCGTGCAGCGGTAAATCCATCGCTATCGTGGCAAAACAAGCATTATCCGGACGTTCTTTATCGCACAGCGATGCTAGTGCCATACCAGCAGGAAAACTGTTACTGCGGTCGCCCAAAATACCATGTTGGAAGATCACCACAGGCCAACCACCAATAGGTTTATTCCCTTCAGGCAGAGTAACCAAAAAAGGCACTTTATATTCGGCTTGCTGATCAGGGGATGATAATGCATTTTTTGCACCAATAGACGCTGAATGCGGTTCACGGTATTGCCATTCATCATGACCAAATTCCGCCAATGCGCTCGCTTTAATATGGCGTTTGTCATCCAATTCTGGCGCGGCTAAATAATACGGTAAACTAATATGTCCCTGAAAAAACTTGACCTTCGGATAACCAAACGAAGCAAACTCGAACCCCTGAACACCATTCGTCAGCAAATCATCCAACAGTGAACCATCTAGCTTAAAATCTTGATATTGCAATTTGAGCTGATCAACTTGCTCAACAGATAGATTAAATTGTTGTGCCAGTACTTGGCTATCGAGAGAATTAAATACAACCCCAAGTTTTTGCAAAAACGGATCGAGCATATCGCCAATCGATAAGTCTCGGCGAATAATTCCCACTTCTCGAGGTTGTGGGATTGCATTACCGTGAGAGACAGAAGCAAGCAAATCATCCGCTTGCTGCTCTGTTACCCCTTGATTCATCAGAGCCGCTTTCGGGCTAGCTAAAGATTCAAGCTGCTCTGTGCCGACAGTTGTTGTAAATGTAAAAGCATGCGCAATTTGCTCTGCCACTTTCTTGCGATCATCGGACAAGTAACTTGATTGCCCTCTTTCAATAAAACCACCGGCAATGGCGGCCAATACATCACTGGCCATATTGTGCCAACGTAAAACAACAGCAGCTATTGGCAAACCTTCAGCCGAAGGGCTTGAGTGACTAAAACGATGATAATCTTGAGAAGGGACAATCGCTCGCCCTTGGCAGTCACGCAACGTATTAGCAAGGATCACTAAATACTTAGTGTTTGGTGCTAATGGTAATAATGGGCTAATTCGCAGTACACTCGCTTCCCCATCTAAAGTAACCACGTTGGCTCGGATTTGTTGTTGAGCCAGTTTACGCGGATCAACCAACTGACCACCATAGCCTTGAAAATTGTCCAGCAACATTACATCGCCTTGGCCAGACTGTAGTGGCAACACGAATACATTTTGAGTTGAGCCACTATAAGAGACGCTATTAGGATCAAGTGGCTGGCTAAAGCTCACATCAAATTGCGCCGATGTAGAAAAACCAAAATTGTCAGCCAAGGTTAACCCTCGCCCCCCATTAATACTCACAACCCCATCATCTGGCGTCTGATAATCAATACCTGCCGCTAGACGAGAACCAAAACGTAAATCATTCACCAAATCCATTTGTTGGCTGAGCGGCGCAAAGAGTACATGCGGCCGATCGCCAGTGTGATACGTGGTTGTTACCGAATTGTCATCAGGAGACGAACGGTCAAAACAGCCTGCCATTGACGCACTCAAGGCCAACACCACAAAACAACCTTTAAGAGAAAGGCGGTGAGATCGGTTTATAGATTGAAATGAATTACCAAACACTAGACACCATAAATCAAGACAGCAACTACTCCCTTTTCAATCAATAAACTTCAACCACCACACAATACGCAGGGAAAAATCATCGATAACAGGTTGTAATGCTATTTAGCAGAAATAGAAGCAAACGATAATAATCATCATCACGAAAGTCCGAAGAACCAAAGCGTTATACCAGCGACCATTAAACAACTAGTTAACTTATTGATGGTATTGGAACTTTATGATGACGCTAGGGTAGTAATATAATTATGCTTCTAATGAAAGGGGCGCGATTATACAGATAATGTCTTATTGAGAGGTCGGAGGTGAAGCTTGAAATGGTGAATAAAAAGGCAGTTACAACTGAATAAACAAACATCGGGCAAAAAGCCTGCCCGATGTTTAATTTTACAGCTATTAACCGATGTTAACGCGTGCATTACGGAACATACGCATCCATGGGCTGTTTTCGCTCCAATCATCTGGGTGCCATGAGTTCGCAACAGTACGGAATACACGCTCAGGGTGCGGCATCATGATAGTCACGCGGCCATCTTGTGTCGTCAGACCCGTAATACCATTTGGCGAACCGTTCGGGTTGGCTGGGTAGTTCTGCGTCACGTTACCGAAGTTATCTAAGTAACGCAGTGCCACTGTACCTGATTGCTCGATTGCAGCAAGGTGCTCAGCATTACGAACTTCGACACGACCTTCACCGTGAGAAACCGCGATTGGCATGCGAGAACCTGTCATTTCATTAAAGAACAACGAGTCACTCTTCTGTACTTCAACCAAGCTAAAGCGCGCTTCAAAACGCTCTGATTCGTTACGCACGAAGCGTGGCCATAGCTCTGCGCCAGGGATCAAATCACGTAGATTCGACATCATCTGACAACCATTACACACACCTAATGCTAGGGTGTCGTTACGATGGAAGAAAGCTTCAAACTGATCACGCGCCATGTTGTTGAACAAAATTGACTTCGCCCAACCTTCACCCGCGCCCAATACATCACCATAAGAGAAGCCGCCACACGCGACCAACCCATTGAAGCCATCAAGCTTCACGTCGCCAGACAGAATATCGCTCATGTGAACATCTTTCGCTTCAAAGCCAGCGCGGTCAAATGCGGCTGCCATTTCAACATGGGAGTTCACACCCTGCTCACGCAAGATAGCCATTTGTGGTTTTGCACCCGTGTTGATTGCAGGTGCAATAAACGGTGCAGCCACATCTTCGTTAATATCGAATGTTAGCTTGGTGTTTAGACCTGGGTCGCTGTTGTCTTTCTTCGCTTCAAACTCTTGCAGTGCACCAGCTGGGTTATCACGCATCGCTTGCATTTGGTAGGTTGTTTCAGCCCAAATAGTACGAAGTTCAGTACGGTTTTGCTCTAGCACTTGGTCGTTACCATTCCAAATGCGAACAATGTCTTCATCAACCACAGTACCAATGATGTGGCTACAATCATCTAAGCCGTTTGCAGCCAATACCGCTTGTACGGCTTCTAGGTCTTCAGTGCGAATCTGTAGCACCGCGCCCAATTCTTCGTTGAACAGGGTAGCGAGTACATCGTCACACTCGTCACCGTCAGTGGTGTTCAAATCAACTTCAACACCGGTGTGACCAGCAAATGCCATTTCTGCTAGCGTCACGTATAAGCCACCATCACCACGGTCATGGTAAGCCAGCACTTGCTCATCACGTACTAGCTGTTGAACTGCAGTGAAGAAGCCTTTCAGTAATTCAGGGCTATCAACGTCTGCTGGTTTATCACCAAGCTGCTTATAAACTTGCGCCAGAGCTGTTGCACCAAGGCGGTTTTGACCACAACCTAAGTCGATAAGCACTAGGCTTGAATCGCCTTTATCGGTACGCAGCTGAGGCGTTACTGTTTTGCGAACATCTTCTACACGGCCGAAAGCAGTAATCACAAGCGATAATGGTGAGGTCACTTCTTTGTGTTCACCGTCTTGTTCCCATTGGGTTTTCATCGACATCGAATCTTTACCCACAGGAATCGTTAGACCCAGCGCTGGGCATAGTTCTTCGCCAATCGCTTTAACGGCTTCGTACAAACCCGCATCTTCACCAGGGTGACCTGCTGGCGACATCCAGTTAGCTGACAGATTAATACGCTTCATGTCGCCAATATCTGCACTTGCGATGTTGGTAATAGCCTCACCTACCGCTAAACGTGCCGATGCGCCAAAATCAAGCAGAGCAACAGGTGTACGCTCACCCATCGACATTGCTTCACCGTGGTAGGTGTCGTAACTTGCAGCAGTTACTGCACAGTTAGCAACGGGTACCTGCCATGGGCCAACCATTTGGTCACGAGCCACTAGGCCAGTAACCGTACGATCACCAATGGTGATAAGGAATGTTTTTTCTGCGACAGCTGGCAGACGAAGTACACGCTGGGTGGCTTCTTCTAAATCAATACCCGCACGGTCAATTGCCTGACCTTCAACTTTCAGCGTTTTTGCATCACGGTGCATCTTCGGCGCTTTACCCAATAGAATATCCATTGGCATATCGATTGGCGTATCGTCGAAGTGGCTATCTTCAAGCGTTAGGTGACGCTCTTCAGTCGCTTCACCGACCACAGCGTACGGTGCACGTTCGCGCTTACAAATGGCATCGAATGCCGCCATGTTTTCTGGCGCGATAGCCATCACATAGCGTTCTTGTGATTCGTTACACCAGATCTCTAGCGGGCTCATGCCTGGTTCGTCATTAGGTACATCACGTAGCTGGAATTTACCGCCACGTTCACCATCATCAACCAGCTCAGGTAATGCATTTGAGATACCGCCCGCGCCCACATCGTGGATAAAGGCGATTGGGTTGTTTTCACCCATCTGCCAACAACGGTCGATCACTTCCTGACAACGACGTTCCATTTCTGGGTTTTCACGCTGTACTGAAGCAAAATCAAGATCTTCTGCCGACTGGCCTGACGCCATTGATGATGCAGCACCGCCGCCAAGACCGATGTTCATTGCAGGACCACCCAGTACGATCAATTTCGCACCCACAGGGATCTCTTTTTTCTGAACATGATCAGCACGGATATTACCCATACCACCCGCAATCATGATTGGCTTGTGGTAACCACGTACTTCTTCGCCATTGTGTGACGTTACTTTCTCTTCGTACGTACGGAAGTAACCTAAAAGGTTAGGACGACCAAATTCGTTGTTAAATGCTGCGCCACCTAATGGGCCTTCCAGCATAATATCTAACGCGGTAACAATACGGCCCGGCTTTCCAAAATCGGTTTCCCAAGGTTGTTCAAAGCCCGGTACACGCAGGTTAGAAACCGTAAAGCCAACCAAACCAGCTTTTGGCTTACCACCAATCCCCGTCGCGCCTTCATCACGGATTTCACCGCCTGAACCTGTTGATGCGCCTGGCCAAGGTGAAATGGCCGTTGGGTGGTTATGTGTTTCAACTTTCATCAAGATATGTGCCGCTTCTTGATGGTAGTTATATTGGCGAGATTCTGGGTTCGGGAAGAAACGACCCACTTCAGAGCCTTCCATTACCGCTGCATTATCTTTGTAAGCAGACAGGACGTGCTCGTGGTTCTTTTCGTAAGTGTTTTTGATCATCTTAAACAGTGACTTGTCTTGATCAACACCGTCGATCGTCCAGTCAGCATTAAAGATTTTATGACGGCAATGCTCTGAGTTCGCTTGAGCGAACATCATCAATTCAATGTCATTCGGGTTGCGACCAAGTTTAGTGAAGTTTTCCACTAAGTAGTCAATTTCGTCTTCTGCTAATGCTAAGCCCAAAGTGACGTTTGCTTCTTCTAGTGCCGTACGGCCACCAGCAAGAATATCAACAGATTTCACTGGAGCAGGTTCAGCTTGAACAAACAAGGCTTGTGCGGCTTCAAATTCACCGTAAACCACTTCCATCATACGGTCGTGGATTAAGCCTTTCAGCTCTTCAATGTGTTCATTCGTTAGTGTTGCTGTCGCTTCGACGTAATACGCTGTACCACGCTCTAAACGTTTAACGTGTGTTAAACCACAGTTGCGGGCGATATCCGTTGATTTAGAAGACCATGGCGAAATAGTGCCAGGACGTGGCGTTACCAGTAGCAAGGTGCCAACTGGCTCATGCTCGGCAATCGTTGGGCCGTAGGTCAGCAGGCTTGCAAGCTTGATCTGCTCGTCGGCAGTAAGAGGCGCTGATAAATCAGCAAAGTGCATGAACTCGGCATAAATGCCAGTCACAGGCAGACCTAATTCGCGACAACGCTCTAATAGCTTATTAACGCGAAACTCAGATAGTGCGGGTGAACCACGCAAAATTTCCATGTGCGAACGACTCTCGATTAGCAGTTGAATGAAGGTGATATTGATCTAGTAATACATACCTGTTGGCATCTATTACCACATCAATGTCACCTTTTTCAGCAATTACACGGCTCAGTTTCGAGGTGTATAGCTCATGTTTGGGCGTAGTATAAGGGAAATTGTTTGGTGACGTAACACCTGACGCAACCGTTTGCGTGTTTTTTTTCCATTCACACGTAATTTCAGCATAAAAAAAGCATTTCCCGATCGTTTCAATAGCATTATCACCACAAAGCTGACAATCAGTATGCACCGGACCGATAATCTTAAATGTTATATTGAGTACATGATTACTATCAGGTTACTTTGATGATCCGTCGTCATTTGGTATAAAGAACACCAAACTATAATGATGAGCATGTATATTTGAACAGTCATTCATTCAACATTCGCTTCAAAGCCTTGGTACTGGTTGCATTTGCTTGCTTCGGCCTTAGTGGATGTAAATGGCAAAGCCAACCTCAAGACGACTTAGAACGCATTCGTGAAAGCGGTGTGCTTCGCGTTGGCACGCTGAATAATCAGCTTTCTTACTATATCGGTAATGACGGCCCAACAGGGCTAGATTATGAACTTGCCCAGCGCTTTGCCAAAAAGCTGGGGGTTAAGCTTGAAATGCAACCTATGTTCACCCTCTCTGGGCTTTTCCCTGCTTTAAAACGTCACGATGTCGATATTATTGCTGCTGGCTTAACCATTACCCCCGATCGTATCAATGCCTTTAAAGCCGCACCTGCTTACTACTTTGCTAGCCAAGTGGTGGTGTATAAAAAAGGGAATTGGCGCCCACGTAAACCAAGTGATCTAGCACTAAATAAAGGCAGCTTAAAAATAGTCAAAGGTTCAAGCCATGAAAAACGCTTACTGCAATTAAAAGAACTTTATCCTGACTTAGTATGGGAAGCCTCTGACGATACCGACAGTGATGAACTGCTACGTTTAGTGGCTGCTGGTGAACTTAACTTTACCGTGGCGGATTCAGTTGATGTGGCTTTGCTTCAACGTATTCACCCTGACATTGCTATCGCGATGGAGCTAACAGAAGACGAACCCATTGCTTGGTTTGTAAATCAATCACCCAACGACAGCTTGTATGCGCTGCTGATTGAGTTTTTTGGCGACATTCAGCAGAGTGGCGAACTGGCCAATCTAGAAGAGAAATACTTCGGCCATGTTGATTCTTTTGATTACGTCGACACCCGTGCATTCTTGCGGGCGATTGAGAAAAAGCTACCTCGCTGGGAAGCACTCTTTAAGCAATATTCCAACGAGTTTGACTGGCGTTTATTAGCAGCCTTATCTTACCAAGAATCGCACTGGAACCCTCGTGCAGTGTCACCAACAGGTGTGCGTGGCATGATGATGTTAACACTGCCAACCGCCAAATCAGTTGGCGTGAATAACCGCCTAGACCCCGAGCAGAGTATCCGTGGTGGTAGCGCGTATTTACGTAAAATGATTGCTCGCGTACCTGATAGTATCGAAGAGCATGAGAAAGTGTGGTTTGCCCTCGCCTCTTACAATGTTGGTTTTGGCCACATGATGGATGCCCGCCGCTTAACCCAAAAGCAAGGTGGTAACCCTGATGCGTGGAGTGATGTTAAACAACGTCTACCTTTACTGCGCCAGCGTAAATACTACAGCCAAACGCGTTACGGCTATGCCCGTGGTGATGAAGCTTTAAATTACGTCGAGAACATCCGTCGTTATTACCAAAGCATTATTGGTTACGAACAAGCGCACAGCGAGCCAGTACAAGATGAAGGCATCGCTAATATCGATGGCTTACAAATCATTCAGGCACCGCAAAAACAAGCGGTAAACGTAAGCGGAGCGACGTCTGCAAATGAATCAGAAAACAGTAGCGATGCTGTTCAGTAATAAGCCGTAGTACAAAATTTCACGAATAATTAAAGCCTGCCTTCCAAGCAGGCTTTTTCTTTACAAACTGTACTATTCGTAAACAATCTCACACTTGGTATGAGAAATAATGAGACCTAGCACGATGGTTTTAGAACAATGTCGTTCTCTTCAGCGTCGCTATAAGTAGTATTGATTTATATATAACGGACCCAGAATCAAGGGAGGATAAATGAAGCTATTTAAACGGAAATCCGCCAGTCCTACATTTCAAAAAAATATGACCTCCGCAGCGACCCGCCGTAAACGTCTGAGTGTTAACGTACGCCGAAAAATCTTATGGCGTCAGCGTAGCTATTCTCTGATCCAGCTTGGCGAGTGTGTGTAATTACTCGGTACTAATACCTTACTGTTAATCTCTACTAGCGCTGTTTTCACCATGAATGCGCCCAAGTCCTGTGCGACCGCCCATAGACAGATTCACTATAAGCTTGAAACAAAAAAGCTCAGTTTGATAAACAGACTGAGCTTTCTTTATAATATCGCGTCTTATCACTATGCCTCTTTATCGTTAGCCTCTAGTGCGCGACGTGCTTGTTTTTCTGCTTTCTTTTCCGCCCGACGACGCTTAAAAAAAGCTTGTAGTTGCGCACGGCATTCTGGCTCTAACACACCCGATTCACACAATACATGGTGATTCACTTGGTCGTAACTTAGCAAATTCATAGTACTGCCAGCGGCGCCCGTTTTTAGATCTGGCGCGCCATACACCACCTTACCGATTCGGCAATGCACCATAGCACCAGCACACATAGGACAAGGTTCTAAAGTCACGTACATAACCGCGTCCAATAAACGGTAGTTTTGCACCACTTTGCCAGCTTGGCGCAGTGCCATAATTTCAGCATGTGCAGTAGCATCATGCTGACCGATAGAGCGGTTCCACCCTTCTCCAATCACACGTCCATCTAATACCACGACAGCACCTACAGGTACTTCGCCTTCAGCTTCTGCGTTACCCGCCAATTCAATGGCACGGCGCATATAACGCTCATCTTGATGAGGGTCGGCTAGATGGATATCGGTAGAGGTTTGCTCGGTCACGATGATTCTCGTACTACAGGGGTTATGTTTGGCTCGGGATTATAACGAATTATAAGCATTAACCCAGTGCCAGTTTATTTTTCTAGGTTAAATTTAGTGCAAGGTAATCCACCAGCATCCGTACTTTTGGTGATAAATGCCGATTATGCGGATAGAGTGCCCAAATCCCCTCTTCAGGTTCTTGATACTGTGTCAGCACCGCCACTAAAGAACCATCAGCCAAATCGTCCGCTACATAATAATCTGGTAACTGACTTAATCCAGTGCCTTTACGCACCGCATCTAACAAACCATAGCCACTGTTACATCGCAAACTGCCGCCTACTTTGACCGATTTATCTTTTCCTTGCTCTTGAAAGTGCCAATGGTCATAGTTACCAACTAAACAATTATGCTGATGCAATTCAGATAACGAATGCGGTGTACCATACTTCGCCAAATAATCAGGCGAACCACACACAAACTGGGTACGCGTTGTTAAGCGTTTCGCCATCATACTCGAACTTGACAAGCGCCCTAATCGAATCGCCAAATCATATCCGGCCTCGACCAAATCGACCTGTTGATTGGTCAGATCCATATTGATCAATACGTCGGGATAAAGCTGCTGAAAGTCATTAATCAACGGCATAATAAATTTCTCCCCATAGGTCACTGGGGCGGTTAACTTCACTAACCCTTGGGGTTTATCTCGTAGGCTGGTGATAGCTCGCTCTGCCTCTTCCAACCCATCAAGAACTTGGCGGCAGTGTCGATAATAAATAGCGCCTTCTTCAGTCAGAGAAACTTTACGTGTAGTGCGGTAAAACAACTTAGTGCTTAGCCGACCTTCCAACGCACTGATCTGCCGACTCACTTGAGCAGTTGAAATGCCTAGCTGTTTAGCGGCACTGGTAAAGCTTTCACGCTCAGCGACGGCCACAAACTCCATCACCCCTTCCCACAGAAACATTATTACACCTGAGTAAAAGTAATTTGATAATTAGGGTAATTATCATTCATGTAGAAATAAATACAATAGCCTCATCAAAACAAACGACAGCGCTTTCACGATTACGATTGAAACCTTCGTCGTTCTCACTTTTATCTTCTACTGTCTATTAGTACGAAGTGAAGTGTGACTAATAACTACAGACCAAGAGTCTTAAAGAGAGAATGAAAATGTCTGACCAATTTATCAAATCAAAAGCAGCTATTGCTTGGGGCCCTAACCAACCATTATCTGTTGAAGAAATTGACGTAATGTTGCCTCGTGCTGGTGAAGTATTAGTGCGCATCATCGCAACTGGTGTTTGCCACACCGATGCATTCACTCTTTCAGGCGACGATCCTGAAGGTATTTTCCCAGCGGTGCTTGGCCATGAAGGTGGCGGTATTGTTGAACAAATTGGTGAAGGCGTAACGAGTGTTCAAGTAGGCGATCACGTTATTCCACTTTACACCGCAGAGTGCGGCGAATGTAAATTCTGTAAATCAGGTAAAACCAACCTTTGTGGCGCGGTGCGTGAAACACAAGGTAAAGGTCTAATGCCTGACGGTACAACCCGTTTCTATAAAGATGGTCAGCCAATTTACCATTACATGGGCTGTTCAACTTTCTCTGAATACACAGTACTGCCTGAGATCTCACTGGCTAAAGTGAGTAAAGAAGCACCATTAGAAGAAGTATGCCTATTAGGCTGTGGTGTAACAACGGGTATGGGCGCAGTACTTAAAACTGCCAAAGTACAAAAAGGCGATACGGTTGCGATCTTTGGTCTTGGCGGTATCGGTCTTTCTGCAATCATTGGTGCAACTATGTCTGGTGCAAGCCGCATCATTGGTGTTGATATCAACGAAAGCAAATACGAGCTAGCGAAAAAATTAGGCGCAACAGACTGTATCAACCCGAACGACTATGACAAGCCAATCCAAGAAGTGATCGTTGAGATGACAGACGGTGGCGTAGACTTCTCATTTGAGTGTATCGGTAACGTCAACGTGATGCGTTCAGCACTTGAGTGTTGTCATAAAGGCTGGGGCGAATCGGTAGTTATCGGTGTTGCTGGTGCTGGTCAAGAGATCTCAACGCGTCCATTCCAACTTGTGACGGGTCGTGTATGGCGTGGTTCTGCATTTGGTGGTGTTAAAGGCCGCTCTGAACTACCAGAAATTGTTGACCGTTACATGGCAGGTGAGTTCGCACTGAATGATTTCATTACTCACACTATGGGTCTTGAAGACATTAACCATGCGTTTGACCTAATGCACGAAGGCAAGAGTATCCGTAGCGTTATCCACTACGATAAATAATCTCACCTCCCCGTTCCCGATACTCATTCAGCACTGCAATTGCAGTGCTGTTTGTTCTTTTTACCGCTCTTTCTAGAGCACTTTATCTTTCTTTTAAACACGCATTTCTTTTTTATTTTCTGTTTCAGTACTTCAACATTGAGAGCCGACCATGACATTAGAAAACATCAGTGCCAATAAAAGCTTTGGCGGCTGGCACAAACAATACACTCACCGCTCAACCGCATTAAATTGCGACATGCGTTTTGCTATTTTCTTGCCACCACAAATAGCACAAGGCCAGCAAGTACCCGTGCTTTACTGGCTATCAGGCTTAACCTGTACCGATGAAAACTTCATGCAAAAAGCAGGCGCACAGCGTCTAGCCGCTGAATTAGGTATGGCCATTGTGGCACCAGATACTAGCCCTCGCGGTGACGATGTACCTGATGATGCAGAAGGCAGCTACGATTTTGGCTTAGGCGCAGGGTTTTATCTGAACGCAACAAAAGCACCTTGGCACCGTCATTACCGTATGTATGAATATGTGGTATCTGAACTGCCAGCGCTTATTGAAGCGAATTTCCCAGTGACAACCCAGCGTGCAATCAGTGGTCACTCTATGGGTGGACACGGCGCACTGACCATTGGATTAAAGAACCCTGAGCGTTACAGTTCAATCTCTGCGTTTAGCCCGATCACTAACCCAATGAATTGTCCTTGGGGGCAAAAAGCATTTACTGGTTACTTGGGCACCAACCAAGAAGATTGGGCGCAGTACGATACCACTGAGCTCATGAAAGCCAGCCAAGCACAGCTGCCAGCCTTGGTTGATCAAGGCACACAAGACAATTTCTTAGCAGAGCAATTAAAACCACAAGCCTTGCTAGATGCAGCAGAACAAGTGGGTTACCCACTAGAACTACGCTTACAAGAAGGCTTTGATCACAGCTATTACTTTATCTCGAGTTTTATTGATGATCACCTACGTTTCCACGCGAAACACCTAGGTTTATAATCCGTAGCGCCCTATGCCAAAAACAAAATAGCCCAGCAAATGCTGGGCTGTTTTGTTTCTATCTTGGCTTAAGCGGTCATGCCTTTTTGCTTAGAAACCCAATGGGATCTCAAACGCGAAGAAACATACTAGCACGGTTGTCCATACCGATAGGAAAGCCAGCGAGTATGGCACCATCATCGCAATCACATCACCAAAGGTTAGCTCTGGCTTGTAGTTACGCATGAAGGGTAAGTAATATAATCCCCTAAACCTGAGTAAATCAGTAGCTCAGTAGCGCTAAGAAGTTATATCTGAGCCATAAAAAAAGCCTCGCAATGCGAGGCTTTAGCATAATGTACTAGCCTAAAGGCTATCTAACATTACATTGAGTAAGTGTACGGAGCTTGGATACCAAGAGGTATACCCAGTGCCCAGTATGCCAATAGGAAGATAGTCCAACCAATCAGCATTGCAATAGAGTACGGCATCATCATCGAAGCCAGCGAACCAATACCCGATGTTTTCACGTAGCGTTGCATGTAAACAACAACCAGAGGGAAGAACACCATCATAGGTGAGATAATGTTAGAAACAGAATCACCAACACGGTATGCCGCTTGCGTTAGCTCAGGAGAAATACCCACAGCCATCAGCATTGGTACAAGAATAGGACCAATCAGTGCCCACTTCGCTGATGCAGAACCCACAAGTAAGTTCACAAACGCAGTAAGTAGAATCATACCAACAATCGTTACCTGACCGGGTAAGTTCATTGCGTGCAGCAGTTCAGCACCCGAAAGCGCCAGTAGTGTACCTAGGTTAGATTGAGTAAACGCCACTAGGAATTGAGCAATAAAGAATGCCATTACCATGAAGCTGCCCATGCTGCTCATGGTTGCTGACATTGCTTTAATCACATCGTCGCTAGCTTTAAATGTGCCAGCAACTTTACCGTAAACCACACCCGGAATAACAAAGAGGATAAAGATCAGCGGTACAATCGACTGCATCAGTGGAGCCGAGAACGCTGTGATTTCACCATCTGGAGAACGGAGGGGTGATGTCTCAGGGAATACAGAAGCAACAAGTACAACGATACCCGCAATCATAGCCCAGCCCGCACGCGAGAATGCTTTACTTTCGATTTCAGAGAAAGAACCCATATCTGGAGCTTCTTCTGCATCAGTATCAATCGGTGTATTCGCAAGGCGTGGTTCGATGATTTTCTCTGTTACATACCAACCGATAGCAACAACAAGAATCGACGATAAACCCGTGAATAGTAGATTTGAAAGTGGGTTCACAATGTAATCAGGATCTAAAATTTGAGCAGCTGATTGTGTAAAGCCAGCTAGAAGTGGATCGATACCTGAAGGGATGAAGTTAGCAGAGAAACCACCCGATACACCAGCAAAGGCTGCTGCAATACCCGCTAGTGGGTGACGACCCGCTGCGTGGAAGATGATACCACCAAGAGGAATTACCAGAACATAGCCTGCATCCGCTGCCGTGTGCGAGACAATCGCAACTAGAATCAGCATAGGTGTTAGTAGTTTTGCTGGCGTGAAGTTCAACATCTTCTTCAGGCCCGTGTTAATGAAGCCAGATGCTTCAGCAACACCCACACCTAACATCGCAACCAGTACGATACCCAGAGGAGCAAAACCAGTGAAGTTTTTCACCATATTTGCTAAGAAGCTTGCGAAAGACTCACCCGTTAGTAAGTTCTTCACTTCAACCGCTTGACCAGTAACTGGGTGAATAAAGCCAAAATCAACTTGCGATAGCAATGCTGATAATGCCCATACGATTAATAGTCCCCAGAAGAATAACAATGCAGGATCTGGAATTTTGTTTCCTGCTCGTTCGATAAAGTTTAAAAACTTATTCATACCACCAGATGACGCTTCCGGTGCTGTTTTTGCTGCTTGATTACTCATGGGAACTCCATGGATGTGTAGTGTTGGTTTGCGGCGAATTATTTGCTGTACTTCTTATACGCCAGTTGATCATCGTTTTTCTCAGACTAGGAGAAAACTTTCAAGAAATTGTAATGTAAATGCAGCCTAAAAAAGCGCGTTAGACCAAGAATCAGACGAATTGCATTTGTTTATATTGTAAACGGAGATTAACAGAGAACATCCCCCTAACAAATACAACACCAAAAACACCCAACCTCGTAACCTTTTTTAGGCCGTATAACTCAACACACCGATTCCCTAATGGCCTTTCTAAACGAAAAAAGACACCCGAAGGTGTCTTTTTAACTGTGTAAACTAGCAATACCTAGAGGGCATTATTCCCACTCGATCGTTGCTGGCGGTTTACCAGAAATATCGTAAACAACACGTGAGATGCCATCAACTTCATTAATGATACGGTTAGAAACCTTACCAAGGAAGTCGTATGGTAGGTGTGCCCAATGCGCAGTCATAAAGTCGATGGTTTCAACTGCACGCAGTGATACAACCCAATCGTATTTACGACCATCACCCATTACGCCCACAGAGCGAACAGGTAAGAATACAGTGAACGCTTGTGATACTTTATTGTACAAATCGGCTTTATGCAGTTCTTCAATAAAGATTGCATCAGCACGACGTAGTAAATCACAGTATTCTTTCTTCACTTCACCCAATACACGTACACCTAAACCCGGTCCAGGGAATGGGTGGCGGTAAAGCATGTTGTAAGGCAAGCCAAGCTCTAGACCAATCTTACGTACTTCATCTTTAAACAATTCACGTAGTGGCTCAACAAGGCCCATTTCCATGTCATCAGGAAGGCCGCCCACGTTGTGGTGAGATTTGATAACGTGTGCTTTACCGTTCTTAGATGCTGCAGATTCGATAACATCAGGGTAAATCGTACCTTGTGCTAACCATTTTGCATTTTCTAACTTTTTCGATTCTTCATCGAATACATCGATAAATACGTGACCGATGATCTTACGCTTAGCTTCAGGTTCGTTCTCACCTGCTAGTGCAGAAAGGAAACGGTCTTCCGCTTTAACATGCACAATGTTCAGACCGAAGTGGTCACCGAACATGTCCATAACCTGCTCACCTTCATTTAAACGAAGTAAGCCATTATCAACAAATACACATGTTAGCTTGTCACCAATCGCGCGGTGAATAAGCATAGCAACAACCGATGAATCAACACCACCAGATAGGCCAAGGATAACTTCATCGTCACCCACTTGTGCCTTAATGTTTGCAACAGCATCTTCGATGATGTTTGCAGAAGTCCACAGTTTCTCACAGCCACACACTTCAAGAACAAAGTTCTCAATCATACGCATACCTTGACGCGTGTGTGTTACTTCAGGGTGGAACTGTACACCGTAAAAACGTTTTTCTTCATTCGCCATTGCCGCAAACGGACAGGTTTCTGTCTCTGCAACTTTTACGAAATCAGATGGGATTTCAACAACTTTATCGCCATGGCTCATCCATACGTCAAGTAATGGTGCGCCGTCTTCTGCGATAGCATCTTCAATATTTTTGAATAGGCCTGTTGGCTCAACAACTTTAACTTGCGCATAGCCAAATTCACGTTCATTTGAGCCTGCAACTTTACCGCCAAGCTGCTCAGACATGGTCTGCATGCCGTAACACACACCAAACACAGGTACGCCAGCTTCAAAAACATATTGTGGTGCACGTGGAGAACCAGCTTCAGTAACACTTTCCGGGCCACCAGAAAGGATAATACCGTTCGGGTTAAAGTCACGAATGTCGGCTTCATCGACATCCCAGCTCCATAGCTCACAGTAAACACCGATTTCACGGATACGACGAGCAATTAACTGAGTATATTGAGAACCAAAATCCAAAATAAGGATGCGCTGGTCATGAATATTTGTAGATGTAGTCATTATCGAGAAGTCTCAAAAATAATTGAAATAATAGTGGGGGGCTTGAAAGCGCCCCCGATCTTATAGAAGTTTCATCATTAGGCAAACGTTTTCGCCTAATCAATACTCGTCAGGTAAAATTAACCTAAACGGTAGTTTGGTGCTTCTTTTGTAATGGTCACATCATGAACGTGTGACTCTTTAATACCCGCACCAGAGATACGAACAAACTCAGCTTTAGTTCGTAAATCTTCAATCGTTGCTGAACCGGTTAAGCCCATGCTTGAACGCAAGCCACCCATTTGCTGGTGAATAATTTCTTTGATGTGACCTTTGTAAGCAACGCGGCCTTCAATGCCTTCTGGTACTAATTTGTCTGCTGCATTGTCTGTTTGGAAGTAACGGTCAGAAGAGCCTTGAGACATCGCGCCTAAAGAACCCATACCACGGTAAGACTTGTAGGCACGGCCTTGGTAAAGTTCAACTTCACCCGGCGCTTCTTCAGTACCAGCGAACATAGAGCCAACCATCACACATGATGCGCCAGCAACAATCGCTTTACACATGTCGCCAGAGAAGCGGATACCGCCATCGGCAATAACAGGAATGCCGTACTCAGCGGCCGCATCGGCTGCATTAGAGATAGCAGTAAGCTGTGGAACACCCACACCTGTTACAATGCGTGTTGTACAGATAGAACCAGGGCCGATACCGACTTTAACCGCATCAACACCCGCATCGATAAGTGCACGAGCACCTTCGGCTGTGGCTACGTTTCCGCCAACGATTTGTAGTTCAGGGAATGCTTCACGGGTTTCACGAATACGTTGTAGAACGCCTTCAGAGTGACCGTGAGATGAATCGATAAGTAGAACGTCAACGCCCGCTTCAACCAGCGCTTTAACACGCTCTTCGTTGCCTGCGCCTGCGCCAACCGCAGCACCTACACGTAGACGGCCGCGCTCATCTTTACATGCGTTAGGTTTACGTTCTGCTTTTTGGAAATCTTTTGCAGTGATCATGCCTTTCAGTTGGAAATCATCATTAACCAGTAGCACTTTCTCTACACGGTGTTCTTGCATGATGGCTTCAACTTCTTCACGAGAAGCACCTTCTTTTGCTGCCGCCAGTTTTGTTTTTGGCGTCATCACGTCTTCAACTTTAATTGAAAGGTCGGTAACAAAACGAACGTCACGACCAGTGATGATACCAACAAGTTCGTTGTTATCACTCACAACTGGGTAACCAGCAAAACCATTTTCAATAGTCAGTTTTTTAACATCAGCGATGGTTGCTGATGGCTTTACTGTCACAGGTTCAGACACAACACCTGCTTCAAACTTCTTAACCATGCGTACTTGGTTAGCTTGTTGTTCGATAGACATGTTTTTGTGAATGAAGCCAATGCCACCTTCTTGAGCTAACGCGATAGCGAAGCGACCTTCGGTTACTGTGTCCATTGCAGCAGAAACCATTGGAACGTTGAGCGAAATCTTTTTCGTTAGTTGGGTGCGCAGATCGGCAGTGTTAGGGAGAACCGTAGAGTGTGCTGGAACCAGCAGAACATCATCAAAAGTTAAAGCTTCTTGTTTGATACGTAACATTGCAATATCTCACACCGAGTTAAGGTTTAAAGGAGGATAAAATATTGCGAACGAATTATACGTATGATGCAATCGTTTGGCTACAAAAAAATTATATTTTTTTATTGACTCTTTTTGCTTGATACGTAATATATTTCGGTTAAGTTTCCGGTGCTGCGGTCTCGCATGTAAGGCCAAGATCTGTCTATAGATCTGCCTGTATGTTTTTTACTCTTTCCGCACATTACCTAGCCTTCGATAACAGGTGCCTCACCTCGTGACTCTATTCGCTCAAACTCAATCCAACGATCGTATCTTTACTGTTTCAAGCCTCAACGCAGAAGTTCGCTTATTGCTCGAAAATGAAATGGGCATTGTCTGGCTTGTGGGTGAATTATCTAACTTGTCGATGCCTGTCTCAGGCCATTGGTATTTCACACTCAAAGATTCACGCGCCCAAGTTAAGTGCGCCATGTTTCGTGGCAACAACCGCCGGGTAACCTTTAAGCCTGCGAATGGTACGCAAGTACTAGTGAAAGCCCGCTTATCACTGTATGAACCTCGTGGTGATTACCAACTGATCATCGAGAGCATGCAGCCAGAAGGCGATGGTCGCTTACAGCAACAATTTGAACAACTTAAAATGAATTTAGCGGCTGAGGGCTTGTTTGCTCAGTCACTAAAAAAACCACTGCCTGAACAGCCTAAACGCGTCGGTATTATCACCTCTAAAACGGGTGCGGCATTGCATGATATCTTGAACGTTTTACAACGACGTGATCCTAGCCTGCCAGTGGTTATTTACCCAACCATGGTTCAGGGTGAAGGGTCAGCGATTTCGATTGCTCAGGCCATTGGGCGAGCCAATTCACGCCAAGAGTGTGATGTGTTGATTGTCGGTCGTGGCGGTGGTTCACTTGAAGATTTATGGGCGTTTAACGAAGAAATCGTTGCCCGTACGATTGCGGCTAGTCAGATCCCGATCATCAGTGCCGTTGGCCACGAAGTGGATGTGACTATTGCTGATTTTGTCGCTGACATGCGCGCTCCTACTCCTTCAGCAGCGGCAGAATTAGTTAGCCGTGATAACAGCCATCAGACCCAAAAAATCAGTCAAAAAACACAACAACTGACCCACAGCGTTCGTCAGTATTTGTCTGATCGTCGTCGTCATTTAACCCAGTTGCAACACAGATTAGAGCGTCAACACCCGCAATTGAGGTTAAACCAACAAAGTCAGCGACTTGATGATGTCAGCAGCCGTTTAGAGCGCGCGATGAAAAACTATATTGTTCAACATCGCCAGCACCTTAATCGTAATGAACACAAGCTAGCCCTACATTCACCCGTGCAAACACTAAAGCAACAAGCTAACCGCTTGGAACGTGTTGAAAGCCGTTTACATGATGCAATGGATAGACGCTTACTCACTGCACGCCACCAGCTAGCAATGGCAGCAGAAAAACTGGAAACGGTTAGTCCACTCGCGACTCTAGGGCGTGGCTATTCGATTACTCGAGACAGTAAAGGCAAAGTAATTCGCACCACAGATCAAGTTAACCATGGCGATACTATGATCACTAAAGTGGCTAACGGTGAAATCCAATCGGTCGTTTCAAAAGACCACCAATAACCCACCTAGATTTCAGTTAAGATGCACTTGTGTACACAAGTGCATTAATATCTCTTCAAAATAAATAAAACATCATAAAAATAATGGTTTTTCTCCTACACAATGCAGCGTAGTCTCTAGTACTAAGTCGGACACATTGACTGGCACTAAACACCTACAGCAGTATGAGGAAAACAAGGAATGATAGATTTTCGATCTGACACAGTGACACAGCCTAGCCCCTATATGCGTGAAGCCATGGCGCAAGCTCCTGTAGGTGATGATGTTTATGGTGACGATCCAACCGTGAATGAACTTGAAGCTTGGACAGCGAAACGTCATGGTTTTGAAGCCGCACTTTTCACCTCCTCTGGAACTCAAGCCAACCTATTAGGTATCCTTGCCCACTGCCAACGAGGCGATGAATACTTATGTGGGCAGCTGGCTCATAATTATAAATATGAAGCGGGTGGCGCGGCTATTTTAGGCTCGGTACAACCACAACCGATTGAGAACAACCCAGATGGTACACTGTGTTTTGAAAAACTGGCCTCAGCCATCAAGCCTGACGACATTCACTTCGCCCAAACCAAATTGTTGAGCTTAGAAAACACCATAGGTGGTAAAGTTTTACCTCTGGATTATCTAGCTAAAGCCCGTAAGTTCGTAGACCAACATAACTTACGGCTACACCTTGATGGCGCACGCGTATACAACGCAGCTGTCGCACTCAACGTTGATGTTACCGAAATCAGTCAATACTTTGATTCAATGACCATTTGCTTATCCAAGGGACTAGGTGCACCTGTTGGTTCGCTACTATTAGGCTCAACAGATTATATTGAGCGAGCGAGAAGGCTCAGAAAGATGGTCGGCGGTGGCATGCGCCAAGCGGGTATTTTAGCGGCTGCAGGCAAAATAGCCCTGACAGAAAATGTTGAAAGGCTGGCAGATGATCATGCCAATGCTGATTATTTAGCACAGCAGCTTGATCTATTAGACGGCTTTAATACCGCTGATTTCCCACCACAAACCAATATTGTCTACGTCAACGTCGATAAAAAAATTGATATCGCCGCTATCGCAGCAAGCTTAAAACCACAAGGGATCTTATTTTCACCGGGTTACAGTCCAATGCGCTTAGTCACCCACTTGGACGTTTCGCGTGAAGATATCGATACCTTCATCAACGCATTGAAACAACAACGCTAGCAAGCTGTTAGTCGCTAGATAACAGGTTATCGCTACAAATAAAAAAGAGCGATTCATCGCTCTTTTTATTTAATGCATTCAGGCTAACGTCAGTGCTTTAATCATTTATGCCACTGCTGTTTCATCAATCATCATACAGGCACTAATCAAGCTCTTTGTATAAGATTCTTGAGGATTATCGAATATCTGCTCTGGTGTTCCCCGCTCGACCACCGCGCCTTTCTGCATCACAATCACTTCATCTGAAATCGCTCTTACCACAGACAAATCATGACTAATAAACAGGTAAGCTATGTTTCGGCGCTGCTGAATATCTTTAAGTAATTCCAACACTGTCAGCTGAACCGAGCGATCCAGTGCCGATGTTGGCTCATCTAACAAAATAAACTGTGGCTCTAAAATAAGTGCTCGAGCAATCGCGATACGTTGACGCTGCCCACCTGAAAATTCATGCGGGTAACGGTTAATGCTAGCAGGATCCAAACGTACTTCTTCCAACGCTTTTTTAGCTTTTACTAAACGTTGTTGGTGAGTTAAATCAGTAAATACAGTCAGTGGTTCAGTAATTATCTCACCCACCGTCATTCGTGGTGATAAAGATCCAAACGGGTCTTGAAAGACCATCTGCATATTTCTTTTTAACTCAAAACGTTGCTGCTTAGTCATTTCATCAAAGCGTTTGCCTTGGAATATGATCTCACCTTGTGAATCCAATAACTGCATGATGGCACGGCCCATGGTCGATTTACCCGACCCAGACTCCCCGACTATTCCAACGGTTTGGCCTTGCTTTAATGTTACGTCTATCCCTTTTACCGCTTGAAGCAACTCCGTTGGTTTTCCTAACCAGTTATTTTTCAATACGTAATTAACGCGCAAGTCACGCACTTCAAGAATATTAGGCGAAGAGTTATCCGTTTCATGGATACCAGGTTTAGGTTCAGCATCTAAGAGCATTTTGGTGTAGCTATGCTTAGGTGTCGTAAATACACCTTCAACAGTACCCGTTTCAACCACTTCACCTTTACACATCACCACCACATCATCAGCAAAATGGCGAACAACCCCAAGGTCGTGAGTAATAAATAAGATCGCCATCCCCATTTCGGCTTGGATTTCTTTCAGTAGGTTCAATACCTCTGCTTGAACGGTCACGTCCAATGCCGTGGTTGGCTCATCAGCCACCAAAATATCAGGCGTATTTGCCAGTGCCATTGCAATCATAATGCGTTGCAGCTGGCCACCAGAGAATTCATGAGGATAATGATTCAGTCTTTTGCGAGGATCGGGCAGATGTACCTTGTCAAACAAGGCTAACGTTTCTTCCATCGCAACACGTCGAGAAACACCACGATGGTGAATAATAGCTTCAGCCACTTGCTCACCCACGGGCATATACGGATTCAGCGATGTCATCGGCTCTTGGAAGATCATTGCAATACGATCACCACGGATGCTACGAAATGCCTTTTCATCCATACCAAGTAAGTCTTGCCCTTGGAATCGAATTGAACTTTGCGCACCAATTCGAGCATTGTTAGGCAGTAATCCCATAATGCTGCTTGATGATACTGATTTACCCGATCCCGATTCCCCCACGAGTGCCAATGTTTGGCCCTTCTCTAGAGTGAACGAGATGTTCTTAACAGCATCAAAACATTCATCTTCCATCTTAAACGAGACAGAGAGATCACTTACTTCTAACAATGGATGTTGCACAGCCATACTAATATCCTTATCAGTAACAATAATTGCAATTGATAATTATTATCACAAGTAAAAATAAAGCACCAGTATAAAAACCTATTACTTGGGTATGACGTATTCGAAAATATAGCGAAAACCGTACTCTAAGCATGCTTTTCGCTAGTTAACAAACCGGATAAAAATAAATCCATGGCGAAGGGGCCATGGAAATAGGGATCATTCTGCAGGGGTAAAAGCGATACGTACTCGAGATTTTGACTTTAACTCATTACAAGCATTACAGAAGTAGCTAGCAGAACCACAGGCTTGTAGCTTCTCTAACTCGGTATCACAATCAGGACAAAAAGCCTGTTTCGTCAGAGTTATCTGGCATTTTTCGCAGCTATATTGGTTAGCTTGCCAAGCGAGTTCGTCGTGGCAAGTTGGACATACATTTTCAGTTGTCATCGTTATCTCCTTTTAACCTGACTATCATATCAATACTTTACTCGCAGTGACTAAATCGATCCAACACAAGCTTGATCTATCACAAACCTCCTCATAACAAGAATGACAACAGAAGAGTGCCAGAGCGATAAGCAAGCGTACTAACTGAAAGTCGCCGTATTCAAAGGCCGTAATTTAGTAAGACTGTTTTCATGCTTCCGAGAAAACGATTCAAATTTGACCACACCAAACAATCAACTGAATACTTAATGTTCAATCTACTACCTGATCAAGTCACATGAACAAGGATCTTTATGGTGATCACAGGCAAAAGCCATCTTGATCAGCGATCACCCCTCAAAAGAACATTTATCAATACACATCCCGAAAGCATAAGTTACATATGCTGTTTTTGGATTTTAAGCGATATATATATCTACAGGAAGGTATTTAAAGCAAAAGATCCAACAGATAACAAATGAAGATCTTGGTTGAAATTCGACGATGCTCTCTGTCGGAAATCGATATATAACCATTAAAAACGGCTAACAACTGAAAAATAACCACCAATTCGAACCGCATTAAACAGCGTGTATACCTAGTTATTTCGCAGGCACAACAGATGTCACCATTATCAGCTCTTGCTCAGAAACTAATTCGAAACTCACGGTTAGCTGCTCATACTCTGTCAGCGAGTTGATATGCGTACCACCACACGGAATCTCTATTAGCCCTGCCTCTTCACCTAAATCGCATTGCCAATAACGAGAATCTGTCAGCGCTTCGCCCTCTTTACGCATCACAACAGCTGCGCCATTTACTCGCCACTGTTCAAGTTGTTGATTTATTTTCTCTGCTATTTCATCTAACTGACTAACAAAGTCGGCACTGTTTAAACCGCGCTTACGTAGCGTTTTACCTAAGCGATAAGTGTCGGTACTGCAATCTGGTGAAACAATACTTTTTGTTTGCGCATAACTGTGGAAATCAAAATAACCCAGTTCATCACAGCGAGTCGGTTCTTTACGCCAAAAGTCATGATGAAGCACTTTATTTATCGCCAGTGATGACAGGTGGCCTGCACTGTGCCCGCGGCTCAAAGCTTGCTGATGTTCAGCATCAACGGTGAGTTCTATCTCGCTACCGTCTGCGAGCTCAATCGCTTCATCAATATGATGAACCACAACAAACACCCAGCCCTCTGTATCGCGCTTAACCGGAATATCATGTCCAACGAACAGCTGCTTTGTTTCCAGTTCAACAGCACCAACCTGACAGTCTGTAATGTCATGGTTTACGTCATTTACTTTAACCATTCCACGATCAGCGGGGTGATCAGGCCAAATATGGCTCACTGGATGGAAAGGCGTTTGCTCTGTCACTAACCAAGTGCCTGCTGCTTTTGCTGGCGTCGATAGTTGCACCAGCGTTTTTACGTGAGTTTGTTGTTGTGGGAAGACAACCACTGTAGAACGAACCAAAGTCATAATGTTCCTGCTGTAATGATTAGAAATAATAGATACAAAAAACCCAGCACGAGGGCTGGGTTTCATTTTATGCTTTCTAACTGTGATTAGTCACGATCACGGTTTTTCAATGCCGAGGTTAGACGCTTACGTTGACGCTCTTGTGAGATCGTCAGCTTTTGCGTTTTACCTTCAAACGGGTTATCGCTGCTTTGGAATAGAATACGGATTGGTGTACCCATCAATTCTAAAGACTTACGGTAGTAGTTCATTAGGTAACGTTTGTAAGAACCCGGAAGTTCATTTACTTGGTTACCGTGAATTACAACGATTGGTGGGTTGTAACCACCTGCGTGCGCATACTTCAGTTTCACACGACGACCACGGATCATTGGTGGCTGGTGATCATCTTGAGCCATTTGCATAATGCGCGTCAGCATAGATGTGCTGATACGCTTAGTTGCAGACTGATAAGCTTCAATTACAGATTCGTATAAGTGACCAACACCCGTGCCGTGTAGCGCAGAGATGAAGTGAATACGAGCGAAATCAACGAAACCTAGACGACGATCTAATTCAGACTTAACGCGATCTTTCACGTCGTTATCCAAACCATCCCATTTGTTCACTGCAATCACCAGTGAACGACCAGAATTCAGGGCGAAACCAAGTAAACTTAGATCTTGATCTGAGATATTTTCACGCGCATCGATAATCAACAATACAACGTTGGCATCTTCAATCGCTTTAAGCGTTTGAATAACAGAGAATTTCTCTACCGCCATGCTCATGTTTTTACGACGACGAACACCCGCAGTATCGATCAACACGTATTCTTGACCATCACGTTCCATCGGAATGTAAATGGAGTCACGTGTTGTACCAGGCATATCGTAAACAACAACACGTTCTTCACCTAAAATACGGTTAGTCAGTGTTGATTTACCTACGTTTGGACGACCAATGATCGCCATTTTAATAGGTTGTTCTTGTAGGCGTTTGTATGCAGCTTCTGCATCTTCTTCAGATAGGTTTGCGTTCTCGATCTCTTCTACAGTGTTTAAATCTGTAAGATCGATTAACTCGCCATCTTCGCCTTCAGTCGTTTCTTTCAATGATTCAGCAAACGGTGCTAGCGCACGTTCCATCAATGCTGTTACGCCACGGTTTTGTGCCGCTGCGATTTGGTACATAGCATCAACGCCAAGCTTCCAGAAGTCAGCACATGCGCTATCGCCATCAATACCATCAATTTTGTTAACAACCAAAAATGTCGGTTTTTCGCGGCTACGTAAGTGTGCAGCAATCGCTTCATCAGATGACGTAAGGCCAGCACGGCCATCTACCATAAATAGAACAACATCAGCTTCTTCAATCGCCGCTAGCGATTGTTCAGCCATTTTTGTTTCTACGCCTTCTTCTGTACCATCAATACCACCGGTATCGATAACAATAAATTCGTGCTCTTCTAACTGAGCTCGACCGTATTTACGATCCCTTGTTAGGCCAGGAAAATCAGCTACCAGCGCATCCCTTGTGCGGGTAAGACGGTTAAATAACGTCGATTTACCCACGTTAGGGCGCCCGACAAGGGCAACAACAGGAATCATAAGTACCTCTTACTTTTCATAGTCTTAATCATGCTAATCCCTATATCTTTATCTCTTCACGACAATAATCTAGGAACGGAATTCAACTTAAAAACTAACGTTCTTATCTATTAGTTTAAGATGAATTACTATAAATAACGGCTCCTAACTGTATAAAACAGTAGGAGCCGACTTAATATTACGCGGTATTATAGCAAAGCTTACGGCATTTGCATTTTATTGATTTGACCGTCTCTGGTAACCACTAAATAACCGTCGCTAACTTTAACAGGTGGAATTGCAATACCACTGCCATCAACTTTTTGCTGCGCAGTAAACTCACCCGTATATGGGTCTAGCCAATGGAGGTAACCTTCACTGTCACCAACAACAACACTGCCATCAATCACAACAGGAGAGCTTAGTAAGCGATATTCTAGATCTTTGTTTTGCCAAATCTCTGTACCACTACGCGCATCTACTGCAACAACATGATCTTTATCAGTGATCAGATAGATCTGATTACCTTCAACAATAAAGTTATTAGCCGAAGAATAGCTACGTTTCCACGCTGGTTGACCAGTACGTAAATCAATAGAAACTAAGTTACCGTTATAACCCACTGCAAACAGGCGTTCACCAGCAATAACAGGTGATGCGTCAACATCAACTAAACGGTCGATTTCTGTCGAACCTTTCGGTGAACCTATCGGCTGTTGCCATAACATTTGACCAGTGCCCATAAGTGCCCCAGCTAAACGTCCGTTTGCTTGGCCCCAAAATACACCACCAGAAATAGCGACGGGTGAACTATCACCACGTAGCGTTAATGTTGGTACTTCACCACTTAAACGCCACTTGTCTTCACCAGTATCAGCATCTAACGCTTCAAGTACACCACGGCTAGTATTAACGATGACAAGACCTTCATCGACTAATGGTGCCGCAAGCACTTCACCTTCAACGCTAGTACGCCACAGTTCTTCACCTGTTTCTTCATCCAACGCAATCACTTCTGCGTTTTCAGTACCAAGGAAAACTTTACTGTAGGATACCGTGATACCACCTGAAATTTTCGCTGTGATATCAGATTCAAGATCTTGTGACCAAATCACTTTACCAGTATCAGGCTCAAGTGCTTGAACAACACCATCTCTATCTGCAACGAAAATCTTGCCGTAACCCACTGCTGGTGACAATTTAGAAAAGTATTGGCCAACACCACTACCTACTTTATGTCCCCAGCTTTTAACAGGGGTGAAATTGCTTTCGACAACAGGAAGCGGTGCCTTTTGAATCGATTCTTCTTCACCGGCACAGCCCGCAAGTACGCCTAACGTAAGTGCAATAGTTACCGCTTGCTTGAACACCTTCTGCATACAGTTCCGCCTTTACTGCGCTAAATCGTCTAGCTTCATTTGTACAACAGGCGATGTACCCAATTGCTGTGCTTGAACATACGCTTCACGCGCAGCAGCACTGTCACCTTGTTGTAAAAGAATATCACCACGAAGCTCTTCAACTTTCGCTTTCCAGCTTTCAGCAGTGACTTTGTCTAGTTCAGCAGTCGCTTGATCAAATTTTTGCTGTTCAGCATAAATTCGGGCAAGACGGGTTTGCGC
The DNA here is from genome assembly GCF_024346675.1 of Photobacterium sanguinicancri. Taxonomy (NCBI): domain Bacteria; kingdom Pseudomonadati; phylum Pseudomonadota; class Gammaproteobacteria; order Vibrionales; family Vibrionaceae; genus Photobacterium; species Photobacterium sanguinicancri. Next base: position 2,882,762 of record NZ_AP024850.1, read on the forward strand.
TAGAGGAAGAATAGCTTCATCTGACGTATTTGTGATAGCCCAGTTAAGCTGCTCTGTCGCAGCATCTAGTTCATTATTCTGAACTTGTGCTTTTGCCAGTTGCAACGCCGCCAGTACTGAATATTGGCTTTCTTCGTGACCCGCAATGAAAGCTTTAACATCAGCAATAGCTGAATCGTTACCGCTTTCTAGTGCTGTTATCGCTTGCGTATACGCATCAGAGGCTTGTTCTTTACCTGATTGGATTTCTCCTTGGTAAAAACGCCAGCCATAAAGACCACCCAGACCAATCACAGCACCTAGAACAACGGCTTTACCGTTTTCTTTCCACCACGACTTAATCGCTTCAACCTGTTGTTCCTCGGTCTCGTAGACGTCCACTTCCTGTCCTCTCTTAAATCAATTCTGCAAGCTTCGCAGCGACTTCATTCTGTGCCATTGTTTCTTGCTCGCCACCGCGTAGATCTTTCACTACGACCGTGTTGCTGGCCATTTCATTTTCGCCAAGCACAAGCGCAACAGCTGCACCGACATTATCGGCACGCTTAAATTGTTTTTTAAAGTTACCGCCACCAAAGTGAGTCATCACTCGTAGGCCGGCAACTTCTTCGCGTAATTTTTCAGCCAGTTGCATACCAGCCATACGAGCACCGTCACCCATTGTTACTACATAAGCATCAACTGGACGACGAACATTTGTCAGTTCCAGTGTTTCCATCAGTAGAACAAGGCGTTCAACACCCATAGCAAAACCAACAGCAGGTGTCGCTTTACCACCTAACTGCTCAACCAGACCGTCGTAGCGACCACCAGCACAAACAGTGCCTTGTGCACCTAGGCTTTCAGTCACCCACTCAAATACAGTACGGTTATAATAATCTAAACCACGTACAAGTCGCTCATTTACTTGGTATTCGATACCAGCAGCGTCTAATAGTTCACATAAACCAGCAAAATGTTCTTTCGATTCTTCATCTAAGTATTCTGATAGCTTAGGTGCGTCAACTAGGATCTCTTGAACAGCAGGGTTCTTGGTATCAAGAACACGCAATGGGTTGGTGTGCATACGGCGCTTACAGTCGTCGTCTAACACTTCAGTGTGCTGCTCTAAGAAAGCGACCAGTGCAGTACGGTAATCAGCACGAGCCTGAAGTGAACCGATTGAATTCAGTTCAAGACGCACGTGCTCAAAAATACCCAACTCACGCCAGAAACGCGCCATCATCATGATCAATTCAGCGTCAATGTCTGGGCCATTTAGACCAAACACTTCTACACCAAACTGGTGGAATTGACGGTAGCGACCTTTCTGTGGACGTTCATGGCGGAACATTGGGCCTGTGTACCACAGACGTTGTTCTTGGTTGTATAACAGGCCATTTTGAATACCAGCACGTACACAACCCGCTGTACCTTCAGGACGCAGAGTGAGGCTATCGCCATTACGATCGTCAAAAGTGTACATCTCTTTTTCAACAACATCGGTCACTTCACCGATAGCACGCTTGAATAGATGAGTCGATTCTACGATTGGCATACGGATTTCATTGTAACCGTATGCACTTACAACACGTTTAATCGTATCTTCCACTTTGTGCCAAAGTGGAGATTGTGTAGGTAGGCAGTCGTTCATGCCTCGAATTGCTTGAATTTGTTTCGCCACGTTTATTCTCGTTAACCGATGGGGAATTGAACCGAATATATAGGTATTGAAGGAAATAGTGAACCGCCTGCCGCATTACAACAGGCGTTTTAGCTTATTTCTCGACTTCTTGAACGTTAATACGATTATTAACGTCTAAAATTGCTGCTTTTGCTCGGATCTTGGTTTCTAGTTGATCGACAATGTTGTCGTTATCAAAGCGCTCTTTTTGACGAAGACCATCCTCATAAAAAGCACTCTTACGATTACTGCCCGCGATACCAAGGTGAGAAACCTCTGCTTCACCAGGGCCGTTAACCACACAACCAATCAAAGACACATCCATTGGAATAGTGATGTCTTCTAAGCGTTGTTCTAGTTCGTTTACGGTAGCAATCACATCAAATTCTTGACGTGAACACGTTGGACAGGCAATAAAATTAATGCCACGCGAGCGAATTCGTAACGATTTTAAGATATCAAAGCCCACTTTGATTTCTTCAACTGGATCAGCGGCAAGCGAGATACGCAATGTATCACCGATGCCTTCAGACAATAACATGCCAAGACCAACCGCTGATTTCACTGAACCTGCACGTGCACCGCCCGCTTCAGTGATACCTAAGTGCAATGGCTGCTGAATTTGTGCAGCCAGCTTACGGTATGACTCAACCGCAAGGAAAACATCTGATGCTTTCACACTGACTTTAAACTGGTCAAAGTTCAGACGGTCAAGAATATCGACATGACGCATCGCAGATTCAACCAGCGCATCTGGGGTGGGTTCACCGTACTTTTGTTGAATGTCTTTTTCTAATGAACCGCCATTGATACCAATACGGATCGGGATGTTTTTATCGCGCGCGCAATCAACCACAGAGCGAATTCGGCTTTCATTTCCGATATTACCTGGGTTAATACGTAAGCAGTCCACACCATATTCAGCCACTTGAAGGGCAATACGGTAGTCGAAGTGAATATCGGCCACGAGTGGAATATTCACTTGCTGTTTAATTAATTTGAACGCTTCAGCCGCATCCATAGTAGGAACAGACACACGAACGATGTCGGCGCCCACTTTTTCAAGTGCTCTAATTTGTGCAACTGTCGCATCTACATCTGTGGTACGGGTGTTCGTCATCGACTGAACGGCGATTGGAGCACCGTCACCAATGGGTACGTCACCCACATAAATACGTGTGGACTGACGACGTTTAATCGGGGATTCGTTATGCATTGCTCTTACTCTTACTGCGGCAGTTTCAATCGTGCGACTTTACCAGCAGGGTAAACGCTTAAGTCAACCTGCTCGCCTTTATAGTGCATTTTAACAACACCAGGCGCACCTAGCACTATCTTATATGGAGCTGTGCCATTTAAGTTCAGGGTTTCACCTGCTTTTTTAATGCCGGTATCTAGACGTTTACCGTTCGCATCACGGATATCAATCCAACAATCCCCACTGAATGTTAGGGCAAGATCGGTATCAGCAGCTACTGATGCTGTGGCATCATCTTCAAGAGTGACTTCTTCAAGTACTTCTTCTGCCATATCTGGCGCTTGAACAATGGCAGGTTCCGGTGAGAACGTTGCTTCAAGTTCAGGCAAACTGGCAGGCTCAGTCGCTGGAGAGACTAACGCTTGGGTTGTTTGTTCAGATGGCGTGGAATTTGCGCTCGGTGACACAGAATTGTTTGCAGCAGAAACATCAGATGCAGTCGCTGGGTTAGCAGAAGGCGTTAACGTATTCGCATTGGCTAGTGATTCATCCAGCGGTTGCGCTGCTGACGTCACAGATACGATTTCAGCTTCTTGACTAATTTGTTGGCTCTGCCACCACCACCACGCAGTTAAGCCGACGAATACTGTTCCCAGTACCCAAGTTAGGCTCATTATACGATTGTCATGCTTTTCACGTTTAGTTCGACGTGAAAAGCTCTGCATCTCTTGTTCTTTCGGTTGTGCATGGCCCAGTTTATCTAACTGACCCAGTAATTCGTCTTCATTAAGGCCTACAAATTTCGCGTACGAACGAACATAGCCACGCGTGAACGTGGCCGACTGTGCGGCTTCAAAGTTGTTGTTTTCGATAGCGTCGATAACCGACTGGCGTAAACGTAAGCGACTGGCAATATCTTTTTGTGAGTAGCCTTGCTTCTCACGAGCCTGACGCAGTACATCTCCTGGACGCATCACTTCTTCATTTTTTTGCGTTTCGTTCTGTTCAGTCTTCATTGGCTAAATAGTTCTGATATTGCTGAGAGTCTGGAAACTGCTCCTGTAGCAAATCGACATATTTTTCAGCTTGAGTCAGTCTTCCCGACTGTTGCTCTAACTGAATGAGTAACGATAAGCTATCGGCTTTGTACCCATATCTCTTGTTAAACGTAAATAACAATACCCGCGCATCTTTATAATTGTTCGATGCTATATTCAATTGCGCAAGCTGTAATAATGATCTGGCTCGTTGTGGGTCATGTGCTAAAGCGCGTTCAAAGTAAAACACTGCTTCTTCATTCTCACCTTGTTTCAGGCGACACAATCCCGCATTTTCATAACTTGCTGACGTTAAATAATAATAAGGCTGCTTGATTGCACGTTCAAATGCATCAATCGCTTCATCATAACGCTCCTGTCCACACAAGAATACACCATAGTTATTGCGGACATCGCCATTTTTTGGTGAATCTTTGAGGGCTCGCTTGTACATGGCTTCAGCTTTGTCGCCTTCGTCCACCTTTTGGTAGTAATACGCCATCGCATTTTGCGCGCGGTAATACTTTGGAGCATAGGCTAATGCTTGATCAAGATTTTTTCGAGCTCGTTGCCATTGCCCCACCTCTAAATAACTTAACCCTAAGGCAATACGAGCTTCTGATGCTTCAATGCTATCAAAAGCTTTACCATTAGAATTTTGGTTGGGGTCAACGGTGACGCAGCCCGCTAAAAAAACACACAGTACAAGTGCTAATGTTAATCGAGCCATAATATCATCCTACTCTCGTCCATGTTGAGAACAGTTGGCACTCAAGTCGGGTACTTGGCGTCCACTAAAGGCCTTATTCAATCACTCAATAACGGAAAAAGGCCAATAGTATCAGGCGATAACTGTTGTCAGGAGATGGTATCTGACTTAGCTCGATAAACACATTAGATTACAGTTTTAGACTGCTTTTACTGGAATTTGTTCACCTTTTTGCGCTTTACCTTGGGTACGTTTTGTGCGGTCAATCACATCGCCAACAAGTTGACCACATGCTGCATCGATATCATCACCACGTGTTTTACGGACAGTTACCGTGTAGCCGTATTCCATTAGCGTTTTCATAAAGCGATCAATTCGAGAATTGCTCGGCTTTTTGTAAGGTGAGCCTGGATAAGGATTGAATGGGATCAGGTTAATTTTTGATGGCGTGTTTTTCAGTAGTTCGCCTAACTGACGCGCATGATCCATATCATCATTGATATGATCAAGTAACACGTACTCAATCGTTACACGACCGCGGTTTGCGTTCGATGATTCAATATAACGGTGAACAGACTCTAGGAAAGTTTCGATGTTATAACGATCGTTGATCGGCATAATACTTGAACGAAGCTCATCGGTTGGCGCATGCAAAGAAATAGCAAGTGCAACATCAATGTTACCCGTCATTTGATCAAGGCCAGAAACAACACCTGATGTTGATACTGTTACACGGCGCTTAGACAAACCAAAACCAAGATCATCAAGCATGATTTCCAGTGCAGGGATCAGGTTTTTCATGTTCAGCAGTGGCTCACCCATGCCCATCATTACGATGTTAGTGATTGGACGACGACCGGTTTCTTTCTCGATACCAATTTCTTTCGCTGCACGCCATACCTGACCAATAATTTCAGATACACGTAGGTTACGGTTAAAACCTTGCTGAGCCGTTGAACAGAATGTACATGCTAGTGCACAGCCCACTTGAGAAGATACACACAATGTTGCGCGTTCTTCATCCGGAATGTATACCGTTTCAACGTCTTGATCGCCCACGCGCATAGCCCATTTGATGGTGCCATCACTTGAATGTTGCGCTTCAGAAACGATTGGCGCACGCACTTCTGCAACCGCTTTTAGCTTCTCACGCAGTTTCTTGTTGATGTTCGTCATATCATCGAAGTCATCACAACCGAAATGGTACATCCACTTCATTACTTGATCAGCACGGAATGCTTTTTCGCCCAGCTCTTCAGCAAAATATTTACGCAGACCTTTGCGATCGAAATCCAGTAGATTAGTTTTAACAGTTGTCATCGGTTGTAGCCTCATATAATTCGTGACGAATTCTGCGCCTTAAGCACCCACAAAAGAAATAAGTAGTCAGTGGCGTGCGACAGGTCATTGTTTAAGGCGCGAAATTGTACAGGCTTTACTCTGATGTTTCCACTTATCACAGTGTAGCTACTTTCAAAGGGACCATTTTCCTTTTAGATCCAAAAAAAATGGGAAGCCGAAGCTTCCCATTTTTTATTATTGCAACTTGTCTGCTGTATTAACCGCGTGGACAAATCTCATCATCAGCAAAGAAGTACGCAATTTCACGCGCCGCTGATTCAGGGCTATCAGAGCCATGTACCGAATTATGACGCATACTTAAAGCAAAGTCGGAACGAAGGGTGCCACATGCCGCATCTTCAGGGTTTGTTTTACCCATCAATTCACGGTAACGCTCGATAGCTTGTTCACCTTCCAATACCTGTACCATCACCGGGCCAGATGTCATGAATGAGACTAAATCACCAAAGAAAGGCTTCGCTTCATGCTCTGCATAAAACCCCTTTGCTTGCTCTTCAGTCAATTGCAGCATTTTAGCCGCCACAACCTTAAAACCCGCTTTTTCTATACGATTATAGATCGCGCCAATCAAGTTACGCTTAACTGCGTCAGGTTTTACGATTGAAAATGTTTTTTGAATTGTCATTATTCTTCCTTTTAAATCTTTTGATCGGTCAGCCACGTTAGCAACTACAGTAGTAATGCCGCGATATTCGCCACACCTAAACCGGTTGCACCCGCAGCCCAACGAGCGTTCGGACTATCGTTAAAACATGCTGCTAAATCAAAGTGAATCCAGTTTGTCGTTTCGCCATCAACAAAACGCGATAAGAAGCCAGCTGCATTCGATGCACCGCCCATACCTCCCCCTTTTTGCACTCGGCTATTCGCCGTATCTGCATAATGAGATGGGCACTGACCTTGGTGCCATTTTTCTAATGGCAATGGCCATGCGGGTTCGTTAACCAACTCTGAAAGCTGCTGCGCTTTCGCCAATAATGGCTTATTTAAACCGAAAATTGCGTTGTAATCACTACCAACGGCCATCATTGCAGCACCCGTTAAGGTCGCAGCATCAATCACTAATGGCGCTTTAGTTTCACTGGCTGCAATCAAGCCATCTGCAAGAACAAGACGACCTTCTGCATCGGTATTCACTACTTCAACGGTCACACCGTTTTTGTACGTTAACACATCACCAAGCTTATAGGCATCGCCTGCGATTAAGTTTTCAGCACAACATAAGATCAACTTCACACGTTGGTTCAAACCTTGCTCAATCGCATAACCTAATGCCGCAGTTACTGTCGCGGCACCGCCCATATCGCATTTCATCGCGACCATGCCAGCACTTGGCTTGATACTGTAACCACCTGAATCGAAGGTAATACCTTTACCGACTAAGCAGGCAGAGACAGGGGCATCAGGATTGCCAGTCGGGTTGAAGTCTAACGTTAACATCACTGGTGGACGGCTGCTTGCACGGCCGACGCTGTGTGTGCCAATCCAACCTTTGGTTAGCAGATCATCACCAACGACTAATTCGTGGCTGATATTATCGCCATCAATCTGAGTCAGAAATTCTACTGCATCATTCGCAAGTTTTTCGGGGTACATGTCTTCAGGGGTTGCATTCACAACCTGACGAACCCAATCAGCGCTACGACGACGCGCATTTAATAACTCAAGTTCGTCTTCATCAACCGATGCCCACTTTAGCTCTACAGACTGAGATGTCGCCGCAAAACCGCAATAGAACGCCCATTGACGTTCGTAGCTCCAACCTTCACCTTCAAGAGCAACTTGCGTTGCACCTTGTGCTTGTAAGGTACGGCCAGCCTGTTGAATACGGCGAAGTGGGTAATCACCAGAAAAGTGAATCACAGCACCTTCGGTTTGAAAAGCAACCAGAGCATTGTCGCCCCATGCACCTGAATAGGCTTCAGATGATAATGTAATCCTTAACATAATCGACTTCTCTACTTTCATGATTGTCTTGCGTTTATGGCTGCGCTGAAGATCAGCGCAACCTCACAATGTTTATTTTGAGTATTCTTTATATGCTGTTATTACAATGAATAACAGTTAGTCAGCTAAATGCTCTTCTTCTACAGAGTCATCATCGCAAAGGATGTTAGCAAGCGTTCGTACACCCATGCCGGTAGCACCTGCAGACCACTTGTCGTTCGCGCTCTTACGGTAAGTACCACTACAGTCAATGTGCATCCAACCGTTTTGGTAGTCTTCAACAAAGTAAGATAAGAACGCAGCAGCCGTACTTGCACCCGGTAAAAAATCACCTTGTGAGATGTTAGACAAATCAGCAAAGTTAGATGGCATCATGCCACGGTGCATTTCAGCTAGAGGCAATGGCCATAAGCCTTCCATCTCTTCGCTTGCAGACATTAATGCACGCTGAGCAAGATCATGGTCAAAACTAAACAATGCATGGTAATCATTACCCAGTGCATTTTTAGCCGCACCCGTCAGCGTTGCACAGTCGATGATCACTTCAGGGTTTTGTGAGCTTGCGTAAATCAGGCCATCAGCCAGTACTAAACGGCCTTCAGCATCGGTATTTAGGATTTCTACTGTTTTACCGTTTTTATAAGTAATCACATCACCCAATTTGAAAGCACGACCAGAGATCATGTTTTCAGCACAGCAAAGGATCAGTTTAATACGCTTATTCGTACCACGAGCAATAGCAAGTGCTAGACCACCCGTCGCCATTGCTGCGCCACCCATATCAGCTTTCATTGCTGACATACCGCCTGATGGCTTCAAGCTGTAACCGCCTGAGTCAAAAGTAATGCCTTTACCAACAAGACAAGTATGAACAGGCGCATCCGCGTCACCTGTTGGGTTGTAATCTAGACGAAGCATTGCTGGTGAGCGCTCTGAACCACGACCAACCGTGTATGTTCCCATCCAGCCTTCATCGATAAGGTCGTTACCTTTAATGATTTTGTACGTTACATGCTCTGGTGACAGTGATTTGATGAACTCACCCGCACGTGAAGCTAATTGTGATGGACGAACAACTTCAGCTGATTGGTTGATAACTTCACGCACCCAGTTAGTCGCTTTTAGGCGAGCTTGTAGTTCCGCTTCGTCTGTCGCTTCTAGCGCAGTCCACTCAACTTCATTGCCTACTTTGGTGTTACGGTGCCCTTGAATAAAAGACCAAATACTTTCAAGCTCCCAACCGTCCCCCATTAGCGTTACGTGTTTGATACCTTGACCATCAAGTTTACGTGCCGCACGTTGAATCGCGACTAACGGATTATCATCTGTTAGGTGGATCGTTGTTCCCTCTGCATCATAAGATACAAGAGCATTACCTCCCCACTTAGCATCCGCAGGCTCCTGAGATAAGAAAACAAGCATATTGGCAGACATGTAAAACTCCTTGGGTTCTGTTCCAATCTAGTGAATAGCGCAAAATAAAAGGCGGCGCAGTTTCACCCTTAACCTTGGTTATGAGGGCGCACTGGCTAGTTTGCAAGATGATATAACATTTAGATACAACAAAGCGGACCATTGGTCCGCTTTCAATCACGTTTAACGATACTTTGCCCTGTCTATTAAATTTAAACAAGTTCTTTACATAAAAGTAAGAGCAAGATCGACTTGTCGTACTGATGAATCAGTCCGCTTCTTCAATCCAATACATCTGCACCGCTTCGAGCACACGTTCATTACAATGGGTAGGGTCATCATCGAACGCTTCAAGCTCCATGATCCACTCACGTAGTTCAGTAAAACGTACCGTGTGGGGATCTTGTTCGGGGTACTGTTCACAAAGTGCAATTGCAATTTCAAGCGAGTCTATCCATTTCAAACTCATAATCATTCCTTGTCCTTTCAATACTACATAAAAATATAGCCCCCCTATCAGACTATTGCTGTGCAACAGTTAACAGGAGAGCTATATTTATTGTCACTTTGTCTGCCAGAGCAGTACTTGTGATTAGTGTTGTTCCGACGCCAGATTTAGCGTGTATTTCGGAATTTCAACCACAAGATCAACTTGAGCAACTTTAGCTTGGCAACCTAAGCGTGATTCAGGCTCAAGACCCCATGCTTTATCTAGCATGTCATCTTCAAGCTCATCACTTTCATCCAACGAATCAAAGCCTTCACGTACAATCACATGGCAAGTTGTACATGCACATGATTTTTCACAAGCATGCTCAATCGCGATGCCATTTTTCAGGGCAACGTCCAGTACTGTTTGGCCTTCTTCAGCTTCAAGTACTGCGCCTTCTGGGCAAAGATCTTCGTGGGGTAATACAACAATTTTAGGCATGCCTAAACCTCATCAATAGATTGACCAGCCAATGCCTGTCGAATAGATTTGTCCATTCGACGAGAAGCAAAATCTTGGCTAGCTTTGTCTGTTTTCTTAATACCATTTTCAATTGCGCGTACATCAGTACCTTGACGCAATTGAACCAATTCCATCATCACAGCTTCCAACGCACTACGCTCTTCCTTCGATAGTAATGTATCACCATCTTGAGCCAATGCTGCAATAAGTCCTTCTAACACACGATCGGCTTCAACTTGTTGTTCAGCGAGCGCTCGTGCATCTTTATCGTCTTGTGCGTAGGTCATTGAATCACGAATCATAGTCGCGATTTCATTATCACTTAAACCGTAAGACGGCTTAACTTGAATAGACGATTGTACACCGCTGCTCTTTTCCATCGCTGTCACAGACAGTAAACCGTCAGCATCAACTTGGTAAGTCACACGGATATGGGCAGCGCCTGCCGCCATTGCTGGAATACCGCGCAGCGTAAAGCGTGCCAGTGAACGACAATCGCTCACCATTTCACGTTCACCTTGTACAGTGTGAACAGACATTGCAGTCTGACCATCTTTGAACGTGGTAAATTCTTGTGCACGTGCAACAGGAATTGTGGTGTTACGTGGGATGATTTTTTCAACCATGCCACCCATGGTTTCAATACCCAATGATAATGGGATCACATCCAATAATAACATCTCAGTATCTGGCTTATTGCCCACTAAAATATCAGCTTGAATAGATGCCCCAATAGCAACAACTTTATCTGGATCAATGGTTGTTAGTGGTGTTTTACCAAAGTAATCACCGACTAATTCACGCACCAGTGGGACGCGTGTCGAACCACCGACCATAACAGTTTCAATTACGTCATCACTTTCAACATCCGCATCGCGTAGTGCGCGGCGGCATGACATCAACGTTTTCTTCACTAATGGTTGAATCAATGAATTAAACTGTTCACGTGTAATTTCACCTTGCCAGCCCAACACATCAATCGAAGTTGTGGTGTTATCTGATAAGGCAATTTTAGCGTCTGTTGCTGCATCTTGCAGAATACGGCGCTGTTGCGCAGTTAAGTCTTCACCAAGGTCGGCTTGGGTCGCAATCCAATCTGCCAATAGGTGATCGAAATCATCACCACCTAGCGCAGAATCACCGCCCGTCGCCAATACTTCAAATACGCCTTTTGATAAGCGTAAAATAGAAATATCAAAAGTACCGCCACCGAGGTCATAAACAGCAATCACACCTTCTTGACCTGAATCTAAACCATAAGCAATCGCCGCTGCTGTTGGCTCATTCAGTAAGCGTAATACATTTAAGCCAGCCAGTTGCGCTGCATCTTTGGTACCAGCACGTTGAGCATCATCGAAGTAGGCAGGAACCGTGATCACTACCCCCTCAAGATCACCACCCAGCGTTTGCGTTGCACGCTCTGTCAATGTCTTAAGGATTTCAGCGGACACTTGAATAGGGTTAATAACACCATGACGTGTTACCAGTTGTGGCAAACCATTGTCAGTTGCAGTGAACTGGTAAGGTAAATGTGGGTAACGCTGTTCAATATCAACCAATGAGCGGCCCATCATTCGCTTAACAGAAATGACGGTATTCTCTGGGTCTTGCTGTGCGAATGCTTTTGCATCATGGCCGACTAACACCGATTGCTCACCGTAATGAACAATAGATGGTAATAATGAACGATCATTATCATCTACCAGTGTCGCGGGTTCGCCGCTGCGAACAGCAGCAACTAATGAATTTGTCGTACCCAGATCAATACCTACCGCAAGACGATGTTGGTGCGGTGCAGCGCTTTGACCTGGTTCAGCAATCTGTAACAGTGCCATGGTGATTCCTGTTTTTAATCTAGTAACGTCTCTTCCAGACGCTCAACTTCGTCACGCAGCTTATCAATAAATTTAAGCTTACGCACGGCATCCGCCGCATCATTCCAATTACTCTCTGCCAATAATGCTTCAAGCTCTAGGAGTTGTGCTTTAAAGAGCGTTTTAGTTTGTTGCTCAAAATCAAATAGAGCATCGGCAGGATCGCTAGCATCAGAAATTTCTTCAAGTTCTTCACGCAGTTCCATTTGCTGCATCAAGAACATTGGGTCTTGCAATGTTTTGTGCTCGCCACGGATGTCTAGACCACGCTCAGAAAGCATGTACTCTGCACGAGAAATAGGGTGCTTAAGCGTTTGGAATGCATCGTTAATTTGAGCGGCTTTTTGTACCGACATCAAGCGATCACGCTCTGAAGCCGTAGCAAAATTATCAGGATGGAAACGACGCTGCAGTTCACGAAACTGGTGTGAGAGAAGGCTACCATCGAGTTCAAATTGGAAAGGTAGGCCAAATAATTCGAAATGATTCATATCGCATCTAGTATCAGTAAAATGCGCAGTGAAAAGTGAAATAATTCACACTTTATACTGCGCATAGAAAAGGCGATTATACGTTAAAGCTTTCGCCACAACCGCATTCGCTCGATACGTTAGGGTTATTGAACTGGAAGCCTTCGTTTAAGCCTTCTTTGGCAAAATCTAGCTCAGTACCATCAAGGTAAACAAGGCTCTTAGGATCAATAATCACCTTTACGCCTTGCTTTTCAAACACTTGATCGCCTTCATCGAGTTCATCTACGAATTCGAGCACATAGGCCATTCCTGAACACCCTGAAGTACGGACGCCGAGACGAAGACCAATGCCTTTACCACGGTTTTCTAGGAAAGTAGCTACGCGACTTGCTGCCGCTTCAGTAATAGTAATGGCCATATACAACAACCCTCAACGGAATTAATTTTCTTCGTGTTTCTTTTTGTAATCAGTTACAGCTGCTTTAATTGCATCTTCTGCAAGAATTGAGCAGTGAACTTTTACAGGCGGTAATTCAAGTTCTTCAGCAATCGCTGAGTTCTTGATTGATGCAGCTTCGTCTAATGTTTTACCTTTAACCCACTCTGTAATAAGTGAACTAGAAGCAATAGCAGAACCGCAACCGTATGTTTTAAATTTAGCATCTTCGATGATGCCATCGTCGGTAACTTTAATTTGCAGCTTCATTACGTCGCCACAAGCTGGTGCACCCACCATGCCGCTACCAACACTTTTATCGTTTTTATCAAATGAGCCCACGTTACGCGGGTTCTCATAATGATCGATGACTTTTTCACTATACGCCATGATAATTTCCTCGAATGCTATTCGACCGCAAAGATTAGTGGTGTGCCCACTCAACGGTATCTAAATCTACACCTTCTTTGTACATGTCCCAAAGTGGCGACATCTCACGTAGTTTTTCAACTGCGGTGCTGATTTGGTTGATTGCGTGATCAATTTCTTCTGCAGTCGTGAAACGACCGAAAGAGAAACGGATTGAGCTGTGTGCCAGTTCATCGTTCAAGCCAAGTGCACGTAGTACGTACGAAGGCTCTAGGCTTGCAGATGTACATGCAGAGCCAGATGAAACTGCTAGATCTTTCAGTGCCATTAGCAGTGATTCACCTTCAACGAATGCAAAACTTACGTTTAAGTTGTTTGCAACACGTTGCTCTAGGTCACCGTTAATTGTTGTTGCTTCGATGTCTTTAATGCCATCAAGTAAGCGTTGGCGCATTGCATCAGCGTGAGCACGATCTTGCTCCATTTCTTCTTTTGCAATTCGACAAGCTTCGCCCATACCGACGATTTGATGCGTAGCTAGCGTACCAGAACGCATTCCACGTTCATGACCGCCACCGTGCATTTGCGCTTCTAGGCGAATACGTGGCTTACGACGAACGTACAATGCACCAATACCCTTAGGGCCGTACAGTTTGTGCGCTGACATCGAAATCAAATCAACTTTCATTTCTTGCACGTCGATTGGTAATTTACCAGCAGATTGCGCTGCATCAACGTGGAAAACAATTTTGCGTTCGCGACATAATTCGCCAATTGCTGTGATGTCTTGGATCACACCAATTTCGTTGTTCACGTGCATGATAGACACTAAAACGGTGTCTTCACGAAGTGCATCACGAAGCTTAGCCATGTCGATCAGGCCGTTTTCTTCAGGGTCAAGGTATGTCACCTCAAAACCTTCACGTTCTAGTTGACGACATGGGTCTAAAACAGCTTTATGCTCTGTTTTACACGTGATGATGTGCTTACCTTTTTTATGGTAAAAGTGCGCAACACCTTTGATTGCTAAGTTATCAGATTCAGTAGCACCCGACGTGATAACAATTTCACGAGGGTCTGCATTTAGAAGATCTGCAATTTGTTCACGTGCGTTGTCTACCGCTTCTTCTGCCTGCCAACCGTAACGGTGAGAGCGAGAAGCTGGGTTACCAAAGCAGCCGTCCATAGTCATACACTGCACCATCTTTTCGGCAACACGTGGATCAACAGGACAAGTAGCAGAATAATCTAAATATATAGGCAATTTCATTTTCATCTCCGAAAACACGGACAGCTAGTCTCTAGGAGCGGACATCGACACCAATGGTGGCGTTATCGTGTTGTTTTTTATTTACTAAATTCGACTTAGCAACGCTGTTTTGTAAATACTGATCTTGACGGTCAGAAATGGCTTGAACATCGTTGTCTTTCATCAGCTCACCGAGCGTGATGTTGTTTAAAAAGCCACTGATGCGTGAACTTAAATCGTGCCATAAGGTGTGAGTTAAACAGCGGGCTCCGCCTTGACAACCACCTTTCCCATGACACTTAGTTGCATCTACTGACTCATCTACAGCTGCGATAACCATGCCAATAGCAATAGCATCCGCGTCTTCACCAAGGCGGTAACCACCACCGGGACCACGAACACTTGCCACTAAACCGGCTTTACGCAACCGTGAAAAAAGCTGTTCTAAATATGACAGCGAGATACCTTGGCGCTCTGAAATATCAGCCAAAGGCACTGGGCCATCTTGAGAATGCAAGGCGACATCTAACATCGCTGTTACTGCATATCTTCCTTTTGAAGTCAATTTCATAACACACCGCTACCCACTCATGTATATGGGAGCAGTTTTGCATACCTGACTAAAACAGTCAAGTATATACCTGACTAATTTAGTCAGGCTTTTAACCCTTTGCTATGTAGGTCTACTTTTCGCGAGAAGCTAAAGATTTCTCAACTGAAGAAAGGATACCACGCAGGATATTCAACTCTTGCTGCTCAGGGCGAGCACGGCTAAATAAACGACGCAATTTAGTCATGACCATACCAGGATGGTTCTTATTGATAAATTGGGTTTGGCGAGTCACTTTTTCAAGGTGTTCATAGAACATTTCTAGTTCTTTCGCACGAGGATATTCAACCTCTTGCTTTTCACCTTTGTACTTTTCAGCTTCAAGATGCGCCATGCGAACCTCGTAGCTAATTGTCTGTACTGCCATCGCTAAATTCAGTGAGCTGTATTCAGGATTTGCAGGAATGTAGACATGACAGTGACATTTTTGCAGTTCTTCATTGGTTAGACCGGTACGCTCGCGGCCAAATAGAATTGCAACAGGGTGGGAATTGGTTTCTTCAATCGTTTTGATACCACATTCACGAGGATCTAGCTGAGGCCACTCCAATGTACGTGAACGAGCACTTGAGCCAATCACTAAACCACAATCAGCAATTGCTTCATCAAGTGTGTTGACGATTTTGGCGTTCTCAACAATATCCGCAGCACCTGCAGCGAGGGCAATAGACTTCTCATCGATCTCACAAGCGGGATCAACAAGGACAAGATTTGTTAAGCCCATCACCTTCATGGCTCTGGCGGCAGAACCTATGTTCCCAGGGTGGGATGTACCAATTAAAACAACGCTGATTTTATCTAACATGACGTAGCAATTTTCCGACGATTTGTTAAAGCCGTAGGATTTTAGCACAGCCATTTTGAAAGTGGGGAAAACATGTAGTTTCAATCAACATTATTATCAGAATTACACTTCAATCCATGCAGCCTATTTCCTAAAATGCTTTTATTACCCACCCAGATGAATAAAAAATAACCACTTCCATTTTTGCACGGCTCTGTTATACTCGCCGCCGCTTTTTAGTTCTTTAACATCCGTTGGGAAGATCCTATGCATCCGATGCTAAACATCGCCATTCGTGCTGCACGAAAGGCCGGTGACCATGTCATAAAATCACTAGAAAAACCTCAATCAATCGAGGTTGCTGAAAAAGGTAATGACGTCGTTACTAATATCGATCTTGAAGCTGAAGCTCTCATCATCGAAACAATTCTTAAGTCTTACCCTGATCACTGCATCATTGGCGCAGAGACTGGTACTAAAGAAGGCCGTGACAAAGAATGTCAGTGGATCATTGACCCAGTGGATGGCACCAAAAACTTCGCACGAGGTTTGCCTCACTTCGCTATCTCAGTAGCACTACGCATGCGTGGCCGTACTGAAGTAGCTGCCGTTTACGACCCTGCTCGTAACGAACTATTCACTGCAACACGTGGTTCTGGCGCTCAATTGAACAGCCAACGCCTACGTGCAACTCAACCGCGTAACCTTGCTGGTACTATCCTTGCAACTGGTCTACCGTTTGCTGCTAAGCAACATGCTGAAAGCTACATGAAAATCCAAAGCGCATTATTCGTTGAGTGTGACGACATGCGTCAAATGGGTTCAAGTGCGCTAGACTTATGTTACCTAGCTGCTGGCCGTGTTGATGGCGTTTTCAAATTAGGCCTTAAGCCTTGGGAAATCGCTGCAGGCGAACTAATCGCTCGCGAATCTGGTGCTATCTGTACAGACTTCACTGGTAACACTAACTACATCACGTCTGGTAACATTGTTGCTGGTAATGCACGTGTAGTTAAGCCAATGCTAGCTAAAATCCGTGAACACGGTAGCGATGCACTGTCTAAGTAATCTTTGATTACTCACCAAATTTTAAAGCCCTGCACAATGTGCGGGGCTTTTTTTTTCAACAAATTTGACGATTCCTTCCCTAACAGGCAGCCATGCCTTCGATAACCTGATCTAACACTTATAAAACATCATACTGCTTATGTAGAATACGCGTTTATTTCTCGTTTCTGTAGGTTACTGTTATGTCGTCTCTTTTCACGCGCACTCTGCCCCTCTCCGCTATTGCCATTATCTGCACATCGCTATTAAGCGGCTGTGACAAACATTATGAAACCGTGGATGCAATTCCCTTTGCCGATCAAAACTTCCGTACCTGTGTATTAGAAGCCAATGAACAGTATTCAGAAGACATTACAGAACTGGATTGTGATAACAGCGATATTAAATCTGTCGATGAGCTGAAATATTTTGAAAACCTACGCGAGCTATCGCTAAAAGATAATCAACTCGCAGCCATTGACCTCACCAACAACCCAGAACTACGTGCCGTTAACTTAGCTGATAACGAAATCCAAGTATTAGACCTGAGTGAGAATGAAAATTTACGCAGTCTCGTCATCACAGAAAATGAACTAGAGACCCTGGATGTGAGTGCTAACTCTAAACTAGAAAAGTTATTGGCGGGAAATAACCAACTAGAGAATGTGGTACTGAGTAAAAAAAGCCGTTTAGAACAACTTGCGCTGCCATCAAACGAACTCACTGCTTTGGATGTAAGCGCAGCAACCGAGCTTGAACTGCTGAATGTGATGAACAATGACCTCGTCGAGTTAGATCTCAGCCACAACACCAAGCTGACAACCTTGATTGAGCAAGGCAATAAAATGAATGGCGGTAAGCAGCGCCCTGCAAGTGAATGGGCTAACTAAGCCACTCCATTCTCAGCGTTGTCATACAGACATAAAAAAACGGTGCCACATGGGCACCGTTTTTATAAGCAAGAATCACACACCACTAAGGCATAGATTCAAACTCTTCACCTTCTTTCTCAACTTGCGGTGGCATTAGGTGTTCACGAACAATACCTAGTTTCAGAGCAAGTGCAGAAGCCACGTAAATAGACGAGTAAGTACCTACCACGATACCAATCAGCAATGCGGTCGCAAAGCCGTGGATCATAGTGCCACCTTGTAAGAACAAGGCAATAACCACAAACAATGTTGTTGCCGACGTAATTAACGTACGGCTTAATGTTTGGGTAATCGAGTTGTTCATTACATCAGATGAATCACCTTTGCGCATCTTACGGAAGTTTTCACGGATTCGGTCAAATACCACGATAGTATCGTTGAGCGAGTAACCAACCACTGTCAGCAAGGCTGCAACAATGGTTAAATCCACTTCAATTTGTAAGAACGAAAAGATACCGATAGTAATAATAATATCGTGTGCCAAGGCCAGTACCGCACCCGCAGCAAGACGCCATTCAAAACGCATTGATACATACAGCAAGATACAAAGTAATGAAGCAATAATTGCTAGACCACCCGCTTCTGCAAGTTCATCACCCACATTTGGACCAACGAACTCGATACGACGCATTTCAACGTTTTGCTCAGTACCCACTTTTAGCGCATCAATGATCTGTAAGCCTAGCTTCTCACCTTTCAAGGTTTCACGAGGCTGAAGACGTACTAATACATCACGTGCAGTACCGAAGTTTTGAACAATGGCATCACCAAAGCCTGCTTTCTCAAGCGATTCACGAATAAGGCCTAAATCAGCAGGTTGTTCAAAACCTACTTCAATTAAAGTACCACCCGTAAAATCAAGACCCCAGTTAAGCTTCTTAGTCGCAACCGTACCTATTGCTACTGCAATCATAACGAGAGAGACAACAAAGGCCACTTTCGACCAACGCATAAAGTCGATCACTTTATCCGCTTTCATTAATTGATACATTCCAGCGTCCCTCTAGATCGACAGCTTATCTACGCGTTTTCCGCCGTAGATAAAGTTAACTACTGCACGCGTACCGATAATCGCCGTAAACATCGAGGTCAAAATACCAATCGATAACGTTACTGCGAAGCCTTTGATAGCACCTGTACCCACGGCAAACAAAATAATTGCAGTGATTAACGTAGTGATATTTGCATCGGCAATGGTACTGAATGCGTTCGCGTAACCCTGCTGAATTGCATGTTGAGGGCTGCGGCCTTCACGTAATTCTTCACGAATACGTTCAAAGATCAGTACATTGGCATCAACGGCCATACCTACAGTTAATACGATACCGGCAATACCTGGTAAGGTCATGGTAGCCCCTGGGATCATCGACATCACACCGATAATCATCACCAAGTTCATCATCAATGCCATATTGGCAATCAAGCCAAATTTACGGTAATAAATCAGCGTAAACAGCATTACAGCTAACATACCCCATAGACACGCTTGCACGCCCATATCGATATTTTGCTGACCCATTGATGGACCGATAGTACGTTCTTCTACAATTGAAATCGGCGCAATCAATGCACCCGCACGTAATAGCAATGCTAAGTTGTGCGCTTCAGCAGCAGAGTCGATACCTGTGATACGGAAGTTACGACCAAGCGCAGTTTGAATTGTTGCTTGGTTGATCACTTCTTCGTGCTTTTCAAGAATCACTTTACCGTTTTCATCACGTTCGCCACTGTCTTTATATTCAGTGAACATGGTAGCCATAAGCTTACCAACGTTATTACGTGAGAAGGCTGTCATCTTGCTACCACCTTCGCTATCTAGCGAGATGTTAACTTGTGGACGACCGTATTCATCAGCACTTGAGCTTGCATCAGTAATGTGAGAACCCGTTAGGATGACACGTTTTTTCAGTACCGCTGGGCGGCCATCACGTGCTGTTTTCACTTCACTACCAGCAGGTACGCGACCTGCCATGGCTGCTGCTATATCAGCACTGCTATCGACTTCACGGAATTCAAGCGTTGCTGTCGCACCTAAAATTTCTTTTGCGCGCGCAGTGTCTTGAACACCCGGTAATTCAACAACGATACGGCTAGCACCTTGGCGTTGGACCAATGGCTCAGCAACACCCAATTCATTCACACGATTACGAAGAATAGTGATGTTTTGCTCTACCGCATAGTTACGGATCTCTTTTAAGCGCTCTTCAGAGAATGTTGCGCTCACCACGAAGCGGCCATTGCTGGTGCTGTCGCTAAAGATCATATCTGGGTGAAGTTTCGCAAGCTCACGCTCTGTTTGTGCCATTTGCTCGGCATCACGCAGGCGCACTTCAACCGTAGTATCAGTTTTACTGATCGCACGGTAACGAATTTTGGCTTCACGCAGTTCAGTACGGAAGGTTTCTTCCTGCTGACCCAGCAATTTTTCCATTGCCGCATCCATATCCACTTCCATTAAGAAGTGAACACCACCACGCAGGTCAAGACCAAGTTTCATCGGTGAAGCACCAATTGATTCAAGCCAGCTAGGGGTTGCAGGTGCAAGGTTTAAGGCTACAACGTAGTCTTCACCGAGTTCGTCGTTGAGAATATCGCGAGCACTGATTTGCGTATCAGGGTCGTTGAAGCGGACCAGAACAGCACCGTTCTCGAAAGCGATAGATTTGTAGGAGATTTTACTTTTTTCTAGGTCTTCGGTGACAACATCCAGAGCAGACATATCTACCGAGGCGCCACGCGCCCCGGAGATTTGAATCGCTGGATCTTCACCGTAAATGTTGGGAAGTGCATAAAGCAAACCGATGAGGAGTGCGAACACTACCATCAGGTTCTTCCACAATGGATAACGGTTTAGCACTGCTATGATCCTTCAAAGCGAATAATTATAGAGACTTCATCGTGCCTTTTGGCAGAACAGCAGTCACGAAGTCTTTCTTGATTGTTACTTCAGTGCTGTCGTTAAGCGCGATAACAATGTAGTCGTTATCTTCAGATACTTTAGAGATCTTACCTAGTAGGCCGCCGTTCGTTAGCACTTCATCACCTTTGCCCATGGAAGACATAAGATTTTTATGCTCTTTCGCACGTTTCGCCTGTGGACGATAAATCATGAAGTAAAAAATTACAGCAAACAGACCAAGCATGATGAAAAGCTGCATGCTACCGCCTTGTGGAGCACCTTCAGCTGCGGCATGTGCCTGAGAAATGAAAAGACTCATTTAATAACGTCCTCGTTAATTGTTAAGCGTTTTTTAATGGTGGAACTTCACGGTCACGACGCGCATAGAATTCATCTACAAACGCATCGAAACGATCTTCGTCAATCGCCGTACGAATACTTTCCATCAAACGTTGGTAATAACGCAAGTTATGAATTGTATTCAGACGTGAACCAAGAATCTCGTTACATTTATCTAAGTGGTATAAATACGCCTTAGAGTAATTACGACAAGTGTAACAGTCACAATGCGGATCTAGTGGCGTTGTGTCTGTTTTATGTTTCGCATTACGGATCTTGATCACACCACCGGTCACAAATAAGTGGCCATTTCGGGCATTTCGTGTAGGCATTACGCAGTCGAACATATCGATACCGCGGCGAACACCTTCAACTAAATCTTCTGGTTTACCAACGCCCATCAGGTAACGTGGCTTATCTTGAGGCAATTTAGGGCACGTATGTTCAAGAATACGGTGCATGTCTTCCTTCGGCTCACCTACTGCTAGGCCACCTACTGCGTAACCGTCGAAGCCAATATTGGTTAGGCCTTCAACTGAAACATCACGAAGATCTTCATATACACCACCCTGAACGATACCAAATAGGGAGTTCGGGTTTTCTTGCTTGTCGAAATGGTTACGACTACGTTGAGCCCAACGTAATGACATTTCCATCGACTTCTTCGCTTCGTCGTGTGTCGCAGGGTACGGCGTACACTCATCGAAAATCATAACGATGTCAGAACCAAGATCGTATTGGATTTCCATCGACTTTTCAGCGTCCATGAAAACTTTATCACCGTTTACAGGGTTACGGAAATGAACACCTTCTTCGGTAATTTTACGCGTTGCGCCAAGGCTGAATACTTGGAAGCCGCCTGAATCGGTCAAGATCGGGCCTTGCCATTGCATGAAGTCATGCAAATCACCATGAAGTTTCATCACTTCTTGGCCAGGGCGTAACCAAAGGTGGAAAGTATTACCTAACAGGATTTGTGCACCTGTTTCTTTTACTTCTTCCGGTGTCATACCTTTAACAGTACCGTAAGTACCTACAGGCATAAACGCAGGGGTTTCAACCGTACCACGTTCAAACTGCAAACGACCGCGACGTGCACGACCCTGCGTTTTATCTAATTCAAATTTCACACAACCTCCAAAAGCCAGAGAAACAATCTGACATAACAATCTGCTAGTCATAGCGGTGAACAAACACAGCATCTAGTCAGAGCAAATACAACGGGCGGAATGCCTAATGTATTTTAGCGATAGCATTGCCGACTTTTCGACAATACTAGCCATTATGATAAACATAACAGCTAAATTCTGGTGCACTTAGCGCAAGAAAGGCTGCAATTTTAACAAATGCAGCCTTACATGACACTGACTTAACTGAGTAAGTCGATAATTAAACCCGCTTCAAGGCGTATTTGTTCACTCTTACTACGTAAATCAACAAATCCCCTCGATAGCATAACCAATGTTTAGTCTTTTGTGCGACGAGTAATAAACATAGCATCACCGTAGCTGAAGAAACGGTATTGGTTTTCAACCGCGACTTGATACGCTTTCATGGTGTGATCGTAGCCTGCAAATGTACTCACCAGCATGATCAACGTTGATTCAGGTAAGTGGAAGTTTGTCACTAACGCATCAACCAATTGGAATTCGTAACCACCTGGGTAAATGAAGATGTCGGTATCGCCAAAGAAAGGCACTAACTCAGTCCCTTTTTTCAGTGCATCTTGCGCAGCTGATTCAAGTGAACGAACCGATGTCGTACCCACGGCAATCACACGACCGCCATTTGCTTTCGTTGTTAGCACTGCATCGACAACATCTTGCGGAACTTCCACGTACTCTGAGTGCATGTGATGATCGTTAATATCATCAACACGAACAGGCTGGAAAGTACCAGCGCCTACATGCAAAGTAACAAACGCAAAGTCTGCACCTTTCGCTTTAATGGCAGCCAGTAGTTCATCATCAAAATGAAGGCCCGCGGTTGGGGCTGCTACTGCACCAGGCTTCGCGTTGTAAACCGTTTGGTAACGTTCTTTATCTGCTTCTTCATCAGGGCGGTCAATGTATGGTGGTAACGGCATGTGGCCGACATCTTCCAATACTTCAAGGACCGTTTGATCACCTGTAAAGCGGATTTCAAATAGCGTATCGTGGCGCGCCACCATTTCAGCTTGGTGTTCATCATTATCACCTAAAAACAGGACATTACCTGGTTTTGGTGATTTAGAAGCACGAACATGGGCAAGGATGCTTTTATCATCCAGCATACGCTCCACTAACACTTCAATTTTGCCACCTGACTCTTTGCGGCCAAACACACGAGCAGGGATCACTCGGGTATTGTTGAATACGAGTAAATCACCCGGTTCAACTAAATCCAGCACATCTTTAAAGCCTTTATGCTGCAGTTCACCAGTATTTCCCGTCAACTGAAGTAGTCGACTTGCAGTACGTTCAGGTTGTGGGTAACGAGCAATAAGCTCATCAGGTAACTCAAAGTGAAAATCAGAAACTTGCATTTTGTCGCGCCTCAAAAAACAGAGGCAGCTAGTATAGGCTGCCTTACTGCAATTTCAAGGAAAGTTCGAAATGACGCGAGACTAAACAAGCGTTAGAGTGCGCCTTACGGCTAATCCCAATAAGCTCAAGAGCACAACAATGCCAAGACTACCACCACTGTCGCTACCCGTAACACTATCGACGCTTGGCACTGCGATATCAGTTCCTGCATTACTGTAGTCTCTCGCAAACGGATTCACACTCAGCTTAGGCGTGCCAACCGATGCTAAACGGTTTCCCGTTACTGTGTTGATCCAAGCGGTGAAACTAACTACTTCGGTATAGACCCCAGGTAAAGAACTGGCACAGCCATCCCCAAAGCTGACAAGGCCTAATAATCGTAAACCAAAATCAGAATCACTAGCACGAAGTGGGTCTTGCCATACCAATGGGCCGCCAGAGTCACCAAAACAACTGTCGCGGACCACTAATGGCGAAGGAGAAATAGCACACACAAAAATGTTCGCTTCACCGCTGGTTACACCCGAACCCCATTGATTGTTACACGTATTATCAGGCACCCCGGTGAGTAAGGTTTGTTGTAAATCCGACGACCCCGAAGATCCATTCACACTGGTACTTCCCCATCCAGAAACCAAAAGATTCGCAGGATTATTGCCACCTTGGGTATAGCTGGTTTGAAATTCAGTATTGGCACGGTCTATTTGGTCTTGATTCGCGATTAATATCGGTTTGGCACTGTCTGGTGCTGGGGTTGCCAACCTGAGTACAGCAATATCATTAGAAAAACGAGAGGCATTGTAGCTGTTATTAATCGTGCGACGACTCACTGACAACACATTACGAGATGAAGCACTAAATACACTTGATATACCCGCCCAGACTTTAATATCAGCGGCATTAGCAGTTAGGCCACCATTTTGTAAACAATGGGCCGCCGTTAATACGACATCTTGTGCCACCAGCACTCCCCCACAAACGTAGGTGCCATCAGTAAAAGAAATATTGAGATAAACTTGCCAAGGGAGCTCATCATTCTGGCTAGTCACGCCACCAATGATTCGAGGGGATACAGTAGGAGATGAAGCAAACACAGGTAAACTTGCGAAGCACAACAGCAGTAAAACAATATACCTAGCCATAACTCTACCTATTATTATTGATGTGACAATCAATATTGAATATTTAGTGCGATTTTGATGCCAAATAAGCATATTGATTAATCAAGTATATGCCAGTCCCAAGGCTTTACCTGAAAAATACCGATAAAACAGCAGTAGAGAATTTTGTGAATTTTTGACTGTGGTCATAGGTAGTTAGGTTTATATTCGCTACATTCATAGAACAGGGATTTGTTACCTGTTAATGGAGGCAAGTATGTTTACTGTCGCAGATATGATGACTCAAAATCCATACGCTTTAGGCCCATCAAGTACCTTGGCTGACGCGAAAGATTTAATGGAAAAACACGCTATTCGCCATGTGCCTGTCATTGATGACAATCACCATCTTCTCGGCTTAGTCACGCAACGCGATGTGCTATCCGCACAAGAATCAAGCTTAGAGATGATCACCCAAAGTAACTTTATGTCGGCACTCGACATCCAACTTCATAAATGCATGAACCGCTCACTAATGAGTGTGGATTGTCACGCAGGGTTAAAAGAAGCGGCGCTGTATATGCAAAAGCATAAAATTGGCTGCTTACCTGTGGTAGAAGAGAAAGTATTGGTCGGTATTATTACCGATAGCGACTTTGTATCTATCGCCATTACCTTGCTTGAAATACAAGATGAAGTTGAGCCAACAGAAACCGAGGCATAAGCAACAATAAAATTAGCTGTAGACGAGGCTATGCTGTCATTTGCTAACCTATTCACTATTCTTTTAGAAACACAATGCGCTCGCGGGCGCATGAGCATAAGGTAATCGTGAATTTTTTAGCACATTTAGATCTCGCTGATTTTTGTCGAAGTCATTTGGCAGGAAACCTGCTTGCCGATTTTGTCCGAGGCGACCCTTATAAACAGCATACCAAAGCCGCAGCTGACGGCATCAAACTGCATCGCTTTGTTGATGGGTATATCGACGCCATGCCACAAGTTAAACAATGCCAACGCTTGTTTCGACCAGAGACTCGTCGTGTCAGTGGTATTGCCCTTGATCTAATATGGGATCATTTCCTCGCGCGTCATTGGAATGATTACCACACTCAGCCGTTATCACAATTCGTCGCCTTTGCTCGCCAAGAAGTTGAAATCTATCAGCACAATTTACCTGAAAGCTATCAACAGATGAGCTCACGTATGTGGCAGCAACAGTGGCTAATCCAATACCAAGAAACAGCAACGATAGAAACTGCCCTCACCCGAATGGCTATCCGTCGTCCTAAACTACACCAGCTTGCCAACACCCCCACAGACATATTCACGCATTACCAGCAACTCGAAACCACGTTTCATGCCATTTACCCGCAGATCCAACAAGCCGCGTTAGGCTATCGCCAACGACAAAGTATAGATTCGTAATGTGGAACCAAGGCTTTTCCAAAACAAAAAAAAGGAGCACTGAGTGCTCCGGCGATAACAAGGTTTACATGTTACAAATGTGGCTTTTAACAGCCATTACTAGGATTGGGGGATGTTACAACACAGCTCATCTCATCTCATCTCAGGCTGGCATTACCACCAGCCTGATAGATAGAGAGAGATAGTATTTGTTAGAACTGGTCTTCTTCGGTCGAGCCCGTTAGTGCCGTGACTGAAGAGTTACCACCTTGAATCGTATTGGTCATCTTATCGAAGTAGCCTGTACCCACTTCTTGCTGGTGCGCTACGAAGGTGTAGCCTTTATCAGCTGCAGCAAATTCAGGGCGCTGTACTTTCTCAACATAGTGACGCATACCTTCGCCTTGTGCGTAAGAGTGCGCCAATTCAAACATGTTGAACCACATGTTGTGGATACCCGCTAGCGTAATGAACTGGTATTTGTAGCCCATATCAGACAACTCTTGCTGGAATTTCGCAATCGTTTCTGCATCTAGGTTTTTCTCCCAGTTAAACGATGGCGAACAGTTATAAGCCAGTAGCTGATCTGGGTATTGCGCATGAATTGCTTCTGCGAACTTACGCGCTTCTTCTAAACATGGTTTCGCTGTTTCACACCAAATAAGGTCAGCATAAGGTGCATAAGCTAAACCACGAGAAATGGCTTGGTCGATACCCGCACGTACTTTGTAGAAACCTTCTTGAGTACGTTCACCTTCAATGAAATCACGGTCGTAGATATCGCAATCGGATGTTAGCAAGTCAGCCGCATTGGCATCAGTACGGGCAATCACAAGCGTTGTTGTACCCGCCACATCGGCCGCCAAACGTGCCGCAACCAGTTTTTGCACCGCCTCTTGGGTCGGCACTAAAACTTTACCACCCATGTGCCCACATTTTTTCACCGAGGCTAACTGATCTTCAAAGTGCACACCTGCCGCACCTGCATCAATCATGTTACGCATTAATTCATACGCATTAAGCACGCCACCAAAACCCGCTTCTGCATCAGCAACAATCGGTAGGAAATAATCAATCCCCTCTTCTGGGTTACTGCCATTCGCCCATTGAATTTGGTCGGCACGACGGAATGAATTATTGATACGCGTTACCACCGCTGGCACCGAATCAACAGGGTAAAGCGACTGATCTGGGTACATGGTTGAGGCAGTATTATTATCTGCTGCAACCTGCCAACCAGACAGATAAACCGCTTCAATACCCGCTTTGGCTTGCTGTACTGCTTGGCCACCCGTTAGCGCACCAAGACAATTGACGTATCCTTTTTTCGCCGAGCCATTCACAAGATCCCACAGCTTATCAGCACCGCGTTGGGCAATCGTGTTTGCAGGGGCAAACGAGCCACGTAGATTAATCACTTCTTCCGCACTGTAAGTACGCTTTACGTGTTTCCAACGTGGATTCTCAGCCCAATCCTTTTCAATAGCTTCAATTTGTTGTTGGCGAGTCAGTGTCATAATGATGTCCCTCGTTCATTTGGCGATAATCGGTATAACGTCTTTGTTAATCCGCTTTAGTCTTTAATTCTTACATTGCATTCAGTTACTTCATGTTTTGGCACAGCGTTACGATAAGTACTCATAACCCGGCACTGTTAAGAAATTCATTAGTTCATCGCTGGTGGTTAAGCGAGCCATCAAAGCTGCGGCTTCTTTATATTGCCCAGCGGCGAAGACTTCACTTCCCAATTCTTGCTCTAATACTTGCATTTCTTCTGCAAGCATTTGTTCAAACAAAGCAGCAGTAACCACTTTGCCATTACTCAAATCTTTACCGTGTTTAATCCATTGCCAAATCGAAGCACGCGATATTTCGGCCGTGGCAGCATCTTCCATCAAACCGTAAATCGGTACACAGCCATTGCCGGTGATCCACGCTTCAATATATTGCACCGCGACACGAATGTTATGGCGCATACCCTCTTCAGTACGCTCACCATCACACGGTGCAAGCAACTCTGCTGCTGTAATAGGCGCATCATCGCTTCGGCTAACATCAAGCTGATTAGTGCGGCTACCAAGTACCTCATCAAAAACCGCACACGCCGTATCAGCCAGACCTGGGTGCGCAACCCATGTCCCATCGTGGCCATTATTGGCTTCCAGAGACTTATCCGTTTGGATCTTATTCAGTACCCAAGCATTCTGCTCTGCATCTTTAGATGGAATAAAAGCGGCCATTCCTCCCATCGCAAACGCGCCACGGCGGTGACAGGTGCGCACTAATAGCCGTGAGTAGGCATTTAAGAAGGGCTTCTCCATGGTGACAACTTGGCGATCGGGCAAAATGCGATCAGGGTAATTACGTAGGGTTTTAATGTAGCTGAAGATGTAGTCCCAGCGACCACAGTTAAGGCCAACAATATGTTCTTGCAAACTGTAGAGGATCTCATCCATCTCAAACACAGCCGGCAGGGTTTCAATCAGCACTGTTGCTTTAATGGTGCCTCGCGATAATCCCATTTCATCTTCGGCGAAGCTAAAGACATCGCTCCACCATGCCGCTTCTTGATGCGCTTGCAGCTTAGGCAAGTAAAAGTATGGACCGCTGCCCTTGGCGAGTAGTTGCTTATAGTTATGGAAGAAGTAGAGTGCAAAATCAAACAAGGCACCAGGAATAGGCATGCCTTGCCATAACAAATGTTTCTCAGGTAAATGTAAGCCGCGTACACGACAGATCAATACTGCAGGATCATCACTAAGGTGATATTGCTTACCATTCCCCGGATTGGTGTAGCTAATAGTGCCATTTACGGCATCACGTAAATTACGCTGCCCAGCAACCACTTCATCCCACGCTGGCGAAAATGAATCTTCAAAATCAGCCATAAAGACTTTCACATTGGCATTCAACGCGTTGATCACCATTTTGCGCTCAACAGGCCCTGTGATCTCGACGCGACGATCTTGTAAATCGGCAGGAATATTTTGAATTGACCAGTTTGCTTCTCGAATATTCGCGGTTTCAGCCAAGAAGTCAGGCAACTCACCCGCATCAATACGCTGTTGTCGCTCATCTCTTGCACTCAATAAGCTTGGTACTCGATCAGCAAAGCGTTCAACCAAACGCTCTAAAAATGCCAATGCTTCATCACTGACAATCTCTTGTTGCTCAGGAGATAGCGCTTTTTGAAGCGATAGCTTTACATGATGAGAAGAAAGAGTGTTATCGGTGGACATGGCTATCTCCTACAATTCCATTTGTAACTTTATCACCACTTTTATCAATGATGACTGATAAGGCGCTTTTGCGAGTCAAACTGCTTAACGCCCTATTTACGTTGCATTAACAAACAGGTAATTGCAAGTTTTCCATTTCTGAAGCCATCGGTAAAATCCCGCTTGTTTTCTTTATTATCAATGCATTAGATAGAATAGAGTTAAAACTCAAAACACTAAATTAAAACATTTTCCAGCTAAAAATCTGGTTCTATCTCTATAGCTGTAAAAATGTCGTTTTTTGATTAAATTACGTAATTAAGTTACATAAATAATCGCAAATAATTTGATGACAAAAGTCGTTTTAAACAGAAGCGGCTAAACAGCGAGGTAATAACAGGTTAAATAACATACAGATAAGAGAGGTGCAGGTGATATTTTCATACGCTAGCTGCATACAAAAATACTCATCTAGTTTCATTTATTTCTAAGACGAAACATAATAAACCTACAAATAGCAGTGAGTTACCCCTATGGGGCTAAATACAATGTATCTGAAATTTAACGATAACTTAGAGGAATATGCTGACATATTGATTTATATGCCAGCGCTGTATAGATAATAAGAAAAAGATGGGAATTTGCAGCCAAAAACCAAAGGTTACAAGTATTACAGTATCCCTTTAACCACATCGGCTAATTGGTCAAAGGTATGAATTCGGCTAGATGTTGGTCGCCAAACAAGGCCGATTTCACGGTAAGCTTCATGGCCTGGCGGTTCAACTACCACCAAGTTTTGATTATCAAGCAAACCATGGTCGATGGCCATTTGGGGAATAAAGGTCATTCCCATACCGTTCGCGACCATCTGTACTAAGGTATGTAAACTTGTGGCCGAAAAGGGATTAATCTTATCTTTACTGGTGAGCTGACAGGCAGACACAGCGTGATCCGTTAAACAGTGCTCACGCTCCAGCAGAAAGACAGATGCATCCGGTAAGTCATCATAACTAATCGGTACCCGCACTGTATTTGCTTGCTTCTTACTGATCACCATCTTAAAAGCATCACGTCCGACGATCTTGCTTTGCATCCCGTTAATATCCATCGGTAAGGCTAAGATAAGTACATCCATCTCGCCATTACGCAAAGCCGTCAGCAAATTAGCGGTTGTGTCTTCGCGCAGCAGCAAATCTAACTTAGGAAAACGTAGATTCACTTCTTGGACTAGATCACACAATAAGAAAGGGGCAATAGTGGGAATACAGCCAATACGTAACTGTCCTTCCATGCCATCGCCAGTGCAATTAGATAGCTCCATCAAATCACGCGAACGTGCCAGTAGCTCGCGAGCGCGAGTCACCACGTCTTCACCCATAGAGGTAAAAACTAACGATTTATTTTTGTTATCACGCTCAATGAGCTGACAACCAATTAAGTCTTCAAGGTTTTGTATGCCAGAACTGAGCGTCGATTGGCTAACAAAGCAAAGTTTGGCCGCTTCACCGAAATGGCGGGTCTCTGACAATGTGACTATATAGTTAAGCTGTTTTAAGGAAGGAAACTTGTTCATCGTATTTTTCGATTACATCAATCTATTTATTCCGCTTTTTTGAATCTACCAGTTTCGTTATAGTTTGTCTCGTCCAAACAGGGAGCGACTTTAAATAGTAGCACCGCATTGAATTTTATTAGGAGCACCAAAATGGTACTAGTAGGTCGTCAAGCACCAGATTTTACTGCTGCAGCTGTTCTAGGTAACGGTGAAATCGTTGATAACTTCAACTTCGCAGAATTTACCAAAGGTAAAAAAGCGGTAGTTTTCTTCTACCCACTAGACTTCACTTTTGTTTGCCCATCAGAACTAATCGCATTCGATAAGCGTTTTGAAGATTTCCAAGCGAAAGGCGTTGAAGTAATCGGTGTTTCAATCGATTCTCAATTCTCTCACAACGCATGGCGTAACACTGCTGTTGAAGACGGCGGTATCGGTCAAGTTAAGTACCCTCTAGTTGCTGACGTTAAGCACGAAATCTGTAAAGCATACGATGTAGAGCACCCAGAAGCAGGCGTTGCTTTCCGTGGTTCTTTCCTAATCGACGAAGACGGTGCAGTACGTCACCAAGTAGTTAACGACCTTCCACTAGGCCGTAACATCGACGAAATGCTACGCATGGTTGATGCTCTAAACTTCCACCAGAAGAACGGTGAAGTTTGTCCAGCACAGTGGGAAGAAGGCAAAGCAGGTATGGATGCATCTCCAAAAGGTGTTGCTGACTACCTATCTGAGCACACTGCAGACCTAGGTAAGTAATTACCAATTAGCACCACGCTCAACGGTGTTAATAAGGCGACAAACGCAATAGCGTAAAGCCAAAGTCAGCCAATAGGCAAAAATAGAATGAGGCCCGGATGCACCGGGCCCTTTTTCGTTTCTACCCCCCAAGTTTCTCCCCCTCCTAAAAATTCAGTTCGACACCATATCCGCCTCTCAATCACCAGACTCATCACTGTATCCACGAACATAATTTCTCATCCCCATAGATTGATATTAGATTCAGCTTTCATACATCGTTTGTAATAGACTCTATCTATCTGTTTTCTACCTGATAGATCATTATGCAAATCGAAGTCTGTATTGATAATTTAGAATCACTGCACTATGCCCAACAAGGCGGCGCTAACCGTATTGAACTCTGCTCATCACTTGCACTTGGCGGCTTAACACCCAGTGCTGGATTCATGCATCTTGCGGCTAGACATGCCACAATTCCTGTCTATGCCATGATCCGTCCACGCCAAGGGGATTTCTTATTCTCAAGCGACGACGTAGAAATTATGCTGGCTGATATTCACGCAGCCAAGCAAGCACAATTGCAAGGCATTGTTGTGGGCGCTTTAACGGCTGATGGACATATTGATCGCGATATTCTTAATGCATTGATGAAACAAGCTGGCACGCTAGGCGTGACTTTCCATCGCGCCATCGACCAATGTGCCGATCCCTTTGCTGCGCTTGATGCTGTAATGAAAGCGGGTTGTGAGCGAGTACTCACCTCTGGACTTGCACCTAGCGCCCCCGAAGGTATCGCGACGATCAAGCGTATGGTGGAACACTGTGGCAACCATTTGAGTATCATGCCGGGTGCCGGTGTTACCGCTAATAATGCCCTTTCGATCATCCAACAAACAGGCGTACACGAAATTCACCTATCCGGAAAAAGTACCCGCCCAAGTTTAATGCAACATATTGATCCATCAGCACATATGGGTAACGCGAATGTGGATGATTTCGCTATTCCTGTCACCTCGGTGGAAAAAATACAAGCTGTAGCAGCGCGAATCCAAAAAACGTAATCCATCAAAAAGTTGGTATTACGCTATGCTAATACCAACTATTGTTGCGACTAAGGAAAGATGCATGACCCCACCGCTCATCGATTCTGCTGATAAATTAAAAAAGAAAGACTACGCAACTGAACTCGAACGACTTCAAGTTGAATTGGTCAAGTTACAAGAGTGGATCAAACACTCAGGGATGAAAGTGGTGGTTATTTTTGAGGGACGAGACGCAGCAGGCAAAGGTGGCGTCATTAAACGTATCACTGAAAAGCTTAACCCTCGAATTTGCCGTGTCGTCGCCTTACCTCAACCGACTGAAAAAGAGAAAACACAGTGGTACTTTCAACGCTATGTGGCTCACCTTCCCGCGGCAGGTGAAATAGTGCTGTTTGATCGCAGTTGGTACAACCGTGCTGGTGTTGAAAAAGTCATGGGCTTTTGTAGCGAAGAGGAATACGAAGAGTTCTTGCGATCATGCCCAGAATTCGAACGCATGCTGCAACGTTCAGGCATTATACTGCTGAAATACTGGTTTTCAGTGTCTGACGAAGAACAAGAAAAACGTTTTCTAGAGCGCATCAATACACCGATTAAGCGCTGGAAATTTAGCCCTATGGATTTAGAGTCACGTAATCGCTGGGTGGAATATTCTGCGGCTAAAGATCGTATGTTTGCTTACACAGATACTAAACAGTGTCCATGGTGGGTGGTGGATGCCGACAGTAAAAAGAAAGCCCGTATTAACTGCATCTCCCACTTACTGGCCCATATCCCGTATCAAACCTTGAGTTACCCCGATATTGACCTACCCGATGTCAACAAAGACGGTTACATACGCTCTCCACTCGATCAGCAAACCTTTGTCCCTGATCGCTTCAATAAATAAAAAGCATCAGCACCCACCTCAGACAAAACCAGAAAGCAATTAGAAGGTCGTGTAATCGCTTTTGATTGCTTAACCCCATTGGGTACTTCTATCGAAATAAAAGCCGTTAACCTATTTAGAGCCTCTAATTCACACCTCATTTCATCCTCCAAACGCTCCTCCCCTTACATCCAAACTTCATCATATTCATCACTCATAAGTTTCAGTAATCATTGATATCAATACTGGTGATTAGAGTAATTAATCGCCAACTTTTATTATCTCCTCGTCGACAAGGGAAGCGCGATGAACTCTCGAGTTATCAGGGTTACTGAGCAGGACGTTCAATCTAAACGCTTAATTTTTAGAGTTAATACGACAAAAAAAACTTTTTAAACCTAAAAACATTTATATTGAGAGTATCTAAGATGAAAAAATCAGTTATCGCTATCTCGTTAGCCACCCTATTTTCAACCACCGCAATGGCAGCAAATATTAGCCAGCCAATCGCGACTGAACCTTCACACCCAATTGAAATTGAGCGCCCAGTAAACCCTATCGAGCAGATTCCATCGAATCCAATCGAAGTAGAACGTCCGGTAAACCCAATTGAACCAACACCATCAAATCCAATTGAAGTTCAACCAGAACACCCAGACTTGCCAATGAAGCCAACGAATCCAATTCAGCCTGGGCCATCTAACCCAATTGAGATCCCACCAGAGCATCCAATTGAAGCTGAAAAGCCAACGCAACCCATCGAAGGACAACCAGAAAATCCGATTGAATTACCACCCGTTCACCCAATCGAGCCAGAGATCGACCCTGAATTTGGCGTACAACCAAAATCAAATGAATCGGTACGTATCGATAATTTAGAAAAGACATTCAACGATTTTGCCGAAGAAACAAACCGCCGTTTTAGCGAAGTCGATGAACAAATGGACGGTATCCGTGCTGGCTTGCATGCCGTAACAAATGCACGTCCTTATGTTGCAACGGGTGAATTTGCGATGGGCGCTGGTGTCGGTTTTTCTGGCTCTAAAGAAGCAATAGCACTGGGTGGTGCTTACGGTATTAACTCGCAGTTAAGTGTTTCAGGTACCTTCCACTACGAAACAAGCGGCAAGTATTCATCTTCAGATGTTGCCGGTGGTGTAGGTGTTCAATACCGCTTTAAATAATACAATTCTGCCCTCCTATTAATTGGTTTTAACTGATCAGTTTTAACTAATAGATTTTAACTAATAGGGGGGCCCACTAATTGCGCTTATTTATTATTCTAAGTCCCACGAAACATCCTTAGCCATTTTGGTTACTCTCATCCCTATTGGTTTCTATCTGGATAGGGATTTTTTTGCTTCAAAGCACCCTTGCTAGCCATAACACTAGTATTCCCAAACCACTGTGATAACTTGAATAAACACACCAAAATGGTTAGAGAAAACATGGCTAAGGATCTGTCTGCAAATTTAGATTTAAATCTACTGCGCACCTTTATCATCATTGCTCAAGAACAAAACTTGCGCAAAGCATCAGAACGTCTATTTGTCACTCAGCCCGCTGTTAGTCATGCGCTGCAACGCTTACGAAACCACTTTGATGATCAACTCTTTATAAAGACAAAGCAGGGTTTAACCGCAACGCCTTACGCTGACGAACTTTACCACCACTTAACGCCCGCTATGGATAGCTTATCCAAAGCCCTCAATAGCACTCTAGAGTTCACCCCAGCAGAACTTGATGGGAAAATACGCGTTGCACTTGCCCCGCAATTTCTCGCCTCTATTGGCAGTGAGCTTTATTTAAAAATCCATAAAATGTCACCTAACCTCAATGTTGAAATCGTTAACTGGTCGGCGACAACACTAACGGACATTCAGCAAGGAGAAACACTGCTAGGGATTAACTATGACATAGAAAACACAAGTAAGGCATTGATGAGAAAGGAGTTGATGAATGGTGACTCATTAGTCTTCGTTAGACAAAACCATCCATTTAGCGGCACACACATTACAATGGAAGAAGCCTCACAATACGAATTTGCCTGTTTAATTATCCCAGACAGAACAGAGCAAATAAGCGACGTTGAGCGTATTTTGACTCAAAACAACTTACCTGCCCGCATTTGTTTTCGATCGACTTCTGCACAAACTGTACTTGAAGTGATTAAAGAAACAGACATGCTGTTTCCTTGTATCCATGATCTGTTTAATTACCCGCACCCTGATTATCGAAAAATCACAGTACAAGTCGATCCAACCCTTAGCCAATATAAGCTGGTCTCTTTTTGCCCATATAAAAATAGTAAAGATCCGCTCACACTGTGGTTAACCGAGTTAGTCCGTGAATTATTAGCCCAACGGAAGAATACAACAGTTAGCTGAGCTTAAGGATATCTTCAATTTCCTCTGGCGAGGTATGACGAACATCTTTACCTTTAACAAAGTAAATGATGTATTCGCAAATGTTCTGACAGCGATCGCCCACACGTTCAATCGAGCGCGCTGACCACATCACTTTTAGAACATTGGGAATTGAGCGAGGATCTTCCATCATATAAGTCATTAGCTGGCGTACAACCGCTTCGTATTCACGATCGATACGGTCATCATCTTGATACACCTTAATCGCCGCTTTAACATCCATACGTGCAAATGCATCTAGCACCTCGTGTAACATACGGACTGCGTGCTGACCCAAAGCTTCAAGCGATACCAATAGGTTGTATTGCTTGTTCGTGAAGTTTTCGAGCGCCACTTTCGCGATACTTTCCGCAACATCTCCGATACGCTCAAGATCGGTAATGGTTTTAATAATTGCGATCACCAAACGCAAATCACTGGCCGTTGGCTGACGTTTCGCAATAATACGCGTACAGGCTTCGTCAATCGCCACTTCCATGGAATTCACTTTGTGATCATCTCGGATCACGCGCTTGGCTAATTCCGCATCTTGCTTGTGCAATGCCTTAAGTGAATCCGCTAATTGCTGCTCAACCAAGCCGCCCATAGCTAATACATGGGTACGAATACTCTCAAGCTCTGCATTGAATTGACCTGAAATATGACGGCCAAGGCTAAAATTATCTAACATTTGTTGCTCCTTAACCGTAGCGTCCCGTGATGTAATCTTCGGTACGTTTTTCTTTCGGCGTTGTAAAAATATCGTTGGTGTTGGCGTATTCCACCAACTCGCCCATGTGCATGAAAGCGGTTTGATCTGAAACACGCGCAGCCTGCTGCATATTGTGCGTAACTATGATCACTGTGTATTTAGTTTTAAGATCGTTAATCAGCTCTTCTATCGTCAGAGTCGAAATCGGATCCAGTGCCGAGGTTGGCTCATCCAATAACAGTACTTCAGGCTCTATGGCAATCGCACGAGCAATCACTAAGCGTTGTTGCTGACCACCCGATAAGCCAAAGGCATTTTCGTGTAGGCGATCTTTCACTTCATCCCACAGTGCTGCGCCGCGCAGTGAATTTTCAACCGCATCATCCAATACGCGACGATTTTTAATCCCTTGCAAACGCAGCCCATAAATCACATTTTCATAGATGGATTTTGGAAACGGGTTTGGCCGTTGAAATACCATGCCGACACGACGGCGAAGCGAAGCTACATCCACGCGGCTATCATAAATATTGTGTTTATGAAGCATGACTTTACCGTCAACACGGCAGCCTTCCACCAGCTCATTCATCCGATTAATACAGCGCAATAAGGTTGATTTACCGCAGCCTGAGGGGCCGATAAAGGATGTTACCTGCCCTTTGGCAATCCGCATATTGATATTAAATAGCGCCTGCGTTTGGCCATAGTATAAATCGAGGTTTTCAATCGATAGCGCTGTTTGCTCTTCAGGTAACGAGGCTAAATCGAGTGGCTCAAATAAGCCCATGCTTGGATTTACTGACAACATATCTCTCTCGCTATTGTTCCAAAGAGCGGAATTTCTCACGCAGGTGATTACGAATACCGATCGCCGTTAAGTTAAGGCCTATGATCACCGTCACCAACAAAAATGAGGTGGCGTACACCAAGGGCCTTGCCGCTTCAACATTCGGGCTTTGAAAGCCCACATCATAAATATGATAACCGAGGTGCATGAACTTACGATCTAAATGTACATAAGGGAAATTGCCATCAATAGGCAATGTCGGCGCCATTTTTACCACCCCAACTAACATCAAGGGGGCAACCTCACCTGCGGCACGGGCAACCGCTAAAATGAGGCCCGTCATAATAGCAGGGCTTGCCATAGGTAATACAATCCGCCACAGGGTTTCAGCCTGCGTAGCACCTAGCGCTAACGAACCGTGACGCACAGAATTAGGTATACGGGCTAAACCTTCTTCTGTCGATACAATCACTACTGGCAAGGTCAAAATCGCCAAAGTTAATGCTGACCACAACACGCCAGGTGTACCAAATGTTGGTGCCGGTAATTGTGCAGAGAAGAACACATCATCAATGGTGCCGCCAACCATGTACACAAAGAAACCTAGGCCAAATACACCGTAAACAATCGAGGGCACACCCGCGAGGTTAATCACCGCTACGCGAATAATTTTGGTTAGTACATTTTTACCTGCATATTCATGAAGATAAATCGCCGCCATCACACCTAAGGGCGTTACTATCACGCTCATCAGCATCACCATAAAGACAGTGCCGAAGATAGCGGGGAAAACACCCCCTTCGGTATTCGCTTCACGCGGATCGTCACGCAAAAACTTACCCACTTGATGCACCCAATGATCTAGCTTGCCGATATAACTAAGGTTATTGGGATACCAAACATCCAGCACTTGTTCAATTGGTAAGGTGACATTTTCGCCCGTCATATCACGGACAACCAAAGCATCACTTTCAAGGCGAGACTGCAACGCAAACAAGTTTTTCTCTAACACTAAATACGCTTGATTTAGCGCATCACGCTCAGTACTTATTCGCGCTTGATCTGCCTCTGTCATGGTTTTCGCTAACACTAACTTACGTTCTTCAACCCGTAAGTTTTCAAGCTGCCAGTTAATATGGCTAAACTCTTCTTGTTTAATGCGATCTAATTCTTGCCGAATAGTTTCTGCTTGTACGAGTCCCGCTGCCAATTCACTGATTGGCAATACTTTTCCATCATCAATATAGCTAACAGGGTAACCGTAGAACTTACCATTTTGGTCACGATCGATAACCGCAATATCATCCGCTAAGGTTTGCTGCTTAATGTGACTACCAAGAATGGTCATAAAATCTAAACCGACACGCTCACGGTTACCGACTTTAATCAGATAGCGTGGTTCATGCGTATCTGTCATTGCTGATGTATCGATCCCTGCATCTTGCAGCTGGGTAAGTGGGATCAGCTTACGTTCGTAAACTTCGCCAATCACTGTTTGCGGTTTACCATCAACACTAATATCAAACTGATAGACAGGCGCAGGCCAGAAGTAGCTAAGCCCCTTCCAACCAATCAATAATAATAATCCTAATACTGCAATCAAGCTTAGGCTGACTGCGCCAGCCGTTAACCAAATCCACGGCGAGCCTGATTTAAACCACTTACCCATTCATACTCTTTAGTCGCTCTACTTAACGTTATAACGAACTGTATTTGTCTCGCAAACGCTGACGAACCAGCTCTGCAATAGTGTTAAAGAAAAAAGTAAATACAAACAACACAAAGGCTGCGAGGAACAACACCCGATAATGCGAGCTACCCACTTCAGATTCTGGCATTTCAATCGCGATCGTGGCGGATAAGGTGCGTAACCCCTCCAGCACATTCCAATCCATAATGGGCGTATTACCTGTCGCCATTAGCACTATCATCGTTTCGCCAACAGCACGGCCAAAACCCATCATAATCGCCGAGAAGATCCCTGGACTTGCGGTTAACAACACCACCCGAGTTAAGGTTTGCCACTGCGTCGCCCCGAGTGCCAGTGAGCCGCTGGTTAAATGGCCTGGCACAGAAAATATGGCATCTTCTGCTATTGAAAAAATTGTCGGGATCACCGCAAATCCCATCGCTATACCGACCACCAGCGCGTTACGTTGATCGTAACCAATACC
Organism: Photobacterium sanguinicancri; assembly: GCF_024346675.1. NCBI lineage: Bacteria > Pseudomonadati > Pseudomonadota > Gammaproteobacteria > Vibrionales > Vibrionaceae > Photobacterium > Photobacterium sanguinicancri. The sequence goes on from NZ_AP024850.1 coordinate 2,922,590, forward strand.
CAACTCGTTACTTAAGAAAATCCGCGCATCACCTGCAAACCAAATCTTTTCAACCACAGGGCCAATAGCAAAACAACCATATACAGTTAGCACAATAACAGGCATGAGTAACATAATATGCAGGCCATTAGGCAAACCATTAACCCACCGTCCTGGCAGCGCTGACCATATCGCCCCCACCATAAAAATCATCAGGGGAAACATCACTATGCTCAGCATAATGCCAACAAGGTTATTCTCGACGATTGGGGCTAACCAAATGCCAGCCAAAAAACCCAGAATAACCGTTGGCAAGGCTTCCATAATTTCAACGGTGGGTTTCACAATACTGCGCATTTTCGACGACATGAAATAAGCCGTATAAATCGCCCCAGCCAATGCCAATGGAATGGCAAAAAACATCGCGTATAACGCCGCTTTTAATGTCCCAAAAACTATCGGCACTAAGCTCAACTTCGGTTCAAACTCATCACTTGCCGATGTCGATTGCCACACATAGTCAGGCTCTGGATACCCTTCGTACCACACCTCTTGCCACAGCGATGCAAGGCGCATTTCAGGGTGCGGGTTATCAACATCAAAAAATTGCCAGCGCTCCCCCTCTACCACCAACAAGCGATCGGCTCGTGGGGAAATCGCCATTACCGCAGATTCAGGTGAAAAGGCCGTCGCCACTTTGGTTGACTGAAACACCGAATTAGGCGATGTGGCATAAAATGCTGACAAGGTGCCATCTTGTTGCCAGGTAAAAAAGCTTTTACGAAAATGCTCAGGAACAAGCTGCATCACAGGGCTATCAGATAATGGAAAATCACGAATATGAGTCAGTGACCACTTACCGTCATTCAACACTTCAAACCATTGAGAAACATGCTTATTGTCAGTAGTGATCAGCAAAGAATTAGCACCCGACAACAAGCTCACATCCGTGATGGTGGCGGACTCAGGCGCCACTGTCACCACATCACGTAAACGGGCGTAACTTTTTTCTGCTGTTTTATCAATGGCAATCACCGCAAGTTGGCGTTCGCGCTGTAGATATAACGTACGCCCATCCGGTGTCAGTGCCATACGACGAACCTGATTGGATAAATATGCAGGCAAAGATGAAAAATCAATGGCTTGCTCAGACCATTGCGTGCCATGTTCTTGTAACGCATTGCGAGGAGCAGATAACCGTAACCCGACTAAACGCTGATCATCTGTTATTCCGACAATCATTCCTTGTTGCCCTTCGACCGCCAATGCCAATTGCTGGATTGCTTGCCCGTCAGGATCAAGCTGTAATGCGGTGTCACCAAGTGGGTAATCCACACTCGGCACTTGCTGCTTATCCGTACCTATAAAATGCGTTTTGACATTCGGCATGACCACCACAGCACCACCCTTATTGGTGCCGTAGGCAAATAGTTGGTCTCGCGGTAATGAGCGTGCAAAAGCGGTTGGCTGAGCAACAATCGAAATGGTTTGCGGTGGTAAATCAGACAGAGCTCCTGATGATGCAGATTGCAAAGAAACAAACTGCAATTCACCCGCGCTACCAAAACGATAGGCCAATAAGTTCTGCTCTTCGATGCCGACCGCCAACGTTTGGTCTTGGCTTGGCACCACAAACGATGTTTGCGGCTCGACAGTGACAGGTTTAAAGCTCGGTAAAATGACATACAGCAGGTAGAAAAAGATCAATACCAACATCAGCAACACAGATATCCCACCAGCGATCACGCCTATGCGCACCATCTTGTCTTTTAATCGACGGCTGCGGCTCTCTCCGATGAACAATGTGCTGGCGTCTGCCATTTTTACCTCTAACCTAGTTTTACGTAATAGAATACTATTTCTTTTAGATGACAATTATGTGACAAGTCAATCTGAGATGCATAAAGTCAGTCTATTTCAGCATGTTATATGCCACTGAACGGACATGAAACAGCAATATTCAATGTTTACACTACAAGCAGCATGTTGATTCCCTTAGCTGAAACTTAAATGCATCAACACACTTAAATTTAGACCTTGGGCATATTTTCCCCTGTCTTTCTTCACCACTCTGGACAGATCCTAACTCGCCTCTGATAATGAGATCGTGTGCATTTTTTAATCGAAGAAGGATATTCGTATGAAACATTTAGTTATTACAGTCATTGGTAAAGATCGTCCGGGCCTAGTTGAACAACTGTCTGATGCTGTTTATAGCAATAATGGTAACTGGTTGAGCAGCAGCCTGAGTAAACTGGCAGGACAATTTGCGGGTATCCTGCATATCGAAGTGGCCTCACAGCATGTTGCCGTTTTACGTTCAGCGTTATCTAAAATCGATGCCCTTCAGATCCAAATTGTTGAAGAGCACAGCGACGCCCAACCAGCAACAAAATTGCACCACTGCTGTATTACCGCCAATGATCGCCCCGGCATCGTCAAAGATGTCACCACCTTGCTGAGCCAACTCGGCGTCAATATCGACAAATTAGAAACAGAGACGCAAAGTGCGCCCAATTGGGGCTATCCTATTTTTACGGCCCATTTCGACTTAGAGCTGCCACCTGCTCTTGAGTTAGATACCGTGCAACAAGAGCTGGAAAACCTTGCCGATGATCTGACTGTCGATTTTGATGAAAGCCTTGTTGCGAGTTAGCCTGTATTCACTGCCAGCCACAGGCACTATTGGCAACAATAAAGAATAGGATATCCATGAGCACAGACACCCTCTATATCGACAAAGAACTGAGCTGGCTTTCTTTTAATGAACGTGTTTTACAAGAAGCCGCAGATAAATCAGTTCCCTTGATAGAGAGGGTGCGTTTCTTGGGCATTTTCTCAAGTAATACCGATGAATTTTACAAAGTACGCTTTGCTGATATCAAACGCCGTATTCTCATCACTCAAGAGCAAGGCATCAATGATGGTGCTAAACACCTGCTCAGTAAAATTCAGAGCCGTGCCCTCAAAATGAATCAAGATTTTGATGCACTTTACAGCGAACTTTTGCTCGAAATGGCACGTCGTCATATTTTTTTAGTCAGCGAACAACAGCTAGATGACCACCAAAAACCATGGCTACGCCGCTATTTTCGCCAACACATCTTACCCCATATCACGCCAATCCTAATCACTGATGACATTGATTTATTACAATTTTTAAAAGATGAATACTCTTACCTCACCATTGAAATGCGTCATCATGATAAAACGCGTTACGCCTTGATCGAAATCCCGACCGATCAATTACCGCGCTTCATTGAATTACCCGAAGCCAAAAGTAAGCGCCGAAAAACGCTGATCCTGTTAGATAACATCATTCGCTATTTCCTCGATGATATTTTTTGTGGCTTATTTGAGTACGAAAGCCTCGCGGCGTATTCCATGAAAATGACTCGCGATGCCGAATATGATTTAGGGCAAGAGCTAGAGCAAAGCTTGCTGGAACAAATGTCGGAAGGCTTAAAACAACGCTTAACCGCGATGCCTGTTCGTTTTGTTTATCAACGCGACATGCCCAGCGAAATGATCAATGTGCTCAGTGACTTACTCAAAGTATCCAACTTCGACAGCATTATTCCTGGCGGCCGTTACCATAACTTCAAAGACTTTATCGGCTTTCCCAATGTAGGGAGAAAGTATTTAGAAAACAAACCTCTACCGCCAATAGAGAGCTACCACTTCGCGCAGTCTCGCAATAGCTTTGATGCGATAAAAGCCCAAGATATTTTGCTGCACTACCCGTACCATACCTTTAGTCACATGACGGAGTTTGTTCGCCAGGCCTCATTTGATCCAAAAGTTATCAGCATCAAAATTAACATTTATCGTGTCGCCAAAAACTCACGAATAATAGATTCAATGATCGATGCTGCTAATAACGGCAAACGCGTAACTGTGGTGGTCGAACTTCAAGCGCGTTTTGATGAAGAGGCCAACATCGAATGGGCGCGTCGCCTACGAGAGGCTGGCGTACACGTTTTATTTGGCGTACCGGGGCTCAAGATCCACTCTAAATTGTGTTTAGTTACACGCAAAGAAGGTGATCAGTTTGTGCGTTACGCCCACCTTGGCACAGGTAACTTTCACGAGAAAACAGCCCGTATTTATACGGACTTCTCTTTGTTTACTTGCGATGAAAACCTCACTAATGAAGTTCGCCAAGCCTTCGCCTATATCGAAAATCCATACCGCCCTATCGAATTTGACCACTTAATCGTGTCGCCTAAAAATTCCCGTGCCCGCTTGTACGATTTAATTGATCGTGAAATCGCCCACGCTAAGCAGCAACTGCCTGCAAGTATCACTTTAAAGGTCAATAATTTGGTCGATAAAGGCCTCATTAACATGCTGTATCAAGCCAGCAATGCAGGAGTATCGATTGACTTAATTGTGCGCGGTATGTGCACACTGGTGCCTGGTATTGAAGGGATCAGTGAAAACATTCGCGCCATTAGCATTATCGACCGTTTCTTAGAGCACCCTCGCGTCGCTGTTTTTGGTAACAATGGCGATCCCGATGTGATCATTTCATCAGCCGATTGGATGACACGTAATATTGATAACCGCATTGAGGTCGGTTGCCCTATTTACGATCCCAAATTGAAGAAAAAAATTATCGATATTCTCCAAATCCAACTCACTGATACTGTAAAAGCGCGTATTCTTGATAAAGACATGAGTAATCAATACGTCGCTCGCGGTAATCGTCGTAAGGTTCGATCTCAGATGGCCATTTACGAGTACGTGAAATACAGCGAGCGGCAACTAAAAAAACAAGCAGAAAAAGCGATAATCAAGCATGACAGCACTCAACCACTCGTCACCGCGTGAAATTGCCGCCATTGATATTGGCTCGAACAGCTTTCACATGGTCGTTGCTCGGATCGTCGGGCAAAGCTTGCAAATCATCAGTCGTCATAAACAGCGTGTTCACCTCGCTTCTGGCTTAGATGATCATCAAAACTTAAATCAGGCCGCCATTCAACGCGGCCTAAATTGCTTGGCCATGTTTGCTGAACGGCTACAAGGGTTCGAACCTGAAAATGTCCGCATTGCGGCAACCTATACCCTGCGCCAAGCACGTAACGTCCATATCTTTCTCAAACGCGCCGAAACCATTATCCCCTATCCCATAGAGATCATTCCCGGCACCGAAGAAGCCCGCTTAATTTATCTCGGCGTCGCGCACACCCAGCCCGATAGCGGCCAGAAACTGGTCGTTGATATTGGCGGCGGTAGTACCGAATTAGTCATAGGCGATAACTTCACCCCACAATTGGCTTACAGCAAACACATGGGGTGCGTCAGCTATAACCAGCACTACTTTCATAACGGTAAAATCAGCGCCAAAAACTTCAATGGCGCTCAACTTGCCGCTCAACAAAAGATTGAAAGTATTGCGACCAATTACCAAACGCGAGGCTGGGAAACCGCCATTGGTTCTTCTGGTACGATCAAAGCTATTCGAGAGGTCTTAATCGCTAAAGGCCATGCCGATGGCGTGATCACCGCTAAGCGACTGCAATGGTTAGAAGAACAATTGCTGTCATTCAAGCATAACGATGATATTGAGCTTGAAGGACTCAGTGATGATCGTAAACCTGTGTTTGCCGCTGGGGTCGCGATTTTAACTGGGGTGTTCAAATCACTGAATATTGATGAAATGATTTTCTCTGACGGGGCATTGCGTGAAGGCCTGTTATACGAGATGGAAGAACGCTTTCGTCATAGTGATATTCGCACCCGCACCGCTGATGCGATGGCACAGCAATACAACATAGACACCATTCAAGCGAAGCGTGTTAAACAAACAGCAGAAACGATTTACAGCCAAATTGATGCGCATCCTAGTTTGGCAAAATCAGAATTGCAGCCACTGCTTAGCTGGGGCGCATTACTGCATGAAGTGGGGTTAAGTATTAGCTATCCCGGCTTTCATCGACACTCCGCTTACCTGCTGCGCCACAGCACTATGCCTGGCTTTAATCTAGAACAACAGACGGTGCTTGCTACCTTGGTACGCTTTCAGCGTAAGTCGCTAAAACTGGAAGAAATGCCAGTCTTAAGCATTTATAAGCGTAAGCATCTTTACCCGTTGATCCGCACCTTGCGTCTTGCAGTAGCCTTAAACGGTCAGCGCACCGATTTACCACTCCCAACAATGTCGGTGACATCGAATAAAGAAGCTTGGACCCTGACATTAGAAGACGGTTGGGAGCAAGACAATAAACTGCTGGCTGCCGATTTACGTAAAGAACAAGAATATTGGACCAAAGTCGGCTGGGAATTGGAGATCACACCGCTCACTGACGATGATGATTAACCTAATCCAATCTAGCCTAACCTAACCTAACCTAACCTAAGCAAACCTAAACAAACGCAGAAATAGAAATAACAACGCCAGCATCATGCTGGCGTTGTTATCTATATACATTCGCTAATCACCATCAGCTCACTTAAGCGCTGGTGCTAATCCAAGTCGAGCTAAATCTTCTAACACGACATGTGCAGGCACAGGGATATAACCATCTTTTTCTACCACTTGCTGCCCTTGTTGCGACAAAATAAAACGGAAAAATTCCGCCACCATAGGCGCTAATGGTTGCGTGGGGTGCTTATTCACATAGATATACAAATAACGAGCAAGCGGGTAAGCCCCTGACACAGAGTTTTCTACCGTAGCTTCGACATAGTCAGTGCCTTCACGTGCGACTGGAATTGCACGTATTCCCGTGGTTTGATAACCAATCCCTGAATAGCCAATCGCATTAAGCGATGTTGATACCGACTGCACTACAGACGCAGAGCCCGGCTGTTCATTGACGTTATTACGAAAATCACCGTGGCACAATGCACGCTTTTTAAAATAGCCATAAGTACCCGACACCGAGTTACGACCAAATAACTGCACGGTTCTATCAGCCCAGCGTCCCGTTAAACCCAGTTGTGACCAACGCTCTATTGGCTGAGTAGCACCGCAACGTAATGTGCGTGAATACACCGCATCGAGCTGCTCAAAGTTAATCCCTTTGAGTGGATTATCTTCATGTACAAACACTGCTAATGCATCAATGGCAACACGAATAGAGGTCGGCTTATAGCCATACTCTTGTTCAAAGGCTTCCACTTCACGCGCCTTCATCATACGGCTCATTGGCCCGAGTTGGGCGGTAACTTCCGTTAATGCCGTCGGCGCAGTGGATGAGCCCGCGGCTTGTACTTGAATGTTCACGTTAGGGTATAAACGTTTATATTCTTCAGCCCAGTAGGTCATTAAATTCGCCAGCGTATCTGAACCGACCGATGATAAATTGCCAGAGATCCCTGCGACACGTTGATAAATAGGCAACTCTTGTAGGTTCACAGGCTCTTGCACTGAAGCTTGCGCCGTTGCGACCAACGCCGCACAGCAACAAAGCATGCCGCCGATAATTACCTTACCTTTTGCTTTCATCCATCCGCTCCACTGAAACGACAAAAGCGATCACACAGTGATCGCTCTATAATTATTCTCGCTATTCACCCTTAAGCGGCATGCGAAACTAATCGGCTCGGTAGCGTAAAGGCAAATGTTGAACCCTCACCCACTTCGCTGATTATCTCTAATTGTGAGTCATGATGACTCAATGCATGCTTCACAATCGCCAAGCCTAAACCACTTCCCCCCGTTTCACGAGAACGGGCTTTATCAACCCGATAAAAACGCTCGGTCAAACGGTGGATATGTTGCAGCTCAATACCATCGCCGCTATCGGTCACTTCTAAGCGCGGCCCTTCAGATGATTGATACCAGCGTACATTAATCGCCGCATCATCTGGCGTATGCTTTACGGCGTTATAAACCAAGTTAGAAATCGCACTGCGCAGTTGATCATCATCGCCAAATACATGCAGGTTATCATCAACATCAAACGTGAATTGATGACCCCGATCGCCACTGAGTGATACCGCTTCTTTTTCTAGAATCTCCAGCATCGCAGGAACATTAACGACTTCTTCAAGTTCAATATTCGGCGCGGCTTCAATTTTAGAAAGGGTGAGCAACTGTTCAACTAAAGAGTTCATACGAACCAGCTGTTCCGTCATCACACCGTGTGCTTTACCCCACATAGGGCCAGCTAAGATCTCTGGGTCTTTCGACATTTCGAGATAGCCTTGCAATACCGTCATTGGCGTACGTAATTCGTGAGAAACATTAGCAAAGAAATTACGGCGCATGCCTTCCAGTTGCTTCACCTGAGACACGTCACGCACCACCATCAGGAATTCACCCTCGGTATAGCGCATAATACGTAGCTCTAAAGTACGGTCATAATTAAACGGCGCGGTGATTTCAAGCGGTTGCTCAAACTCTTGCTTTGCCAGGTAACGAACAAAGTCAGGGCTGCGCAATAAATTGCTGATAGGTTGACCCGCATCATCAGGCCAACGGAAACCAAGTAGGTGTTGGGCAAGTTTATTGCACCACACAATGTTGCCTTCACTGCGAAATACCACCACGGCATCCGGCAATGATTCGGCACCATTACGGAAACGTCGAATAATAGTGGCGAGCTCTTTACGGCGACGACGATTGCGTTGCTGTAATCGGTAAATACCATTAAATAAGGGTTCCCAGCTCCCCGAGCCAGAAGGAGGCGTTAGGCTGCGCTCTTTCCATAGCCAATTCGACATTTTTAATTGATGATGAAAATGCCATGCTAATTGTAGCCAAGTACCAACCAGTAGAAACCATGACATAGGGACAGTGTCAAAAATCAGCCCGAGAACAACCCACGGCAAATAAATGAGCAACAGCTCCCACACCATTTTTTTCCACGACAAGCGTTCAACCATGTTTACCTCAACACTGCGCATCGAGATAAATACGGAACCCTATCTACCTTTTTGCAGCTATTACTCTGAGCAATTATTGACTATAGACGCGTAGAAAAACGGTAACCTGCACCACGTACAGTTTGTACCATTTTATCGTGACCATCAGGCTCTAGCGCCTTACGTAAACGACGAATATGCACGTCTACGGTACGGTCTTCTACGTATACATTGGTGCCCCACACATTATTGAGCAACTGTTCGCGGCTATACACACGCTCTTGATGCGTCATAAAGAAGTGCAGCATTTTAAATTCAGTCGGGCCCATGTCTAACGGTGATTCATTCGAAGTCACACGGTGAGAAACAGGATCGAGTTTCAAGCCATGGACATCAATCACATCATCCAACGACGTTGGCGACACTCGGCGCATTACCGCTTTTAAACGGGCCATCAGCTCTTTCGGTGAGAAAGGCTTAGTGATGTAGTCGTCGGCACCGACTTCTAAACCACGGACTTTATCTTCTTCTTCACCACGTGCAGTTAACATTACAACAGGGATCTGACGTGTCATTTCATCACGCTTAAGGTGCTTGATGAGGTTGATGCCCGAACCACCAGGTAGCATCCAATCGAGCAAAATAAGCTCAGGATATGGTTCGCAAATCTTTTCAAGCGCGCTGTCATAATCTTCAGCTTCAATTGCTTGATAACCTTTTTGCTCAAGTACAAAGCACAGCATTTCGCGGATGGGTGCTTCGTCTTCTACAACAAGAATCCGTCTTACCATAGTGATCTATTACCTAATTGTCGTTTGCTGTCGTCGGCGTCATTATCAGGGTTAATTATGACACTTTTGTGACCTCTTGTAATAAAAGTCATCGTCACGATGAAAGCTTTGCTTCACCTCCCAATTAATTTTGTATGACGTATATAGCACCTATCAAACCGACAGATGCTACATTACAAATCAATCAATTAGAGAAGGTAAATCACCGTTATCCTCGGATCGCAATCTGACTTCGCCCGCCCCCCATGGCTTCAACGGCCACTTGAACGCCGATACGTTCCACCAAGGTGCCAACGTGAGAAATCACCCCAATCTGACGGCCATCAGCTTGCAGCGCATCCAAACAAGCAAGCGCCATTTCAAGGCTATCAGGATCGAGCGTACCAAAGCCTTCATCGATAAATAGCGAGCCTAGTTGACGTGTATCTGCCGCCAGGGAAGCCAGCGCCAGCGCCAATGCTAACGACACCAAGAAGCTTTCACCGCCAGATAATGATTCCACACTTCGCACTTCGTCACCCATATCGTGGTCGATCACTTGCAGTGCGAGCGGACTATTGGGAACAGGTTGAAGCGCATAGCGCGGCGCTAAGTCGTGCAAGTGCTCATTGGCGAGTACCACCAGCTGTTGTAAGGTTAACCCTTGTGCCAAGGTGCGGAATTTATTCCCAGTCGCTGAGCCAATCAGTTCGTTCATTTGTAACCACAAATCAGCTTGTTCTTGCTGAGCGATCAGCTTCTGTTTCAAGTTACCGACTTGCTGCTCGGCTTTTTCTGCATTATCAATCTGTTGGCGTAGTTGGAACACCTGCTCATCTTGCGATGATTTCATGCTCTCCCAATCAGCTAATTGTTCAGCTTGCTGGGCAAGATCGTCCGCAAATTGATGTTCGCTAAACCACGTTTTGGCCGCTTGTAATACTGGCTGATATTCAAGTAAGGCTTGCTCACGTTCAACCAGTAATGTTTGCGCTGCTGAGACGGCTTGTTCAAACGCTTTCAGCGCCGACCGCTCTTGGCTTAACCATGCCTCATCTTTATTCAACAGCTCGGTTAGTTGGGCTTCTTCAAGTGTGAATTTAACCAACCACTGCTGCCACGTTGCTTGATGGGTTTCACGCTCTTTTTCTGCATCGGCTTGCTGCTGTTTAATATTCACCACATTGGTGGCTGCTGCTGTTAAACCATCTTGGATTTGGCGCAACTGCGTTTCTACATCAGCTAACTGTGCTTGGCTTTTGGCCAACGATATCTTGTGGCTATCTTCTAGCGTCGTAACCGCCTGCTCACCAATAAGCTCACAACGTTGCAGCCAGAGCTGCTCTATAGTTTGGTTAAGTTGTTGATGAGCTTTGTCCATCTCAGCATAATCATCTTGCGCTTGCGTCAGTGCCAAAGATTGGGTGGCCAGCACTGGTGCTAAATCGATCAGCTGCTTCTCAACTTGTTCCAATGTTTGCGTTTGCTGATGATAGTGCTCAACCGCTTGTTGAAGCTGTTCGATATATTGCGTTTCACCCAACTGACGTAGCTGTTGAAGCCACTCATCCCCGTTAAATACAGCATTCAACGCATTATCACGCCCGTGTAAAATCTCTTGCTGTACTTGGCTCTGTTGCTGAATAGAGTGCACCCTTTCTTGCCATTGCGCTGCCTGTTGTTGCAGCTGACTCAGCCTCTCTTTTAGGGCACCTTCTTGCTGCTGTAAACGCTGGAGTACTTGCTGTTGCTGGCGTACCTGATTCATCTGCGCTTGGCGTTTTGTTAGGCTTTGTTGCAGTGCTTGGTAACCCGCTAACTGTCCTTCAAGCTGTTGCTGCCACAGTTGTTGTTGCTGAGTGATCACCGCACTGTTTGGCCGTTCGTCACTAAACACATCAAGCTGCTGCAAAGCCACTAACCCACCATCGGCGTTTAGTGCCACCAGCAAATCACAATGCTGGCTCAGTGGAGCAGTGAACAGTGGCTGTAAACGTGTTAATTCATCGTTTAACCCTGCCATACGCTGCTGCAGCTTAGGCTGTTGTAACTGCAAAGTATGGGCTTCATTTTCAAGCTGCTGCATTTGCTGATTAAGCGCGTGAAGATTCTGGCTTTGCGCCGTCAGTAAGCTTTCAACAGCAGGTTCATCGCTCGCATAAGGGTGCTCATGCGAACCACACAAAGGGCAAGCTTCATCAGGTTGTAGCTGAGCACGGTAGTCACTCAGACTAAGTACCGCACGGCTTTGCTGTAAAATGGTTTCGGCTTCTTGATGACGAATTTTGAGCGCCGCGATATCCGGTTGAATCTCAGCTAAACGTTGTTCTGCCGCCACTTGATCCGTGACGAGCTGCTGATACTCACCATAACGGGTTTGTATTTGCGCCAGATAGCTTTCACTTTCTTTCAATACCGCAATACCACTACGCAGATTGTCTAAGGTGGATTGCTGTTGTTGTAACTGCTGTTGCTCCGTCGCTTGCTGCTCCGCAAGACTATCAAAATCAAGCCCGGCCAATTGCGTTTCACTTTCTTGGCGCTGACGATGAAGATCGTTTAGCTGCTGATCCACTGTCTCTTTCTGAGCCTGATGATCTCGTTGATCTTTTTCGATCGTCTGCTTTTCTTTGCTCAAGGTGCTGAGCTGACGGTGCGCCGCTAGATACTGACTCAGGCTACTTTGCACCGCATCGTACTGGCCTGAAACAGCCTTAATGGTTTGTTGCTGCTCAAAGAAAACACCAAGCTGCTGTTGCTGGTGTTGCAACTGCTGCTGGTGTTGCTGATTTTTCGTAACTACCTGCTGCTGCTCGGTCACTTTACTTGCTAATGCTTGCTGCGCTTTCTGCTGCTGAGTACCTTGCTCTTTGTACATCCCGAGCTGCTCATCTAGCCGTGCAGCTTCTTTTAGCTTTGGTTCTAGCGCGTGCCAAGCGTGATCTATCTCGGCAACCGCTTTTTTAGCCTGCGTGACGGAACTGTTGGCGCTATTCGCTTGATTCTGCTGCGTATTCACCGCTTGCTCTGCACTGTGCAATGCAGTAACCAGTGTTGAAATACGCTGCTGTACTTGTTGCAACAATACGTAATCACTGCGGGCTGGCTGAGCTTGTTCTATCTGTTCAAGTTGCTGATAACGCGGCTTGGCAGCCGTTTGTTGTTCAGTGGCTGCCACTAGCTGATCTTTGGTTACACTCACCCGCGCCGCCAATTGTTGCTCAGATGCCACGGCTTGTTGATGCTGCTTGAACACTTGAATATTGGTCGTCAACTGCAACAAGGTTTGCTTGAGTGTCGCCAGTTGTTCATTTAACGCCTGCTTGTCTTCGTCAGACAGCAACGCAATGTCGCCCAGCTGTTTTTGTACTTGCTCTAGCTGTTGTTTTTCTTCTCGTGCTCGCTCGTAAGCCGCTACCGACAAACGGCCATAAATCTCACCGCCCGTCATACGCTCTAACAGCGCAGCACGCTCATCGGCACCTGCTTTTAGGAAAGCGGCAAATTCACCTTGTGGCAGCATCACAGCACGACGAAACTGCTCAAAGTTCAATCCGACTAAACGCTCTATCTCTGCCTGCAGCTCTTGTTTTTTACCCGCAAATCGCTGACCAGTTTCAATATTTTCCAGCCACTGTTCCGAGTTTTGAATGCGCCCATCAGCACGTCCACGAGATCGACGAACGTACCAGTGAGCACGCCAAAAGCTACCGTCGTTAGCAACAAAATCAACTTCAGCAAAGCCTTCTGCTTTGCCGCGCGACAAAATACTGCGCACATCGTTGGCTTTAATACGGCTATTGTCGTTATCTCGGCCAATTTCGGCATCGTTTTTCTTGTTGGCTTGCAAGCGAGGAATACGATCATAAATCGCTAAGCAAATGGCATCCAGTAAGGTGGATTTACCCGATCCTGTTTTGCCGGTAATCGCAAATAAACCACTGTCACCCAAACGGCCATTGGCAAAATCAATCTCGAACTTAGACTGAAGGCTGGCAAGGTTCTCACCACGTAATGCTAAAATTTTCATCTTTAATTCCCCAGCCTATTTATTCTGCTGTATCGCTTTCTTCAACTTGCACCAACAAAGATTCAAACGCCCCCGTCATGGCAGCACTTGGTTCACCTTCGTATTTTTTCGCCCAGCTCAAGGCAAAAACTTGTTGGGGTGAAACTTCAGATAATCGACGCTGATTGAGCGGATTTTCCTGCTCTGTTTGCTGATAGTGCGGGGTAATTTTGGCAAGACGAACCGCTTTGCCATCTAAAGCTTGCAGTACTTTTTCACGCAGTAAAGCTTGTGGTTGATCAAGCAAAACATGCACTTCTAAGAACGGTTGTTGCTCACGTGGTAGCGCGTCAACATCAAGCGCTTCAAGGGCTTTAATCACCTCATCCAGTGGTGCTGGTTTGGTCGGCACTTTGAGCATGTCGACCGTCCGTGGAATAAATACTTGCTCAATCTCACCCACTTGCGCGCCTGACAACTCAGTGATCACCACTTGGTGTTTATAATCACGCTCCGACATCGATAATGGCAATGGCGAACCGCTATAACGAATGTGTTCTTGCTTGGCAACGCGCTGCGCTAGGTGTAAATGCCCTAACGCGACATAGCTAATATCATCCGCAAAAATAGAGGCAGGTAGCGCATGTTGATTCCCGCCTAATACGCGGCGCTCTGACATTTCAGATAACTTGCCCGACGCCATATACGCATGCCCCATCCCAATCAAAGCTTGCTGATCGGTACAACGTTCGCGGGCAGCCACTGTCATTTCTGCGTATAAGGTTTCAACCCCTTTGATTAAGCGATCGTCATCGTCTTCTAGCGCGTCTGTACGTAAATCGGCACTGCGCAAAAATGGCACCGCAAGGACCCAAGCCGTTTGCTCACCGCTGTGGTTAGTCAGTGGTACCAGCATACGGTCGCAATCTAGTTCACCATCGTCATGGCGATGAATACCGCCGACCATGTGCAAATCAAACGCTTTAAGCAGCTCATGGGGGGCATCCAGTTTGCTTGGCGAATCGTGATTACCACCGATCATAACCACATCTAGCTGCGGCATGTTTTTCGCCAGTCGCGCCAAGAAGCGATAAAGCATCCGCCATGCACTTGCAGGCGGGTTTGCGGTATCAAAAATATCCCCCGCCACTAATAAGGCATCAATTTGGTGCTGCTCTAAGGTGTCAGCTAACCAATCAAGAAATGCTTGATGCTCATAATCACGGCTGTAACCGTGCAGTTGATGGCCAAGATGCCAATCTGATGTGTGGAGGATTTTCATAACAATTTTATTCACGCTACCCAGTGATTTACTGCTATCGATTGTAACCCACTGGCTTTGATAGCAAAGCTATATGCAGGAGAATTTGCTAAAAACCACAGCAAACAAATCAGAAATACAATAAGATTGGCAACCTAATGCCCAACCTAGGATTTGTAGCAGCCATGATGTGGTTTAAAAACATACTGACCTATCGCTTTACTCGCGAAATCGACCTTAATCCAGATCAACTTGAAAAGCAGTTGGAAGAATTCCGCTTCACGCCTTGTGGAAGCCAAGACCAACACAAATTTGGCTGGGCGCACGCTTTAGGTAAACACGGTGATATGTTTACCCATGTTGCGGGTGACAACATTCTTATTTGCGCGCGCAAAGAAGAAAAAATGCTGCCTGCTTCTGTGATCAAAGAATCAATGAACAACAAGATCGAGATGCAAGAAAAAGATCTTGGTCGTAAGTTGAAGAAAACAGAAAAAGACACCATCAAAGATGAAATCGTGATGGATCTTCTACCACGCGCATTCAGCCGTCACTCACAAACTTACGCACTGATCATGCCTAAAGAAGGCTATGTGATTGTGGATGCAGGTAGCTTCAAAAAAGCAGAAGATTTACTAGCACTGCTACGTAAATCCATCGGTAGCCTGCCTGTTGTACCTGTTACACCAGAAAAACCAGCAGAACTGACGATGACTGAATGGGTACGTTCAAACGCGAGCCCAACAGGTTTCACCATTGGTGAAGAAGCTGAATTCAAAGCCATGCTAGAAGACGGCGGTGTGATCCGTTGTAAACAGCAAGACTTGAGCTGTGATGAAATTCTGGCACACATCGAAGCTGACAAACTAGTCACTAAGCTTTCGCTTAACTGGCAAGATCGCATCGACTTCATTCTTAGCGATGACCTATCCGTGAAGCGTCTAAAATTCAGCGATGAATTAAAAGATGAAAACGAAGACATTGACCGCGAAGAAGTGGCTGCCCGTATTGATGCAGACCTTTCGCTGATGTGTGGTGAATTCTCGGCGTTCTTACCAAACCTATTTGAAGTGCTTGGCGGTTTAGAAGCCAAAGAATAAGGCGCTCGCCTCGTTCAATCTATTTACAAGGCTGCCCACTGTGGCAGCCTTTTTTTTACGAACTTTTTTTACTAATTTCTTTTTTACAGACATCTTTCTTTACGGACTTCTTTTTTTTACTTACTTCGATTTACTTGCTTCTAGCAAGAATCACAATTAAGCGGTTCGGTAAATAACACGCTCTCATGCCTCTAGTTGATAATCACTCGCAGTACCCGCTCTAAATCTAGGTCTATTCCTATCCTTATATTGCCTTTGTGGGCGAGTTCACAGTAAAATCGCGCCTCCTTCCGCATCACTAGGTGATTGCGGCCTGATTTGCAATCAGACACAGAGAATTATAGAGCTATGTTTAAACCTGAATTGTTATCCCCTGCCGGTAGTCTTAAAAACATGCGTTACGCATTCGCGTACGGTGCAGATGCAGTCTACGCTGGCCAGCCACGTTACAGCCTTCGTGTTCGTAACAACGAGTTCAACCACGAAAACCTAAAAATCGGTATCGATGAAGCCCATGCTCAAGGCAAGAAGCTTTACGTGGTATGTAACATTCAGCCGCATAACTCAAAACTAAAAACCTTTATTCGCGATCTTAAGCCTATCGTAGACATGGGCCCAGATGCCCTAATCATGTCGGATCCTGGCCTTATCATGATGGTACGTGAAAACTTCCCTGACGTAGTTATTCACCTATCTGTTCAAGCGAATGCTGTTAACTGGGCAACCGTTAAGTTCTGGTCAACGCAAGGCGTTGAGCGTGTGATCCTGTCGCGTGAGCTTTCTCTAGAAGAAATCGAAGAAATTCGTGAAAACTGCCCAGAAACAGAATTAGAGATTTTCGTACACGGTGCACTTTGCATGGCGTACTCAGGTCGTTGCCTACTTTCTGGCTACATCAATAAGCGCGATCCAAACCAAGGTACTTGTACTAACGCTTGTCGTTGGGAATACAAGGCCGAAAAAGCAACGGAAAACGATGCAGGTCAAATCGTTGAAGTTCAAGACGCAGCTGCAGTTCAAATGCAAGATGCAGAAGAGCGCCCAGACAACACCCTTGGTCTTGGTAAACCAGTCGACGATGTTGTACTACTAAGCGAAAGCCACCGTCCTGAAGAAAAAATGGCGGCGTTTGAAGACGAGCACGGCACTTACATCATGAACTCAAAAGACCTCCGCGCGGTTCAGCACGTTGATCGTTTGACTAAGATGGGTGTTCACTCGCTGAAAATCGAAGGCCGTACTAAGTCTTTCTATTACTGTGCACGTACCGCACAGGTTTACCGCAAAGCTATCGATGATGCAGTAGCAGGTAAAGAGTTTGATGCAAGCCTAATGGGCACGCTAGAAAGCCTTGCACACCGTGGTTACACCGAAGGTTTCCTACGTCGTCACACACACGACGCGTACCAAAACTACGACTACGGCTACTCAATTTCTGATTCTCAACAATTTGTGGGTGAGTTCACTGGTAAGCGCCGTGGCGATCTAGCTGAAGTTGAAGTGAAGAACAAATTCGTTGTTGGCGATAGCCTAGAAGTAATGACACCAAAAGGTAACGTTATCTTCGGTCTTGAGACAATGGAAAACCGTAAGTCTGAAGTCATCGATGATGCAAAAGGTAACGGTCACTTTGTCTTCATCCCTGTACCACAGGATATGGATCTTGAGTTCGCTCTACTTATGCGTAACTTAAACTCTGGTCAAGACACACGTAACCCACACGCACAACAAAACGGTTAATTTAGGTTATGGCGTTATTCATTACCGATAAGTGCATTAACTGTGACATGTGTGATCCTGAGTGCCCTAACGAAGCGATCACCATGGGCGATTCAATCTATGAGATTGATGTCGACCTGTGTACAGAATGTAAAGGCCACTACGACAAGCCAACGTGCCAGTCGGTATGCCCGATCACTAACTGCATTATCGTTGACCCTAACCATATTGAGTCTGACGATGAGCTACTCGAGAAGTTTGTGATTATTCAAGGGCTAACCTAAGGACTAACCTAAGTGCTAGCCTTTCTAACCGAAAAAGTTAGACACAAATGGGTTCAATCAAAAAAGCGCCGTTGGGCGCTTTTTTTGTGTCTGCTATATCAATGACTTATTTCAGAACGGAACTGTTATTTCAATAATGCCATGCACTGCGCGGGCGGGATCTTAGCGGGTTTCTTTTTCTTCGGGATCGAGGCTTTCACCGTTTTCTTCTTATCTGATTTCACTTTAGGTTTAGGTTTCCAAGACGCGAGTTCTGCCCCACAACCATCGCCTGCTGGCGGTGCTTTTTGCGCTTTGCAATTGTCACTGCCTTCTGGGCAATGCAAACGCACATGAAAATGATAATAGTGTCCCCACCATGGACGCACTTTTTGCAGCCAATCGCGTTCTTTCCATTCCCGTTTACACAGTTGTTCCTTGATCACTGGATGTACAAAAATACGCGCTACCCGCTCGTCGGCGGCCGCTAGCTGCACCAATAACGCCTGCTTGTCGCTCCAATTCGCTTTGTTGATTTTATAATCTTTGATGTGAACCATAGGCAACGGCTGTGCTTCAACCAAAGCATTTTTATCCAATGGCTTGTCGGTTATTTTTAACCAAATATCCGCATCCAACCCCGTTTGGTGACTCGCATGACCTGACGAAAAGCGGCCTCCGCGCGGCATCGCAATATCACCAACCAATAAATTACCCAGTTCGAGTTGATTCACCTGTTTCGATAGCTGTTGCAGGAAAACAATCATCTCTTGATGGCCATAATAACGACCACGATGAGAACGGATCACTTGATAGCCGTCACCTTGCAGAGGCAGTGCCGATCCGCCAGCCATACACCCGTTACTGTAGGTACCGATAGACTCAGAATCGCCTTTGCTTGGCTCGCTCACTTTCTCCCACGGGCTTGCCATAGCCGAAGACCACGAGGCCAGGGTGACCCCAAGAAAAATACAAATAGTCATTAAAAAAGTTCGATGCACAGCAGCCCTCCATGGTCCACGCCTAAACATAACGCTTGGGTATAGCATAGCAGCCTGAATCGCAGCCAATAAAAAAGCTGCCAGTGGCAGCTTCAATAAAAGTAACGCAACATCGTCGCGCTTACTTCATTTGTTGGTCTAAGTTCAAAATAGTTAAGGCATTACTCACACTGGTTGCTAATACATCCACGATCCCAGAACGTAATGCACCTAATAACGCCAATGCTTTACTGTTTTCGGCCGCCGTCACCACCACGGTTGGAATATGACGTAACTCTTCCATGCTTAAACCAATCACCCGATCGCTCATCACAGTATCGGCTTTGTTACCTTGGCTATCAAAAAAGTCATAACCGGCAATATCGCCGACCACGCCTTTTCGGATCCGCGCTTCAACAATCTCTTGTGGTGTAAACCAGCCCAGCTTCACCATATGGCTGTTCTCGTTCATGTCACCAACACCGACCAAAGCAACATCGGCACGACGAGCGCGGTCTAAGGTTTCTTTGACTGTGCCATTTTTCATGAAAGCTTCTTTAACCGTAATATCTTCCACATAAGCAGGCGCATACAAGGTCTCACTGATCCCATCGTATTTTTTGGCTAGCTGACGGCAAATATGGTCGGCGTTAATCGCATTACCCGAACGGTGCGTACCACCAATACCACAAACAAAACGGCACTTACGATGCGGCACGACTCCGACGTGGTTAGCAATAGAGGCGATGTTACGCCCTTGTCCCACAGTTACCACCATGTCGTCGGTTAGAATCGATGAGAGATAACTTGATATCAAACTCGCCACTTGCTGACGTTGGCTTTCATCGTCTGGTTGATCCAGTGCAATTAAGGCGCGCTTAAGGCCAAAACGTTCGACAAGTTGCTGCTCTAGTTTTTCACTAAATACTGGGTGGTATTTCACTGTAATTTCAACCACACCTTCATCACGCGCTCGGCGTAATAAACGACCGACTTTGGCACGCGACATCCCAAATTTTTTAGAGATCTCTTCTTGGGTTGCGCCTTCTTGATAGTAAGCAATCGCAATTTCAGTCAGTTGGTCACTGTCGATATGGGTAGATTCAGCTGGTGTGGTCATTACAAGATCTATTACTTAAGAATCAATATGTTCATCATACAGAGATGCAGCAGATCAGGCGAGATGTAGATCAAAACAGAAATAAGGAAAGTAGCAAGTACAGCAAAACATCAGATAATCAGCTTAGCGCTGAACACTTTTCACAACAGTAAGTGACACCTTAAATCAAAGAGGTATACTGTTGATTTATTTATGATTATTTACTTGTGCAGCTTTTAGAGCATAGAAAACCAAAAGCTATATTTCAATGAAGGTTAATGGATAAGGCAAGTCAAACGCACTCATAATAGAGTGCGCTTAAAATGATTCAATGCTTATCCAGATAGGTAATTAGTTACTAGCTTCTGATCAATGCATTAGACGCAGTTTGGGTTGAATACAAGGTTACCGTTCCAGTATTACCTTCCCTATCTGCCCATGTCACATCAACACTCAAACGTTTTTGGAGAATATTCCCGCTACTATCTGTGATCTCATTGAGCTTAGTAACCTTACTCTTAAACGACTCAAAGTTAGTTTTACAGGATTCTAAATTAGCCAACGTCAGCGTCACTGTTGCACCATTACACTTCACATCACCGCCAACGTTTTCCCATAAGTCTATTTGGCGCTGGGCGATACGCATCGCATGTAGCTGAAGCTCATTTTGTTCACTGCGCACTTCAACGTAACTCTGCAACTTCATCACAGACACAAAAGAAATTGAGATCACCAGCACCGAGATTAAGACTTCAACTAAGCTAAAACCTCGTTGCTGATTAGGTAATTTAGAAGTCATGCCAGCTACCCTCTAACATCACGGTTTTACCGAAACGAGACTCTTCGTAGTCAACCTTGCCTTTGGAATAGCCCGGTGTAAAAGCACCTCTAATTGTACAAATACGATTTGGCGAATCAAAAGTAAACGCACCTTGTGACTCAAATGCTCCATTAAAGAAAAATGGTTTCTTGGATAAATCTCCCCAAGGAGATGCTTCAGACTTTAGCGAATTGAGTTCCCAAAAAGCTAATAATTGTTCGTCTGTCATTTCATAATCGAACAAATATAAATTCCCATGAAAAGAAATATTACCTTTAACCGTTAATAACCCATCTTTAACAACCAAGGTTAAAGCGATTTCATTCGGCTCAACTCTACCAGAACCAACGCCACTAAGGTCACAAGCACCTTCCACCCAAACATATCTTGTTAGCTGTGCTTCATAGCCCTGATGTTCATCTGCTTTTTTCTGCTCTGCTCGGTTGCGTTCTATTATTTCATTTATTTTAGATGCGCAATTTTTAGCGACAGAAACAACTACAGGCTTTGATCCCCCCTTGCCATCTGGAAGATTAGCAACTTCTTCAGTTCCAAGTATGATTTCGTCAAATAAATTCTTTGCCTCTTGCCAATTATCTCTATCTACAGCAAAGTTTTCTTTAAACAAATCCATATCCGCTATATTTTCTACAATATCTTTTTTATATATGCTACCTACAGTCTGATGAGAGCTATTGCACTTAACTAAAGTGCCATCAGCTTCTTTCTTTTGCTTCCAGTCATCATCGATAGGATATTTAACGATTATGCCACCTTCAGTTATGACTTTTTTGCCACTCCTGATCGCAGAACAATTATATCCATTACCTTCTTTTGCGCCTTCAAAAGGGAACACGTCATAAGAGCCGATGAATTTAATTGTTCCAGATGAGCTAATTGTTGCTTGAGGTCCATTCATTGAAGATGATGTGAACAGCTGGCTCATGGTTGATTCAGCGTCATCATCCGTAGCAGTAGATGTGACTTTATAAGTACTTGTTGCCGGTATCTGTATCGCAGTAATCACAGCGTCAACACAAAGCTTATAATCAATACTGGTTGGTTTTTGCCCTGATCTTAATATAATATCAACTGCGCATTGCAACCCACTGGCAGACATCGACTTTAGTTCTTGCGAAATTATTATGTTTTGTGTTTTTTTACTATTAAACAACTCAACAGATAACAAACTAAAAACGTACAACGCCATTATTAAAGAAATAACCACAGTAATTAATAACGTTGAAAAACCTTGTTCCATTTTCATATTCATATTCATAATTAATAATCCACATTATTAACAGCAATGTTTGTTATACGCGTTAAACTAACGTTATCAATATTACCGGTTAGAGTAATGGTGATATTTTGCTTCTTCCTTGATGTTCCAATGACTTCTTCCCTCTGAATATCAAATTTAGAAATGCTAATCATGTCATTCTGATAATCCAGCCAATGGGTACCATCATTGCAACTCCAATTAGCAATACCGTTGTAATTACGATAAATTTCGAAAGACGTCTTACCACCGTTTTCAGTTTTTAACCGATAGCCTCGAGCATCACCATCACGAGGGGTTAGTACACCAAGTGAAGAGTCTTCGTTATAGGCAAAACGAATACAGGTTCCAGTTAATGCCGTCACTGAATCATTGATTGCGATGCTCGATTTATTAGCACCTGTAGCATCCGTGAGTAAATACCCATTGGCCGATTTACAATCACCACAGTAACCAGCCCTTTTTATTTCACCACTCATTAAATACACCAAGCTATCTAGCTCAGCACTTAATATTGAACGTTTCACTTGTTGGTTACTCAATGCAACACTATGAAAGTAATTCGAGGTTACAACCGTAATCAGACCAAGCCCAATAGCACTAGATATCATTAGTTCTATTAGCGAAAAGCCTTTACTCAACCGCTTGTGCATAGCATTTTCCCTCCCCAAGCCTGATCGGAGCATGGATTAACTAAACCAATATTCGTGACCCTGATGCCAGAGATAACCTTTGTATCTGAATTACTTTGAAAAAGAACGCGTTTGTTTGTAGATGATTTCCCCGTTTGCGGACTGAATGAAAATAAAGCACCATTAGAGATATCTGCTACGTTTCCCTGTCCATCAACCGTTTTCACTTTAAATTTAATATCATCATTAATTTTAAATAAAGAATATGTATGTGTTTTATTATCACAGGTGGTATTTTCACCCACTCCTCTCATTCCTAGGCAATAATAACCAGGGGAAGTTGAATCATAATATACTTCAACATTTTTGTTTCTTTTTACTGCTTCATATTTCGCAAGCCGAACAAATCTAAATAACTCTTCTGATTTTGCTTTTATTTGATTATTGACGACTACAGTTTCAAAGCTAGGTACTGCAGCGGCTAAAACGATACCAACAATTGCGACAGTAAATAACAATTCTAATAATGTAATACCTTGGTTTCTCTTCCTGTCATACATATGATTTTCAATTATTTAAATCTTGTAATTGAAATAAAAGTATCACAAGGTATAGATTGTCGTATTAAAACTGACTTTTATTTTAGAATCACTTCATAAAATGGATGTAATAGGTATGTATGCTTTTCAAAAAGGAATGACATTGATTGAAATATTAATCGCTGTTGTGATTGTAGGGCTCATTAGTGCAATTGCTATTCCCGCCTACACCTCGCAAATCGAAAAATCACGGCGCGTAGAAGCACAAACAGGCCTGATTGAACTTCACCTGTGGGCAGAGCAATACTATACCGAGAATAAAAACTATCCAAACAGTGCTGATTTAAGTACAGGGCTTACGACTTGCTCTTCATGCACCTTATCAGATGAGTACACATTCAGTATCAATAATAGCGGTACTGGTACCCAACGGTTTGTATTAAAAGCTGCTGTAAATACAACAGGCCTCCAAAAAGGCGATCCTTGTAAGTCTTTGAGTATTGATGCGTCAGGTGCCAAGAAAGGCTCACCAAGCAGCGCTGAATGCTGGTAATTAACACATATAACAGACACAAAAAAGCCGCCGAGTTATTAAACACGGCGGCTTTTCTTTAACTTTGCGAGCTTAACGCTTAGCCAGTCAAATCATCAAAGAACTTCTTCACACCATTGAAGAAACCTTCTGATTTAGGCTTGTGCTTGCTTGCTGCTTTACCACCAAAGCTTTCTTCAAGCTCTTGCAGTAACTCTTTCTGACGTGAGCTAAGGCTAACCGGTGTTTCTACAACTAGTTTGCAGATCAAATCACCTACCGCACCACCACGTACAGATTTAACACCCTTACCACGCATACGGAACATACGGCCCGTTTGCGTTTCTGTTGGTACTTTCAGGTTTACACGGCCATCTAGAGTAGGGACTTCAACTTCGCCACCCAGTGCTGCCATTGTAAAGCTAACCGGTACTTCACAGTAAAGGTTGTTACCATCACGCTCGAAGATATGGTGCTCTGCTACGTGAACTTGTACATACAAGTCACCCGCTGGTGCACCAAACTCGCCCGCTTCACCTTCGCCAGTTAGACGAATACGGTCGCCAGTATCAACCCCTGCTGGGATTTTAACTGATAGCGTTTTGGTTTCTTCTTTACGGCCGTGACCATGACAAGTACCACAAGGGTCTTTAATGATCTTACCGCGACCATTACAGTGTGGACAGGTTTGCTGTACAGCAAAGAAGCCCTGACGCATCTGTACTTGGCCTTGACCATGACATGTACCACAAGTGGTTGCTGAAGAACCTTTCTTCGCACCGCTGCCGTCACACGTATCACAGCCAACTAATGTTGGTACACGAATCTCTTTAGAACAGCCACGTACAGCCTCTTCTAAAGTTAATTCCATGTTGTAGCGTAGATCTGCGCCACGCTGTTGACGTTGTTGTTGACGTCGGCCACCGCCGCCACCAAAGATATCGCCAAACACATCGCCGAAGATATCGCCGAAATCTGCACCACCACCGTAGCCGCCACCGCCGCCACCCATACCGCCTTGTTCAAAGGCTGCATGACCGTATTGGTCGTAAGCTGCTTTCTTCTGTGGATCCGTTAAGATTTCGTACGCCGTCTTAACTTCTTTGAATTTATCAGCCGAGCTCTCATCGCCCTGATTACGGTCAGGGTGGAACTTCATGGCAAGACGCTTATACGCCTTTTTGATATCACGCTCTGATGCATCGCGACCGACACCCAGAACTTCATATAAATCACGTTTTGACATACTAAAAGTCACCCGCCTTTAATACAGCTACGGGCGTGAGAGGTTCACTCTAACGCCCGTGCAGAAATAAGATTATGAATTAACTATCTTATTTTTTTTCGTCTTTAACTTCTTCGAATTCAGCGTCAACTACGTTGTCATCTTGTGGTTGAGCTTGCTCTGCGCCACCAGCTTGCGCTTGTTGTGCTTGAGCTTGTTGCTGAGCGATTTCCATTAGCTTTTGAGCAGCAGTCATAAGTGCTTGAACTTTAGCGTCGATAGCTTCTTTATCTTCGCCACCTTTCACTTCTTCTAGCTCTTTGATTGCTACTTCAATTTTTTCTTTCTCGTCAGCTGGAAGTGCATCACCTGCTTCTTCAATTTGCTTACGAGTGCCGTGGATCATTTGGTCAGCTTGGTTACGTACAGTCACTAACTCTTCGAACTTTTTGTCCGCTTCTTTGTTAGCTTCTGCTTCTTGAACCATTTTTTCGATTTCTTCTTCAGAAAGACCGCCAGATGCCTGGATAGTGATCTTCTGCTCTTTACCTGTTTGCTTGTCTTTAGCAGACACGTTCAGGATACCATCAGCATCTAGGTCGAATGTTACTTCGATTTGTGGCATGCCACGTGCTGCTGCTTGGATACCTTCTAGGTTAAATTGACCTAGAGACTTGTTGTAAGTCGCTTGCTTACGCTCACCTTGAAGCACGTGGATAGTTACCGCGCTTTGGTTGTCTTCAGCAGTCGAGAACACTTGATCCGCTTTTGTTGGGATAGTTGTGTTTTTCTCGATTAGCTTAGTCATCACGCCGCCCATCGTTTCGATACCGAAAGATAGAGGAGTAACATCTAGAAGAAGAACGTCTTTAACGTCGCCCGCTAGAACACCACCTTGAACAGCAGCACCTACAGCAACCGCTTCATCAGGGTTCACGTCTTTACGTGGTTCTTTACCGAAGAACTCAGTAACTTTAGCTTGAACCATAGGCATACGTGTTTGACCACCTACTAGGATAACATCAGTGATGTCGCCTACAGATAGGTCTGCATCTGCTAGTGCTACTTTTAGTGGCTCTAGAGAACGTTGAACTAGGTCTTCAACTAGTGATTCTAGTTTCGCACGTGTCACTTTAACGTTCATGTGCTTAGGACCAGTTGCATCAGCAGTAACGTAAGGAAGGTTTACGTCAGTTTGCTGTGCAGAAGATAGTTCAATCTTCGCTTTTTCAGCTGCTTCTTTAACACGCTGCATAGCAAGAGGATCGTTCTTAAGGTTGATGCCTTGCTCTTTTTTGAATTCGTCTACTAAGTAGTTGATCATGCGGTTATCGAAATCTTCACCACCAAGGTGTGTATCACCGTTAGTTGCTAGAACTTCAAATGTTTTCTCGCCTTCAACTTCATCGATTTCGATGATAGAGATATCGAATGTACCACCACCAAGGTCGTAAACCGCGATAGTGCGATCGCCACCTTGCTTATCAAGACCGTAAGCTAGTGCAGCAGCTGTTGGTTCGTTGATGATACGTTTAACATCTAGACCTGCGATACGGCCAGCATCTTTCGTTGCTTGACGCTGTGCATCGTTAAAGTAAGCAGGTACGGTTACAACTGCGCCAGTTACTGCCTCACCAAGGTAGTCTTCTGCAGTCTTTTTCATTTTCTTAAGTACTTCAGCAGATACTTGAGGAGCAGCCATTTTTTGGCCTTTCGCTTCTACCCATGCATCGCCGTTGTCAGCCTTAACAATTTTGAAAGGCATGATTTCGATATCGCGCTGTACTTCTTCGTCTTCAAAACGACGACCGATAAGACGCTTGATAGCGAAAAGGGTGTTCTCAGGGTTAGTTACCGCCTGACGCTTAGCTGGTTGACCAACTAATGTTTCACCATCTTGAGTGTAAGCAATAACAGATGCCGTTGTACGCTCACCTTCTGCGTTTTCAATTACACGTGGTTTGTCACCATCAAGTACTGCAACACAAGAGTTAGTTGTACCCAAGTCAATACCAATGATTCTACCCATCAGGCTTTCTCCGAAATTCGTTTAATTGTGCTAACTAGCAACACATCTTCAATGCCACTAGCAATTGGGCTATGCCCGAAAAATATCTTTACGATGTCGTATGACTAATAAATAAGGTCAGCCGACAGCTTTTCAAGGGGACCCAAGAAAAAAAATGCAAAAAAAATAAAAAGCCCGCCGTAGCGAGCCTTATTTAATTGCTCGCAACGATTACGCTTGCGTATCAATGTTACCCGCAGGGGCTTTCGATACCATTACCATCGCAGGGCGAATAACACGACCGTTAAGTTCGTAACCTTTTTGCATAACTAACATTACTGAGTTAGGTGCAAAATCAGCACTTTCTTGAATCGTCATCGCTTGGTGGAATTCAGGGTTAAACGCTTCGCCCATTGGGTCAATTTGCTTAAGGCCGAATTTCTCAACCGTGCTTGTCATGGTTTTCAGTGTTAGTTCAACACCTTCAAGCATTGGCTTCAGTGCTTCATCGTTTTTGTCTGTCATTTCGATAGCACGTTCCATGTTATCGATAACAGGCAGTAGCTCTTCAGCAAACTTGTTAAGCGCAAACTTACGCGCTTTATCAATTTCTTGCTCGCTACGGCGACGAACGTTTTCACCTTCAGCGCGAGCGCGTAATGACGCATCAACCGCATCTTTCGCTTTCGCATCGCTTGCTAGCAACGCCGCTTCTAATTCAGCAATACGTGCTGCTTGCAGTTCTTCCATTGTCATTTCAACAACTTCTTCCTCAGCAGATACAGTCTCAGCCGTGTCTACAGTGTTTTCCTGCTGTAGTTGCTCGTCCTGTACTTTTTTCTCTTCGTTGCTCATGCTTTCGCTTCTCCGCCAAGATATTGAGTTCAAAATATTGTGCGGGATTTAAACATTAAACCCCACACAAAAAACAGTCTTGCGCATATTATGGGGATGAACTTCAATGATTCAAGCTGATATCGTTCACAAAGCGCGACATTCTTCTCGTCCAAAGGCTATACTGCCTCCACTATCACCCGTCGGATCAAGGACATGAAGCGCATTTTTGACACTGTCGCATTAATTGGTAAACCGAGAAATCCAGATGCCTTACAAACCCATAAAGCACTGTACGATTGGCTTACGGAAAAAAAATATAATGTGTTAGTTGATCACCGCCTTGAAAACGAGATCGACGTCCCCGCCGATTGTTTTTGTGATTTACTCACTATAGGTGACAAAGCCAACCTCGCCATCGTGGTGGGTGGCGACGGCAATATGCTGGGCGCTGCACGGGTACTTTCCCGATTCGACATCGCCGTAATCGGGGTGAATCGCGGCAACCTAGGGTTCTTAACCGACCTAGACCCAGATACCTTTGATCAAGAGCTAGCAGCCGTACTGCAAGGTGAATTTGTCAGCGAGCAACGCTTTTTATTGGAAGCGGAAGTACACCGCCATGGCCAAATAAAAAGCCGCAATGCCGCTTTAAACGAAGCGGTATTACACCCCGGCAAAGTCGCGCACATGATAGAGTTTGAAGTCTATATCGACGAAGCCTTTGCTTTTTCACAGCGCTCAGATGGCTTAATTATCGCGACCCCGACAGGCTCAACGGCGTATTCATTATCTGGCGGTGGCCCGATTTTATCACCCAGCTTAAACGCCATTACCTTGGTGCCTATGTTCCCGCACACCCTCTCAAGCCGCCCATTAGTGGTTGATGGTAACCGCCGGATCAAATTATTGGTTTCGCCAGATAACGGCAGTACCCTTGAAGTAAGTTGTGATGGGCAGGTGTCGTTACCGGTTAGCCCAGGCGATGAAATTCATATTTATCAGAGCCCTGAATGCTTGCAACTGATCCACCCGAAAAACTACAGCTACTATGAAGTGCTTCGTGGCAAGCTAGGTTGGTCGAGCAAGTTGTTCTAACCCTGTATATCGCGGATACACAGTAAACCACACCATACTAAGCCAGCCATCGCGCTGGCTTTTTTGCATTTCGTCGTTCAAATATTTCACTAACTATCATTAAGTTAGATAAAAAATGAGCACTCTCCTTCTTTCATCACAAAAATGTGCACAGGTATCTTTACTGTACGTAGATACAGTATATACTGTATGAAAACACAGGTGTTGATTTAAACAGGTGAACACATGCTCGCTCATATGACGATCTCTAACTTTGCTATTGTCAAAAGTCTTGAATTTGAACTTAAGTCAGGAATGACCACCATTACTGGTGAAACTGGTGCTGGTAAATCCATTGCAATTGATGCTTTAGGCTTATGCTTGGGCGATCGCGCAGAAGCTTGCATGGTTCGCCCGAATGAAGACAAAGCTGAAATTTCAGCCGCGTTTTCACTGGCCAATAACCAAGCCGCCCGTCGCTGGTTAGAAGACAACGAATTGTGTGATGGCGACGAATGTATATTACGCCGCGTGATCACTAAAGAAGGTCGTTCACGTGGTTTTATCAACGGCAGCCCTGTACCTGCTTCACAACAAAAAGCCCTTGGCCAACTGCTGATCAACATCCATGGTCAGCATGCTCACCAACAACTGATGCGTGCCGATCACCAACAGCAAATGCTGGATCAATACGCTGGTCACCACGTATTAATGGACAAAACGCGCCAAGCATACCAAGTGTGGCGTCAGGCCAGTAACGAGCTAAAACGCTTAAGCCAAAGCCGTGAAGAAAACGAAGCCCAAAAGCAATTAATTCAATACCAAGTGAAAGAACTGGATGAATTAGCACTGGGTGAAGACGAATACCAAGAGATCGAAGAAGAGCACAAACGCCTATCCAATTCAGGTGAACTGGCAATGTCGAGCCAAAGTGCCTTAGCAATTTTGTACGATAACGACGATGGCAATGCCTTGCAATTACTGCAAATGGCCAGCCAGCAAGTGTGCGCCCTTGGCGAGCTAGATAGCCAGCTTAATACCGTGCCACAGATGCTGGAAGAAGCGATCATCCAAGTACAAGAAGCCAGCCAAGAACTGCGCTGTTATTTAGATGCGATGGACATGGATCCGCAACGCCTTGTTTATCTTGAAGAGCGATTAGCCAAGATCATGTCGTTGGCACGTAAGCACTACGTCATGCCCGCAGAGCTATACCAAAAACATCAAGATCTGCTTAAAGAGCTAGAAGACTTAGATTGTAGCGACGAACGCCTAGACGGCCTCGCCGACGAAGTAGAAGTAAAACGCCAACAATTTATTGCCCGCGCAGAAAAGCTCAGCAAAAGTCGCCAGCGTTACGCCAAAGAATTGGATAAGAAAATCTCTGACAGCATGCACCAACTGAGCATGGAGCACGGTATTTTCAATATCGACATTCAAAGCGACGCGACAGGAATGCTTAGCCCGCTGGGTTTCGACACCATTACCTTCTTGGTATCAACCAACCCGGGCCAACCTTTGCAGCCACTGGGTAAAGTGGCATCAGGGGGTGAGCTATCGCGTATATCACTGGCAATCCAAGTGATCACCGCCCAAAAAGTAGAAACACCAAGCCTGATTTTCGATGAAGTCGATGTGGGCATCAGTGGCCCGACGGCAGCGATTGTGGGAAAAATGCTGCGCACCTTGGGAGAATCCACCCAAGTCATGTGTGTTACTCACTTACCGCAAGTGGCTGGTTGTGGCCACCAACAAATGTTTGTGGCGAAAACCGCCTCTAACGGCCAGACAGAAACCAGCATGCGCCCATTGCAGCAAGATGACCGCGTTGCTGAATTGGCACGCCTATTGGGTGGCAGCGAAATCACCGAACGCACCTTAGCCAACGCAAAAGAATTGCTGATTGCGGCATAGCTAATATTTATCAGCAATCTATTTTCAGCGCCTACCCCGACAACGTGATAAAATAACCAGTACTGCCATGCAACTAATTAAAGTAATGGCAGTCTGTATACTTAACCAATACCAAAGCTGGTATTGTATTGGTTGAGATTCACTGTTTTTTATCTGCCTTTTTACTTCTGCTTCGAGCTTGTTTATTATCGCAGCAGTTAAAGCGAATACGCCGGGATGCTATGAGTTGGAAAAACATTGCCGCACTTACGTTAGCACTAAGTCTACTGGGTGGCTGTTCAGTTGTTGAACGATTGGTTTACCGTATTGACATCAACCAAGGTAACTTCTTGGAAGCAAAAGATGTTGATACACTACGATTTGGAATGAATAAAGAACAAGTACGTTATGTATTAGGTTCGCCAATGCTAGTAGAGCAAGGCCACCCTGACACTTGGTACTATGTTTACTACCACAAACCAGGTCATGGTGATCCACAGCAAAAAGACCTAACGTTAAGCTTTGATAAAGACCATAATTTAATTGGCTTATCAGGTGATTACCAGCAAGGTCCTAAGTTCATGGATGGCATGAACTAATAAAATCTGCCAATGGCCACACCTGCTAATAGGTTTTCACCTATGAAACAGATGCAAAAAAGCTCGCCTTAGCGAGCTTTTTTATGGCCGAAAAACAGCACCATTCGTTATTTATTCGCTTCTGCCGCTTTTTTGGCTTGCTCGGCACGCTTACGGCGGATCTCTTTCGGATCAGCCAGTAGCGGACGATAAATCTCGATACGATCACCATCGCGCACTGTCGCATCAAGCTTCACATTACGGCTATACACACCCACCTTATTTTTCTTTAGGTCGATGTCTGGGTACATTTCAAGTACACCTGATTGTTCGATAATCGCCTGTACTTTAGTATCAGACGTGATCGCAAGTTTAATGACTCGCTGCGCCACAGGCAGTGCATACACTACCTCGACATGAATTAACTTATCGTCAGAATTCATAAACTTCTTTTGCTCGTTGCGTAAAAGCAGACACCATATTACCGGTTAACTCTTTAAATACTTTCCCGAACGCCATTTCAACAATCGCATTAGTAAATTCAAAATCAAGATTAAGCTCTACTTTACAAGCTTCAGCATCGAGTTCGATAAACTTCCAGCCACCAACCAACTTCTGAAAAGGGCCTTCAACAAGCTGCATTTCAATATTTTGAAAACTGGTTAACTGGTTACGGGTAACAAACGTTTTCTTGATCCCAGCCTTAGCCACATCAACAGATGCCATCATGTGCAATTCAGAACTTTCCAGTACTTTCGAGCCTGAACAGCCTGGCAAAAAGGCAGGATAAGACTCAACATCGTTAACCAATTCAAACATTTGCTTGGCGCTAAAAGGGACTAACGCAGAGCGAGTGATCTGAGGCATAGTTTCTCCTTAACCCTTAGACGAAAGTAATGATACCATTACTGCGCTAACAGCCAAAATAGGGAATACAGCGCATAATCGCTTACCAAGGTAAGACCGATGCCCCCTGTAATTCTCTCGACCGCCCCTAAACAGTGCGGGACACAGAATAAAAAGAGTATTTATGGCCAAGAAAAAACCAAGTAAACCGGGTAGCAATACCATTGCAAAAAACCGCTCCGCGCGTCATGAGTTTTCGATTGACGACGAATATGAAGCAGGCCTCTCGCTACAAGGGTGGGAAGTAAAAGCGATTCGTGACGGTAAAATCAACATTTCAGAGAGTTATGTCTTCCTGCGTAATGGCGAAGCCTTTATCTCTGGTGTCACTATTACCCCACTGAATGCCGCTTCTACCCACGTTGTTGCTGACCCAACACGAGTGCGTAAACTGCTGCTTAACCGCCGTGAAATCGAAAAGCTAGAACATGCTGTAAACCGTGATGGTGAAACCATTGTGGCATTAACCATGTACTGGAAGGCATCTTGGGTTAAAATAAAGATAGGCACCGCGCGAGGCAAGAAATTGCACGATAAGCGTAGTGACAGTAAAGATCGTGATTGGCAGCGTGATAAAGCGCGCATCATGAAACACAGCGCAAGATAGTCAACTTGTGGCTAAGTGTTCGATTTTTATCCATAAACACTTAGTCACATCGTAATTTGTTGACGCATATATAAAGTATGCTAATATCGAACGCGTAACACCTCTGGGGCTGATTCAGGATTCGACAGGATCACGAAGGCTTTGGGAGCATGTCGTGGGGCGGTTTGCCACGTTAAAAGCCGCAAAAAAATAGTCGCAAACGACGAAAACTACGCACTAGCAGCTTAATACTCTGCTGAGAGCGCTCCTGCCCTAGCTTCCGCTTGTAAGACGGGGATTAACAGGGGTTCAAACCCAAACGAGATAGCGAGGGAACCTTTGACTAGAGAGGTGAACCGCGAAATAGAATTCTGGTATGTATTCGCATAGCGTGTCTGTTCGCAGTGTCGGGTACGAGAATAAAGACAGACTAAGCATGTAGCGCCTCTGGTTAGACTGATTTTGGACGCGGGTTCAAATCCCGCCAGCTCCACCAATTCAACATTTAAAGACGTCCACGGGCGTCTTTTTTTGTGCCTATAACTTATTAAAATCAACTACTTACAATCCACCACTATCCACTGAGGTTTACTTTTGTTCGGTAACAGCTCAAGATAATAAACACCCAGATAGACACCCAAAACAAAAAGGTGCCATTCTTGGGTGTCTATTTTTGTATGGGGATGTTGATTATGGCAAGAAGAGTTACACAACTAACTGCAACAGAAGTAAAACAAGCCAAACCGAAAGATAAAGATTACGACCTTTACGATGGTAACGGCTTACAGCTACGAGTGAGGAAGAACGCCAATAAAGTCTGGTGCTTGATCTATAAACACCCCGTCTCACTAAAACGAATTCGTATGACTCTTGGCAACTATCCGGATCTATCACTTGCGATAGTAAGAAAAATTGCAGCAGAACATCGTGAATTGATTAGCCAAGGTATCGACCCCAAAGAACATAGGCAAAAGAAACAAGAAGAAAATATTGCCATCACTGTGCATACATTACGCAATGTATCTGAGAGCTGGTTTGACAAGAAAAAGAAGAAAGTCACCCCGGATCACGCTGATGATATTTGGCGTTCATTCGAGCTGCACCTTTTCCCGTCTTTGGGAAAAACTCCGGTATCCCAAATATCTGCACCAATGGTGATAAAAGTACTACGCCCACTAGAAATAAAAGGCAACTTAGAAACACTAAAAAGAGTCGCTCAACGACTCAATGAAGTGATGATTTTTTCTGTGAACACTGGCCTAGTACACGCCAACCCTCTTGCTGGAATTCGCGCAGCTTTCGATACACCATCCAAAAAGAACATGGCTACCATCGAACCTGCTGAGCTTCCAGACTTAATGAGCGCATTAAATCAAGCGAGTATTAAAATCCAAACACGGTGCCTTATTGAATGGCAACTACATACTTTAGCGCGACCAAGTGAAGCCAGTGGTACACGTTGGGACGAAATTGATTTTGAAAACAATCTCTGGATTATCCCTGCTGAAAGAATGAAAAAACGCAAAGAACATAGAATACCACTAACAGACCAAACGTTGGCAATCCTAACAATCATGCAGGCATTATCTGGTCACTCCGTCTACGTGTTCTCTAGTGCTAGTGACCCCAAGAAAGCGATGAATAGCCAAACTGCAAACATGGCACTTAAACGTATGGGTTATGCAGGAAAACTTCACGCTCATGGACTAAGAGCCCTCGCCTCTACAACTCTCAATGAACAAAGCTTTGATTCCGACTTAATTGAAGCGGCCTTAGCTCATATCGATAAAAATGAAGTACGTGCTACGTACAATCGAACTGATTACCTAGAGCGCCGCCGTCCTATGATGGACTGGTGGAGTAAACATATCGAAACAGCTGCTCAAGGAACTGGCTCACTAACAGGTAGGAAAGCCATAAGAGTGGTTGGAGAAGGCTGATAACTCGTTTTTAATTAGTGACTAGATTCTACTTTGCATACATTATTTTCTTCCTGACTTCCTTACGGTTACTTCGCAATGCAGAGCTTTCACTCTTTTTAGCCAAAACCAATGGTTTAGCTAGAGGAAGATCTTGCTTTAAGGATACCAACTCCTGTTCAAGCACATCATTTTGTTTTTTTAGTGCTAAGAGTTCATCATCCAGATCTTCTATCTGAGTATCTTGCTCTCCTATTGTTTTACAGGCTTGTTCATACTCTGGCTCTACTTTCTTTAGCCTCTCCAGCTCTTCGATCTTGTTTTGGCTTTCAGTAATAAGAAGATCAACCATTGCCTTGATCGAAAACCCATTACTTTTGGCTAATTGAACAGCGATATTGTACGAATTTTCAGAAATGGATATGTTGATTTGTTTATTATCCTTCCTACTCTTTTGAGCTCGCCAAGCACTACTTGCTTGCTGTAACAGTAACTTGTTGTCACTTATCGATTCATCTAAATCTTTTAAGTATTCTATTGCTGAGGTTGTACTTCTGGATGCTGAATTGGCTAAACCTGTATCCCAAAGAATCTTTTTTTTGAGCAAATATTCTGCTGCCCACTTTTTTTGTTTCAGAGAACCAGTTAACCAGCTTTTAGCATTACTTCTACGTCCCATACTCATAACACCATTCATAAACACTGCTCATACTTTGCCACAGTAATGGAATACAGTTCGTGACTTAATCACCAGAAATAGCCATTACGCATTTCCGCACCGTGTAATGTGATACAGTATTTGAACTCTAAATACCTACTGGTAAAATTAGGAATATTGATGGATTACGCCATGAAAGAGGTCGAAATACTCTCAAGAGCTTTGCTGTATATCGATGAGAATAGCCAGAAGTTTGAAGCATCACCAGAAGCTAAAATGCTCTGGATTAAACTACTTATTCTTACTCGGTGTGATAATTGGCAAACGACACTCGCTAGTCGTGAGTTGTGCGCATGCCTGCGAATAAGTAGCAGTACTTTTACTAAATCAGTTAAGCAGCTAGAGAAAGTAAGACTGCTTTGTAGGGATTCATTTGAGACAGGTAAGGGTGGGAACAGCTACCGATACCATGTCACTCTTCCACGTAATCGTAATGCTAAAGGTATGCACGTGAGCGCTCCCTTTTTAAAGTTGAGTTCGACATTTATTCATTATGAAGGTTTGTTAAACAATGCAAAAAAACCATCACTAGCTAATAAATTGATCTTTCTTGTCCTGCTGCATTTTAGTGATGATTTTGGTCATGTATCTGAACTTGGACGTGCAAAAATCGCCGACATTACCGGTATGAATAAAGAAAGAGTGAAATCGCATGTTGAACGATTAAGTTCATTAGGGCTTATTCACAAGGTTGAACCCGGTGGAACTATCCCTCAACTGATGGGTAATGTCTCCACACAGTACTATCTAAATATCTGGCACTCAGCATTTCAACAACAAGTTCACGGATATCGCTTCACCCAGCAAAACCTGATTATGGCAGCGAGTTTGACAGATACAGTCATTTCTTTTATCACGGATCATAAGTCAGAGCCTCACCTTTTAGATTACCCTCTCAACGCATTTTATGAATCATCGTTAATTGCATCCGTGAAAGTAAGTATTGATGCCTGCCAAGTAAGATACTTCTTCACAGGAGAAAATAGAAAGCTGCTGGCTAATCATATAGAGCTTAAAGTGAATGATATAGCCTCTTATTTGCTAAGCCAGCACTGGAACATGATTGATGGTACCTCTCTTATTTCAGGAAAGGCACCAGATGAATTGTTATCCGATGATGTCCTTGCTGATTCAATAGCAGAAAGGTTTCTACCAGAGTCTGTGATGCATCATCATAAAAAAAATACAGACTTCCAACGCAATTACAATGAAGACTCCTTGGCTAATGAGGCTTTGGACACTGAAGCTCATGATATCGACGTTTTACCCGGAGCAAAGGAGCTGGTTAACCTAGTTGTACATATGGCATGGGCTAAAGCTATCGAAGCCAAAAATGTGATTACTATGAACAGAAAGCTCTCTGATAATTTACCAGAACAAGGCATTTACAAAGTCCTGCCATACTCAGCAAAGGGAAATGGGATTGATATAATTGTCAGCCATTAGACGCACTAGCTATTAGCCGAATGCACTCTTGTTGAAATGCATAACTTCAGAGTGACTACGATTAAGAACATCCTAGCTAGGCCCAATCTTTGACTATCCATAGGCATGACTCCGGTACTACAGCCTAGAAAGAAACAATGCCCTCGGTGGATTAGTAATATAGCTACTATACAAACACTCTTTATAAGAGCATTACTAGCAGTACTACACTCAGTAGCCACACTACTGATGCATACAGTACATGTTGATTAGTCAGTTAAGATCTCTAGCCATAGGCAATAGAGATTCACTCACTGCTACGACAGAACGGTTTTATGTAAATTGTTACGCATCATTCTCTTTCTATGTGAAATCAAATAACACATAGGAGAGATTTTCATGAACATGTTTCAATTTTCTCAAATCCCACTTAGCTACGGTTCTTTAAACCAACACCACCTTGCCCGTATCAATGACACTGTTATGGGAGCCCTAGCGCTCCATCCTAGAACACTCATCGCTCGAGTTGATCTACGTATACTTAACAATGGGGGGTACTCTGATAACCCACTAGAACGTGATGTACCAACCTGTTTTGTTAATATAGGTGTTGGTTTGATTAAGCGATTTATAGCTTCATTAAATGCTCAGATCGCTACAGATCAGATGAATAAAGCGAAGGAAGGAAAGCGAGTCTATAACTGCCCATTAAATTACGTTTGGGTAAGGGAACGTAGTACGAGTCATAATGAACATTACCATATTGCACTGGTGGTCAATCAGGATGCTTACTATCCATTTGGTAGGCTTCATTACGAGGGGACTCTTGCTTGTATGGTAAACAGAGCATGGGCTAGTGCATTAGGGCTTACGACAGATGAGGTTGAGGGGTTAGTTCATATCCCTGAGCGTCCAATGTATACGTTGAACCGCAATCACCCACCAGCACGATTTCAGAAAGATCTAGGTGAAGTAGCGGTTAGGTTGGCTTACTTGGCAAAGGCTGAAACAAAGATACTTGGTGATGGTCGCCGTAACTTTGGATGCAGTAATCCTAGGAAAGGTTGATTTAGTAATACAGCAAAGCTTGTAAAACATGGACACACTAGAATATTTACCGAGGTGTGACCCTGTTTAAGTTACTAGAACTCTTGCTCTAGGTAAGAGGCAATATTTTGATATCTATTAGGTTTTAAAGTTCAATAAGTGCTAGATTATGCTCATAATCTCATACAATCGGAAAGTCGACATCATGGCCACTCGGATGTTAAAAGTTGAAGTCGAGAGTGACTTCTTAAGTAAAGTATCAAATGCCTCATCTTATGTTGCCATATCTGAACTTATATGGAATGCACTAGACGCTGATGCAAACAAAGTCACTGTTAAGCTGAATGAAGACACGTTGTATGGGGGATTAACAAATATCGAAATCACGGACGATGGATTCGGTATCACTGATAAAATTGCGGATAAGCACTTCAGTAAACTCGGTGGTTCATGGAAAAAATTTAAACATAAGACTGATTCTGGACGCTTCTTACATGGTCAGGAGGGACAGGGACGATTTAAACCTTTTTCTCTAGGAAAAGTGATTGATTGGGAAACGGTATATTCTGATGAACAAGAAAGTGCTTTAAAAACTTTTACGATAACTGGGATGGCCGATGATATTGGTAACTTTAGAGTTACAGATTCCGAACACACTAAAAGTAAGCATTGCGGTACAACTGTTCGCATCTCAGAGCTAAGTAAGAAAGGTCTCACTGTCTCTGAAAAGGGGCTTTCTAATTATGTATCCTGTGCATTTGCTATTTACTTATCTAAGTACCCTGATGTTCAACTATATGTAAATGATATCAAGATCGATCCTGCCGAGCAGATTCTACATCAAGAAACACTTGATCTTGATCCAGTAACATTTGAAGGGGAGTCTTTTAACTATTCTCTGAGAGTTATTGAATGGAAATGTGATACTAAAAACGAGCTTCATTTTTGCGATTCAAATGGTTTCCCTTTACATTCTCATGATAAACCGATCAGAGGTACTAGCGAATTCGAATTTACAGCGTATTTAGTATCTGAACATATTAGTAAGCTATCTTCTAAAGGAGTTCTTGAATTAGGTGGCCTAGAACCTACTTTATCTGCACCTCTACGAGATGCTATCGATAAGCTGAAGCATCACTTATTCCTTCGTAAGTTGGCCAAATCAGCCAACATTATCCAAAAATGGAAAGATGAAGAAATATACCCTTATGAAGGAGGATATAGTGATGCGATAGATGAAGTCGAGAGACAAATGTTCGATGTTCTAGCTGTGAATATTAGTCAAGAGTTACCCGAGTTTGAAAAGGCTCCAGTTAAAGTAAAACGTCTTCAATTTCGGTTACTCAAGCAGATAGTGTCTTCAAACCCTAATGATCTACAGGTCATTTTTGAAGAAGTTTTGAGCTTGTCGTTAAAGAAGCAAAAAGAGCTTGCCGAGCTGCTTGAAGATATCAGCCTTACATCGATAATTAATGCATCTAAAACTATATCTGATCGATTGAAGTTTATCGTTGGCTTAGAGCACATCATATTTGACCCTGAAAAGAAAAAGGTCCTTAAGGAACGCTGTCAACTACACAAGATTCTAGCAGAGAATACTTGGGTATTTGGTGATGCGTTTACAATGTCTGTAAATGATCAATCTCTTACTGAAGTTCTTAAGAAGCACCTAAAATCTATGAAAGTAGACTTGATTCCAGATGAACCTGTAACGAGGGTAGACAAATCAAGAGGAATTGTTGACTTGATGCTTACTCAATCGGTCCCCCAAAACCATGCGGATCAATTAGAGCACCTGGTGATTGAGCTAAAAGCCCCTAAGGTTCCTATTGGACCTAAAGAGATACAGCAGATTGAATCTTATGCATTTGCTGTTGCAAGTGATGAGAGGTTTAACAAGTTGGATGTAAAGTGGAACTTTTGGATTGTTTCAAACGATACAACTGAGTATACCGATCATAAACTAAAAGCAGATAAAACGGGACAAGGTATCATTCATCAGACAGATAACATGGTTATTCAAGTTAAAACTTGGGGACAACTAATTAAAGAATGCAAACATAGATTAGAGTTCGTCCGTTCTCATTTGGATCTCGAT
This sequence comes from Photobacterium sanguinicancri, assembly GCF_024346675.1. Lineage (NCBI taxonomy): Bacteria > Pseudomonadati > Pseudomonadota > Gammaproteobacteria > Vibrionales > Vibrionaceae > Photobacterium > Photobacterium sanguinicancri. The sequence continues at coordinate 2,962,703 of NZ_AP024850.1, forward strand.
GTTACTACAACCGAAGGGCTACAATTTTTAAAGGCTCACTATGCTGATTTTACTAAGGATGTCATCTTTGAAGATGAACTCGTTTCCGAGCAGTAAGTAAAAAATGAACCAATAAAAGAAGAATATGCACAAACATAGTGTAAGCGTTATGCTTACACTATGTTTGTATCACTTGGCTGAAGCTTAATTTTCATCACCTATCTACACGGTATTGATTCTGTATTCATAACACTAACTCCCTAAAGTCATTATCAATATCATCTTGTGTCACGCCAATGTAGCGCAGTGTGACACCTTCTGAACTGTGGCGAAGCATTCGCATCACTCGTGCAATATCTTTGGTGCTTTTGTAGAGGTGGTAGCCTCTGGTCTTTCGCATCGAGTGCGTCCCCAACGGAAAACTAATCTCTTCACCAATCGACGAGAACGCTTGGCTAACCGCTCGACGACTCAATGGATTGGCAGCTTTGTTTATTGCTTGCTGATTTCGGTAAGATTGGAATAGGTAGATGTGGTGGGGGTTCTCCTTTTTAATGCGAAGGATAATTTCTAAGCTTCTTGGGTTTAGTGCTATCTGCGCTACTTTGCCCGTTTTAGATTCACGGATGGTTAAACGGTCTTCTTCAATGTCGCTAAACTTAATCGCCAGTAAATCAGAAATCCTCAAAGCGAGATTGATACCGACATTCCAGATGTCGGACATTTGCTTACTATGCCGTATTTCTAATAAGTGGCCGATGAGCTGGATTGTGTCACGGTTTTTCACCGCTTGAACTTCTGCCATAACGCAGCTTCCTTTTTTCGATGAAAATGATGATTAGAGGAACTTCAAAGCAAGCCAGAAACGAAAAGCCTTGTTCCATAAGGGTTGGCAAGTTCCCAAATTGCTAAAATGGGAACTTGGATGCTTTTCAGCTCTTAGTTACTTTGATTTGGTCAAACACACCATCAGATAAATACTCCAAAAAGTTACCTTCCCATGTTCGATAGAAAGATTTCACTTCTCGATGTGCTAAAGCGCAAGGAGCTAAAAACATCTGCCTGAATATGTTGCTCTCAATATTGAAATCAAGCTCGATGGCTAGCTCTGGATAGACACCTCCAGAATAGGCAAAGTCGGTGATGTAACAGAGTCGCCACTTATCACCTTCATTACGGATCATGATTTCTATTGGATGATATCCACCAGCTTCAGCGTTATAGCCCGTGTCACGAAAGTTAATGGTTAAGGCCTCTGAATAGTAATCAAGGCTCGCTTGCTGAACCTGTTTAGTGATGGCGTTATGAAAGCGAGTAGAGATAGGCAGTACACAAGGGTGAAACTGCATCGTTTGAATTTTGGTTGTGGCTGGCATGGTATGCCTCCTAGGTTAGTGGTGATGCGATAGATGATTCACTGGGCGTATCGATATTGACGAGTGTTGCTTGGATACCATCAAAGGAGCCTTGCTGAATTTGCTTGAGGAAAGACCGTTCATAGCTTTGATATAGGCTGGTTACTTGTGGCTGGTGGAGCTCACAGCGTTCAATGTCCGGTTGATAGAACCATCCACGCAGAAAATTGAAGTAAAGCTCGACCGCTATCTTTTCGGTTTGCTCGTCTGGATAAGCAAAGCTAGCAATAAAGACGATGCCCCAATGAGGATTGTCTGATTGGCTTGTCGCTCTGTTGAGTTGGATCTCGACAGGATGAAAGCCGCTACGGTCTTGGTAATAGCTCGACACTCGAAAGTTAAGGGCGATACGTGTAGCAAAGGTAGGGATATCTAATTGCTCAACGAGGACATTGAGGTATTCCACTAGCAGTCGATGCGGTGTGGTTTGGTTCATAGCAAACCTCGCTCAGCAAAAGACACACATTGCTCACCTACGACGACATGATCTAAGACGCGGATATCAACTAGCGCTAATGCATCAGACAGACGTTGAGTGATTCTACGATCGGCTTGTGATGGCTCAGGTAATCCAGATGGATGATTATGACCAAAGATAACCGCCGCCGAGTTGAGTAGTAATCCTTCCTTGACGACTTCCCTTGGGTAAACGCTAGCGGCATCAATGGTGCCAAAGAACATCTCTTTGTATTCAATCAACTGATTTTGATTATCAAGAAACATCACGGCAAATACTTCTCTGTCGTAATGCGCCAGTTTCATCTGTAGATATTGCTTAGTGTTTTCAGGGCTGGTGAATGACCCTGCCCGGGCATACTTGGCCGCGAGCATGGTTGCAGCGGTCTCTAGGATTTGACGAAGCTCTGTAGGCTCGTTTGGCGTGTAATGACTTGAATGCATGTACTTTCCTTCTTGTGCGTTAAAGGTATGTGCACCCAAGTAATATGTGGCTAAAAAATAATGGAATCCTTCCCCATATAAGCAGCCCAACCACGCTGGGCCGCTTTAGGTTATGGTTGCTGTTTATCTTGTTGTTTAGCCCAGTTGTAACCGCTCACAACGCCATAGATGAACAATTCGATTAGTGTTTTAGTCGGTTGGTGGGAATTCACCGTTAGCCTCCTTGTTGATGTGGTATAAGCCTGCGCCAACGATAAAGCCAGCAATGAACACAAACGGCATAAGAGCCTCCTGCTTAGTTTGATTTAGAAAAGTGCATAAATGGAAGCCTACGACTAGCTGGCTTCAGAAAGGTAATGTGTGGTTGAAAAAAGTTGGAGTGTGGTGATTTACGTAGTGAAGTAATTAACTGCACATTCTCGTTATCTCATGAGTTGAACTAACTGGAATTCATCATGAGATTAATCAAACTAAAAGAAGTAATGACCTTAACTAGCCTCGCTCGTTCTACCATCTACAAGTACATGAGCGAAGGGCAATTTCCAAAAACAGTGCCACTAGGTTGTCGTTCGGTAGGATGGGTAGAAGAAGAGATAACGGATTGGATATTGGAAAGGATTGGTGAGCGAGATAACACAGAGTAATACATAACTAAAAGGAAGCTATTACAGCTTCCTTCTATGCCATGTTGTTTCTAACAAACTTTTGCCCCTTTATGAGTTTCAGGTACAGCAAGGCCCATAACTAAATCTAATGCTAAGTAACAAAAATTATCTGAATGTTAATAAATCCACTGGCTCTGCTACGTTCGCTAGGGCTGTCGATTTTCCTTTTCCATTATTTGTTGGGCAATCTCAATCATGCTGTTACTTACGATATCAGGCATCAAATAATATGAGTTATAGGGTGCACCAGAACGATTAATATAAGCCGCTTTTAAACCGGCACTAAGTGCACCGTGGGTATCCCAATCATGGGTTGCAACAAGTCGTGCTTGAGAGGGGGCAATTTGTAGTTGTTGCAGTGCAAATAGATAAGCAGATTTGGATGGTTTAAACGTGTTGGCCTGCTCAACCGAAATGGTGTCGTCAAAATAATCCTTTAATCCTGCGAAAGACAACTGCGAGTTGAGAAGTTTAGTCGAAGAGTTTGATAGCGCCACTAACCTAAAGCCAGACAGTTTTAGCATATCCATCGCCGGTTTAACATCTTCATGAGCAGGTAATGCCGCAAGCGTGCTCAAAATATCTTGGTAGCCTTCATCTGAAATGGATTTATCTAGGCGACCAGCAAGAGCCTTTAATGCCGTCAATGCAAGGCTTTTGAAATCACTATGGACCGTGGTAACTAGGCATACTGTTGATGAATGTAATAGCATAGAAAACCAAGTGGTCATATAGTCTTCGCTGCCAAAGTAATGATTAAACTTTGGCTTAAGCCGATTTAAGTCGAGTACGGTCTCATTGATATCGAATAAAATAGTTTGTACTGGCATAACATTTTCCTAGCAATTATGGATTAGCTCTTAGTTACCTGACCTCAGTCGCTCAATGAATTTAGGTAAATGGGTAATGGGTGAAAATATCGTCTATCTTGGCGTTGAGTAGCGCTTTATCATTGTTCAATTTAGCGAAGGTACGCAAGCCTGTTATTTGAATTTGCACGTGACTCGCTAAGTCTTCAGCGTCTTTTGTTTGATCAATTAGGCCTAGTGCTTGAGCTTCTTTAATCAACACCACGAATTCACGAGAAATTTCAGCAAGATGATCTTTAGTCACCTCAATTAAATCTTGATTCTCCGAGGTTAATTCCCCCATCGTTTTTGCTAGCATGCACACCCCGTTTGGAGCATCGGTTTGAGTATCGATAACCTGTGCTTTAACAAATGCCTTTATGGCGTTAACTGGCGTGTCGCATTCTTCTTTTAAAGCTTCTAATTGCGCAAGCCCCATATCGGTATAGTTGCGAAGTGTCTCTTTAAACAAGCCCTCTTTACTGCCAAAGGCTGAATAAATACTCCCCGGCCGCATATCGATCTCGTCTTGTAGATTGCGCATTGAGGTGGCATGAAAGCCTTTCTTCCAATAAAGGTTAGTGGCTTTGTTCACCACTTCTCGCCGATCAAATTTTGCTGTCTTTGCCATAGCTTTACTTAGTAATCAATTATATGAACAGTCGTTCAATTATAACTATGGAGGTTACGTAGGTAAAGAGAGTATGTTCAGTTCTATGACAGTACGGTTAAAGAAGAAAAAATTAAACTTAATAAAATCATAAGTATAATCGCCAACTAGCAATTATTTGAACGATCGTTCAAATAAATACTTGAACGATCGTTCAGGTTTGAGTATAGTTCTCCTCATCGACAGGGAATACAGCTTCCCACAATGGGGATAACAATAGATGTCCCTTTATCTTAAAAAGATTGGAGTATACAAAATGAGCAAATTTACCTTTCACACAGTAGAAACAGCACCAGAAAAAAGTAAACCAATGTTAGAAGGCGCGGTTAAGCAAATGGGCGCTGTACCGGGTTTATATGCTGTCATGGCTGAGTCTCCTGAAACCTTGAAAGCGTACCAACAGCTTCACCAGTTATTCATGAGCACTTCATTTGATGCCGAAGAGTTAACGGTAGTGTGGCAAACCATCAATGTTGAGCACGAATGTACTTTCTGCGTACCTGCACATACGGCAATTGCACACTCTATGAAAGTCGATCCTGCATTAACCGAAGCACTGCGTAACGAAGAAGCCATGCCAACAGCAAAACTTCAGGCATTGCATGACTTTACCTTAGCAATGGTGCGTGAGCGCGGTAACGTGTCTGACCAACAAATGGACACCTTTTTTGCCGCAGGTTACGGCCAGCAGCAAGTGCTTGAGATTATCCTAGGTCTATCGCAAAAGGTGATCAGCAACTACACCAACCACGTAGCCAAAACACCTGCTGGCCCAATGTTTGAAAAATTTGCTTGGTCTAAAAAAGCATAATCAATTCGGTATCTCAGCTTAATTTAAATCTGGCTTAGCCAGTGGAGTATTTATATGTCTTTTAACTTTAAACAAAAATATGGCGGTTGGGCATTGGTCACAGGTGCTACCTCTGGGATCGGCGAACAAATGGCGCAACAGTTAGCCGAAGACGGCATGAATATTGTTTTGGTGGCTCGTCGCGAACAAGAGTTAAAGGAATATGCTCAAACACTAGCAAGTCAGTATTCGGTTGAGACAGACGTGATTGTGGCGGATCTGTCGACGCAAGATGGTGTTGATAAGATCAAAGCTACTGAACATGACATTGGATTAATTGCTTTGTCTGCTGGTCTTGAAACCAATGGTGCTTTTGAAAAGTTGGATTTAGATGCCGAGCGTCGCTTGTTGCATGTGAATGTGAATTCGGTGATGGAGTTAAGCCACCACTTTAGTAACACCATGATCGCTCGAGGAAAAGGCGGTATTTTGTTGGTTGCGAGTATGTTTGGCCAAATGGCATCCCCTTATTTTTCAACCTATGCTGGCTCTAAATCGTTTGTGATTAATTTTGGTCAATCGCTTTATGCAGAACTTAAATCTAAGGGGGTTGATGTGAGTGTCTTGTCACCGGGGTTAACCAAAACACCGATGGCGGTGAGCACTGGCGTAAACTGGAAAAAAGTCCCTATGGCAGCAAGAGCGCCAGAGAAAGTGGCAAAAGTTGGTTTGCAAGGTGTTGGTAAACGTGTACTGACCGTACCGGGCCTGCGTAACAACATCATGGCATTTATGGCGGATTTAACGCCCCGTAAGATAATGGCACTTTCAATGCAAAAAATCTTGAACGGTGCACTGGATGCTAAGCGCCTATAAACCTGTTAAATCTTAAGTTTTAAAGGCTTGCGTGTTGCAAGCTTTTTTTATTGGAATTGAATGATGAACAATAGAATAAAACTCGACATTATTTCTGATGTAGTTTGCCCTTGGTGTATTGTAGGTTATAAGCACCTTGAAACTGCCATCGAAGAATTAGGCATCAAAGATCGAATAGATATTGAATGGCAGCCCTTTGAATTGAATCCTGATATGACTGAAAAAGGTGAAAACCTTCGTGATCACGTAGCCCGCAAGTATGGGTCATCACGTGAAGATAGCGACAGAGCACGTGAAAACATAACGAAACAGGGGGCGCAATACGGTTTTAAGTTTGATTACTTTGAAGATATGAAAATGGTCAACACGCTTAATGCCCACGTGTTATTAGAGCATGCCAAACCATTGGGTTTGCAACATCAGCTAAAAATGCGCCTATTTTCAGCATTTTTTACTGAGCACAAAGATGTATCTAACCGTGAAGTCTTGCTTAATGAGGCAGAAGCGGTAGGTATTGAGAGAAAGCCCGCTGAGCTTGCTTTGGATAATCCACAGCTCAAACGTGAGATCCAAGAAATTGAATCTCAGTGGCACCAAATGGGCATCAGTGGTGTACCAACAGTAGTATTTAACCGAGAGAGTGCACTTACCGGTGCTCACCCTCAAGAGTCTTTCAAACAAGCTTTGCAACAGCTAGTGGCTGAGAATGGTAGAGCAGATGATTGATATCTATATTTCGTTAGTGGCGGCATTGAGCACTATAGCAGGAGCGTTCAGTTACTTCTCCAAAGTGAAAAATCGTCAAACACCGAAGATGCCCCTGCTTTTTATTATGAGCCTTCTTGTTGGGTCAGTATTCGGTGTAGCAGCTTTATATGTAACGGCTCAATCCCCGTCTTGGAGCACGATTGTGGTCATATTGCTCGCAACTATGCCTGTCATGATGAGTGCGGTGTTCTATAAAACCTTTAAAGAGTCAAAATCACCCCTTGGAGATATTCAAGTTCAGGTCGGAGATAAGGTGTTACCTTTTGCTGCAACAAGGGCAAATGGTAGTGAATTTACCCATGAGGAACTAAAAGGCCAGCGTATATTGTTGAAGTTTTTTAGAGGCTCTTGGTGCCCATATTGCAGTATGGAGCTTAAAATGTTTGAGGAAATGAAGCCTATCTTTGACCGTTTTAATGTCAAAATTGTGGCTTTATCTAACGATGAAGTCGCTGCTGCTCAGAAACATCAACAACGTGACCACTTAACCCACGAAATGCTGTCTGATCCCGACTTGAAGGTGATAAAAAAGTATGGTGTAGAACATCATAAAGCACTCGGTGGTGATGGCGTATCAAGTATGACTTTATTTGGGTTACCCTTTCCGACCAAAATGAAGTACAAACCCATGGCGATACCCACATCTATCTTAATCGATGAGTATGGTGTCATACAGTGGATTGACCAAGCGGAAGATGTTCGGTTGCGGGCGAGTGAAGAGAAGTTACTGGCTGCCCTTAACGCCTCTTTTGCTAATTAACTGAACATATCTTGCCACAATGACTCCGCATTGTGGCTCATGCTATCAAAGATGAGATCTCTAAATGCGACCACGCGTGAGGCGATCATCTTTCTATCTGTCCATACCAAATACACTGTGCCTTTTGGGCACTCAACGCCGGGTAATACCGGCTCCAGTTTATCCTGTGAAGCTAGGTGCTCTAGTGCCACTTTTGGCATCAAACAAATCCCCGCACCGCCTATCGCTGCTTGAATATTCAACCTTAAGCTATTAATCGAGTATTTGGGTTTTATTGGTATTTTGATTGTCTCAAGGTTCTCTTTTAGTAACCAGTAAGGGAAATTGTTACCGGCCAATACATTGTGTTCGAGTAAATCTCTCGCCCTTTCTGGCTTACCTCTTTGGGCTAAATAGCTTTTTGAAGCAGCTAATGCCAATTCAGTTTCAAATAGTTTACGTTGTACCAAGTGAGAGTCTGTCGCTGACATAGTGACAATTGCTAAATCGATTTGTTCAGAAATGAACGCTTCAGCATCGGATGCAAAATGGACATGAATATTCACTTTAGGGTGCAGGGTCATAAACTCCAAAGCAAGCTTTTGTAAGAAAAAATCAGCAAAGGGTTCTGGACACGATATATGAATATCTCCAGTGAGTACTCCTTGAGCATTTGAAAGGCTTAGCCATTGTTGGTCAAGTCCATGAAACAAGCTTGAGAACTTGTTATATATCTCTTCACCAGCATTGGTCAGCTGGAATTTTTTGGAATCACGGTGAAGCAGTTTCTCATTGAGCTGCCCTTCCAAATTCGACACCGAACGCGACACGGTAGGGGCTGAGGTGTTGGCTTTTACACTCGCTGCTGCAAAGCCTCCACATTCAACAGAGAGGCAGAACCAATAGAGGTTTGTCATGTTTTTTGTACTGATCATCGCGATTACTCTCTTAACCAAGAGTACATAAATGTACTTTTAAAAAACACTATTGTCTATTTTTGAATTCATTGTATCTGCGTATACTTCCCTTATCGAACGGCCTAACGGCCTAACGGCCTAAAAAATACTGGATGAAAATGACAATGAAAAAATTCGACCGCAAATATCAATACCCACTCATGATGTCTATGGTACTGCCAACAATGCTTCTTGGTATGTCAGGCATTATGGCGTTCCGCAATCTTCCTGTAGGCGCTGACTTTTTCTCTGCATGGGGAGGAGCAATTGCTCAAGTTGTGCCTTCAGCGTTATTGCTGCTTGCAGTTGTTGCACCGATTGTGCGCTTGTTTGTCACCAAGGTACTTCTTAAGCCAGAACAAGCTTAACCCAATTGCTTTCTTTAAATTAACGTTACTTTGGAGTACATGATGAACCAACAAATATTATTAGAAGCGACAATGATTGGTACAATGTTTCTCATTACCGCTGGCTATTTTATCCGATCTAAAGAAAGTGCGAGTAAAAAAGCAATAAACTTCGTTACAGCACTACTTGGTGGCTTTATGGTGATGGCAGGAACTGCCAAATTTTTCTTACCCTTCGCTGATATCTTTGCTGCGCAAATTGAGCTAAGTGGTTTGCCGTTCCCTGTTTTGTCAAAGTTTGCAGGGCAAATGGGTGAGATTTTTGCTGGAGCCCTGTTTTTACTTGTTCTGACGGAAGGTAAACTCATCTCATCTAAAGTTGCAGATGTAATCATTAACCTAGCAACGCTACTTACGGTGGTTATTATGAGCGTAGCAGTTTATGTACACCTGTCGCCAAATGTGCCAGCTGAAGTATTACCGTTGCAATCTAAACCACCGGTGCTGACTTTAATTGTGATGCTTGTCGCTTTGGGGTTGTGGTGGAGAAAAAAGAAAGCGTAAATTTGATTGATAGTAATTGTAGGGCTCTTTTCATTGTCTGATACAGAGAACACTAGTCAGTATAAGAGCCGCTACTTAGTTTGGGACGGGTATGTCATAAATTGGTAAATTTGCCTGTGATTAAGGTATTGAACAATACCTCAGTTAATCCGCCAACTGCTAAATTAGCAAAACCTATAACTCACTCCTGTCCAGAACCTTGTTGGCGGGGGTGACGTAATGAAAGGGGTGACGTAACTCATCAATGAATAAAGGGAGCAATTGCTCCCTTCTATGCCGCCAGCTTAAACGTTACTACTTCGTACAGTCGTACCATCCATCACCACGGTCACACTCATACTTGAATGTCCCATTAGGGTAAGATATGAATCGGTGATGTAACACCATATCCCCATTAGGCATTTCAGCCGCCGTATTAGTTCTGTGCTCAGATACGTTGTTCTCACCTTCTTTATAGCGTTTAGTGTGCTCCCACCAGTCTGCCCCAACAGAATCTTGAGCACCATAGACTTGCGGTAGTGCTGCGATATCAGCATTTAATGCATCAATGTCGATACTCCCCACATCAGCACTGAAACCTAACCAGTGAGCATATTCACTTGGCACTGTGTTCCACTTATAACGGCTCCCTTCTTCATCGTACACACCACTCACTCTCGCAGTCGAAAGCGTCATGTTTTGGCTATCAGCAGCATCACTCAAACCAACCTCATTACACTCCAATTCACTCAGATCGTAGAACGATGACTTGTTCTCCATACCGTATTGGTTATCAGTGTCAGCCATCTTTGAAAGTAAGGTTTCTGACTTACTGCAAATGTAATCGTCAAAGCTTAGATCTGAGCTCATGTTACGGTATTCATTCACATAGCCCACCGTACCAAAGTTAGTGATAGTGTCTTCTTGTAGGTAGTTTCTAATCAAACGCTCAGGTAGCCAGTTATCATCTACCGCATAGACGGATTCAGACCAGAAGCTACCTTGACGTATGGAAATCGATTTGTACCACAACTGTTCATCATCTTGGCGTTGCCAGTCCGTTGGATCGTTAAGGTAGTGAGCCACGTTGATATGTGCATAGGGGTACTGAAGCGACAATTCATAAGTCTCTTCAAATGAAAGTTGAATGGATGCCATAAGCTGCTCAGCAATATCGTAGACCGCACTGTTACCATCCGCTATGTAATCACTCCACAGCTCTTCCTCTGAGATATTGAAATGCCAAACTAAATCACCCGCTACGTTACGCATGGCGTCTTTTATGGCATTGCGGACTGGTTCATTGTCTTTCACTAATCCACAGCTATACGCTGCGCCTTGCTCTCTTTCAACCGTCTGTTTCGCTGACTCCCACAACATTGTGGTGAGTGGCGTAATGTTAACGGAGCCATTCGCTACCTCTTCAGGCAACGTGAACGCTGGTGGCAGGTTAAGTACATATGCTTGAGTTACTTCCCCTAAGTCCTCATCAATAGCTCCGACAGGCACATCTACGATCACTGGGACGTATTCAAGACAGGCTTGTTGCTCTTCTGTGATGTCACCTTCAATAGTGAACACACCACCAGCCTCAGTGATAGCCGATGGCTCATCAGGATCGACAACACCATTTGAATTAAAATCATAATGAACAGTGGCACCAACGATATAGCCATCAATAGCACGACCGGATAACAATGTAGTGTTCGATGGTGATGAAGGCTCAGATGAGCCACCACCGCCGCAACCAGCAAGGGTAGCACTTGCAATGAGCACAGAAACTAACGTCTTTTTCATAGGAAATTCCTTTTTATTAATAGATTGGTTTGCAGGGATAAATGCATAGAAAACAAAAGCGGCTTACTTTCGTAAACCGCTAATGGTGGGTATTAAACGTGTGGTATTAGCAAGCACATCGGCATGGAGGCATATCGCAAATGTCACAAGTTGAACTGTGGCTACCCCCGCAATATTCACAGCTGAATGAAGCTAGGCAACGGTGCTTGTTAAGTAATGGTCGAATCGCTTTAATGATCATGAACTTCTCTCCCCGTCTATGTCGTAGTGGATCACATAGAAAGACGGCAACCCTATGTGACATCCCTGTTTGTTGTCAGGTTATCAATAGGTTGGGCATCTGGTGTCGCATAGGGCTGTACTAAGTGGGACCGCTATCGCTATTTAGAGAAGTGGTTTGAAGTTGGGGGCTTTTGACTGACGGTGGTATAGGTTGTTGTTCTACAAAAGTAATGTGGGTTTTATGTGCTTCTAGCCACGCCACTAACGGTGGTGTATTAGAAACCGTAACAGTGATGTGTAAATACGTATCGAACTCAGAGATACGTTGGTCGTTGGAAAGTGGTGTTTGGTAGAGATGTTCACCAGCTTGTTTAGTAATGGTGAATTCGAGTGTATAACGTTCATGCTCTGTATTGGTGTATTCCGATACTGAGTGTTGCAAGTCAAAGTCTTGTGGGTAAGCAAACGTGAAGGTTGATAATGTGACTTTGTGAATCTGGCTGACATCAACAAAAGTAGTGTATTTATCTCCCTTCTGGCGGTACACCAATATCAATGTATTACTTTGTTGTACAAGACCTAATGGCATGACATCTTTTCTATGTTGCCCCCCTTCAGAGTAATAGTGCAAGTTTAACCAACGATTGTGGTAGAGCCCTTGACTGATAGCTGCGTAAGCATTAGGGCTGATATTACGCCTTAGTTCATAAGTGCCGAATAAATCTATTTTTCGTAACCATTGGGACTCTTTTGAGTCCAGATCGATTGATTTCAGTTGGTAGTTAGCATCTTCAAATAACGACTGAAGAGTATGGGATATATGGGTAGGGATTAAGTAGTGGAAGTGAGACTCAACCAGACACAAAAGTAGTGCTTCTTGAGTACCGGAGCCAACAAGAGATTTAGTTTGCTTTCGTTGGTATCCATAAGGTTTGTCACGAGCATCTCGGTCAATATCAAAATATTCAAGTAACACATCAAGGTTACGTTGAATCGTTCGAATATCTCTATCAATGCCTATCTCCTGAAGCTGTGCTTTGAGATCAGAAGCCGTGACTTTATGCCAATACGGTATGCGCTTGTATAACTCAAGCGCTAGCACCATATGCTGGCGAGTGCTCACATGAGTAGATTTACTCATCATGCGCACCTTTAGCGAAGCGGATCAAAATAGAGGTGACGATATAACGATCTTGGAACAAGTCACTCTCACTTTATTGATAGCAAGAGACGAAGCTCTACACGCTAGGCTTTAAGGTGAATTGATTGTATGAGTAGTTTGGGCATCTGGTGTCGGATGAAAGCGGATGAGCAAAATTAATTGAATAATCGAGGTGGGCATAATGAACTCCTATGCTGGTGGATACATAGGAGTGATATGTGTGTGAAATTTATTAGATTGATTGACCCAAGCAACAAATAGTAATGATAATCATTTGATGATATATGGACGGGAGTTCAACTCCTCAAAAAGCCAGTAGCAGTCATCAATCGATAACAAATAAAAATAAACACCCAGATAGCACCTCTTACAAAGATGAACTGAGATTTAATAATAAAAATCAACACTTTAAATTCTAAATTACGATGACGCCAGCCCACCAAACGTTTGGAACGGGACATCTTCGGATGTCCCGTTTTTGTATCTGCAATAAACAAAGACTTAACCCTGTTAAGCGTAACGCCCCCTCAGATCTCTTTGCTTTTTAGGAACACTACTTTTAGTTCCCAACTTAGTGTACCCACACTAGCAAAACGACTACTCGCCTAACTAATAGCTAATATAAAAGCAGCTAACCCCAAAGAGAAAGAGTACATTCTTTCTGATGGCGATGGTTTACGTCTACGGGTGAAACCAAATGGCTCAAAGCTTTAGCTACTAAACTATACACACCCCATCAAAAGAAAACGTACTAACCTAAGTCTTGGTAAATACCCTGACCTCTCCCTTGCTAACGCCCGCAAGACCTCACAGGAAGCAAGAGAACTACTCGCTCATGGGTTCGCCCCTCAAGAAGATAGGAAGCGACGGCAGGAAGAGCACAAAGCTACCCACCAGCACACGTTTATCAATGTGGCTAAAGAGTGGTTTGATATTAAGAAAGATGACATCACACCTGATTATGCGGTTGATATTTGGCGCTCTCTTGAGCTACATATTTTCCCCTACCTATCCGAGATACCAGTTAAAGAAATCACTGCGCCACAGGTTATAGAGCTACTAAAACCTATTGAAGCCAAAGGCAGTCTAGAGGCCGTAAAACGCCTAGCGCAACGTCTCAATGAGGTAATGAACTTCGCAACCAACTGTGGCTTAGTTCAGGCGAACCCATTAACTGGCATCAAAGCCGCTTTCAAGAAACCCAAGAAAGAGAACATGGCAGCACTCAAACCAGCGGAGTTGCCAGAGCTTATGAGTGCCATAGCTAATGCCAGCATTAAACGCACGACGCGGTGCTTAATCGAATGGCAGCTTCATACTATGACTCGCCCCTCAGAAGCCTCTGGAACTCGTTGGGATGAAATAGATTTAGAGGCTAGAGTATGGACTATTCCACCAGCAAGAATGAAGAAAGGCAGAGAGCATCGAATCCCACTCACCGATGAAGCAATTGCAATCCTAGAATACTTGCAGCCAATCAGTGGACACCGCGAGTATGTATTTCCATCAGATCGCGATCCACTAAAACACTGCAACAGCCAAACAGCTAACATGGCCTTAAAACGAATGGGGGTTGCGAATCGCTTGGTAAGTCATGGTCTTCGTTCAATCGCTAGTACAACACTCAACGAACAAGGTTTTGAACCAGATCTGATTGAAGTAGCTTTGGCACACGTTGATAAAAACCAAATCCGTAGTGCATATAACCGGTCTGATATCCTTAAAAGACGCCGTCCGATGATGAGCTGGTGGAGTAATCATATTGCTACAGCCGCTCAGGGGAGTTTGTCGGTTACTGGGACCAGGCAATTGAAGGTTATTAGCCTATAAACTGATATTACATGGGCCCTACCTACGCACGGCCCTAATACAATTTAAGGAAAGAGCCTGTAATCTAAATTGCAGGCTCAATAACATTTTTTAACTCAACCATGACGGGTTGTTTTTAGTACTATCCGCATCACTGATTCGATTTCCATTTAAGTCATTTTCGCCTAAATGCTTACCAAAACGATTCCACACCTCGATATGTGAGCTTTCACCATAATGTAAATTATCAATAACGTGATAAGTTCTTTCCAAAACACAATAGTGTACCGCTTTCCCATGATTGATCATTCCAGTCTTAGTATATCTACTACTATCACGAAGATAGGTTTGAGAATCAATTGGGGGGATATCAGACGCTAGGTCATAACAATAATCAGCCACATTATACTTTTGTTCTAACCAAAGCTTGGGATTCACTTCAATATCAGCGAGCTCAACATAAATACTCTGTCTAGCTCCACCTTCCCAGCCTTTAACCACTTCAGCAAGTGTGCCAGCGGTCACTTTATTGTTGACGAAAGCAATGGGATGTTTATCGCTAGAAAGCGTCAGCTCGGCACATTCTGCGAACGTGTCTCCAGTGACACACTCTCCATTAGACATCTCGTACCAAGTGTCTTCACAATGAACTTGTTCATCATTCCAAACTTTACTGAACTTATCATAAAAGACTTTCTTAAAAAGACGTTTAGTGTCCGTTCTAAGTATTTGATTTACAGCCAATAAAAAAGATATTTCTTTTTCATCAATGCAAAGCATCTTGCCCTCTAACTCATCACACTTCCATAAAAAAAACCTTATAGTTACTCCTTCAATATCTACCTTAAAAGCTGAAGATAGTTTTAAAAGTTCCAAAATCACTTCAAAAAAATCACTTTTCGTGTCAACTTTACAGATGGAGTTCTCATCAATATAGACATTTACATTACAAATCATGCAATCTATCCAAATCGATCTCATCCTGATCGAAAAATCCTTTCGGCCAATGACTTATTATTCCATTTTCCTCGATAACAACTCTCGATAACGGTTCTTCAGAGCTTTCCCCAAAAAATAAAATAGAAGAGTCCTCATTCTTCAATACTCCATCCTTAACCGCTAACCTAACTCCGTTTAAAATGCTTGGGCTATGCGTTTCGATGATTGTAGTCACATTAGATGCAGCAACTTTACATAGAAAATTTGTAATTCTATTTTGTGCACTTGGATGCAGATGTGCTTCTGGGTTCTCAATAATAATCACATCTCCTTCTCTAGCAACTAAACCAGCAACAATAATTGGAAGGCAGTAACTAAACCCATAGCCAACGTTTTCTGGTTTATAATTATTAACGCTTCCATCAGGGCTAATCTCTATTTTCTTTAAAGATTCGCTAATTGAACTAACGCTAACGCTTCCTGAATTGAAGATATAAGATACCCAAGCCGAAATCTGGTCCGGTAGTTTAGGAGTTTCACCTGAAGCATGAATCATCTCCTCTCTCACATCCTTTTCTCGGTTTCGATATATCTCCAAAGCAGTGTGCTCACCGAACTTACCCACACCAAATGTTCTATTCGATGCTGATTCATGAAACGATCTAGGACCTATACGCTCTGCAGAGATAAAACTTACTCTCGAAAAATCAACTAAATAGTTCTCAACGCTGCTCAGAGTAGATTTATCGAGCCCCCTGATTATGTCAAAACTATCAGATTCAAATGTCCCCGACTCATTTGACTCAATCTCTACGCTCGTTAATCGTAAATTACCTTCATCCTCAACATCTTCATCCTCATCCATGTACTTCCTGGAGAACTTCGTTGTTAGCGCTAAGTATTTATTTGTTTCTCTATTCTCAAAACAATAGGAAAGCCCTATATCCGAACGAGCAGAGCTACCTGTAGATCGTACATCATCGAACGAGCCTAATTTTACCCAATCACTATTTAATACCAGTATGTTTGAGTTTTGGTTCTCTAGAATACTCTGCGAAGGTAGAAGTAAACTTTGGATGGTAGTTGACTTTCCTTTACCGTTTACACCAGTTAGTAAGGTCAGCTTTTCAATTGGGAAAATAGTTTCCTCTTTGAAGCACTTAAAATTTTCGACGGTTATCTCAGTTAACATAAATCACCTCCAAGATATTCAGAAGCAATAGCTAGCCTTGAAAACACTTTCTTGATCTGATTTGTTGAGGTTTTAACTGAGTTTAAGTACTCTTCATTTGAAATAAGATCTTCATATTTTTTAATCAATTTTTCTTTACTTTCATGGACGTACTTCGTACTCATGTCATTAAATGCACAATATATACTTTCCATAACTGCTAAATTGATTCTTCCTCTTGTTTCCTCGTTCCCGATTCTGAATGCATTATGTCCAAAAACATTTCCAATCTTCTTAAGGTTGGCTTTAAACTTTTCTTCCAATTCGTGAACCTCATCATCGTCCATAAGGTTTATCTTCTTCATAACCTCTCCGAGAAAATCATCTAAATCACCTTTATAGTAACTACGAGTGCTTTCATCGGAAAAAGCTAAGCATCTTAAAACGGCTTCACGATCCTTCATTCTCTTGGGAGAGATTCCAGAGTCGGTAATATAAGAAAACTCTTCAAACTCTGACAATTTTTTCAATAATCTTGTTGATCTTCCTATATATATACAGTTTCGTATTTCTTGACGCTCTAGCTTGGTTCCACCGGTATTTATTCGCCTAAAGATATCGTACGTTACAGCCATTGGGACTGATGGCATTATTGAGTAATACGGTATGTTTTTATCTTCAATCTTCGACCATACTTCATCGTATTCTTCTTCTAATTCTGATTTACTAAATCCATTAAGCCACGGTAAAGCTTTTAGTTCTTCTAAACGAAAATCATCATTATAAAAGTCAAGTACTGCCGTTAGCCTCTGAAGCCCATCAATTACAACCAACCTACCTGAAGAGTCTCTATTAAAATAAAAATGCGGTAGCGGAAGATTCAGAATCAAAGATTCAATAAACATGGACTTCTTCGCTTCATCCCATGCATTGGGACTTCTTTGAAACTCTGGGTCCAAAACAAATTTACCTTTATTCGTCCACCTTATAATCTCAAAAACAGAAATTTTATCTTCTCGTAAGTTAATCTCTATCTTCGACAAGTCTACGTTCTTTGAATAAGGGTAAATACCACCGTCACCACTTGTATAGTCTTCTACGGTGTCTTCATCTGACTCAATAATTTCACTTTTATCTAAGTCATTCATCAGTAATGCTCCTCAATATAACCGTACGCCTTAGCGAACAGTTCTTTATCTTTTCCTAAACCAAACTGAGCAAGTGTCAGTAACAATGCCTTTTGAATCTCTCTTGGGCCACTGTTCGAGCTCTGCCAGCCTTTAAAGCGTTTGGCTTTTACTATCTTGTCTATCTGCTCTACAACATCACCAATCAGTTTTGGTGTGCTTTCTGGACGTGTTTCTAAGAACAGTTTGGTCAATGCTTGCTTGTTATCTTCTTGAGTTACAGGTGAGTCGCCCGTTTCACGCTCGGCTTGCACAGTGTCTTTAGCTGTATCGAGTAGACCTTTTAACCAATCGATAGCTTTGATTACGCCTGCTTCATAATCCTGGCGTAATTTCTCTAAGCGCTCACCTAATGCTACGAACTGCGGGTTACCGCTACCTCGTAGACGGCCCATTAGATCGATTTCTAACTGGCTTGCGCGCTTCTCTTGTTCTTTCTCAGTCAAGGTGAAGATAGCGTGCTCATCCATGACCAACTCATCAATATCATCTCGAATGCGGTTGATATCAGTATGCTCATGGATCATCTTGATAGTTTCTGGACCTAAAGCAGCCCATACTAGCGAGCCTGTCTGCCCTACTGGGCGAACTGATTCATAGATTTGTACCAACCACTTATAATCGGCACGGAAAGGCGTTAAGAAAGCGTCTGGGTTAATCGCAGACCATAACTTAGCTAACACTCCGAAAGAAGCTGCAAACTCATCACGCTTTTCATTGGTCGGTAAGCAAGCTTGCGCTGCCATAATCCCTTCAAAGCCGTCGATGGTTCTGTCGACGTTAGGGAAGAAGCTTAAACACTTATCTAGCTGAGCTGGCAGTAGCTCTTTAAAGGCCTCGATACCTTCTACCACGCCGTCGATCTCTTCAGGATCATACGCGAGTGCGGTACGTAGATTTTCAAACACACCAAGGTAATCAATGATTAGGCCCATTTGCTTGCTAACATTCTCAGTTTCGTACAAACGGTTAGTACGGCACATTGCCTGCAACAATGTATGGTCACGTAATGGCTTATCTAAGTACATGCAGTAACAGATAGGTGCATCAAATCCTGTCAACAGTTTTGCGGTAACAATCAACAGTTGAAGTGGTTGTTTTGGATCTTTGTAATCCTCAATCAGGCTCTTCTGCTTTTGGTCGTTGCCATCAATCTCTTGCCAACGTTCAAAGTCTTCTGCTTTAACAGGAAGCTCAAGCTCTTGCTTCCACTTACGCCAGTCTTTATTGACCTTGCCTTTCTTACTTGCATCTTCATCTTTGATCGGTGCCTGGTCGACATTCATGACCACTTCTACCGCATCAAAGCCCAGTTTCTTACCGAGTAAATAATACATCTGAACACAGGCATCTCGGTCATAGACCACAACCATGCCTTTCATCTGCTTCGGCTTTACATGGCTTACAAAGTGATTGGCAATATCTTCGCTTACTGCCGCCATGCGTTTTGGCGCCTTCAACATAATCGCTAAGCGGCCAGCACGTTTAGACAATGCCATTTTCTCATCATCATCCAGGTCGTTGTCTTTAACCATTTGTTCAAAGGCTTCATCAATCGCGGCACGATCCACACGAAGCTCAGCCAAACGAGGCTCAAACTTCACTGCATTTGTCGCTTTATCTCGTATGGACTGCTTGTAGCTGTAGCGGTTCATGTAGCGCCCTACATCCTCTTCGGCGCCAAAGAGTTTGAAGGTATTGCGGTCGATACCGGAAATCGGCGTACCTGTTAAACCATAGAAGTGAGCATGAGGTAGAGCCCAACGCATTTTATCGCCAAGGGAACCCTCTTGAGTGCGGTGTGCTTCATCCACCAGCACGATAATGTTGTCACGACTATTTAGGCCGTTTTCATTGCTCTCATCGATTTCGACATCTTTAAACTTGAAGACTGTGGTGATCAAAATGCCACGACTATCTTGTTCTATATGCTCGCCAAGCTTTTTACAGCTTTGTACTTTGATGAGGTTTTTAACATCGGCCCCACCGAAGGTTTCATTGATTTGGCTATCGAGGTCTCGACGGTC
The DNA here is from genome assembly GCF_024346675.1 of Photobacterium sanguinicancri. Classification (NCBI taxonomy): domain Bacteria; kingdom Pseudomonadati; phylum Pseudomonadota; class Gammaproteobacteria; order Vibrionales; family Vibrionaceae; genus Photobacterium; species Photobacterium sanguinicancri. The sequence goes on from NZ_AP024850.1 coordinate 2,982,513, forward strand.
TACCACAATCAACACGGTTGGATTTTTCAATTTGTTATCCGCGCGAAGCATGCGAGCGGCATAGAGCATAAGCAAAGACTTACCTGAACCTTGGAAGTGCCAGATAAGCCCTTTTTTCGGATAACCTTTTTTTACACGCTCAACAATTTGCTTTGCGGCTTCAAATTGCGGATAACGAGGCAGAATTTTAATGCGTTTAGGTGGCGTGTCTTTACCTGTTTTGACGGTCGAAAACAGCGCAAAGGACTCTAGCATTTGCAGCAAGGTTTCTGGGTTCAATAAGCCTTCACAGCTATCAAGCACGGTAGCAAAACTTGCAGGAATTTCATCACGCTGATCGGTTTTATGCCATGGCCCCCAGTCTTTCACTCGCGCATTGATTGCACCATAGGCAAAGGTGCGACCTTCAGAAGCAAAGCACAGAAGGTTTGGTACAAAGAAAGGCTCAACATTTTTCCAATAATGCTTTTCACCCCCCATGAAATCGGCAGCACCATCTTGCCAGGTAACACTTGGACGAGTGAGCGATTTTACTTCTCCCACCACCAGTGGAATACCATTCACAAACAGAACGATATCGAAAAATACCTCTGTCGCGGCAATAAAATGAACCTGTTGCGAAACGACAAAGTGGTTGTTTTCGGGAGTATCAAAGTCAATCAGCTTGATAGTAATGTGGTCGCCGTTCTCACCAAACGGTAAGCTTTTTTCTGCCATTAACCATTCATGAAAATTCTCATTGGCTTTGACTAAACCTGTGTGTTTCGCTTCCAACATCAAACCACGAAGTTTGTAGATCACCTCATCGGCATAATCGGGATTGTTGCTAATATCAGGGTTTAACGAACAAAGCGCGTCTTTAAGCCAGGTATCAACGAAGATATCGTGAGTTTGCTTGGGTAAGCTCTCACCATGGCAATACTTCCACTTTACTCCGCTTAAGCCTTTTAAACGGTCAATAATTCCATTTTCTGTAACGGTTTGTTCGTTAAACACACTAAGCCTCTTTAACCAAGCTACTATTTACTATATTTTTTAAACTATTGAAGTTTTCAATTTTTATATCCAACAAGGTTTTTACTGCTGAAATATCCTCAATTATCTTGACGTAATTTTTCAACTCATTTTCAGGTGGTAGTTTCACTTTGAAGTTGGAGATATTTTTTAAATTTAAGCCCGGTTTACTTTGGCCATATTGGCAGAGTTGTATCTCCCTATTCCCTGGGGCCCCTTTACTAAAGTAGTAAGCGATAAATTTAGAGTATGTTGTATTTAAAAGTCGAACTAAAGCCACATGTTGACTAACGTAGACTTCCCCAACTCCCTCCTCTATCAAGGAAACATTTCCAACGCTATTCCCCGTTATAGTAAACACAATATCCTCAGAACAAAGTTTTGTTCTCTTACCTTCAACTTTATCTGGAAGGCATACATAAACTTTATCATCTAGGTCTAAGTAACCATCCCGGATGTTCTGTGACCTTAAAAAAAGAGCGCCCTCACTTCCAAAATACTTAGACCAACCACGTGAACCTGATGTTATATATTCTGAAAGCTCTCCCAGCTTAAACTCATCCCATTCTTGACTACCTCGGCAACTAGCCCTAAACGTCTTCTCAAGAGTAGCTAACACCTCCTTTAAATCAACAATTTGCTCATAGACCGACTCTGTCTTAAGGCACAAACCAAGTAGCTTTAACTGTAGTGATTTTTCAGACGGCAAACAAAACTCCTGCCGAGAAAGAGTCTTCCATTTGATAGTTGGTGATAGTGATCCCTCAGAGATAGCTACAGCACGATTCATAAATACATTAGATTGCATAATGAATGGAAGCAGCTCCTCAACAATGTGTTCACTCTTGGGCCTCATAACCATTCCATGAGCAGAGAAAATCCCACTAAAAGGGGCTATTGCAACTCGCTTTAAATACGCATTGCGCTTTGCAAAAAGGATATCACCTTTCTTCATTGCGAGTTTCTGTCCTTTCAGGATGACGTTGCTTCCCCACCTCTTGACCTTTAGGCTTCCACTATCTAAATGTTCAAGCCCTATGTATTTCTTCTCATCGCCAACCTTTGGATTTACCCGCTCTGAGATATGCTCTGCAATATCTCCAAACTTAACGACTTTCCAGTTTTCAATTAGTTGTTGCTGAATCATCTATTGCTCCACTTACTCTCTGATGCTTGGCTAAACAACTCAGCAAAACCTTCAAATAGTTCATTGGTCTGTTTTTTTAACTGTACTCGACTTACTTTCCATGTTTCTAATACATGCTCGACATCGTAAGTTTCCCGCCCATCTATTGGTTGTACATATAACGGAATAGATAAGTTGTATTGGTTTGCAGTGATAGTTTCCAAATCAACCAGCGCTGTAATATCACTTTGGTTTCCTGGTTTGAAATATGCATCACAAAGCACATCCAGATCATCATCAGATAAACGGCTGTGGGCACGCTCGCGGGTTACATGTTCTACACCATTGATAAAGAGGATCTTGTTTTTGCGCTCAATAGGTTTATTGCAATTAAGCACGACCACGCACGATTCCATTGGCGAGTTATAGAACAGATTTGGTCCAAGCCCTATAACCGCTTCGATAATGTCAGATTCAATCACCTGTTTACGGATCGCGTACTCTGAGTCGCGGAACAGCACTCCATGAGGCCAAAGCATTGCTGCACGGCCAGTCTCTGACTTCAAACTTTTGATGATATGTGTGTAAAAGCCGTAATCAGCACAACCTTGTGGCGGTACACCGTACATGTTGCGCCCATACGGGTCCGCTGCAAACTTTTCACGGCTCCACTTTTTAATGGAATACGGAGGATTAGCGAAAATAACATCAAACTGTTTGAGATGGTCGTTCTCGATAAACTTAGGATCGCCTAAAGTATCTCCACGCATAACATCGAACTCTTCAATGTCATGCAGGAACATGTTCATACGTGCAATTGCGGAGGTTAGCAGGTTTACTTCTTGACCGTACAAATGAACACCGCGCCACTCTTCACCTTGAGAGCGTAAATCCATTACCGCGTTAAGCAACATACCACCTGTACCACAGGTTGGGTCATACGCACTCTCACCCGGCTTAAGCTTCATGATACGGGTCATCAAATGCACAACGGTACGATTGGTGTAGAACTCAGCTGCCGTATGCCCTGAATCGTCAGCAAACTTTTTGATCAGGTACTCGTAAGCCTCACCCAAGTCATCTTGAGCAACAGACTTAATGCCTAGTGGGATTTTACTGAAATGCTGAATAAGGTCTGATAACAAATGATCTGGCAAGCGCTCTTTGTTGGTCCACTGCGCATCACCAAATACACCATGTAGTCGTTCATTCTTTGCTTCAATCAAACGCAGTGCATTTTGAATTGCTTCGCCAATGTCTTTGCTGGTGTTACGTACCTTCTCCCAGCTTGCTTCTTCAGGAATATCGAAACGATGGAACATAGACATAGCGGCGTATTCAGCATCGCCTTCGTGCAGTTCTAATGCTTCATTAAACTCTTCTAGGTACACATCTGAAAGACGCTTAAAGAACAGCAATGGGAAGACGTACTGCTTGTAATCAGACGCATCAATTTGACCACGCAGGAACTCGGCAGCCCCCCACAGTAGCTCTTCTAATTTGTTTTTGTTCATAGCTCAAAGCCCTCTTTGATCAACAAGGCTTCTAACTCTTGCTCAGCGGCCTCTAAGGCTGCTAATTTTTGCTGGAAATCTTTCAATGCATCTTCAACGGTAATGGTTTCTTCTTCTAGCGGCTTTTGTACATAACGAGCGATGTTCAAGTTGAAGTCGTTCTCTTTAATCTCGCTATGTGGCACCCAACGTGCGACACCTTCAATGTCGTCTGCTTTTGGCCCTTTGATGCGCATGTTCTGATAGATGTCATAGATATCATCTGCTTGTGTTTCTGATAATGTATTTTGAGCTCGGCCTATGGTGACGATATCCTCCGCATTCACAATCAACACGTGGTCTTTATGCTCTTCCGGTCTTGTTTTACGCAACACCAGAATACAAGCAGGAATACTCGTACCGTAGAACAGATTTGAAGCCACACCGATTACCGCCACGATGCGGTTCTCTTTCAATAGCTTGGTTCTAATTTTACCTTCTACTCCACCACGAAAAAGTACGCCATGTGGTAGTACTACCGTCATGCGTCCTTCATCATTCAATGAGGCAAACATATGTTGCACCCAGGCGAAATCACCATTTGTTTTAGGAGCCAGACCAAAACTTGCACGACCGTATGGATCACTTGCCCAAAAATCATGCCCCCACTCTTTTAAGCTAAATGGAGGGTTTGCGATTACGCAGTCAAAGTTTTCTAGTTGGTCATTTTGCAAAAACTTAGGATCACGAAGTGTATCACCACGTACGATTTCAAAGTCTTCTTGTCCGTGTAGGAACAAGTTCATTCGAGCAATGGCTTCGGTAGTCAGGTTCTTCTCTTGACCTTTGATTTTTAGAAGACGTGGGTCGCCACCGTTCTCTTTAACATGGTGAATGGTTTCAAGCAGCATACCGCCGGTACCACAAGCCGGGTCATATACACTTTCATTAGCTTGTGGGTCTAGAATATTAACCATAAGACGAACAATGGTACGTGGCGTATAGAACTCACCCGCTTTCTTGTTTGCTTTATCAGCAAAGCGCTTGATGAGGTATTCGTAAGCACGACCCATATCATCATTACGCACACTCGATACGCCAAGGTTAACCTTGTTGAAATGGTTGAGTAGTGTCGATAGCAGTTCGTCTGATAGACGCTCTTTGTTGGTCCAACTCGCGTCACCAAAAATGCCATGTAGCTGTGGGTTTTCTAGCTCAATACCACGGAATGAATCTTTTAGGGCTTGGCCAATATGCTTGGTTTCTGCGAACACATCTTTCCAATGACAGTTAGCTGGAATTTGAATGCGGTGAAACATGTCACCCTTAGCAAGCTCTTCATCACCCACTTGTTCCATCGCGTCTGCAAATTCTTCATCGTACACATCACAGATACGCTTAAAGAATAGGATTGGGAATATGTAGGTTTTGTAGTCTGAGGCATCGATTGGGCCCGTGATAATGTGGGCTGCATGCCAAAGGTGCGCTTCTAAGTCTTTGAGATTAATTAAGGTCATGGGATTACTGCATGTTCACTCTGCCCGAAAAGCAGAAAGACTGAATTCAATTGCAGTATTATGCCAAAATTATGGCTAAATGTTGTCTGTTAAGCAGCAAATTTCAGTATTTATATATTCAAACTTACTCAATGAAAATGCGGAGTTACCTACTATTGAGGCATCGCCGCAATGTTCAATATCATTTTTCACTCAACATTAACTTTTCTATAGCTTGAAGCACTGATTTTGCTCGCCAGTTTCTAGCTATCTCTATACAAGACACCCTACGTTTCGTGTCAGTTACAACACAGGTTGATTGAACGTCACCACCAGCAGTAAGCATATATTCAAACAAATCTCCCTCATCAAGCTCAGCTGCCAGCATTAAAGGGGTATAACCAAGCATTGCGGTATCGTGCTTAGCATTGGGATCCGCACCAAAATCGATGAGTTTCTTGGCTACTTCTCGAAGTTCTTCAACGCTTGTATGCTTATGAATATTATCTATTTGATACTGCGTCACTTCATTCATAATTTCGGTGTATACGGGATCATTTTCTTTTGCATGTATGTGCTCCATTAAATGGTGCTTTTCCGGTGGAACCATGCCCGCAGCATTAGACATCAATGCCCGTAAGCTTTGATCGTTGTTCCTGCTACTGTTGATCAAAGCAGCAACCATCGAAGGGCACTTGTGATTGGTAATCAATCCTAAACAACTAAATAACGGTGTTTCCCAACCTAGCTCCTGTCTTTGATCAACATCAGCCCCTAGCTGTAGCACTCTTTCGACAACATCTAATCGACCGGATTGAACCGCTGTTCCTAAAACGGTTAGTTTCTTTTTAGATGTAATAAGATTCAGAATATCTTTACTGTGAGGCTTACTTGAGATTGCCTTAAACATAACATCACGCATAGAATTTAAAGGCACCAATGTTGCCTGCATTGCTTGTACAGCCATCAAAAGCGGGCTTTCATTTGCCTCTGATTTGACATTAACATTAGCCCCGGCATCAAGTAGATCTTGAACAGCTTTCTCATCCTCTTGCATTGAAAAGTACGTCAATTGGGGCATTCTTTTAGTCAAACCATCTAACTCACCAACAGTTATCCTTCTATTTGGCTTGGCTAAATCTGGCTTATGTTTTGTTCCGTCTACAAACCACATACCATACTTTTTGCCTTGAAAAGGTGGGTAGTCGGATCCTGGAAAAAAAGTGTCTTGTGGGAAGTAACTGTCAAAATATTGTGAGTATGTACTAACCTCCCAATTTTCGATGAACTCAGGTTTCTTTTTACCACCGTTTCGTTGGGGCAAAGGGAGTATTGCGATATCAAACAAACCGCTGACTGCTCGCAATCTATTTATGAACACTTTATCGGGCTTAGGTAGCCTAGAGGCAACTATAACGGCCTCTGTTACGATACATGTAAGGTTCTCGCCTGAACGATATACCGCAAGTTCAAATGCACGCTTGTAACTATCAATAGACGGCGCTAACTCACCACAATGTAAGTGATGCCTTGCATTCATCCAATAATAGTAATATGTGGTTTCATCTAGCTTATCGAGACGTGATTGCACATCGAGTAACTCACCTAACAAACGTTTTGATTTTTTCTTATCCCCAAGAGACTTAGGCTTTCGCAATCTTAAAGAGTCAAACAACTCAAGTGCGATAGGTGTACTAATTTTATATTTCTCACCTTCTACTTGTTGTAGATGATGTAAATCGAGAGCAAATTCTTTTAATTGGGTAGAGATATCCCCCTTTGTAATGGCATTTAGCTCTCCTATCCCTGAGCGCAAGAAAAAGTAGTCCCAAAAACGAGCGGTTATCAACCGGGCCTTTATTACCCCCCAGGTCATCACCTCTTCTTGCGTCTTGCCCTTCTCACCAAGAGAAGCAATAGTCTTTAAATCGGGAAGTTCACCATCCTTACCTTTTTGCCAAACGCGGTATCGATCTTTTTGCTCTTTGGTCGCGTCTTGTAAATGACGCTGCCAAACTGAGTTTTTCTCTATATTTTGAAAAACAAACTGGATGGCAGTTTGTTCACCTTTAGCTAAACTGCTCGGAGTCGTTCGCATGCCATCAAGCATTTCAGAGCAGATAAATCCAACTGCACTTGAAAGATATTTTTGGCCAATGAGTGATTGAGCCGATGTTGCTGAAACCCCATCAAGAGGGATAACTTTCATCAGTTCAATATACTGCTTGAAGACCATATCAACCTGTTCGCACACATGATCTGCAAAGTGAATATTTACTGCTTTTTCAATTGGTTTAAGAATCAAATCACGCTTTAATTCTTCAAATTTATAGGGATTTATTTCCAGGTGCTTACATGCATCATCAATGGCTTTATTAGACTTTTTTGTGCCAAATGCTTTAGCAAACTCTCGAAGTATGAACTGTACGCTTAAATAAGGTGTATTTATGTTTTCCATAACTATTGCCTATTGAGCCGATGAATATCTTTCACAAAGTTTTTATATGCTCGTCTGTCACTCTGGCTACAAGGAACAGTAATACGTTTACCATAAGGCGTGTACAATGAACCATGTTTTTCACCTGAAACATAGGTCCAGTTTCTCTTTATGAGCGTCAGTACAAACTTATGGATATCTTTGTTACTACTGAACTTTTTCATATAAAAAGTGGGCGACAACCGCCCACCTCCATTGAGTAAACTACTTTTTATTGTTGTTCTGTTCAGCAATACGTTGTGCTCTCGCCGCAAAGCCCCCTTTAGCAACTTGCCCACCGTTTGCTTTTGCTTCAGCAGCTTGAATACGGCGAGCATCACTTGGTGTCATCTGAGATTTTGATTTAGACATAATCTTGTTCCTTATGTTGTATTGAAAAGACAATACAAGGTTAACTTTACATCCCAGCCACGTAAGCAAAGTAAATGGAGAGAAAAAATAGTTTTCTCTCTACGAGATTAAATCCGATAAGCTACTATCTCTTTCTGGCAATCTTTTCTTCCTTTCTCTCATTTCCCCATATAGCAGAATGGTGTTCGAACATTCCCATAGACTAGTGATGCCTAAATGACCAAGAGCTCCTTATTTGAGTTAGCTGGCCTTGACTATATAGACCAGCCTTAGGTTGATTTGAAATATATGTGGTGAATTATTTTTGGAGGCAGGTTAATGATTACACTGGCTTGTGAGCTACTTATTTCCTTGTAAGAAGATGTCACACTCTATACCCACTAGAGGATACTTACTCGTTTATCCCTTGGTGGGTATAGCGATATCATTGAAACGTTTCTTTGCTTACTGAAGGTTAGACGCATGGCATATAGTCCAAAGTAACAAGTAGACATGATGCTCATGATTCAGCCAAAGAACAGCTAGACTCAGACAGAGTTGATAATAGGTTCCTATAAGGGCACAACTACCACTCACCCACCAGCAGCCTACTCTTCACGCCGCGTACCTGTAGCCCCATGGCTTCGAACACTTGCTCGAAGTCGTGGCATTGTGGGGGAATATTAGGAAGTGATAATGCGGCTTCAGAGAAGAAGCGTGTTTGTAGCGCGTCGTCTTCGCCCCACGCCAATTGCCACCAATCGAGAATACGGCTTTTTGAGGCTTGTAGACGATTTGAGGTTGGGACTTTATCGCTCTTTTTCAGGTTTTCGCTGGCGGTCGTGGGTAGCAAATTCCACTTGTCGTTATTGGGCCAGTAAGCAAATGGTAGGCAGTGATCGATGTGGAAGGTCTCTTTAAGCTTGCTGCCACTCCACACGCTGTATAAATCTGCATCTTGTTTTTTAAGTTCGGCGACCCGCTTGCGCACATCGCGGGTGTCATGATCTTTGTCTATCCATACCAAGCAATCATAGTAGGTTTGTAGGCCAATATTTCGGGCGCGGTTTAACTCAAAGCGCTGCATTTCTAAAATCCACTGATTAACGACTAATGGCTCTATCCATGCGTTGTATAACCGGAAACACTCCCACAAACTTTCATCCAGCACAAAGCTGCCGTAGCTGGCTAGAAAGTCACTGTCGATAACGAGTGAAGATAAGGTTTTACGACGTTGCGATGAAGGCTGAATATCAAATAAGCGATTCGTTTTATCACCTTGGTATATAAAGGTTACAGGTCCGCTTTTGATCGTCGCTAAGGTATGCGACAGCGCTTTTTGTAATGCTTTGGCTTCGTCACCAAGAAACATTGCCCCGACTGTTAAATCGTCGGCGGCTAAATGTTTAAGTTGGTTCCAGCCATCATCTTTAACAAACCCCAATCCTTTGCTGGTATTGGAGTTTTGTTGAATGCCACCGCTACCTTCAATGTCGATATCAATCAAACGTTTGAACTGGCGCATCCAATACAGCCCCACTAACCCTGCGGGGATCGCAACCTTACCATCGCTGCGATCAATCACAGCGCCTGCATGGGCATCCGCCACGCGTAGCAAGGTACGTAGTAACGCGAGTTTGTATGTGGCTGATTTACTGTCATTCACAATAATGTGGCGTACACGGTTTAAGTCACCAGAGCCATCATCAGGTAGGCTCATCACGACCGTTTGCCAATGCACTTTATCGCGATTGAGGGAGTCTTGGCTGTCGCTAGTGTGCTTGACTAGCAATGCGCTGTTTTTAGCAAGCTGCTCTATTTCTTCTACCGATACCCCATAGTCTTGGCGACCATCATCAAATCCGCCATGGCGTAAGGTGATCACTAACCGACCGTTGGAGGCCAGTAAATTAGACAGCTTGCGAAACGCGCGTTCTCGGTGACTTGGGGCAAGGTGCATCCAAACCGCACTGACTAAGATACAGTCAAAACGCATCCCTAAGTTTTCTGTTTTACTCAGGGCTGGCAAGGCATCGTTAAGCCAAGTTACCGCGGCGCCTGTGTGCGCTTTTCCTGCTTGGCGCAGTGCATCACAAGGTTCTAGTGCAATAACATCGCAACCTTGGGCTGCCATCCATTTAGCATCTCGACCGCTCCCTGCACCCACATCCAATACCCGATCGCCGCTGTGTGGCCAAAACGGCTTCCAGCTCGCGTGAACACTCTCGAAGGTGAGCGAGTTATATTGCTGACAAAGGCTTGGGGTATTTTGTTGGTAAAATGAGAGCGTTGCAGACATAGTGATAGGTCGATTATTAAACTCATTGCATCATAGAGGAGAGGCATGCGGTTAGCAAACAAGATGTATTATGTCTCACCTTTATTTCGCCATAACCGTTAATAGCCAAATCAAACCACACCAAAGAGCTGACATTAAGGATGATTCGATATTTGGGCCATTACCCCATTTCATTTGCCTAATATACGCTATACGAAAGTCACTTTTGTCACAAAAAGCAACAATGCGCATAACAAAACTATGAGCGGTGAGTCATAATGCAGCTTGATATCACATAAAGAATATATTTCAACTCCTGAAGCACACACAAAGCATGACTTCCCTCCCAAAATATCCGCTAAAATGACGCATTTTTGACTCGCGCTTATTTCTTAACTCGAATTTTGTCCCTTTTTTTACCCATAACTATTTTGAAATATATTCCTTTAACGAAACCCATCGCACTTTTTATACCCCAGTAATTCCTTTGATTTTGTTATCAGTAAAATAAGTTATGACTTTTAAGAATGCCTTTTGCATTCAAATCTACTGTGAGCAGGAAGCTAAATTATGGAATATTTAGAAAGAATTAAGCGCTTAGCCAAAATTCAAGGCATTAGCCAAAAGCAACTTGGTGAAGCATTAAGCCTTCAGCAAGGTACTATGAGCCGTAAACTATCGGGTAAATACGGCATTGAAGTGCGTGAGCTTGAAACCATCGCCACGACACTCAACACCTCTATTAGCTACTTGCTAACTGGTCAAGTCGATACCAGCACCCAAGCGACCACGACGATTAACAATGAAGTAAGCCAAGGTTCTACCGCCACTTACATTCCGGTTATTCACCGTAAAGATTTCTCTTCCTTTCGCCAAGGCGCAACAGTGGATGTAGTCAGCAAACGTGCGATCCCGGCCCACCTAGACCGCGACGAGTGCCTAGGCCTGTTTGTTGATAACGAAAATATCGCACTTTGTGCGCCAGTCGGCAGCTATGCATTAGCGACTCGCACAGCTAGCTACCGTCCTAAGCAGCCTGTCTTTGCTTCGGTACGTGGCAGCGAACCTGATTTTTACCACATGACACAGCTTGCTGATGGTGTGGTGTTCTCGACCTCGCAACCTGATTTCCCTAACCTATTTGTGAACAACGATGAGTTCCAAATTCATGGTTACATCATTCAGTCTGATTGGGCTTACGATCGTTAATCTTTAAACGATTATTCCCGCTCAGTAGATGATTTAAATAGGCGCCGTGACTTCACGGCGCCTATTTGTATTTGTACAATCAACGCCTTCTCTTATTCTTTAACGGATTATGACCATGGCCACGATTATTGTCGCATCTACCAACCCTGCTAAAATCTCGGCGGTCGAGAACGCCTTTGCTGAAGCATTACCGCACATGACTTTTAATGTTGAAGGTGTGAGCGTAGCAAGCGAAGTGCGCGATCAACCCATGACGGCCGATGAAACCTTACTCGGCGCACGTAATCGCGTTAAGAATGCGCGCAATCTCGTAGCGAATGCCGACTACTACGTGGGCCTAGAAGCAGGGATTGATGGTTCGCACACTTTTGCCTGGATGGTAATTGAAAGTGGTGAACACGCATGTGGCGCATTGCGTGGTGAAGCGCGCTCTGCCTCGCTACCTTTGCCACCAGCGGCATTGGCACAGCTAGAACAAGGTATCGAGCTAGGTGATGTAATGGATACCATGTTTAATGAAACCAACATTAAACAAAAAGGTGGGGCGATTGCGATGCTGACCAACCATAAGCTCAGTCGCAGCTCTGTCTATCAACAAGCCTTGATCTTGGCGTTGATCCCGTTTTTAAATCCGGCCTTATTTCCCGAGATCGCGTCGTGATTAATGGGTGACATAACACCTGATGATAGCGAGATCAAAAAAGCCCATGACATCACAGATGTCATGGGCTTTTGTTTTCTATAACAGGTTAACGTAACGGGCGTTACAGCTGTTTTTTCAGTAATTCAGCCAGCCAGACTTTCACGTCAGCATCGTGATGCTTTAACTCGTTAGAGCCTCGTGTAATCGTCGCTACCCCCACACCCAGCAATTCACTGATTTTACGCTGGCTACGCTCGCCATTTAGCAGTTCGTGAAAAATATTCACACGAGATAATAAAGAATCACGTTCATCTGGCGTGAGTAACAACTTCATCAATACATCGTCTTTTTGCTCATCCGATGCCTGACGCAACAAATCAATTACCTGTTGCCACTCGGTAAATTCCGGTGTTTCAGTGGTAGTGGACATTTAAACCTCATTCTGGGCATTACGTTCTGGCGCAAATATTACCTGTTTCTCAGGGCAGTTAATAGCTTGCTTGCAGTTCCTCGGGCGTTAGCAAGGGCTTTTTCTGCCCCATGCGCTTACTGTAATACACATCAAACATCAGCACATTTTGCACATACCCTCGGGTTTCATTAAACGGAATGGCTTCAATGAAGGTGAAAACATCCAGCTGCCCGTCGGTTTGCTGCTGCCAACGGTTCACTCGGCTAGGGCCCGCGTTGTAAGCAGCAAACGAGTACACCCGATTATTGTCATGGCGATCAAGCATCATTTTTAAATACCCACTGCCAAGACGAATGTTCACGCCGGGATCAAACAAGCTGTCTTTGCCTTTATAATTTCGCTCTAACTTCTTGGCGGTTTCTTTCGCTGTGGCAGGCATTAACTGCATTAAGCCGCGTGCCCCGACAGGCGATTGCGCTTCGGTGTTCCACGCACTTTCTTGGCGCGCTAACGCCATCATAGTGGTGGTCGGCAAATCGCGCTCTTTGCTAAAGAAATCAAACCACCATTTGTGGGCCAATGGAAAACGCAGTTCGTGGTAACTCCATAAACGCCCTGCAATAGTGGCTTGTACCGCTAAGTGGTGCCAACGGTTAGCGGCAGCATAGGTCGCCAACGTTAAGGCTTGTTCTGGCTTTTTACCGCGTAGCAAATACGCCCACTCGCTACGGGCAGCATACAGTTTATCGACCGCCACCAGCTCTTTAATACGGTTTAACGTTTCACGGTCGCCATCGGTATCTTTGACAACCAATTTGCTTTTGCTGATGGGGTATTCAATCGGCTTTTTCAATATCGTTGCCGCCGCAACACTGTAGAAATCGCGCAGGCCAAGCAAGGATTCATACATCGTATTGGCTTGTGCTTGCTTACCATCACGCGCTAACAAATACGCCTGCCAAAATGTCCAACGGGTGGTCTCTTTCGCTTTAGCAGGTAAACGTTGTACCCACACTTCCACTGCAGGCCAATCGGCTTCACGCATGGCATTACGAATACGGCGTTCTATCAAGCTGACCTTGGTGCTTTTGGCAATAACCTTATCGCGCCAAGTGATCAAGTCAGCGTTATCTGTGGTCATTAAGCGTGAAGCGACAAACTCGGCCAACTGTTGGCGTTTGGCTTTGCTGTAGTGCTGACCATCCATAGTGCGGGTATATTGTTTTACCGCTTCTTTTACGTCTTTACGTGCCAAGCGTTGATAAGCCGCGGCGGTTAATTGCTGATTAAACGGGGTGACTTTACTGGCTTTAGCAAAATCAGCCACCAGCGCGGGCTTATCCAGTAATTCAATCACCTTATTACCCGTAATACGGCCCGAGGTGGATAATTGCTTATTCAGGTACGTCAGGAATTTTTTATTACCATTCTTGTACACCAGTATCATACGGTTAAGAATGTTCTCATCGTGACGTTTACCCGCCTTGTCCCATGCCTCTAACAGCGGATCGCATTCATCGGCTATCGAGCTGCCTTTGAGCCAAATTTGCTCTGCGCCCTGCCATGCTTGCTGCTTTTTACCTTGTTGCAATTTGGCGTAGTAATACTGGCATTGCAGCACTTCACCACGAGGCTTGGTCGGTTGGAAGGCAAGAAAGTCATCCCATCGCTGCGCTATGGCTAAATAACTGGCGTAGCGGTATTGAATCGTGGGGTGGAAGGGCAGCGTTTTATGTTGCGTTAAAAAGGCTTGCACTTCCTGCGGTGATTTATTTGTTAGGCTGCGAGAAAAATCACGGTAATCCAGATACGGTGTGAGTGGATATTTATCCAATTTGTTCCGTAACTGACTGAATTTTTCGGCATCGTTATCTTCAAGCGCGTCTTGTGCTTGCTCGTACCATGCCCGTTGTTCGTCTAGTGTGGCTGCCTGCAATACAGGTGCAACCCAAGCTCCTAGCCCGATACACGCGGCGTATAGCACCTTTTTCATGACAGTTGTTAACACAAGAAAACTCCATTTCGTAGTCGCATTATTAATCTTAACCACTAATTATGAACATTACTGTTAAAGTTAGGTCAAGGTCGAGTAAAATACCCCCTTCCTTTACGATTAGAGATTGCAACGGATATGGCTGAATACGTCTATACCATGTCGCGCGTGGGCAAAATTGTTCCACCTAAGCGTCAAATCTTAAAAGATATTTCATTAAGCTTCTTCCCTGGTGCCAAGATTGGTGTTCTTGGCCTGAATGGTTCGGGTAAATCTACCCTGCTTCGCATTATGGCGGGCATTGATACCGATATTGAAGGTGAAGCACGCCCGCAAGCTGGCCTTAAAGTCGGCTACCTACCACAAGAACCTGTACTGGATGAAGAAAAGACAGTACGTGAAGTGGTTGAAGAATCAGTTGCTGATGTTAAGAACGCATTAAGCCGTCTTGATGCGGTATACGCAGCATACGCTGAAGAAGATGCAGATTTCGATAAACTTGCTAAAGAACAAGGTGATTTAGAAGCACTTATCGAAACCAAAGATGGTCACAACCTAGACATGCAGCTAGAACGTGCGGCAGATGCCCTTCGTTTGCCTGAATGGGATGCGAAAATTAAATTCCTGTCGGGTGGTGAGCGTCGCCGTGTGGCTATTTGTCGCTTATTGCTTGATAAGCCAGACATGCTGCTACTTGATGAACCAACCAACCACTTGGATGCAGAATCCGTGGCTTGGCTTGAGCACTTCCTAGTCGATTACAGCGGTACTGTTGTGGCAATCACGCACGACCGTTACTTCCTAGACAATGCTGCTGGCTGGATCTTAGAGCTTGACCGTGGTGAAGGTATTCCATGGGAAGGTAACTACACCTCTTGGCTTGAGCAAAAAGATGCGCGTTTGCAACAAGAATCGTCGCAAGAGAATGCTCGTCAAAAAACCATTGCTAAAGAACTGGAGTGGGTTCGTCAAAACCCTAAAGGTCGTCAATCTAAGTCAAAAGCTCGTATGGCGCGCTTTGAAGAGCTTAACAATAACGATCACCAGAAACGTAATGAAACCAACGAGCTATTTATCCCGCCAGGTGAACGCCTAGGTGATAAAGTGCTTGAGGTGAATAACCTAACCAAGTCATTCGGCGATCGCGTATTGATCGACAACCTATCGTTCAGCATGCCTAAGGGTGCGATCGTCGGTATTATCGGTGCCAATGGTGCTGGTAAATCGACCTTGTTCAAGATGCTAAGCGGTGTCGAGCAACCCGATTCTGGTACGGTAGAACTTGGCGAAACAGTTAGCCTAGCGTCTGTTGATCAGTTCCGTGACAGCATGAACGACAGCAACACGGTTTACCAAGAGATCTCTGAAGGTGCGGAAATCATCCGTATCAACAACTACGAAGTACCCGCACGTGCTTATGCGTCGCGCTTTAACTTCCGTGGTAGCGATCAGCAAAAACTGATTGGCGATCTATCTGGTGGTGAACGTAACCGTGTTCACTTAGCCAAACTGCTAAAAGCGGGCGGTAACGTATTACTACTCGATGAACCAACCAATGATCTTGACGTAGAAACCCTACGTGCATTGGAAGAAGCGCTACTTGAGTTCCCTGGCTGTGCCATGGTTATCTCGCACGACCGTTGGTTCCTTGACCGTATCGCAACCCACATTCTTGACTACCGTGATGAAGGCCAAGTTAACTTCTACGAAGGTAACTACACCGAATACACTGAGTGGCTGAAGAAAACACTGGGCGCACAAGCGGCTGAACCACACCGTATTAAATACAAGCGTATTACTAAGTAATGCTGCTAATCACAATCTGATGAGTCAGGTTTTGATTGTACTAAGGGCTGCCAATGCAGCCCTTTTTTGTGGTTGTCACTTGGTATTGCCTAACGGCAACTTATTCACGAAGAGCCATACGCTCAGCACTTTTTCAGGTAAGTACATTATTGCGATTTCCGTATAATTAACTGATAAAGCGCTTAATTTGTGATCATCTAACTGGCGTGTTTGGCCATTTAACCGTACACTGTTAGACAAAGCTTGTTATGTCTCACGACCCTTTATAATTACTATTAAGAATACATAATTATGGTTGAACGTCGTCACTTTAAGCGCATCATGTATCAAGCACCTGCTACGTTACATCAAGCGGATGGCAGCTGGCAGACAGATGTAAGAGACTTGTCGTTACAAGGGATTTTAATTACCCGCCCTGAAGGCTGGCACCCAAGTAAAGACGACACTTACACCATCACCTTTTGTTTACATGAGAGTGATATAAAATTGAGCATGGACACTCAATTAGTGGATAACTGCGAAGATTACCTTCGTATGAATATTCATCACATCGATATCGATAGCGCTAGTCATTTAAAACGCCTCGTCGAATTGAACGTCGGCACTGATGAACTGTTACATCGCGAACTCGAACACCTAACGGATTTACACAACATTTAACTGTAACGAATCATCATGTCAGACACTATTTGTATATCGGTGTCCCACCGTCGTGGGACATCCCATTATTTGATCAACCGATTTAAGAAACGCTACGCCGCTTTTTTAGTCTTATTGTTAGGTGGTATGTTGAGCTACGGTAGCTTGAACATTTACCAGCTATACCAACAAAACGAAGTTTCAAACGTCCAACTCAGCCAACTGAATGTTCAAGCCGAACAGCTCAGTGATTCGTTGTCGGAAGAAAACGCCACTAACCTTGCTTTAAGCCAAGAACTAGAAGACAAGAAAAATGAACTCATGATGCTAGAACAGCGGATTGATGACGTAGAAACCATCCTTGGCTTACAGGCGGAAAACACCAATATACCGTTAGAACAACGCGTCGACAGTGCAGCGATTAGCTCTGCTGTGCGTGGCACGCTGTTTCGTCTGATTCCCAATGGCAGTCCAACACCTGACACGCGCATGTCATCTCGTTTTGGTACTCGCATTCACCCAGTCACTGGTAAGCGTAAGCGCCACAATGGGCTCGATTTTGCGGCTAACATTGGCACGCCTATCTATGCCCCTGCCGACGGGGTGATTGAAAATGTTCGCCCAAGTAATAAAGGGTCTGGTAACTTCATCAAGCTAGATCATTCTTTTGGTTTTATGTCGACCTACTCCCACATGAAGAAATTCAATGTGAAGCGTGGTCAATTTGTCCGCAAGGGTGATTTGTTGGGTTGGACGGGTAACTCAGGGTTATCGACGGGGCCACATCTGCATTACGAAATTCGCTTTTTAGGCCGCGCACTAAACCCGCATCATTTTGTCGTATGGACACCCGATAATTTTGATTCACTGTTTGAAAAAGAAAAATCGGTGCAATGGGCAACCATGCTAGAAATGATCAACAATGTGGTATCGATGCAAGTGCAACTGACCCAAGCGCCATCGCTTGAGCCCACGATTAAGACGGCCAATACCGCGCCGCGCCAATCAGAGCAACGTCAGCTATAGCGACAGCTCACTTATCGTCAGCATTAAAAAAGCGAGTATGAAAATACTCGCTTTTTTGTTGGGAGCAGCCCAAGGTAAACAATCGCTGATTCGATCAGTTGGTTTGATCAGTTGGTTCGATTAGCTGACGCGATCAAATGCGGCCAATGCTTCTTGCAGATCTTCGACGGCAATGATTTCAATCCCACTCACCTGACGGCTGGCGTTCGCCTTAGGGACTATCGCGCGGGTAAAGCCTTGCTTCGCCGCTTCGCGGATACGCTCGACACCATTGGCGGCTGGGCGAATATCGGCATTCAGGCCAATCTCACCAAACACTAAGACATCTTGCGGAATGGGCGCATTTTTAAAGCTAGAGAAAATCGCCAGCAATACCGCTAAATCTGCCGACGTTTCTTCAATTTTGATCCCGCCGACACAGTTCACAAAGATATCCATGTCAGTCAGCATCACCCCACCATGACGCGCTAATACCGCAATCGACATCGCTAAGCGGTTATGATCATAACCCACCGATAAGCGACGTGGATTTTCAGTCACCGAGGTATTACACAAGGCTTGGATTTCCACCAGCAACGGTCGTGTGCCTTCCCATAAGGTGGTACAAGTTGAGCCTGCGTGGTTCTTATCGGAGCGGCTCAAGAAAATAGCCGATGGGTTTTTAACCTGCTTCATGCCTTGCTCGGTCATGGCAAAAAAGCACGATTCTGAATCGGCACCAAAACGGTTTTTTGAAGTGCGTAATACGCGGAATTTTTCATCCGACGTTGATGACAACGCAAACAAGCCATCAACAATGTGGATCAGCTGCATTGGGCCTGCGACGTTTGAATCTTTATTAATGTGACCGATGATCAGGAAAGTCACACCTTCTGTTTTCGCGTAACGCGTTAGCGCCGCGGCGGACTCTTTCACTTGGCTCGGGCTACCCGCAGCTGAATCATTGTGTGCCACTGTCATGGTTTGGATCGAATCGATGATCACAAAGTCCGCTTTTTGCTGGGCAACCAAATTCAAAATCTGTTCTACTGACGTTTCAGCAACCACATTGATTTTATCTAGGTTAGGGGTGTTCAAACGTACCGCTCGTTGAGAGATCTGATTGATCGACTCCTCACCCGAGACGTAAAGCGCTGATTTATGTTCCGCAACCGCACCGATACTTTGTAACAACAGGGTCGATTTACCTGCGCCAGGATCACCACAAAGTAATAAAACAGACCCCGGCACAATACCGCCACCCAAGACACGATCAAGCTCGGTAATACCCGAGCTATAACGGGGTACATCCGTTGCTTTTACTTCCGAAAGTTTCTGTACTTTGGTGGCTGCGCCTGCATAACTATTCGTTGCACTTGCCGCCCCTACCGCCGCTTTTGTTTTAGGGATAGTGAATTCTGTAATTGTATTCCATGCCGCACAAGCACTGCATTGTCCTTGCCATCGAGGGAAGTCTGCGCCACAGTCACTACAGACATACGCACGCTTTGTTTTGGCCATTTTTCACCCTAATTTTTCTACTAAATTATGCACAATACTCAAAAAGCATAACAAAATGACTTTTTTGTCAATTTATTGCCATTAATGACTAAACTTTTGCGCCAAAATACAGATAATAACTGAAGACGTAAACTATCAGAAGAACCCATGCAGCTGGACGATTATAAAGGATTAATTGAGCAACTTATCCCTGTTTACGATAGCAGTGACTTTGAGCACGTTTTTCAAATGCTAACGCAAGACGAAACAGGGCCAACGCGCTTACAAATAAAATTGGAATTAAACCGCATAATGGCGCGATGCCATAAAACGGTTGATCTGCGTGGGCGTGTCAATGGTGAGTGCCGAGAGTATACTCTTGATGGGCTCAAACACTTCCTTGATGATGTCGCGATTAACACCTACCACAAGCGCATCAAACAATACGGTAATATCTACCGAGTTGGTGTGTACGAAGCATTAGTGAATACCCGTAATAATTTCCGTGTATTACACAAGCAAGGAAAATTCAGTCCCAATACCGCCTCAGGGCCAATCAGTAGTCGTGATAGTCAATTTGACGTCGATGCGATTCGCTTTGGTCATTATCTTACCCGTGGCGAAAACCGCACCCAAGTGTCAACGCCAGTGAATTTAACCTTACCGCTCGGGCAAGCCGTGCACGGTATTACTTCTGACATTTCCTGCTCTGGTGCCAAAATCAAAGTGCCATCGGCATTTAATTACCACCTTGGCCAAACCATTAATGTCGCGTTTACTGATATTGCCGAGAAATTCCCTGATTTACGTAAGCATGCGGAAGTCACCTATCGGGTATTGGGGATTGATGACAACCCCGACAACGACAGCTACAAATGGCTACGACTGTTAGCGCTATCAGACAGTGGCGGCATTCAAGCAGCAATAGCTCGCTACCAAGCAGCAAACCCAAATAAGTCACGTAACGATCACGAAGACAAAGTGATCCAAACCCGTACCATTGGCTACGAACACTGCTATTTAAAACACACGGCCAACATTCCGTTATTTTTTGCAGGTACCGAGCTGAAATACAGTTTACTGACTGATCATAACCGCCATATTTGGGATTACTGGCATGATGAGCGTAATCAGCCGGTGATTAACCATCTGCTGTCAGCTAATCGCATGGCGATCCTTGGCAAAGATGGCTTAAAGCAATGCAGTACCTTGTTGTACAGCTTTACCCATGAACACGAAAACAAAACCCATTTTTACTCTGCTGCACTGCCTGAAATGACGCAAGAACAGCGTCGTTTGTTTTGGCACATTGGCGCAGCACGTGAAAGCTGGCGGGTCACCAAAGTGACGGTATATCCGCTGGGCGAAGAAGATTTAAATTACTTACAAGCCCTTGCGCCAGAAATGCAAGAGCAGCTTAAATCACTAACGCACATTGGCATTTTACAAGACTTAACCCACCAAGAAGCCAAGGCCGATTACCGCTTATCCGCCAAGTCACAGCTGAGTTCAAATGCGCTTCAGGTTTTCCGTCATCAACGTAACCCTATCGCCAAGGCACAAGGGATCTACTTCGATCCTAAGCCGCAGCGCAGTGAAGAGCGTTACTTGTTCAAAACCCCGCTCGAGCTGAGTCATCCAACGCTAGGTAAAACCATTGGTGCCTCAATCGATTTCTCAACCCGAGGGCTAAACTTACAACTCTGTGAGCCTGTCGCCTTAAAGCGCAATGACAAGGTTAATATCCGCTTTAACGAGCTACAGAAAATTGATCGTAATGCGCCGTTGCATTGCATGCCTTATCGTGTGGTGCGTGTCAGCCCGAATCGCTGCAATATTCAACTGACCACAGGTTCAGGCTCCGAAGCCGCCAAAGGAGAAGGCTTTTTACGTCGGCTGATCAAAAACAATGAAGCTCGGTTGCGGGTTTGCCACGAGCAGCAACCCGAAGGTGAACTCTTACTCGCGATGCACCAAATGTTATTAACGCGATTAAATAGCACCCCCTACTTTGCTGAAAAAGTGGATCATAAGGCAAAAGTAAAAGCCATTGGCTGTAACTTCCCGCTGGCCCCCTTACCCAAGTTATTTAACCAGCTAACCAATGACCATCATTTCTCTGTGTCACCTATTTTCCAAAATAGAGTCAACAAGATGCTGTCAGAAACCATGCGTCCGGTAGAAATAAAAGCCCCTTACCTTAACGAAGTGTATTTATGGGTAAAGCGCGAAGGGGGCGTTATCGAGAAAATGGCGAGTAAGTCAGTAGATGAATTCATTAATACTGAGCATCGCATTCGCTTTATTCAACAAGCGCGTGAAAAAGGGGAGTTTTTCGCTATTCGTGTGACGGCCGTGCCAGTTCTGAACCCTCTTACGGCATTAACTGGCAAAGAGTTAGGGGAATTAGCACGCTTAACCTTACACCGTGCGCGCGCGCTAGAGGTTGAATTTACCTCACTGATTGGCTGTGGCGAAATCTATGACGTGACAGATGAAGTGTTAGTGCGTCTAGAACTCAGCTAAGCCACACTGCATCGCAGTCCATGAAAAGACACCAACAATAACGCCAGTCAATGACTGGCGTTTTGTTTATCTAGCCAACACATTCTTTGAGCTAGGATGAAAAAGTACTAAGGTTCGGGTTATTACCAATTCAGCCCTTGTGGTAAGAGCGAAGCCGATAAAATACACATCACACCGCCTAAATCAGCAAAGCGAATGACAGCATCGGCTTTCGCTTCAACTTTGGGTTTTGCGTGATAAGCAATGCCTAACCCTGCGGCGGCCATCATGACGAGATCGTTAGCGCCATCCCCAACCGCAACGGTATTATGGTAAGGAATATCATAATGTTCAGCCAGCTCGACCAGCACATCGGCTTTAGCTTGGGCGTCCACGACATCACCGAGCACTTTACCTGTCAGCTTGCCATCAACAATCTCTAGGGTATTGGCTTGCGCATGTACTAAACCCAGTTCGTCTTTCAGGTAATCAGAAAAGTACGTGAAGCCACCTGAAGCAATTGCGACTTTCCAGCCATAATGCTGCAATGTTTCGACCAGCTCTCGCAGTTCAGGCATCATAGGCAGGTGATCACGTACTTGCGCTAAAATGGCTTCATCTGCCCCTTCTAACGTTCCCACCCGCTGGCGTAAGCTTGCTTCAAAATCGAGTTCACCTTGCATTGCACGTTCTGTTACTTTCGCCACTTGCTCGCCTACCCCAGCAAGCTTGGCGATTTCATCAATACACTCAATTTCGATCGCGGTGGAGTCCATGTCCATCAACACGAGGCCTGGATCTTCTAAATCGGGTAAATCTGCCGTCGCGACCGCATCAAGCGAGTGTTCAATAACAGCTTGATATAATTGATCCTGCAAAGCATTAGTGACTAATACTGCGTCATATCCCCCGACTTTCCATGCAGCAACAACCTGCAGGGTTTCATCCGCCTTTGCACTAATGTCGTCTAATTGAACAGAGGTTACTGTGCGGCCATAAATCAACGTCGCCGCTTTTTGTTTCACTAAATTTGGCGTAGCGACAATCTCGGGGAATCGCTGTTGCAGCAACGTATGTTTTCTAATGGTCAGCAAAATTCATCATCCTTGTGAAGTAGTTATACTCATGGTGTTGGGTGAAACGGCCATGGGTATAAACACTCGACATCGTAGCGTTTAGCGGCTTTCGTGCTCTCTATACTCTAGCGTTTTAACAAGAGTATTATCGAGTTTTTTTCCGCTTTAAAGAAACGCTGGTATACTGCTCTGCACCATCAAAGTACCTGAACACCATAGAATAAGCCACCGCCCCACTATGGCAAAAATGATGGGTACAATGCAATGTACAAAGTAATACATAAGAATAAGTAAAGCATAATGCGATGTACTTGGGGCGCTTTTGGAAGACATAACCATGATGAAATTTAAAACAACACGGCTCAAACGCTTCTGGCAAGCCTTTGTATTACTCGCTTGCTTTGCTGGTATTGTCGCCATGCTGGAGTACGGGTCGCAGCTGAATACGCGTAACTACCTCATGCTCAGCGAACAAACCCAAACACTCTCACGTCTTTTAGTGCGTCAAGCGGCTGAAACAGCCTCAAGTGATGTGATAGATAAAAACCAAGATAAGCTACAAGTGCTAGTGCAGCGCTTGTCACAAGAAGCTCTTATTTTAGATGCCACTATCTATGATCTGGAAGGGCGAACAGTTGCGCGGACCGAAGAGTCGATGCCTATCGAGCAAGTCACAGGGCTATCCACTCCCTTGTCTGTCGCCAGTTATGGCCGCCAACAAGTGATCGAACCGATTTTGTCTGGTGAGCAAGTGATTGGCTTTTTACGCATTACCTTAGAACACGGTAAGCTCGTCGAACACGCCACCAGCGAAATCGAAGGGATGACCAATATTGTCCGTGGCTTAGTGATTGCTGCGCTCTTTATCGGTTTCCTACTTGCCTTTACCTTTGGCCGCCGTAAAGATATTTGGCATTTCCCGTACTTACTTACCGCAAACGCAAAAGATTAAACGCACTACCGCGAACAGGTCTCTTCCTGTTCGCGCCCTTCTAATCATTGAGAATAATGTCAGGTTTTTTTACATCCCCTCGTTAATCTATAAATAAATCACCATAAATTCAACACCTTAAAAAACGGCACATACATTGCTTTATATGAAATAAGTCACACCATATTTTAAGCAAAGGGAAATGTCATGAATATTAAAACACCTTTAAGCGTACTTGCTATCTCGTTAGGTTTGGTTCTCAGTCAATCAGCAAATGCCACTATCTTCGTCAGCGATCTAGGCACAGCAGCACCGCCTGCATCACTGGGTGGCTTTGGCATGACAGCTTTTGGGGATGATACGCGAGCTAATTTTACTGATGTCACCAGCGTAGATACCCCAGAGGGAGGGTCAATTGGTTTTGATGGCCCTATGAATCTGCGAGAAATTGGTAGTGGCTGGTCAACATGGAGCCATGGCTATACAGGCGATGTTTACTACACCAATGGCCGTCAAAGTGTGACCATTGATTTACCTGACTTTACCCAAGCTTTCTACCTTTATGCTGAACCTAACCCATTCAGTGTGTTTAACATTACCGCAATGAGTGGTGGTGTTCAGCTTGCACTCGATATTGATGGCGCGAGCGGTGCTAAAGGCTGGGGCTTCTGGGAGGACGCTTCTAATTATCTAGATAGCATTACTATTAGCTCTAACGTTGATTTTGCTGTTGGTGAATTCGGTATCTCGGTACCAGAGCCTGCAACAATTGCACTGTTTGGTTTAGGGTTAGCAGGGCTTGGCTTTACCCGTCGCCGTAAGCAAAACGCATAGCCCAATAAAGAAAAACCCCAGTCTATCGACGATAGACTGGGGTTTCATATTCAGAAAAAGCGAGTGACTAAAAAGCCAAGCTTATTCAGCATCACCTAGAAGAACAGATTCTAGTGCGATTTCCATCATGTCGTTGAACGTCAGTTGACGCTCTTCAGATGTTGTCGCTTCACCACGTAGGATGTGGTCAGACACAGTACAGATAGTCAGTGCTTTAGCACCAAACTCTGCCGCTAGACCGTAGATGCCTGCTGCTTCCATTTCAACACCCACGATGCCGTACTTCTTCATTGTTTGGAAGAAGCTGAAATCTGGGTTGTAGAACAAATCAGCCGAGAAGATGTTACCCACTTTAACGTCAACACCTTTTGCTTTCGCTGCGTCTACGGCATTTTGTACCATGCCGTAATCCGCTAGCGCTGCAAAGTCGTGATCGCCAAAACGAATGCGGTTAACTTTAGAATCTGTTGATGCACCCATACCGATAACAACATCACGTAGGTTTACATCGTCACGTACCGCGCCACAGCTACCAACACGGATGATTTTCTTTACGCCGAAATCTTTGATTAGCTCAGTTGCGTAGATAGAGCACGATGGGATACCCATACCGTGGCCCATTACTGAAATTTTACGGCCTTTGTAAGTACCGGTAAAACCAAGCATGCTACGAACGTTACACACTTCTTTGGCGTCGTCTAAAAATGTTTCAGCGATGTACTTAGCACGTAGCGGGTCACCCGGCATTAGTACTACGTCTGCAAAGTCACCCATTTCAGCATTAATATGTGGAGTAGCCATGGTTATTTCCTTTTCGTTTCAACGAACGCCCATTTGGAGCTTGCTCATTGATAAATCATAATTAGTGATCGCGGTTTCTGCATCTCATTTATCATAGCCAGAAACAGCGACTTTACTTTGATCTGTCTGCTTAACAGCGAGTGTGACTCCACACTCTGCTGTCTTTTTGAATTACAAGAAAGACTTGCCGTAATCCATGTCTGATACACCGTGGTGCGCAGCAAGACTTTGACCGATATCTGCAAATGTCTCGCGACGGCCCAGTGAGCCTGCTGGTACTTTAGGGCCAGCAACAATCACAGGGATGTGCTCACGTGTATGGTCTGTACCTTCCCACGTTGGATCACAACCGTGGTCTGCCGTTAGGATAAGTACATCGTCTTCTTGCAGTAGTTCAAGTACTTCAGGTAGACGCTTATCAAAGTATTCCAGTGCCGCTGCGTAGCCTGCAACATTACGACGGTGGCCGTATGCTGAGTCAAAATCGACAAAGTTAGTGAACACTAAGCTGTTATCACCCGCTTGTTTGATTTGCTCAAGCGTTGCTTCAAACAAGTCTGGAATGCCTGTCGCTTTCACTTTTTTAGTGATACCGCAGCCCGCATAAATATCAGAGATCTTACCGATTGAAATCACGTCGCCGTTTTTCTCTTCAACCAGTTTTTGTAAGAACGTTGGCGCTGGTGGCTCAACAGACAAATCACGACGGTTACCCGTACGCTCAAATTGTCCTTTACCAGCACCCACGAATGGACGCGCGATAACACGACCAATGTTGTAGTCTTCCAATTCTTCACGCACGATTTGGCATAGTTCTAGTAAGTTATCTAGACCGTATGTTTCTTCGTGACATGCAATTTGGAATACCGAGTCAGCCGAGGTATAGAAAATAGGTTTGCCCGTTTTCATGTGCTCTTCACCCAAGTCATCCAGTACTTGTGTACCCGATGCATGGCAGTTACCTAGGTAACCCGGTAGGTTGGCACGTTCAACAATGCTATCTAGTAATTCTTGCGGGAAGCTGTTGCTGTGATCAGTAAAGTAACCCCAATCAAACAATACAGGTACGCCAGCGATTTCCCAGTGGCCTGACGGGGTATCTTTACCCGACGACAACTCTTTCGCATGGCCGTAAGCGCCAGTGATTTCTACATTCGCATCCAAACCTTCAGGGAAGTAACCTGAAGATTCTTCACATGCTTTACCCAAACCTAGTTTGTTTAAGTTAGGCAGGTGTAGAGGACCACTACGTTCACCGTTATCCGCTTCACCGCGTGCACAAGCTTGTGCAATGTGACCCATGGTGTTCGCGCCAACATCACCGAAATCGACGGCATCTTCTGTGGCACCAATACCGAATGAATCTAGTACTAGGATTATTGAACGTTTCATATTGACTCCGAATTAAACATCTTCCGCGCGAACGCGGCGGTAAACTTCTGGGGTAGCTTCAGGTTTTTGTTCAGACACACTGATCGATTGGCGAACCGCTTTCGCTGCTTCTTCCCACTGTGCTTCACTACGTGCGTGTACCATAGCAAGTGGGGTATCAGCGTAAACTTCATCACCTAAACGGATCATATCGCTAAGACCAACGGCGTAATCAATAGTGTCGCTAGCAACACGGCGACCACCGCCCATACCAACCACTGCCATGCCAAGACCACGAGTGTCCATCGCCGAAGCAAAGTTAGTTGCACCCGCAAGCTGCGCTGCATCCGCAAACACAGGTTTCACGATTTCAGCTGTGTCGAGGTAGTTATTGTAGTTTTCCATGAAATCTACAGGGCCACCTAAGCCGGCTACCATTTTGCCAAAGCGTTCAGCCGCTTGGCCATTATCAAGTACTGCTTGTAACTTAGCGCGCGCTTGTTCTAAGTCGCTAGCTAAACCACTAATTAGTAACATTTCAGCACACAGTGCCATGGTCACTTCAAACAAGCGAGGGTTACGGTATTCACCTGTTAAGAATTGCACCGCTTCGCGCACTTCTAACGCATTACCTGCTGTTGATGCCAACACTTGGTTCATGTCTGTTAGTAATGCTGTGGTACGTGTACCTGCACCATTTGCAACAGCGACGATAGAGTTAGCAAGCTCTTCAGACGCTTCGTAAGTTGGCATAAATGCGCCAGAACCTACTTTAACATCCATGATCAATGAACCTAAACCTGCCGCCAGTTTCTTCGACAAGATAGACGCGGTGATCAAGGAGATGTTATCAACCGTTGCAGTTACGTCACGGGTAGCGTACACACGCTTATCCGCTGGTGCTAAATCACCAGTTTGACCAATGATCGCTACGCCAGCTTCTTTAGTGACTTTACCGAACACATCATTGGTTGGAGTAATGTTGTAACCAGGGATCGCTTCTAGCTTATCAAGCGTACCACCGGTATGACCCAGACCACGGCCTGAAATCATAGGAACAAAACCACCACAAGCCGCAACCATTGCGCCTAGCATCAGTGATGTTACATCACCCACGCCGCCTGTTGAGTGCTTATCAACGATTGGACCGCCGAAGTCCATATGGCTCCAGTCAATCACCATACCTGAATCACGCATTGCACACGTTAGTGCTACACGCTCATCCATCGTCATGTCGTTGAAATAAATAGCCATCGCAAACGCAGCGATCTGACCTTCAGATACCGTGTCTTTTGCAATGCCTTGAATAAAAAAGTTAATTTCGTCTGTTGTTAGAATAACGTTGTCGCGTTTTTTTCTGATAATTTCTTGAGGTAAGTACATGATCTGCCCCTGTTAGATTGGGTGTAGGGTGCATACTTTGCTGTTTTTTGAGTGTAAGAGGTCGGACGCTTATAAATAAGCATCTAGCCTTTGCAAAGTATGGGGAAATAAAGGTGGTGGCAAGCACCACCTTATTGTTCAGACTTAGTAGCCGCCTTCAGCCGCTTTTTCGCCTTCACCTAACGTGTTAAGCAGATTTGCTAGTAGGCTTGATGCACCAAAACGGTAGTGCATGTTATCAGCCCACTCAGCACCTAGCAGGCGATCTGCCATTGCTAAGTATGTTTGTGCGTCTTCAGCTGTACGCACACCACCTGCAGGCTTGAAGCCAACAGTTTTTGCTACGCCCATGTTCTTGATCACAGTAAGCATGATCTCTGCAGATTCTGGCGTTGCGTTTACAGGCACTTTACCTGTTGATGTTTTGATGAAATCAGCACCGGCTTTAATAGAGATTTCAGACGCTTTAATGATTAGCGCTTCTTCTTTTAGTTCGCCCGTTTCGATAATTACTTTCAGTAGGATATCGCCACATGCTGCTTTACATTGTTTAACTAGCTCGAAGCCAACTTCTTCGTTGCCTGCGATCAGTGCACGGTATGGGAATACTACATCCACTTCGTCTGCACCGTATGCAACAGCTGCTTTTGTTTCAGCTACTGCGATGTCGATGTCGTCGTTACCGTGTGGGAAGTTAGTAACGGTTGCGATACGTACATCAGGCGTACCTTGCTCACGTAGTTGCTTTTTAGCAACAGGGATAAAACGTGGGTAGATACATACTGCTGCAGTATTACCTACTGCTGTCTTCGCGTTCTTACAAAGCTCGATCACTTTTGCATCAGTGTCGTCATCGTTAAGAGTGGTAAGATCCATTAATTTTAGTGCGCGTAGTGCAGCAGTGTTTAATTCGCTCATGACTATCTCCAGAGTCCAATAATATTACTAAGTCAAACAGCTCACACAGCGTGAACTGCTCACTGAGCGGACTTGCTCCTTGAAGAATCGAGGCAATCTCGTTATTGCGCTCAATCGACATCCTTTTTCACCGCGCAAGGTGGAGGGTACACCTTGCTTTTGCCATTCACAGCAGAAACGTGACAGTTCCCATCACGTTAGGGAATGCTGTTAAAGCACTCATCACATTAGGATGATAACCCCATCATACCAAGGTAAGATCCATGCCACCATCAAAGTCGTGTTTCCAGGTGTAGACAATCTGTTTACCTGCAAAATTCAAACTAAACGGCTTACTTTCAACAACTTAAACTAAACATTGCAAATTCACCCAGTAAAGAACCGCTCAATAATCCATTGATACGAAACCCCACCAAGGTATACACCGACAATCCCCATAACCCCAGGTAAAACAGGGGGGGCAGGGATAGGTAGTTTAATTGCTGAAAACAACACACCGACAATAAAACCAGCAAAGATAGATAATAATACTTCACCCATAACAGCACTCTTCTTGCTGTGAAATTTAACTATGAGTGTAGACCCTATCTCGCCTTATCCGACCTTGTTCATGCAACTAATGTTAGCAAAGTGAATCGTGATAAAAGGGAGCGCAATCGATTTTATGGCTTTAATTTTAAGCCAGACTGTTGTTTTTACCAATTCTGTTGAAAGAATAAAAACCATTAAATTATTCATACAAAAATATACAAGAATATCGGTGAGCAAACAGCAGACGCTGTAAACCTCACAAAAGATCTGAGATCTGAGATCTGGGGGCTGAGGGCTGGGCAGAACGGAACAGAAAGAGAGAATAACAATCGGGATTCAGGATAGGCGTCATAAGCAGATACAAAAACGCCACAGCAAGGCTGTGGCGTTTTTCAATTCGACAAGGTGTCGTATTACATTGCGTTGATAGTCACGAATAGACCAGCAATTGTTGCAGACATTAGGTTAGATAATGTACCTGCAGCTACAGCTTTCATACCGAAACGTGCAATTTCATGACGACGGCTTGGTGCAAGACCACCAAGACCACCTAGTAGGATTGCTACAGAAGATAAGTTAGCAAAACCACAAAGTGCGAATGAGATGATTGCTTTCGTTTTATCAGAAAGAACAACTTCAGCCGCTTCACCTAGGTAAGGGGCAAAGTTTAGGTAAGCAACGAATTCGTTTACTACCAGTTTCTGACCGATGAAAGAACCTGCGATGGTTGCTTCTTCCCATGGCACACCGATTAGGAATGCTAGAGGAGAGAATACGTAACCAAGGATTAGCTCTAGTGTTAGTTCAGGCATACCGAACCAACCACCGATGCCACCTAGCATGCCGTTGATTAGTGCAATCAAACCGATGAATGCTAGTAGCATTGCACCTACGTTAAGTGCTAGTTGCATACCAGAAGATGCGCCTGCCGCTGCTGCGTCAATCACGTTAGCTGGTTTGTCATCACCTTGTGCTTCATCGCCAGCTAGTTGCTCAATTGGCTCTTCAGTTTCAGGTTTGATGATTTTAGCAAATAGTAGACCACCCGGTGCAGCCATGAAAGATGCTGCGATTAGGTATTCTAGTGGCACACCCATTGATGCGTAGCCTGCTAGTACACCACCCGCTACAGATGCTAGACCACCACACATTACTGCAAACAGCTCAGATTGAGTCATTTTAGGTACGAACGGACGAATCACCAATGGTGCTTCCGTTTGACCTACGAAGATGTTTGCTGTTGCAGACATAGATTCCGCACGAGATGTACCCAGTGCTTTCTGTAGACCACCGCCTAGTGCGTTGATAACAACCTGCATCACACCTAGGTAGTAAAGTACGCTGATCAATGCAGAGAAGAATACGATAACTGGTAGTACACGCAATGCGAATACGAAACCGCCGCCACCGAATAATTCAAACATTTTGTCTGACGTTAAACCACCGAATAGGAAGTTGATACCGTCATTACCGTAACCAATTACATTCGCTACAGCTTGTGACATGCCATAAAGCACGTCACGACCAACAGGTACATACAGAACGAATGCACCTAACAAGAATTGAATGGCAAAAGCGCCACCAACAGTACGTAGATTAATAGCTTTACGGTTGTCCGATAACAGTACTGCGATTGCTAGCAATACTACCATCCCAACCAGGCTCATAAACAGGCTCATGGTTTATGGATCCTTTAGTTAAATTTGGCGTCTCGACAATTAGGCTCATAAATGAGTTCGGCGCATTATACTTATGCTAGAGCCGATAAAGTAATGCCAACATCACACTTTATAAGGAAAGAATGTGAACGTTTAACGCAAAGCATGACACTGATCACACAAAAGAAAGCAAGCTACGCAATCGGTTGACGCAAACGTTTGTCTTTTGAGATCAAGCTCACAGTGGAATGGCGAAAAGTTCAGCAGTGGTTAAGCTCGTTTCCCTTGCTATTTCTCGTTCAGATTCCGTTCTGAGAGCGGCCAAGCATTGCAATATGACGCATAAGCGTTCAGGACGATTAGGCTGTCCTTGAAAGCCTGCTACGGGCATATCTGGCGAATCGGTTTCTAACATTAAGGCTGCCAATGGCAACTTAGTCATTGTAGTGCGAGTTTTATGCGCTCGACTATAAGTAATGGTGCCACCAACCCCAATTCTGATACCTAGATCAAGTAGTTGCCTTGCCTGCTGATAGCTACCACTAAAAGCATGGTACACACCGCCTTGTTTGGGTGGATTTTGTCTCAATAATTTCATCAGTTCAGGAAACGCTTTTCGGCAATGGAGTATCACAGGTAACTGATGACGATTCGCTAATTCTAGCTGCCCTTCCAACCACCGTTGCTGTTGCTGACGTTGCCGCAACGGTTCGTTCATTGCATCTGCAACAGCAAAATCCAACCCACACTCGCCTATCGCGACACACTGGCGATTATCTTGCTGCAGCCCTAAAGCTAATTCGAGTTGCGCTAAAGCATCATCTGTATGCTCAGCACTAAAGAAAGGGTGTAAACCAAGTGCAAAGTAAATATCAGGAAACTGCGCTGCTAGCTGGGTGACTTGCAGCCAGTTACGTTGGCCTATTGCTGGCACCACCAGCTTCTCTACACCTTGCTGTTGAGCCAATGCAAGAAAATGAGCGGGATCTTGAGCGAAGGGTTCAAAATCAAAATGGCAGTGGCTATCTATCAGCATGGCGGGTTCTCCTTGTTACAAGAGGATGATGGTTTACCGCCATCACTATCACCATTATTACGATGATAAGTAGGGTGGCGTGGATCATCGTCGTCATAGCGTACTGGTGCACAACTACGGCGATTTTCAGCAGTTAACCCCATCTGCTGACACCATTTGTCGTAATACGCGATACCACGGCTTACCATCGCTTTAATTCGTTGCCACATATTTCCCCGCCAACCTTTATTGCTTCAGTTACTGGCTCAAATTACTCACGGAGAATCTGGGGTTTTAGCCACCATCACCACCATGCTACGTCCTTTGACCAAAATACTATTTTGCGGATAACGCGGCGCATCATCAATAGCATAAATATCATGTGGGCTATCTGCTGCCGTATCTATCACTAAATGCCAGTCGCTTTGATCACAATCGGGAATCGTAAATTCAAGTGGATCCCAGTAAGCATTACACACCACATATAATTCATCGTTAGTCAGGGGGTGAATAACCGTTAAAGCCAATGAGTGTGAACGCTCGCCCCAATCAGGCTGCTGTGGCTCAACACCATGCCAGCATATTTCGACTGAATCGAGTACCGATGCCAATGAACGGTGCATGTTCCATTCCAGTGTCGGCTCTGAACTGCGCAGTTGGCTGAGCAAAGAAACGAAACGGTATAAGTCAGCATGCTGACCAACAAGATCCCAATCAAACCAACTCAATTCGTTATTCTGACAGTAGGCATTATTGTTGCCTTGCTGGGTACGTCGAACTTCATCCCCCATGTTGATCATTGGCGTGCCTAACGACAAAAAAAGCGTCGCCAGCATATTTTTACATTGGCGATGACGCAGACTTTCGATTTCAGCTATTCCGGTTGGACCTTCAATACCATAATTACATGACACATTATGGTTATCGCCGTCACGGTTTTCTTCCCCGTTGGCCCAGTTGTGTTTTTCGTTATAGCTTACCAAGTCATTCAAAGTGAAGCCGTCATGCGCACAAATGAAATTGACTGAACGATGTGGTGAATGATGCTGACAACCGTAGATATCCGGTGATCCTAAAATACGTGATGCAAATACACCGACGCTATTACGGTCCCCTCGCCAAAAAGCCCGTACATCATCGCGGTATTTACCGTTCCATTCGTTCCATCTATCTCCAATAAAAGATCCCACTTGATACAGCCCTGCCGCATCCCACGCTTCAGCAATAATTTTGGTACTGCTTAAAATGGGATCGGAATCGATCGACCATAATAAGGGCGGCTGGCGCATTGGGTTACCTTCACTGTCTCGGGCTAATACTGATGCCAAGTCAAAGCGGAATCCATCGACCTTCATTTCTGTGACCCAATAATGAAGCGCATCGATGATCATCCGACGCAACACACTATGATTCGCGTTACAAGTGTTACCACAACCACTGTAGTTGGCATATTCACCGGTTTCTTTATTGGTTAGGTAATACGCGCTATTTTGCAGTCCTTTAAAGCAAAACGTCGGGCCGTTCTCATCCCCTTCTGCGGTATGGTTAAACACCACATCTAAAATCACTTCGATCCCCGCTTTATGCAGTTCACGGACTAATAACTTAAATTCGTTAATTGCTACGAGGGGATCATTAGTAACGCTGTAATCAGCATGTACGGCAAAAAAATTGATTGGGCTGTAGCCCCAGTAATTATCTCGCCCTTCAGGCGCATCTGAAGTATCAAACTGCTGTACTGGCATCAGCTCGACAGCCGTCACGCCGAGGGATAATAAATACGGGATTTTTTCGATAATGCCAGCATAAGTGCCCCGTTTAGCCTGCTCTACGCCTGAATTCGGGTGCTGGGTGAAACCCGCTACGTGCATTTCATAGATCACGGTATCGGTTAACGAGTGGCGCGGTGATTGGCTTCCTTGCCAGTCAAATGTTTGGTGATCAACCACCACACTTTTCATGCAGGCATCCATGTTCGAACCTGCACCAATCGCACGACTTCGTTGGTAATTATCGCTAAAACAAATGGCATGGCTATAAGGGTCGATCAGCACTTTTTCTTTATCAAAGCGTAACCCTTGTGTCGGTTGCCACGGGCCATCAGCTTGAAAGGCATATAACTGTCCATGTGCAATATTGGCAATAAATACAAACCAATAATGGCCACGTTTATGAATAGACGGATCAAGATCGAAAGAAAGAAAAGGTTCGTTATCGTTACGGTGATGGAAAAGATGCAGTACCACTTGGGTGGCATCTTTGGAATATAAGCTAAAGTTCACCCCTTCTTCATCAACCGTCGCCCCAAGTGGATGCGCTTTACCAGGCCATGAATAGATGTCGGGCTGCTTTGCAATGCCCACGGCAAGGTCCATGTTCGTCTCCCTGACTGTATGAACACAATGGAATATTGACCTAACTATATACCCCTGTTTATCAGATACAAAAAAAGCCGTCACATCAGTGACGGCTTCGACAATTAACTCTCTTCACTCAACGCGCGATTAGTGTTCGCGTGTTGCGCGGAAATCAACGTCTGGGAAACGCTCGCGAGCTAGGTTAAGGTTAACCATAGTCGGCGCGATGTAACTCAGGTTGTCACCACCATCTAGCGCAAGGTTTTGTTGGTTCTTACGTTTGAAGTCTTCCAACTTCTTCGCATCACCACATTCGACCCAACGTGCTGTTGCTACGTTAATACCTTCGTAAATGGCTTCTACGTTGTACTCTGCTTTCAAGCGAGCAACAACCACATCAAACTGAAGCACACCTACCGCACCAACGATCAGATCGTTATTTTGTAGCGGACGGAATACCTGTACCGCACCTTCTTCTGAAAGCTGAACTAAGCCTTTAAGCAATTGCTTTTGCTTCAGTGGATCTTTTAGGCGAATACGACGGAACAATTCAGGTGCGAAGTTAGGGATACCCGCAAACTTCAGGTTTTCACCTTGGGTAAAGGTATCACCAATTTGGATCGTACCGTGGTTGTGTAAACCAATAATATCACCTGCAAATGCTTGCTCTGCACGTGAACGGTCGCCCGCCATAAAGGTTACCGCATCCGAAATGCTGACATTTTTGCCAGAACGAACGTGGTTCATCTTCATGCCTTGGTTGTAAGTACCCGACACGATGCGCATGAAGGCGATACGGTCACGGTGCTTAGGATCCATGTTTGCTTGGATTTTAAAGACGAAACCAGAGAATTTCTCTTCCGTCGCTTCAACATCACGCTCATTCGCTTTACGCGTTTGCGGTGCTGGAGCCCACTTGGTTAGACCGTCTAGCATGTGGTCTACACCGAAGTTACCCAATGCAGTACCGAAGTACACTGGCGTTAGCTCACCCGCTAAGAAAAGCTCTTGATCAAACTCAGGACACGCACCGATCACCAGCTCTAGTTCTTCACGTACACTCGCGGCTAAGTCTTCACCAACAGCGATATCAAGCTCAGGGTTGTCGAGACCTTTAATTGTGCGTACTTCTTGGATCTCATGGCCATGACCAGACGAGTACAAGATAGTTTCATCACGGTGAATATGGTAAACACCTTTAAATTCTTTACCACAACCAATCGGCCATGAAATAGGAGCACAAGCCATACCAAGCTCGCTTTCTACTTCATCTAGCACTTCCATTGGGTCACGAACGTCACGGTCAAGTTTGTTCATAAAGGTAACGATTGGCGTATCACGCAGACGCGTAACTTCCATCAGTTTACGGGTACGATCTTCGACACCTTTAGCTGCATCAATAACCATCAAACATGAGTCAACGGCTGTTAGCGTACGGTACGTATCTTCCGAGAAGTCTTCGTGTCCTGGAGTATCAAGTAGGTTCACTAGACAATCGTTGTACGGGAACTGCATCACCGACGTTGTTACCGAGATACCACGTTCTTTTTCCATTTCCATCCAGTCAGACTTAGCATGCTGGTTAGAACCACGGCCTTTAACGGTACCTGCTTTTTGGATCGCGTTTCCGAATAATAATACTTTTTCGGTAATGGTTGTTTTACCCGCATCGGGGTGAGAAATGATAGCAAACGTACGGCGTTTACCCACTTCTTGTAGAAAAGACATAAGCGTTGATAATCCTGTTAGAGATTTCAATAACCGATGAACCACCTAGGTCTAGCCCGATGATTCACCCGAGAATTAGAATTAAATGCCTGCACAGCAGGGAGTTATAATTAACAGATCGCAGTAATTACATCTCGACCTCTTTGTGTGCAGAAAAGAAAAACGCGTATCGCGCAGAAAAGTGGCGGAATTATACGCAAAGTCGCCGCAAAGAAACAGCGCTAACCCTGAGTAAGATCCGATTACATTACCATGTAGGTCATGATTAATGCGTCTTCGCGGCCATTCTCAGCTGGGTAGTACCCTTCACGACGGTTTATTTCATTAAAACCGAGTGCTTCATACAAGTGTGAAGCACGGGTATTGCTTGCACGAACTTCAAGCCAGATGTCTTCCGCACCCTGATCGCGCATCTGTGACATAAAGCCATCAAGCAAGGTTTTACCGTAACCTTTACCTTGTGCTTGCGGGTCAATCGCAATATTTAGCAAAGTGGCTTCACCTGCCACCAACTGACCGAAGCAATAACCCACCAGCGTATTATCAACTAATAACGCAAAATTACAGGCACGCTTACTCGGTTCGGCACGAACCATAGATTCAGCCCAAGGAAACGCATGCGCAGCCTGCTCGATATGCCATACGGCATCAAGATGTTGTGTGTCTAACGGAACGATATTAATTGTCATAAGAACAGATCTGCTGCCATAGGGCTTTTTTAGCTGCGGGATTAGTATGCATGGTCGACAGTGCCGCCGACTGTAGTGCTTGTACCCCAACAGGGGCTGTCACAGTACAACCAGCGATCCAACACCATACCAATTGATGCTGACCAAGTTGCTCTAACGCACTTGGTGGCAACATTAATGCTTGTTCTGGCGTGAGCTTCATACTTTTCAGGATGCGACCAAACAGCCAAGCATCGTGTTCGGTAAGCGTCTCTTCAGTAATAAAAAGGAGTTTGCAATCATCAGGAAAATTGATAACCGGCACTTCAAGTGCAGGAAAACATTCTGGCTTACGGACCTGCCAATATGTCAGCCCCATTTCTTGCAACACCTGAATATCTCGTTGCTTCATGCCTACTCTACTCTTATCAGCTGCCATTAAGGGCGGCAATGCTACCAAATTCAACCAAGACCACCAAGGTGGAATTCACAGCTATTTTAGTCTAGTGATAAAACAAAACCACCCGCAGGTGGCTTTGTCGATATTCGATAGTAAGGCACTTTCCCTTACTGGATTGCGTCGGAATTATAAGGCTGAAAACTCAGCACTGTATTCCACTGTACCTTGCTGGCCTGCCAATGTTTCAGGCAACAACTCAATCACCATGAATGCCTCAACTGGTGCATCCCAACGGCAAGTTAATCCGTGATCAGCGGCTGTTGTAAAGCCAACACGTTGGTAGTAATTAGGGTCACCGAGTACCACGACAACAGGGTAGCCCAGTTCAGCTAAAATATTTTTAGCTTCCGTCATGAGTGCAAGTCCAAGACCTTGGCGCTGATATTCAGTCGCTATCGTTAATGGTGCCAGCCCTTGCCAGCCATTATCTTGGCCGTCAACAGTGACAGGACTCAAACAAAGGTGTCCAACCACTTCACCGTCATCGTTACATGCGACTAGCGACAATGTACGGTTACCATTCTCGCGTAAAGCCATCACAAGATTCGCTTCGGCGTCTGTCTCAAACGTTTTTTTCAATAAACGATCAACAGGAAGAATATCAACGGGCGCCTCGGTTCTAATGAGCATTCACAACCTCTTGCTCAGCCGCCGCATCTTTCATGCCTTGTTGGATGAAATCTGCCGACTGCTGCAGTAAATATGTTAAGGGTTTTGGTAGAGCGTCAAGATCGATGCTATCCATCAGATTCTTCACTTCCAGACCTAATTCAGTATCCCCTTCAATACGAAGACGACGCTGGAAGAATAATGTATCTGGGTCTTCCTTACGAGCGGCAATTAGTACTAAATCGTTACATTCACCGCTAAAGCTCACATCTTCTTGTTCTACATGCTGAGACACAACCAGTTTCTCGTTTTGAAAACTGATGAACCACTGCAACTCTAAGTCACGTACTTCAACTTTTAACCAGCGATCTTCTAAAAACTCAAAGTCACCATCGTCCAATGCTTCTTTAAATACTAGAGATAATCCTTCTAGCATCATTTTTTGTTGTACTGCAAAAGGCATCACCTTAGCAGGAATGCGTAACAAAGCTGGGCCATGCTGAACCATGTGTTTACGAATTTGAGCAATCACCGATGCGTTTCCTATTATGCTTACATGTTTATATGGGTAGGGAAAAGTTAACCTTCCCG
Source organism: Photobacterium sanguinicancri (assembly GCF_024346675.1). Taxonomy (NCBI): domain Bacteria; kingdom Pseudomonadati; phylum Pseudomonadota; class Gammaproteobacteria; order Vibrionales; family Vibrionaceae; genus Photobacterium; species Photobacterium sanguinicancri. The sequence goes on from NZ_AP024850.1 coordinate 3,021,390, forward strand.
AAAGTTGGTTATCATTGTAAGCAGGCCGATTGATAAATATCATGCCTTGAGTCAAAAAAAAGGCTTCTACAAAGGGAAAGTTTAGCGCTCACTACCGCTCGTAGGTATACTGAGCCGTATTTTCACATGCGCATACTGCTTGTGGGATCCCAGTCAAATAACACAAAATAGGTGACGTCAGAACGATGCCAACAGAGCAGCTTACTTATTGGTTTCCACTGCTAACAGACAATAGTCCGTTTCTTTTTGCCGTTCTCGACAACGAGCATAACTACCTGACCGTGAATAACCGCTACTGTGAGCTCAGTGGTTATACCCGCGAAGAATTGGTTGGCCGCTGCGACAAAGATATTCTTGGTCACACCTATTACCAAACGCTTCAACCTTATTACGATCGCGCATTTAACGGTGAGTCGGTTGAAGGTGAAGTCGTCCTTAACGATAACCGCCATGACAGTTCATTGCATTTCAGCCTAACGCCATTACGTGATGATATGGGCAATGTGCAATATGTGGTGCTGCACTCAGCAGACACATCTGAACGTCAAGTTCTTGTAAAATCGTTAGAAGAATTAGAACACCAGCTTAATCAACTGCATGAAAATAGCAGTGATGGCATTTGCATGATTGAAAATAATATCGTGCTGTCGGCTAACCAACGAGCGGCAAAAATACTGGGGTTTGGAACCGCTAAAGACTTACTCGGGGAAGACCTTAGTCGCATAGTATTTGATTTTCAAAGCCAGCGGATACTCGGCACACAATTGAACCACCAACCCAATAGCGAAACCCGTCGCTGCTATGTTGGCCCAGAAGCCATTCAAGATAACACCTTTTTGCTGTCACTTTCTGATATCACCATGCTTGGTTCGCCGGCTAAACTGGTGCTACTACGTACCCAAACGAACACCCGTTTACCCCAAGGGCAAATAGATCAATTAGTGCAAACTGATGCGCTAACAGGGCTATTCAATCGCCATGGATTTACCCGTAAGTTAGAACACCATATCACCGAAAATACCCCACTGGTGATGCTGTATCTTGATGTTGATAATTTCAAAAATATTAATGACTCGTTAGGGCATCATATTGGTGATCGCGTTCTGCAAGAGATCGCTCAACGTTTATTAAAGCTGCTGCCTGATGATTCGGTGATTGGCCATCTTGGCGGTGATGAGTTCGGCATCTTGCTGTTAAACCCCGAACATGAACGTATTGGTGATTTATTGTCGCAGCAAATCATCGCATTGGTGAGTCAGCCGTTTAATCTTCACCACTTTAGCAAACACATTGCCTGTTCTATGGGTATGGTTACCTACCCAGGTAATGGTAATGATGCCCGTATCTTGCTACAAAACGCTGACACCGCGATGTACGAAGCCAAGAACCGTGGTCGTAACCGCTTAGTCAAGTTCGATGAAAGCATGAATAAAGAAGCACGGATGCGTTTGTGGCTCGAAATCGAATTACAAAAAGCCTTACAGAAAAATGGCTTAGAAGTATGGTATCAACCGAAAGTGAATGCCAAAGACTTCTCCATCGATGGCGCTGAAGCGCTAGTACGTTGGAAACACCCTGTTGAAGGTTACATCAGTCCAGCCCAATTCATTCCTGTTGCCGAACGGTCAGGGTTAATTGAACAACTTGGCCGTGTCGTGATGCGTGAAGTATTTACCACGGTGCGCGAGTGGAAAAAACAGGGATTATTACAAGGCCGTGTGGCGATTAACTTATCACCACAGCAATTTGGTAACCCAAATCTGATTTTATTCATCGATAAATTACGTAAAAGCACGGGGATCAATCCCAGTGATATTACGTTCGAGCTCACTGAAAGCTCAATGATGAACGATGGCGAACATGCGATTCAAATGCTAAAAGCAATCAAGAAACTGGGGTTTGCCCTCTCGATTGATGACTTTGGTACAGGCTACTCTTCATTGTCATATTTAGCTCGCTTTCCACTTGATGAACTTAAAGTCGATCGCGCCTTTATCAAAGACATCGAAACCATACCCAAGCAAGTTACCCTGATTGAAAATATCATTAATTTGGGTAAATCACTTAACATGAGTGTGGTTGCTGAAGGGGTGGAAACACACCAACAAGCAACGCTGCTGTCAAACCTGAATTGCGATTCGATTCAAGGCTTTCACTTTTTCCGCCCGCAACCAAAACATGAGTTGGAAGCTGTTTTAGTGAAAAATAGCCGTCAGAGTGCATAATCAACGCGACTATTCACGCAAAAAATTGTCCTAAATCAATAAAAACCTGCCTGAAATCAAAACTTAGGCAGGCTAAGCCCCCTAGTATTTCGCCTATCAAAATTGAAAACATATATTGAGCAACAACCATTAATACTTTGTGGGTATTTATGGTATGCCTTGATATACCTTCATTCATCAAGCACTGGTAGATAAATATAATATGGAGCTGCTTTGCCCCGCTGGTAACCTTCCAGCCTTGAAAACCGCCATCGATAATGGCGCAGATGCGGTCTACATCGGCTTTAAAGACGATACGAATGCCCGCCACTTTGCTGGTTTGAACTTTACAGGACGTAAATTAGAAAAAGCGGTTGAGTACGTGCGCGATCACGATAAGAAGCTGCATGTTGCCTTGAACACATTTGCCCATCCAGACGGTTTTAACCGTTGGACTAAGGCCGTAGACAATGCAGCAGCAATGGGCGTCGATGCACTCATCGTAGCTGATATCGCGGTACTTGAGTACGCAGCAACCCAATACCCAGATCTTGAATTACACCTTTCAGTGCAAGCATCCGCCACCAATACGGCGGCCATTGATTACTACAAAAACAACTTCAATGTGAAGCGTGTGGTTTTACCGCGCGTGCTGTCTATCCATCAGGTGAAGCAACTAGCCCGTAACACTGATATGGATCTAGAAGTATTTGCCTTTGGTAGCCTCTGTATTATGTCAGAAGGTCGTTGTTACCTGTCATCTTACATGACAGGTGAATCACCAAACACGGTTGGTGCTTGTTCACCGGCGAAATACGTGCGCTGGCAAGAAACAGCGACTGGCCTAGAATCTCGTCTTAATGACATTCTGATTGATCAGTATGCAGAAGGCGAAAACGCGGGTTACCCTACCCTGTGTAAAGGTCGCTTCGATATTAATATCAGTGGTGAAAACCGTCGCTACCATGCACTAGAAGAACCAACCAGCTTGAATACGCTAGAGATTTTACCTGAGCTATTTAAAGCCAATATTGCCTCAGTAAAAATCGAAGGCCGCCAACGTAGCCCTGCTTACGTTGAGCAAGTAACCAAAACATGGCGTGCAGCGATTGATCGCTATAAAGCGAACCCTGAAGGTTACAGCGTTGAACCCGCTTGGAATGCATGCTTAGGCAATGTTTCTGAAGGTAAGCAAACCACACTGGGTGCTTACCACCGTAAATGGCAATAAAGGAGCCAACGAATGAAATACTCTCTTGGCCCATTGCTATACTTTTGGCCGAAAACCGATGTTGAAGCGTTTTATCAGCAAGCAAAACAGTCAGACAGCGACATCATTTACTTAGGCGAGAGCGTCTGCTCAAAACGCCGAGAAATGAAAGCCGCACACTGGTTTGATATTGCTAAAGATCTGGCGGATTCAGGCAAGCAAGTGGTGCTATCCACCATGGCATTGCTAGAAGCACCAAGCGAAGTCAACATCATGAAGAAATACGTTGATAACGGTGACTTCATTATTGAAGCTAACGACGTTTCAGCGGTTCAATTAGCACACCAAAGCAAAGTCCCTTTTGTGGTGGGTGCCGCTGTAAACTGCTATAACGCACAGACGTTAAAGCTGTTCTTGAAACAAGGCATGGTACGCTGGTGTATGCCGGTTGAGCTGTCTCGCGAATGGTTGCAAAACGTATTAGTCGATTGCGAGAAGCTGGGGATTCGCGGGCAATTTGAGACGGAAGTCTTCAGTTACGGTTACCTTCCTTTAGCTTACTCTGCTCGTTGCTTTACCGCTCGCGCGGAAGACAAAGCAAAAGACGATTGCGAAACCTGCTGTATCAAGTACCCAACGGGTATTCAGGTATACAGCCAAGAAGGCCAAAGTGTGTTTAACCTTAACGGCATTCAAACCCAATCAGGTTATTGCTATAACCTGATCAACGACCTTAACAGCATGCATGATATTGTTGATGTCGTGCGCTTAAGTCCGTTAAGCGTTGATACGCTAGATCTGGTCGCTGATTTTAAGAATAACGAGCAAGGTCAAACCCGTCATCCCCTAAAAGATGGCCATCACTGTAATGGTTACTGGCACAATGTTGCGGGCTTAAATATCGAAAGCTAATGCTTGTTGGCATCACCGTTCAATCGCTAATTTGAACGATATACCACGCATAAAAAAAGCCGCGAACGAAAGTCCGCGGCTTTTTTGATCTACTTTTCACATTATAACAATAGACTGATCTACTGTTACTTATTTTGTACTTTGGCTTGCAATGCTTGTTGCTGTGCTTGGTATTGCGATAACACACGGCCTGTTTCTAATAACGCAAAGCGATGTTCAACAAACTCGTATACGTTCCCCGCTAATGTCAGCTTATACAGCATGAGTGCTGCGGAGTAATTGCCTTCTTGCTGGTAACGCTTAGCAAGGTAGAAATAGCCTTCGGTTAAGCGTTCTGCTAGCTGATCATTGCTCTCGCTACCGTTAGCGATTTCTTTAAGGTAATCACTTTCGCTGATATCACCTAAGTACATACGTACCATCAACCAGCCCCAATCTTGCTTGTCGCTGGCATCATAACGCAATCTTAGTTTATTTAAGGCTTGCTCTGGGGTGCGCTCTACATCCACCAAGTACAGCCAAATCACACGATAAGGATCGTTAACGTTTTGCTGGTAGTGAACGATTAGGTCTTCATGTGCGAGATCTAAACGACCACCATAATACAGGGCAATACCACGGTTACGTTGAGCAAACGGATGTTGAAAGTTAAGCTCTAACGTTGAATCGAATGCTTCATACGCGGCATCAAAATGTGCACCTTGCGTGAAGTAAACCCCTAAAATGTTAAACACATCAGGCTGGTTTGGACGCATAGACAATGACTGATTAAAATCAAGACGCGCTAAATCACGTAAACCTAAACTATCGTTCAGTAAACCGCGCTCATAAAACATCTGTGCCAGCGTATCGTTATCTAAATCATCACGCTTCATCAGTTGATCGATGCGTGCTAATTGGATCTGCTGTTGAATTGTTGGCTGCAAGGGAATAGCCATTGGTGGGTGAGTCCACATCGTTTTGGTCGATGTTGCACACCCCGTTAGCATCATTACTACCGCAATGCATGCTAGCTTTAACCTGTTAGCAATCAATACCATTCTCCCTGGGATAGATGAAGTGATTGAATACATAGCCGAATAACATGGCGTTTCGGCTGTCGTTGCTGTGCGTCTAACAACCACATATTCATAATCTAAATTAGCTAAGCAGCTGATCTTAGTTAAGTTGACCGTTATTACAATAGCCTAAATGCGCTTTTCACAACAGAGATAACGCCAATATAAACCAGTCAACCAAGTATAATACGGATCTGAGCCAGTACTACTCAATCAAAATGTCATAAATGACACGCAATAAAAAAGGGGCTAATTAGCCCCTTTTATCACATGATTAAGACTTAGCCTTGTGGCTGTTCGTCTTGTGCAGGAGCAGCTGGTGCTTCAACCGCTTCTTTCATGCTTAGACGGATACGGCCTTGGCGGTCGATTTCAAGTACTTTAACTTGAACTTCTTGACCCATTTCAAGGTGATCTGTCACTTTCTCTACACGCTCTTGAGCGATTTGAGAAATGTGTACAAGACCTTCTTTCGCGCCAATTACTGATACGAATGCACCGAAATCTACGATACGCATTACTTTACCAGTGTAGATGCGACCAACTTCAACGTCTGCTGTGATTTCTTCGATGCGACGAATCGCTTCTTTCGCAGCAGTACCTTCAGTTGCAGCAATCTTGATTGTGCCGTCGTCTTCGATCTCGATCGTTGTACCAGTTTCTTCAGTAAGTGCACGGATAACTGCACCACCTTTACCGATAACGTCTTTGATCTTGTCTGAGTTGATCTTCATAGTATGAATACGAGGAGCAAACTGAGAGATGTCATCACGGTGAGAACCAATTGCTTCATCCATTACGCCAAGGATGTGCTTACGCGCACCTTTAGCTTGGTTAAGAGCAATTTGCATGATCTCTTTAGTGATACCTTCGATCTTGATGTCCATTTGAAGTGCAGTAATACCGTCGTCAGTACCTGCTACTTTAAAGTCCATGTCACCTAGGTGATCTTCGTCGCCAAGGATGTCAGAAAGAACTACGAAATCATCGCCTTCTTTCACAAGACCCATTGCGATACCCGCAACAGATGCTTTGATTGGTACACCAGCATCCATAAGCGCTAGAGAAGTACCACATACAGAAGCCATTGAAGATGAACCGTTAGATTCAGTGATTTCCGATACTACACGTACTGTGTATGGGAATTCTTCAACAGAAGGCATTACTGCAGCAATACCACGCTTAGCCAGTTTACCGTGACCAATTTCACGACGCTTAGGCGAACCAACGAAACCAGTTTCACCTACACAGAATGGAGGGAAGTTGTAGTGTAGAAGGAAGTGATCTTTCTTCTCACCCATTAGGCTATCGATGATTTGTGCATCACGTTGTGTACCAAGCGTTGCAGTTACAAGCGCTTGAGTTTCACCACGAGTGAACAATGAAGAACCGTGAGTACGTGGAAGTACACCAGTACGTACGTCTAGCGCACGAACCATGTCTTTTTCACGACCATCGATACGTGGGTTACCCGCGATGATGCGGCTACGTACAACGTTCTTCTCTAAAGATGCAAGCATGTCACGAATTTCGCGCTCGTCTAGTGCTTCGTTTTCTGCAAGTAGTGCTTCCACTACGTCAGATTTGATTGCGCCAACTTGCTCGTAACGCGCCATCTTTTCTGTGATTTGGTAAGCAGTCGCTAAACGTGCTTCAGCCTTATCAGCAACCTGAGCTTTAAGCTCAGTGTTAACTGCAGGAGCAGTCCAATCCCATGCTGGAGTAGCAACTTCTGCCGCTAGCTCTTTGATAGCATTGATTACAATTTGTTGTTGGTCGTGACCAAATACAACAGCTTGTAGCATTTGTTCTTCAGATAGACGGTCAGCTTCTGACTCAACCATCAATACTGCGCCTTCAGTACCCGCAACAACTAGGTCTAGACGGCTTTCCGCTAGCTCAGTGTTGCTTGGGTTTAGTACGAATTGGTCATTGATGTAACCAACACGTGCAGAACCGATTGGGCCGTTGAACGGAATACCAGAAATAGCTAGTGCCGCAGAAGTACCGATCATCGTTACGATATCAGGCTGTACATCTGGGTTAATAGAAACAACAGTAGCAATTACTTGCACTTCGTTTTTGAAATTGTCTGGGAATAGCGGACGAATTGGACGGTCAATCAGGCGAGCAGTTAGTGTTTCGCCTTCAGATGGACGGCCTTCACGCTTGAAGAAACCACCAGGGATTTTACCTGCAGCGTAAGTACGCTCTTGGTAGTTAACAGTTAGTGGGAAGAAGTCTTGACCTTCAACCGCTGTTTTCTTACCAACAACAGATACCAATACAGAAGTATCATCCATGCTTACCATTACAGCAGCAGTAGCTTGACGTGCAATTACACCAGTTTCGATAGTAACCGTGTGGTTACCGTACTGGAAAGTCTTTACGATAGGATTCACGTGAATTTCCTTAATTTATTCCGCTTTCTATTTTCGTCGGTAAGTATATCCGACATAAATAAAAGCGTCATGTGATGAAACCCACTTTACGATAATTTCACGTATCGCGACTAATGACAGTTCTCTCTAAGTTTGATGCGTATTATCTTGCTCGTGGGCATCGAAAAGAGCTGTTATTAGCCGCGACCTAATGGTCGACGAAAACGACCGTGTTATTACTGTAAAGCCAGGGAGTATTTGCTTCTTATGTCTGTTTCACTTAACACATGAAGAAAGAACCAAATGTAAGACAACAAGTCAGTGCTTTCGTTGCAGTGGAAGAAGAGATAAACAAAGAAACATAAAAAGAAAGGAGCCAATAGGCTCCTTTCTGATAAGCAATCTTAGCGACGTAGGCCTTGACGCTTGATTAGGTCTTGGTAGCGATCTAGGCTCTTACCTTTAAGGTAGTCTAGAAGCTTACGACGACGAGAAACCATACGTAGTAGACCGCGACGGCTGTGGTGATCGTGTTTGTGATCAGCAAAGTGGCCTTGCAGGTGGTTGATTTGCGCTGTTAGAAGAGCAACTTGAACCTCTGGAGAACCAGTGTCGTTTTCACATTGTGCGTATTCAGCAACGATTGCTGCTTTAGTTTCTGCATTCAGAGACATAACTTTATCCTAATACATTAAATTTAAAATTTGTGCAGCCAATCTCTGATTCAGCCGCACCCAAGCCGCGAATTATACGTGGCACTTTTATCGACTACAAGCAAAAAGAGCGACTACCGAAGTAATCGCTCTTTTATCTATCTTAAGGCTGAGTAATAACGCTTACTCAACCTGCTGATTCGCCATGACGCGTTTTGGTGCAAGCATGCCTTCAGCATCGATAACACCGACACCGATAAACTCACGCGCTTCACCAACAGTAATACGAACAATCGTACCCTCTGCTGGTACTGTGCCCGCTTGTACTGGATTACCATTTAGAATGTAAACCGCCGAAGCAGGAACAATATTCACTTCAGGTAAATCTTGTACTGCGGTATCGGTGGGTAACATCAAAGGATCAAGCAAATCACCAGGTTCAATATCTTGCTCTTTCGCTTGGTCGAGTAGCGCATTTAATTGCTCTAACGTGACCACACGTTCCATCGGATACTTCGCAACACCGGTACGACGTAAGTAGGTTACGTGCGCACCACATCCTAACATTTCACCCAAATCATCGGTGATAGTACGAATGTAGGTACCTTTCGAACAATGTACTTCCATTTCAACTTCGTGGCCTTCAAAACGCAGTAACTCAATTGAGTAAACTGTGATTTTTCGAGACTCACGCGGTACTTCTATACCTTCACGCGCATACTCATAAAGTTTGCGGCCTTGGTATTTAAGTGCCGAGTACATTGATGGGATCTGATCTGTTGTACCACGAAACTTCGCGATGCAACGCTCAAGCTGACCACGATCAATTTTCACTTCTCGTGTTTGTACCACTTGACCATCAGAATCTGAGGTATCTGTGCGCTCACCCAATTTAGCGATAACGCGGTAGCGTTTATCTGAATCAAGTAAGAATTGCGAGAACTTGGTCGCTTCACCAAAACAAATCGGCAGCATACCGGTGGCTAATGGATCTAGCGCCCCGGTATGACCCGCTTTTTGTGCAAAAAAGATACGCTTTACTTTCTGTAGCGCATCATTGGAAGAAATACCCATTGGCTTGTCGAGTAAAATAACTCCATCAATAGGACGACCTTTACGACGACGTGCCATAGATTATTCCTCGCCCTTTTCTACGCTGTTTTCTGAACCAGTTTCGTCGTCAACATGACGCTCTTCATCATCTCGTACCGCTTGCGATACAAGGTTAGAAATACGCATACCTTCAGTTAGCGACTGGTCATAGATAAACGTCAGTTCTGGCGTTACACGTAGACGGATTTGCTTACCAAGTAGTGAACGAATGTATGGTGCCATTTCACGTAGAACTTCAAGGCTGCCTTCTGGTGTTTGTTCACCAATCGTCAGAAAAGTTACGTAAATCTTTGCGTAACCCATATCGCGTGACACATCGACACTTGAAATGGTTGTCATACCAATGCGTGGATCTTTTAGTTCACGCTGTAGGATAACCGCCAGCTCTTTTTGCAGCTGTTGTGCTACACGCTGGGTACGGCTGAATTCTTTTGCCATTTTACTATCTCTCGTTAAAAGAGGATTCTTAATGAAGAATGCTCTGTTGAAAGAATGGGGAGCCGAAGCTCCCCATTGGAATTTATTTAAAAATCAACAACCTGATAATTAATCAAGAGTACGTTGAATTTCAACAATTTCGAATACTTCGATCTGGTCACCAACGCGAACATCATTGTAGTTCTTAACGCCGATACCACATTCGTAGCCATTCTTAACTTCAGCAACGTCATCTTTGAAGCGACGTAGTGACTCAAGCTCACCTTCGTAGATTACTACGTTATCACGTAGAACACGGATAGGGTTGTTACGCTTGATCGTACCTTCAGTAACCATACAACCAGCGATTGCGCCAATCTTAGGAGACTTGAATACGTCACGAACTTCAGCAAGACCGATGATTTCCTGACGGAATTCAGGAGCAAGCATACCGCCCATCGCTGCTTTAACTTCGTCAATCAATTGGTAAATGATTGAGTAGTAACGTAGGTCTAGGTTTTCGTTCTCGATCATACGGCGTGCAGGAACATCAGCACGTACGTTGAAACCAAGAATGATAGCGTTAGATGCTGCTGCAAGTACTGCATCAGTTTCTGTGATACCACCAACACCAGAACCAACAACGTTCACTTTAACTTCGTCTGTAGACAGTTTCATCAGTGAATCAGCGATTGCTTCGATAGAACCTTGTACGTCAGCTTTCAGTACTACGTTCAATTCAGCAACATCACCAGCAGTCATGTTAGAGAACATGTTCTCTAGTTTCGCTTTTTGTTGACGCGCTAGTTTAACATCACGGAATTTACCTTGACGGTAAAGTGCAACTTCACGTGCTTTACGCTCATCACGTACTACAGTCGCTTCGTCACCTGATGCTGGAACACCTGAAAGACCAAGGATCTCTACAGGAATAGAAGGACCCGCAGTATCGATGTCTTGACCGTTCTCATCGCGCATTGCACGAACACGGCCATGTTCAAGACCACAAAGAACGATATCGCCACGACGTAAAGTACCAGATTGAACAAGTACAGTTGCAACTGGACCACGGCCTTTATCTAGACGTGATTCAACAACAACACCGCTCGCCATACCTTCTTCAACTGCAGTCAGTTCAAGAATTTCAGACTGAAGCAAGATAGCTTCTAGAAGACCGTCAATGTTTGTACCTTGTTTCGCAGAGATGTGAACAAACATGTTCTCACCACCCCACTCTTCAGGGATAACATCGTACTGTGCCAGCTCGTTTTTCACGTTGTCTGGGTTAGCATCTTCTTTATCGATCTTGTTCACGGCAACAATCAGAGGAACGCCAGCTGCTTTAGCATGCTGAATCGCTTCGACTGTTTGTGGCATTACGCCATCATCCGCAGCAACAACAAGTACAACGATATCTGTCGCTTGAGCACCACGAGCACGCATTGCGGTAAACGCGGCGTGTCCAGGAGTATCAAGGAAAGTGATCATACCGTTGCCAGTTTCTACGTGGTATGCACCAATGTGCTGTGTAATACCACCGGCTTCGCCTGATGCTACGTGTGCTTTGCGGATGTAATCCAGTGTTGATGTTTTACCGTGGTCAACGTGACCCATGATAGTAACAACAGGAGCACGAGAAACTGCTTCAGCCGTCTCTTCACGATCAGACATTAGCGCTTCTTCAAGTTCATTCTCTTTACGAAGAATAACCTTGTGACCCATTTCTTCAGCAACAAGTTGTGCAGTTTCTTGGTCGATAACTTGGTTAATCGTTACCATAGCGCCCATTTTCATCATCGCTTTGATGATTTCGGTCGCTTTAACTGACATTTTGTTCGCCAGTTCAGAAACTACAATTGTTTCACCGATAATAACGTCAGATTTGGCAACAGTTGCAGACTTATCAAAGCCTTGCTGCATTGATGTTGGAGCGTTAACTTGTGGTTTACCACGACCGCCACGACCACCGCGTTGGTTACGACCACCGCGACCTTTATTACGGTCATCAGCTTTTGCTGCTGGCTTCTTCTTCTTACGACGACCACCTTCTTCTTTACGGTCTGCTTCATCTTCCGCTGCGCGAGCGTGAGTAGACGTCGTAACGTGGTAATCAGATTTTTCCATGTTCGCTGTTGCCTGATCAGGTTTTGACCAGTTTTTTTCGTTTTGTTCTGCCATCTTGCGTGCCTCTTCTAGCTGACGCTGACTATCTTCTTCGGCTTTACGCTTGGCTTCCTCTTCCCGGCGACGTTGTAGCGACTCAGCTTCTTTCTTAGCCTGTTCATCAGCGGCGGCGCGTTTAGCTTTCTCTTCAGCCTTACGCTTAACCTCGGCATCACTTTCCACCGTACCCTTGGTTTCTTGTGCTGCCTCTTCTTCTGCCTTACGCTTCGCTTTTTCTTCAGCTAAACGTGTCTCTTCAGCATCGCGTTTTGCTTTTTCTTCAGCATCACGTTTTGCTTGCTCTTCTGCTTGGCGCTGGGCTTGTTCGTCAGCTTGTTGCTTCACTGCATCTTCCGATTCACGGTTTGCAGCTTCTTCAGCGACACGCTGCTCTTCTTCAAGAGCAGAACGTTTTACAAAGGTGCGTTTTTTACGTACCTCAACCTGAACATTTTTGTTCTTTCCACCCGTACCAGACACACTGAGTGTGCTACGAGTCTTGCGCTGTAAAGTTAAGCGATTTGGAGCGGCATCTTCACCACTTCCGCCGTGTTCCTTTTTCAGGTGCGAAAGTAGATCCTGTTTTTCGTTTTGATTAACACTATCTTCAGCTTTCTTGCTGATACCAGCGTCGGCAAACTGTTGAAGCAGTCGATCAATTGGCGTACCAATTTCTTCGGCTAATGCTTTAACTGTAACCTCTGACATGTTGCGCCTCCCTTGCTAGTAAGTTTTAAACTTCGTCGCTGAACCAGCAGATATTACGAGCAGCCATGATCAGCTCACCCGCTTTAACTTCGTCCAGACCTTCGATATCAAGCAAATCGTCTGTACCTTGGTCAGCTAGGTCTTCCAGTGTCACAACACCTTTAGCAGCTAGTTTGAATGCCATTTCACGTTCAAGGCTTTCAAGGCCTAAAAGGTCTTCTGCTGGTTCTACACCATCTAAAGACTCTTCTTGCGCAAGAGCAAGCGTTGTAAGTGCTTCTTTCGCACGAGCGCGTAGAGCTTCAACTGTGTCTTCGTCTAGGCCATCAACATCCATTAGCTCACTTACTGGTACGTAAGCGATCTCTTCTAGTGTTGTGAAACCTTCTTCAACAAGAACAGTTGCAAAGTCAGCATCGATATCAAGGTGCTTAGTGAAAGCTTCAATTGACTCTTGTGCTTCTTCTTGGTGTTTCTTCTGTAGATCTGCAACAGTCATTACGTTCAGTTCCCAACCAGTTAGTTGAGATGCTAGACGTACGTTTTGACCGCTACGACCAATCGCTTGAGCGAGATTATCTTGCTCAACCGCAATATCCATTGTGTGGTTGTCTTCATCAACGATGATAGAGCTAACCTCAGCTGGTGCCATTGCATTGATCACATATTGTGCTGGATTCTCATCCCACAATACGATATCGATACGCTCACCCGCCAATTCGCTAGAAACAGCTTGAACACGTGCGCCACGCATACCAACACACGCACCAACTGGGTCAATACGCTTGTCGTTAGTTTTCACTGCGATTTTTGCACGAGAACCAGGATCGCGTGCTGCGCCCATTAGTTCAATTACTTCTTCAGCAATTTCTGGCACTTCAATACGGAACAGTTCAGACAGCATTTCAGACTTAGAACGCGTCATGAACAGTTGGAAACCGCGCGCTTCTGGACGTACTGCGTACAATAATGCACGAACACGGTCACCAGAACGGAAGTTTTCACGCGGAAGTTGATCTTCACGTTGGATAACCGCTTCTGCGTTATTACCCAAGTCAACGATAACTGCATCGCGGTTAACTTTTTTCACGACACCAGTGATCAGTTCGCCTTCGTTATCTACGAATTGCTCAACGATTTGTGCGCGCTCAGCTTCACGTACTTTTTGTACGATAACTTGCTTCGCAGTTTGGGTCGTAATACGGTCAAACGTTACAGACTCAATTTCGTCTTCAACGTAATCATCTAGCTGAATGCTTTCATCATCGTACTGTGCAGCTTCAATCGTGATCTCAAGCGTAGGCTGAGTCACTTCGCTAACTGCTTTCCAACGACGGTACGTTACGAACTCACCCGTTTTACGGTCAATTTCTACACGTACTTCGATTTCAGCTTCATGTTTTTTCTTTGTTGCTGTCGCCAATGCGATTTCAAGCGCTTCAAAGATACGCTCACGAGGAACAGCTTTTTCGTTGGATACCGCTTCTACGACAGCCAAGATTTCTTTGTTCATTTCTAATGCCCCAATTTAGCGGTTAGAATTTTGGAACCAGGTTGGCCTTGGAAATATTGCTTAGTGCAAACGTTTCGTCATTACCGTCTACTTTCAGAGTGATTAACTCACCTTCAACAGAAATGATGTCACCTTTCCACTTACGACGGTTGCCCATCGCCATCTTCAATACCAGGCTGACCTCGTGGCCAATAAATTGTTGGTAGTGTGCAACTTTAAAAAGCGGTCTTTCCATCCCAGGGGAGGACACTTCTAAGTTGTAAGCGACAGTCACTGGATCTTCTACGTCCATTACTGCGCTGATCTGACGGCTAACTTCCGCACAGTCCTCTACAAATATGCCGTTTTCATGGTCAATGAAAACACGTAATGTAGAATGCTCGCCTGCTCGAATAAATTCCAAGCCAACAAGTTCATAACCTAAAGCAACAACAGGTGCTTCAAGCAATTCGGTTAATTGCATCTCTAAAGCTGTCAAAACAACCCCCCGGAAACAAAAAAAGGGCATAAAGCCCAGTAAATACCTGAATGGTCATGTTTCAGATAATAAAAAACCCCGAATTACGGGGTTTTTTATTACTGGACCCTGATATCACAGCAGTGCTGTGATAGAAAAACAACCTTTCGTAAGAATAGTTGATTTTCGGAAAAGTGGTTGCGGGAGCTGGATTTGAACCAACGACCTTCGGGTTATGAGCCCGACGAGCTACCATACTGCTCCATCCCGCGTCCGAATCTGAGGGCGATTATACGCGTCAGATGTTACTATTTCAAGTAACCAGAATAATGGTGCCGAGAAGGGGACTTGAACCCCTACACCTTGCGGCACTAGCACCTCATGCTAGCGTGTCTACCAATTTCACCATCTCGGCTAAATCTTTAATTACTGAGGAATATCGCTGTTTACAGGGGCATTCTCAGTTTTTTCTACAACTTGTTCAGTTGCAGGCGAGCTTAGGTCTTCCCAGCCGCTTTTTTCTGCAGATTGTTTTGCACTAAGGTTACCCAGTACAAGACTAATAACGAAAAAGATCGTTGCACAAACTGCAGTCATTCGAGTTAAAAAGTTTCCAGAGCCACCAGCGCCGAACAATGTTCCAGAAGCACCGGCCCCGAATGAGGCTCCCATATCTGCGCCTTTACCTTGTTGAACCAAAACTAGGCCAATAACGCCAAGCGCAGCCAACAGATAAATCACAAGTAGAATTTCGTACATGGGTTCCACCTATGGTCCATTTGGTTGAGCCAGCTTTGCCAAAGCAGCGCCAGCAGTCACCCTCAACAAGGGAGCGGTGAGATACTAGCGAATGCAGCTAAGACTGACAAGTAAAATATGAGGATTTCCCACGATTAAGCTTTACTTGAACAACAAATAAGCAAAAGTGAGAATCAAACCTAATACCTTATTGGGTGTTTCTGCAAATAACAACGAGACTTACAGAAACACCGACTATTAACTTATTAGCAGTTAACAGTTTTCTTCTACAGCGCGTGCAATTTCTAACGCCGACGCTTGTACAAGTTCAGCATTTTCACCTTCAACCATGACACGGATTAAAGGCTCGGTGCCTGATTTACGCAATAAAACGCGACCAGTTTCACCCAGCTTCGCTTCTACCGCTTTTGTTGCTGCAATTACTGCATCAGATTCAAGAGGGTTAGACTCACCTTTAAAACGAATGTTCTCTAGTACCTGTGGGAACATTGTCATACCATCTGACAGCTCTTTTAGTGACATCTTGCTACCTACAATAGAAGACATAACCTGTAGACCCGCAACAATACCGTCACCCGTAGTCACTTTATCAAGAAGAATAACGTGACCTGAGTTTTCAGCACCAATTAACCAATCGTGCTTTTGCAACTCTTCCATCACGTAGCGGTCGCCCACATTGGCACGAACAAAAGGAATACCTAAGTTTTTAAGCGCGACTTCCATACCAAGGTTAGTCATTAGCGTACCAACAACACCACCTTTTAGTTCACCACGACGTAATGCATCACGCGCAATGATATACGCAATTTGGTCACCATCAACCTTATTGCCTTCTTCATCAACCATGATGACGCGGTCGCCATCACCATCTAATGCGATACCAAAGTCTGCTTTTTCTTCTAGTACTTTAGCTTGCAGTGCTCGAATATCTGTTGCACCCACTTCATGGTTAATGTTGGTGCCGTTTGGCTCACAACCTAAAGTGATCACTTCTGCGCCAAGTTCTTTAAACACTGCTGGCGCGATATGGTAGGTTGCACCGTGTGCACAATCCACTACGATCTTGTAGTTAGACAGATCATATTTAGATGGGAAGGTACCTTTACAGAATTCAATGTAACGACCTGCAGCATCATCAATACGGTATGCCTTACCCAATTGTGCTGATTCAACACACGTTAGGGGTTTATCTAGCTCAGCTTCAATCGCAAATTCAATTTCATCCGGCAGCTTTGTGCCCTGCGCCGAGAAGAACTTAATACCGTTATCGTAGTATGGGTTGTGCGAGGCTGAAATGACAATCCCCGCTTCAGCGCGGAATGTACGCGTCAGGTAAGCGACCGCTGGTGTAGGCATTGGGCCAGTAAATGCAGCTTGTAAGCCTGCTGCCGCTAAACCCGCTTCTAATGCCGATTCCAACATATAACCAGAAATGCGAGTATCTTTACCGATAAGCACTTTTTTGGTGCCTTGCTTGGATAGCACTCGACCTGCAGCCCAACCTAACTTTAGGACAAACTCAGGTGTAATTGCACCTTCACCAACAAGACCACGAATCCCATCGGTACCAAAATACTTACGTTCAGCCATTTTTTCGCTCCTAGCTTTTATTCATCTGCATCTTTGTCATTTGGCACACTTTAAGTACATCGACGGTTTCCGCCACATCATGCACTCGAATGATTTGTGCGCCCTTCATTGCTGCAATAGCGGCACACGCCAAGCTACCAGCAACACATTCTGCAGGTTTTTTATCTAATAATTTAAACACCATCGATTTACGGGACATGCCAACAAGCAAAGGTAAACCGAATTGGTGGAATTGTTCTAAATGTGCAAGCAACTGATAATTATCTTCAATTGTTTTACCAAAGCCATATCCAGGGTCAAGTAATAGCTGATTTTTAGCAATCCCAGCTTTCTCACACGCCTGAATACGTTCCGCTAGAAATTGACTGACATCCATCAGTAGATTTTCGTAGCTTGGTTGGTGCTGCATTGTACGCGGTTGCCCTTGCATATGCATTAAGCATACAGGAACGTTTGCGGCGGCGGCAGCTTCTAGTGCTCCCGGTTCTTGCAGTGCACGTACATCGTTGATTAAATCAGCCCCCGCATTCACAGCTGCGGTCATTACCTGTGCTTTACTGGTGTCTATCGAAATCCAGCAATCAAAGCGTTGACGAATCGCTTCTATAACAGGAACAACCCGATCGAGTTCTTCTGCTGTCGCGACATCCGCAGCCCCTGGACGGGTTGACTCACCACCAATATCGATGATGCTAACCCCTGCCGAAAGCATGCTTTCGACATGACGCATCGCATGATCAAATTGATGAAACTGACCCCCGTCAGAAAATGAATCTGGGGTCACATTCAAAATTCCCATCGCATGGGAAAAAGACAAATCAAGAGTCTTATCTTTACTGGTCAAAATCATTGGCTGCATTCCACTTATTCCCAACACGACAAATCAGTACCCTGATAAACAAAAAACCCCGAACGAGTCGGGGTTTTTAAGATCAACACTCAGCGTTATGCTTGAGGCTTATCATCATCGTTAGTTTTTTGTGCCGGCTCGTCAGCAACGTCTGTTGCACTCTCATCAGCTTTTGCTTCAGGTTGTGCGTCAGCCTTTGGTGCGTCGTCGGTTGATTTTAATGTATCGTCCGTATCACCCCAGCCTTTTGGCGCTCGGATAACCGTTTTACGGTCCATTAAGTCATCAATCTGACCAGCATCAATCGTTTCATACTTCATCAGTGCATCTTTCATTGCATGCATGATATCCATATTTTGCGATAAAATTTCACGAGCACGTTCGTAGTTTCGGTCAATAACCGCACGAACTTCAGTATCGATTGCACGAGCAGTATCGTCTGACATGTGTTTGGTCTGTGTTACAGAGCGGCCAAGGAATACTTCACCTTCGTCTTCTGCATACAGAATTGGACCCATCTTGTCAGAGAAACCCCACTGAGTAACCATCTTGCGCGCAATATCAGTTGCACGTTCGATATCATTTGATGCACCAGTAGATACCTTGTCTGCACCGTAGATAAGCTCTTCAGCTAAACGGCCACCGTAAAGGCTAGACAGCATTGACTCAAGGAACTCACGCGAGTGGCTCACACGGTCTTGCTCTGGTAAGTACATGGTCACACCCAGTGCACGTCCACGCGGAATAATCGACACTTTGTACACAGGATCATGATCCGGTACTAAGCGACCAATAATTGCGTGACCCGCTTCGTGGTATGCCGTTGATTCTTTTTGGTCTTCCGACATCACCATAGATTTACGCTCTGCGCCCATCATGATTTTGTCTTTAGCCAATTCAAATTCAACCATAGAAACCACACGCTTGTTACTGCGCGCTGCAAATAGTGCAGCTTCGTTAACAAGGTTTGCTAGATCGGCACCAGAGAAACCTGGAGTACCACGAGCAATCAGTGCTGGTTCTACATCATTCTCAAGCGGAACTTTACGCATGTGAACTTTAAGAATCTGCTCACGGCCACGTACGTCTGGTAAGCCAACCACAACTTGACGGTCAAAACGACCAGGACGAAGTAATGCAGGGTCAAGTACGTCTGGGCGGTTTGTTGCAGCAATAACGATGATACCTTCGTTACCTTCAAAACCATCCATCTCAACCAGCATTTGGTTTAGGGTTTGTTCACGTTCATCGTGTCCACCACCTACACCAGCGCCACGTTGGCGACCAACCGCATCGATTTCATCGATGAATATAATACAAGGCGCGGCTTTCTTCGCTTGCTCAAACATATCACGGACACGGGATGCACCCACACCTACGAACATTTCAACAAAGTCAGAACCAGAAATAGTAAAGAACGGTACTTTCGCTTCACCCGCAATGGCTTTCGCTAATAGCGTTTTACCCGTACCAGGAGGACCAACCAACAAAATACCTGTCGGAATTTTACCGCCCAATTTCTGGAAGCGGCTTGGATCACGTAAGTAATCCACCAATTCTTTCACGTCTTCTTTTGCTTCGTCACAACCTGCAACATCAGCAAACATGGTTTTTATTTGGTCTTCGCTCATCATGCGCGCTTTCGATTTACCGAACGACATGGCACCTTTGCCACCGCCGCCCTGCATCTGACGCATAAAGAAAATCCAAACACCGATAAGCAGAAGCATTGGGAACCATGAAATGAAGATTGAAGCCAGTAGGCTTGGCTCTTCAGGTGGTGTACCCATTACTTTTACATTTGCGTTAATAAGGTCGTCTAACAGCTTCTGATCTTGATAAACAGGCAGGTAAGTTAGGTATCGGGTGTTATCACGTTTAAATACAGTGATTTCACGATCATTGAATCGCACTTCCCTAATCTGATCCTGACCGATTTCACGGACAAAGGTTGTATAGTCGACTTGACGGCCTGCATTATCACCTGGACCGAAGCTCTGAAAAACAGACATCAGTACAACTGCGATAACTAGCCACAAGATCAAGTTTTTTGCCATGTCACTCAAGGTGTTAACCTCGCGATAACTAATAGATGAATGTAGACTACTACAGTTTGTAACCTGTAGCTACTATGTAGACTTCATGCGAGCGATCTCGCGATGAGTCAGGTTTCCGAATTTTGACCACTTTGAACATGCTACGAATTTCAGCTAAATATTGGTCAAAGCCTTCACCTTGGAAAACTTTTACCGTAAAACTGCCATTCGGTGCAAGTACTTGTCGACACATATCTAATGCTAGTTCAACAAGATACATAGCTCTAGGTTGATCTGATGCTAAATTGCCACTCATATTGGGTGCCATGTCAGACATCACGACATCAACCATATCAGGTTGAATACGTTCTAACAGTGCATCAAGTACCGATTCTTCACGAAAATCACCCTGCAAGAAGCTCACGCCAGACAGTGAATCCATTGGTAAGATATCACAAGCAATGACTTGCCCTGAATCGCCAACAACTTCAGCCGCATACTGTGACCAGCTACCAGGTGCAGCGCTAAGATCGACAACCGTCACACCTTGTTTCAACAGTTTATCTTTGTTTTAAATTTCTTCTATTTTGAAGATTGCACGGGAACGGTAACCTTTCTTTTGAGCTTCCTGAACATATTTATCATCAAAATGTTCTTTCAACCAACGTCCGGAGCTACCAGATTATTTTTCTACTCATGATTTACCTAATGAGCTTGAGTACTTATTTAAGTATACATGGCGATTTAACCACCTTGCATACTAAACAAATTAGTCTTCTCGACTAGATGGCGTTAGAATACCTCGTTTTCAACCCTAGTATTAAAAAATAGAGTCGTTATGAATCTAAGCACCAAACAAAAGCAGTTCCTAAAGGGTCTTGCTCACAGCCTAAAACCAGTTGTACTTATGGGTGCAAACGGCTTAACCGAAGCCGTACTGGCAGAAATCGAACTTGCACTTAACCATCACGAATTAATTAAAGTGAAGGTAGCAACTGAAGATCGTGAAACTAAAGTATTGATCGTAGATGCAATTATTCGTGAATCTAAAGCTGAAAAAGTACAAGTAATCGGTAAGACACTTGTTCTTTACCGCCAAAGTGAAGCACGTAAAATCGAGCTTCCACGCAAATAAAAAAGGCCGCCGATGCGGCCTTTTTTGTCTTTTCACAAAACGAAAAAGTTACATTCTCTAACACATTAATAGTACATGCTTTTTCGCAATAGGCGATTAAATGTACTCTACTTTCTCGATTTCAAATTCTTTCTGGCCACCCGGTGTAGAAATAACCACTTCATCACCTTCTTCTTTGCCAATCAGACCACGAGCAATCGGCGAGTTCACAGAGATACGACCCGCTTTAATATTTGCTTCGTCATCACCAACGATTTTGTAGGTCACTTCTTCTTCAGTATCGACATCCATCAAACGTACCGTCGTACCAAAAATTACTTTACCTGTGTTCGTTATCTTAGTTACATCGATAACCTGCGCCACAGACAGCTTATATTCGATATCTCGAATTTGTGCTTCACAGATCCCCTGCTCTTCACGTGCTGCGTGATATTCCGCGTTTTCTTTAAGGTCACCCAGTTCACGGGCTTCACCAATCGCTTGCGAAATAATCGGGCGACGCTTCATTAACACATCCAGCTCTTCACGCAGCTTCTTCTCGCCGCTAACTGTCATTGGTACTTTATCCATTTCAACTTCCTCATGTCTTCATGCCACGCATTTCAGACAAATAAAAGCCACTCAGTAACGACCTGAGTGTCATTAATTCACAAAAGATTGTTGCCTATTTTAAACAAATATCATCGATAGGTCACCTATTGCTGCATCTAGATGACATTGTTCTCATCTCAAAGAATTGAGCGTTACATATCTGATTAAACAACAAAATAATGCAGCAATGGTCACATTTTCAACCACAAGAAAACGAAAACAACCACAACAATCTCACACCACTTTTCTAAAACATACTAAAAAGTGAATTTTCTACTGAACTTTACATACTACACCCAAGTAATTGTTTTACATGCATTAAATATAGTAAAACATCAAACAAAACCAACCTAAAAACATTTTTTTTAGCTTTTTTTACTAACACTACTGCCCCATAACCAGTAAAAAGAACGCCATGCATTTACACATTGAAGTGCATCAAATAAAAAAATATTTTAAAAGGATTCAGCAATGAACAAGAACCTGATTGCTCTAGCAGTAGCAGCAGCGACTCTTTCTGGTGCAGCACAAGCGGCAGAAGTATACTCAGACGAAACGTCTAGCCTAGCAATTGGCGGTCGTATCGAAGCACGTGCAGCAGTTAAAGACGGCGACGTGACTGACAACACTCGTACTCGTATCAACATCGGCGCTAAATCAGACATTTCTGATTCAGTATACGGTCTTGGTTTCTTCGAGCGTGAATTCCGCGCAGGCGATAGCGTTAAGATCGATGGTGAATCAATCAACGTTTCTCCTAAAGATGAAAACCGTAAACTTTACGCTGGTATCGGTTCTGACTACGGTCAAGTTGTATACGGTAAAATCGACGGTTCTCTAGGCATGATCACTGACTTTACAGATATCATGGCTTACCACGGTAACGAAGCTGGTGGCAAAATCAACGCAGCTGACCGTGCAAGCAACAGCCTTGCATACATCGGTTCTTTCGATAACCTAGTAGTTAAAGCTAACTACGTGTTTGACAACGGTTCAAAAGAAGACGGTTACTCTGCTGGCGCAATGTACACGCTAGACATGGGTCTTGGTTTCGGTGCGGGTTACGCACAACAAGAAACTGGCGCAGACAAAACTGACAAAACTGAGAAACAAGCATTCGCAGCTATTTCTTACGCAATCAACGATTTCTACTTCGCAGGTCTATACCAAGACTCACGTAACACTGCTGCTGAAAAAGTACGTGGTTACGAACTTGCTGCTAAGTACACTATGGACAAGCTAGTATTCACAGGTACTTTCAACTACCTAGAAGACAAAGACAACTCTAACTCAGACGACGCTCTTGCTAACTCGTACGCAGTTGACGCGACTTACTACTTCACTAACAACTTCCGTACTTACGCGTCTTACAAACTAGACCAAGCTAAGACTGATGTTGCTGGCGAGCGTAACAAAGATGAGTTCGTTCTTGGTGCACGTTACGACTTCTAATCCCGTTTGGATTAAAAGCGCAATATGCTGATAAAACGCAGACTTCGGTCTGCGTTTTTTGTTTTCATAACATCCCCTCTGACATTCACGCCAATAATTCAGCTATGATGCTATAAATGCTTTCATATCAAGCCTGTATCATGACGATTTCTCTACTTTCTAAAAAAAGTGTATTCCTGTTGGCTACTGTCGCTACTTTCTCTCAGCAAGTAATGGCCGTGACAGCCCCCCCTTTACACGCAAATATCACTCAATCACTTGCGCTATTACCCTCGGGCAATAGCAGCAGTGTAATTGTGGCGCAGCATGCCGTTCCACCAAAAAAAAATCCGACTCTTGTGTGGCAAAAAAATCCGCAGCAACTTCGCGCGCCAGCCAGCACCCAAAAATTATTAACCGCATTAGCAGCCAAACTCTATCTACCGTCAGCATTCACCTTTAATACAGATATAGAGCTAAGTACCAATAAGGCTAAACAAGACCTCATCATTCGCTTTAACGGCGATCCTCTCTTTAGCCGTAAAGATCTCACGGCCTTGCTAAGGAAAGTGAAATTGCAGGGCATTACTCGCTTAGAGGGTAATATTTATCTTGATGGCAGTATTTTTAATGGCTACGAGCGTGCTGTCGGCTGGCCGTGGGACATTTTAGGGGTTTGCTATAGTGCGCCATCAAGTAGCATCAGCCTTGAGCATAACTGTGTACAAGGCGCTATTTACAGTAATAAAAAAGAAGGTCAACCCACCCGAGTCCATGTTCCTTCTCATCAACCTATTACCGTCACAACCCATGCTAACATTGTGTCTAAAGCACAGAAAAAATCGCAATTTTGCGATTTAGAACTTCATGCTTTACCCGATAACAGCTATCAGTTAAATGGCTGTCTATTACAACGCGAAAAGCCGTTGCCTCTTAATTTTGCCATCCAAGATACGGAAGCATTTACCCAGCAAGTATTATTAGCTGAGCTAAAACGTTTAGGTATTCGATTTACGGGAGAGATCAAGCGCAGTGATGGCCACCAAGGTCAGCGTATCGCCCGCCATCAATCAGTGCCACTGCCTGAGCTTTTAGAGATCATGTTAAAAGATTCTGACAATCTTATTGCCGATAATCTGGCAAAAACACTGGGGCACTACTACTTCAAGCAACCCGGTAATTTCGCCAACGGTACTGCGGCAATTAAAGCGATTCTCAGCGACCAAGCAGGGATCGATCTCAAAAATGCAGTCTTAGTTGATGGGTCAGGGCTATCACGTAATAACCGCCTAACCGCCGAACAGTTGCTATATGTGATGAACTACTTAATTACGCACGATCAGCAGCTCGCACTTTTAGCGGCCCTACCCGTTGCCAATGAAAGTGGCACCTTGCGCTACCGTCCAAGCTTACGAAAACTGCCACTGGCTGGTAATTTAACGGCAAAGAGTGGTTCACTATACGGAGCTTACAATCTTGCGGGGGTGCTTAAAACAGAATCAGGGCAATCGCTCATTGTGATCCAGCTGATCAATAACTATCACCCAGTGAAACCATTAGAAGATAAACCGATGACACCCGCGATTACTCTGTTCGAAAAAGCCTTTTATGAGGTGCTGTATCATGCAGATCTAGACGCAAAAGATACTAAGGCACTCTAAAATTAGAGAATAAAACGGAAGGTTAAAGCCAGATTAGTACAACGGTTCAAGTATGAAAAAAGCCCCAGTGCATCTAGGCACTGGGGCTTATATATAACAGCTTGGCACAATAAGAATAGGGATAGCCAAAGACTGTTGCAAAATGAAAGCGTTAGGCAAGCAGGAACATTAAGCGAGTCCCAGCATCCAATTCACCGTCGTGAAGTAAATCATCATACCTGTTATATCGACGACTGATGCAAGTACCGGGCTAACCAATACCGCAGGATCTAATCGGCATGCGCGCGCAACCATAGGTAATACACCACCGATACTGGTCGAAATCACAACCTGGATCGATATTGCCATACCTATCGCCACTGCAATATCTTCTAAATGAATACCAAAGGGTAAACTCGAAGCATCACTAAACAGCATGACTCGGCCAATAATAACGGCGGCTAATACGCCTGCAACCACTAAGGCAACACGGAACTCTTTCCACAATACGGCCAGCCAGTCTTTACACCGTATCTCTTCCATCGCTAAAGCCCGCACGACCAAAGTCGCAGCCTGCGACCCCGTATTGCCACCAGCGGCGGCAATAACCGGCATATAAATAGCTAACAGCACCAGCTGACTCAGCGTGTCTTCGTAATGTGAAATGATAAGGCCCGATACGATCCCTAATAAAGCAAGGCCAACAATCCAGCCAATGCGTTCACGCACATGGGACATCACACTATTTTGTAAATAGTGCCCAGCAGGTTCAGCTTCCGAGCATATCAATCCAAGTCCATTGGCCAAGTGACGCATCCGCTTCTCTTCATTCATCTCATCAAGACGATCGAGTAAACACTGTACGTGCCTCAACGGACACTCATGCAATACAGCAAGAGCCTCTGTAAATGGCATCACCGTCAATAGTCTTGCTTGCTCTTCAGCACTGTATTTCAAAAAAGCGTTTTTCACAGCCAGCACATCGTTCTGTGCTAAATTTTCGTTTGCAGTTTGCACCGCATAGTTCATTACCGCCATAGCGAATCTCCCGATTGGCAAGAACTAAGTCACTAGCATGTACTAGTTACTCAGCTAACAGTAACGACCACCAGAATTAACCTAAAAGCTAACACGCCCTACTGCTAAACGGCATCGTTTATCACCTAAAAAAGGCGACAAAAAACGTCGATAAGCCCGTAAGTCGTTTTTCAACTAACTGACAAATTCAACATGAGATATAAGGAAGAAAATCGAGGAATAGAGCGATTAGCATGTATCAATAAGAGTGATACTTGTAGACGTGTATTCCGAACCAGCGGTGGGTTCGGACAATAGGAGACCGACACCGTTAGCAGGTTTGATTTTCCACCTTCATACTCGGGGGATGGTCGGTATCGTTCATTAAAGTCTCCAAAGATGCCGCATTAGTGCGACGCGGTAATTTTACGGAATTCACTCATGCGTGCAAGGTATTTAAGTTAATAATTTGCCACAAAATATTTCTTAAACCTGTCGCGACACGGCTAAGTAGAATAAAGCCCCGACTCCTAATATTATCTATGCAGATCAAAAAAGCCCGCCAGTATAGGCGGGCCTGTTTTTTATATGTTCACGCTAATGCGCTAGCATAATTACGCGTTCTTGATACGCGCATGTAATTCTTGAACAGAGGTAACCTTGTTTCGGTCATCTGCAGCCCAAGCCATACATGTTGCAAATGCTGCATTTAGCGTCGTGGTGTAGTTCACCTTCTCAGCCAATGCGCCACGGCGAAGTACTTTCGAATCTTCAATCGCTTGACGACCTTCAGCAGTGTTCACGATGTAGGTGTATTCATTGTTCTTGATACGGTCAAGAATATGTGGACGACCTTCGTGTACCTTATTCACTAGGCGAGGGTTAATACCCGCTTCACCCAAAATCACCGCAGTACCATGAGTTGCATCAAGTTCGTAACCTTGCTTGATTAGCTTAGAAGCTAGGTCAACAACACGTTTCTTATCATTCTCACGAACTGATAATAATGCGCGACCACTTGCTTGCTTCTCTTTGCTACAGCCAAGTTCAGCTTTAGCAAACGCTTCTGCAAACGTATCACCCACGCCCATCACCTCACCAGTTGAGCGCATCTCTGGGCCTAACAGTGGGTCAACACCTGGGAACTTGTTGAACGGTAGTACCACTTCTTTTACCGAGTAGTACGGTGGAATAATCTCTTTGGTAAAGCCTTGAGACTCAAGAGACTGACCAGCCATTACACGTGCTGCAATTTTCGCTAGTGGTGCACCTGTTGCTTTAGATACAAATGGTACGGTACGTGCTGCGCGTGGGTTTACTTCGATAAGGTAAACGTCGTTATCCTTAACAGCAAACTGGGTATTCATTAAGCCACGAACACCTAGTTCAAACGCTAACTTTTCAACTTGTTGACGCATTACATCTTGGATTTCAGGGCTTAGCGTATAAGCAGGCAGAGAACATGCTGAGTCACCTGAGTGAACACCCGCTTGCTCAATGTGCTCCATGATGCCGCCAATAACAACGCGCTCACCATCGCAAATCGCATCTACATCCACTTCAACAGCGTCATCTAGGAAGCGGTCAAGTAGAACTGGAGATTCATTTGATACGCTAACGGCTTCATTGAAGTAGCGACGTAAGTCTTGCTCATCGTATACGATTTCCATCGCACGACCACCAAGAACATAAGAAGGACGAACAACCAATGGGAAGCCAATGTCTTTCGACTTTTCAATCGCTTGTTCCATTGTTGTTACTGTCGCATTCTCTGGCTGTAGAAGGCCAAGACGGTCAACAGCTGCTTGGAAACGCTCACGGTCTTCCGCACGGTCGATAGCATCAGGACTCGTACCAATAATTGGTACACCAGCCGCTTCAAGTGCGCGCGCTAACTTAAGTGGTGTTTGACCACCGTATTGAACGATAACACCTTTTGGCTTTTCAACGCGTGCGATAGCTAATACATCTTCCAGTGTCACTGGCTCGAAGTATAGGCGGTCAGACGTATCGTAATCTGTCGAAACTGTCTCAGGGTTACAGTTAACCATGATGGTTTCATAACCGTCTTCACGAAGCGCAAGTGATGCGTGTACACAACAGTAATCAAATTCGATACCTTGGCCGATACGGTTTGGACCGCCACCTAGGATCATGATTTTATCTTTATCTGTCGGGTTGGCTTCACATTCGTCATCGTACGATGAGTACATGTAAGCCGTGTCAGACGAGAATTCCGCCGCACAGGTATCAACGCGCTTGTAAACAGGGTGAATATCATACTGGTCACGTAAACGGCGAATTTCGCTTTCCGCAACACCTAGCAGCTTAGCAAGACGCGCATCAGCAAAACCTTTACGTTTTAGCTGGCGAAGTACCGTTTCGTTCAAGCCTGCAAAACCGCCATCTTTAACCGCTTGTTCGGCTTTAACTAGGTCTTCGATTTGAACTAAGAACCAACGGTCAACGTTAGTTAGGTTGAAGACACCATCAACAGACATACCGGCACGGAATGCATCCGCGATGTACCAAATACGCTCAGCACCAGCATCTTTTAGTTCGTGACGAATTGTTGTCAGAGCGTCTGGCGCATCTAGGTCAACCATTTCGTCAAAGCCCATCGCGCCAACTTCTAGGCCGCGAAGTGCTTTCTGTAGCGATTCTTGTTGGTTACGGCCGATAGCCATCACTTCACCAACCGACTTCATTTGCGTCGTTAGACGGTCATTTGCACCTGCAAATTTCTCGAAGTTAAAGCGAGGGATCTTCGTTACTACGTAATCGATTGTTGGTTCAAATGAGGCTGGCGTTGCACCGCCAGTGATGTCATTCATTAGCTCGTCTAACGTAAAGCCAACCGCCAGTTTCGCTGCAATCTTAGCGATTGGGAAACCTGTTGCTTTAGATGCCAGTGCAGAAGAGCGAGAAACACGAGGGTTCATCTCGATGATAACCATACGGCCATCTTTAGGATTGATACCAAACTGTACGTTTGAACCGCCCGTTTCAACACCGATTTCACGTAGTACTGCTAGCGATGCATTACGCATCAACTGGTATTCTTTGTCGGTCAGCGTTTGTGCTGGCGCAACAGTGATGGAGTCACCCGTATGGATCCCCATCGCATCGAAGTTTTCAATCGCACATACGATGATACAGTTGTCGTTTTTATCACGAACCACTTCCATCTCGTATTCTTTCCAACCGATCAGTGACTCATCGATTAGTAATTCGTTAGTTGGCGACAAGTCCAAACCACGGCGACAGATTTCGTCAAATTCTTCTTTGTTATAAGCGATACCACCGCCCGTACCACCCATGGTGAACGAAGGACGAATGATACAAGGGAAGCCAACCATGTCTAAAACTTTGTAAGCTTCTTCCATTGTTTTCGCAGTATCAGCGGTTGGGCATTCAAGGCCGATAGACTTCATTGCTTTATCGAAGCGAGAACGGTCTTCTGCTTTATCAATCGCATCAGCCGTTGCACCAATCATCTCTACGCCAAACTCAGCCAGTACGCCGTGTTTTTCCAAATCAAGCGCACAGTTCAGAGCGGTTTGACCACCCATCGTTGGTAGCACTGCATCTGGACGTTCTTTTTCAATAATCTTACGAACCACTTCCCAGTGAATAGGTTCGATGTAGGTTGCATCAGCCATGTCTGGGTCAGTCATGATTGTTGCAGGGTTCGAGTTAACAAGAATTACACGGTAGCCTTCTTCGCGAAGTGCTTTACACGCTTGTGCACCCGAGTAGTCAAATTCACACGCCTGACCGATAACAATCGGGCCAGCACCAAGAATCAGAATACTTTTAATATCATTACGTTTTGGCATCTTTTACTACTCCGGACTTAGGCGCTGTGCTTTTTTAGCAATTCGATAAAGTGGTCAAACAAGGGTGCTGCATCGTGTGGGCCAGGGCTTGCTTCAGGGTGACCTTGGAAGCTAAATGCCGGCTTGTCTGTGCGATGAATACCTTGAAGTGAGCCATCAAACAATGATTTATGTGTTGCTCGTAGATGCTCAGGCAAACTTACCTCATCCACTGCAAAACCGTGGTTCTGAGCAGTTATCATGACTACATCACGGTCTAGGTCTTTCACTGGGTGGTTTGCACCGTGATGACCAAATTTCATTTTCACTGTTTGTGCGCCACTTGCCAGAGCAAGGATTTGGTGACCAAGACAAATACCAAATATTGGTAGGCCTTTTTCAAGGAAAGTCTTGGTTGCTTCAATTGCGTAAGTACATGGTTCTGGGTCACCAGGGCCGTTCGATAAGAACACGCCATCTGGGTTCAGGGCCAACACCTCTTCTGCCGAAGTTTGTGCAGGAACAACGGTTAAGCGACAACCGCGGTCAACAAGCATGCGTAAGATGTTACGTTTTGCGCCGAAGTCGTAAGCAACTACGTGGTATGGCAATTCACTGTCGTCTTTCGCTTCAGGTAAACCGCCTAGCAACGTCCAAGAACCTTGCTTCCACGAGTATGCTTCAGACGTAGTGACTTCTTTTGCCAAATCCATGCCTTTCAGACCCGGGAACTCTTTTGCTTTTACCAGTGCTAACGCTTCATCAAGGTTAGTACCTGCAATCACACAACCGTTTTGCGCGCCTTTTTCACGCAGAATACGCGTCAGCTTACGGGTATCAATATCTGCGATACCAACAATGTTTTGTGATTTTAAGTAATCAGAAAGGGTTTGTTCACTGCGGAAGTTTGAAGCAATAAGAGGGAGGTCACGAATTATCAAGCCTTGCGCATGGATTGCTGTGGATTCTTCGTCTTCGGAATTGATTCCGGTGTTGCCAATATGAGGGTAAGTAAGAGTAACTATCTGTTGTGAATAAGAAGGGTCAGTGAGAATTTCTTGATACCCCGTCATCGAGGTATTGAAAACGACTTCACCAACGGCCGAACCATCTGCCCCAATGGACACGCCGCGGAACACTGTCCCATCTTCAAGGACTAACAGCGCAGATTTGCTCAAGACAACCTCCAAAAAATATAAAAATGCAATTAAAACAGATAAATTTGCAACTACCCATTCAATACATTGCCAAGAATTGCCGAAAGCCGATTTTTGACAAATTCCGCGTAGTCTATAGAGCGCTTATTTTTCTGTCAATAACAGCCTTAAAATAACTACTAAATATATCAATTTAAGGCACAAAAATGAGCGAAACAACTAAAACACAATGATAAGTCGGTTATTTGTCACATGAAAGTTGTGGCCGATCTCATTTTATCGTTTGCCAAAATGTAACCAGAGATTAATACAAACAAAGACAGAGGCAAACGATTATAAACACAAAGAATAGATGTTGTTTTAGGGCTTTAGCAGCAAAAACCCAATAAAACGAACTTTAATTAATACAAAGAAGGCAATTTAGCAAAGATAAGAAGTAGATGACAAAAGTTGAAGGCTGGGGCGAGCTTTGATGGGAATTTATGCACCAACGAAACATTGATGCATAAACTGAATTTATGATAATTTAGAGCTCATCTAGCCCAAGTACATCCTGCATAGTATAAAATCCAGCGGGCTGCTGCGCTAACCATGACGCCGCACGCACCGCACCATTGGCAAAAGTCATACGATCTGTTGCTTTATGTGTAATCTCTACACGCTCACCAATATCAGCAAACATGGCTGTGTGTTCGCCAACAATATCGCCCGCGCGAATAGTGGCAAAGCCAATTTCATCGCGGCTACGTTCACCCGTGATCCCTTCACGCGCATACACGGCAACATCACTGAGTTTATTACCCATCGCGCCAGCAATCGCTTCACCCATACCAATCGCAGTACCCGATGGTGCATCTACTTTATGACGGTGATGTGCTTCAATCACTTCAATATCACAGTAATCCCCCATCACCTTGGCCGCTTTTTCTAGCAACTTAAAGACAAGGTTCACGCCGACACTGTAATTAGGTGCCATTACAACGCCTAACGATTTTGCCGCATCATCAATACGTTGACGTTCATCTTCAGTAAAGCCTGTCGTACCAATAACAATGCGCTTAGCATGTTTCTGACATAACGCGAGATTCGCCAGTGTCGGTGTCGGTGCGGTGAAATCAATCACGACATCAAAATCATCAACGACATTAGCAAGATCATCAACAACAGCGACACCACATTTACCAATGCCAGCTAGCTCACCAGCATCAACACCAATCATGCTTGATTCAGGGCGTTCACTGGTTGCCCCTAATGTTGCAAACTCTGATGCTTCAACGGCTTTAATTAAATTGCGCCCCATCCGACCGGCTGCGCCAGCTATCGCGATACGTACCATGCTTACTCCATTCATTAACCTAAAATCATTGCAATCCACTCTACCCTGACAAAAAAGTTACAGCAACTCTCGTTATTAGGAGCAATTTATTTACTGTTAATTAGAATGTGCGCATAATCAACTAATGTTATATTTGAAAAAACAGGATGTTAAATCATGAAATGGATTTTAAAGCGCAGCACAGCGTGCGCCGCTATTTTGCTATCCATCGGCTTACTCAGTGGATGTGAAGAAGCGGCACAACAACAAGTCGCTCCACCGCCTCCTTCCGTTATTGTCGAAACCATCACCAAGCAACAAATTAACCCTTCAACTCAATTTAGTGGCCGCATTGAAGCGGTGGAAGATGTTTCCTTGCAGGCGCGTGTCGAAGGCTACCTAATGGCACGTCCATTTCATGAAGGGGACTATGTTAAGAAAGGCACTTTACTGTTTGAATTAGATCCAAAACCTTTTGCAGCCGAAGTTCGCCAAAAAGAAGCAGCACTAAAACAAGCTAGAGCTAAATATGAAGTCTCACTGATCAACTACAAACGCGGTAAAAAACTACTTCCGAAAGGCAGTATTAGTGCAGTTGATTTTGATGAAATAACCACGTCAAAAATTACAGCAGAAGCCTCTGTTGCTCAAGCAGAAGCAGCGCTTGATGCCGCAAAATTGAATCAAGGCTACACCCAAATTCTAGCGCCGATTGATGGTCGTATTGGTGCATCCAATGTCTCGATTGGCGATTTAATTAATCCATCAACAGGTGAGCTTACTACACTGGTGCAACAAGAGCCGATGCACGTTATTTTTAATGCCAGTGAAACCCAAATCCTCGATGCTTACGAACTTAGAAAATCAGGC
Organism: Photobacterium sanguinicancri; assembly: GCF_024346675.1. Lineage (NCBI taxonomy): Bacteria > Pseudomonadati > Pseudomonadota > Gammaproteobacteria > Vibrionales > Vibrionaceae > Photobacterium > Photobacterium sanguinicancri. The sequence goes on from NZ_AP024850.1 coordinate 3,054,388, forward strand.
CAAGTACCGGCATTAAATGAACTCTCTCTCAATTTAGAGCTCTCCAATAAGAGTATGTATGACCAGCAAGGCAAAATAGATTTTATTGATAACCGTATTGATCCAACAACAGGGACGGTACAAATCAGAGCCAGCTTCCCTAACCCCGACCACGTTCTTCAGCCTGGTCAATTTGGCAATATCATCATCGCTTCATCCGATCCGATTGAAGCACTATTAATTCCTCAGGTTGCCGTACAGGAAGACCAAAAAGGCCGCTTTGCTATGGTGGTGAACAACGAGAATATTGTTGAGCGTCGAGATTTAGAAGTGCATACGCGCCAAGGCATTTATTGGATTATCGATGCAGGTCTAATGCCTAATGAACGTGTGATCATTCAAGGATTACAGCGTGTTCGTGTAGGAGCAGAAGTGAAACCGCAAGTACAGCAAATCAAACCATTTGCCGATCAGCAGTAAAGGAGATCACCCATGATCAGTCGCTTTTTTGTTTATCGGCCCAAGTTCGCATTTGTCATTGCTATTGTATTAACACTTTGCGGCTTGCTTGCCATTCCTGTTTTGCCCGTAGCAGAATTTCCAGAAGTCGCACCACCCAGTATCAGTGTTAGTACCAGTTACCCTGGCGCAAACGCAGAAGTCGTTAAAGCCACCGTTGCTCAGGTCGTCGAAAGTGAGGTCAACGGGGTCGAAAACATGATTTACATGTCTTCGAAATCATCGAATGACGGTAGTTATAACCTGACGGTCACTTTTGCTGTTGGTACCAATGCCGATGACGCCCAAGTCCAAGTACAAAACAGGGTCCAAAAAGCCACCTCACGCTTACCCGAAGAGGTTAAACGCGAAGGTATAGCAGTAGAAAAGCAATCTTCCAGCATTTTGATGGTCGTAAACCTATTTTCACCGAAAGATACTTACGATGCGCTGTACATTACCAACTATGCCAGCTTAAACCTAAAAGATGAGCTAGCGCGGGTTCCAGGTGTCAGTAAAGTTAACATCATAGGCTCACTGGATTACGCCATGCGTATCTGGCTTGATCCCGACAAAATGGCGCCGCTAGGCGTTACCCCACAAGATGTACTGGCGGCTATCAAAGAACAAAACATCCAAGTTGCTGCTGGGCGTATTGGGGCCTCACCAACACCACCCGATCAACAATTCCAATACACTCTACAAACTCAAGGTCGATTAGTTGATGCCGCTGAGTTTAAAAATATCATTATTAGAGCAACTCAAGATGGTCGTAAATTACGGGTAAAAGATGTTGCTCGGGTTGAACTGGGCTCACAAACCTACGATGCTCAAGGTAAACTAAACGGTCAACCCTCAGCCATCATCACCATCTATCAGTCACCAGACGCTAACGCACTTGAAGTCGCGCAAGGTGTTCGTGACACAATGGAGAGACTCGAATCCGGTTTCCCTGAAGATCTCGAGCAAAAAGTACTTTACGACACCACAGAATTTGTTGAAACGTCGATCAATGAAGTGGTACAGACCCTCTTTATCTCTGTGGTTCTCGTTGTTCTCGTCGTCTTCATTTTCTTGCAAGATTTCCGTTCAACCTTGATACCAGCAATTGCGATACCCGTTTCGTTAGTGGGTACTTTTGTATTCTTGCTGATTTTCGGTATGACTATCAATACCGTATCGCTGTTCGCATTGATTCTGGCTATCGGGATCGTGGTCGATGATGCCATCGTGGTGATCGAAAACGTCACGCGTTTGATGGAAGACGAAGGATTAAGCCCTCGCGATGCCACCCTAAAAGCCATGGAAGAAGTCACTGGGCCAATTATTGCTACCACCTTGGTTCTATTGGCAGTATTTGCCCCCACTGCGGTAATGCCCGGCATAACGGGGCAAATGTATGCTCAGTTCTCGATCACTATCTGTATCTCGGTACTGATTTCATCGATTAATGCCCTCACCCTTTCTCCTGCATTGTGTGCCTCTTTACTGAAGCCCCCCAAGAAACATGAAAAAGGCTTCCATGCCGCTTTCAACCGTATTTTTAACAAGATAACAGAACGCTATACCAAGGTCGTCGCGACCATGATCCATCGTGTAATTATTGTCAGTGTCTTGTTTGTTGTCATGCTCGCAGGTACTGGGTTACTCGCTAAAGTGCTGCCAAGTGGCTTTATTCCAGATGAAGATAAAAAATCTTTCATGGTCGATGTGTCGCTACCCGACGGTTCCTCTTTAAATCGAACCGAACAGGTGATGGCCGAGTTGGTCGATATAACACGTAACGAGCAAGGCGTTGCTAACGTGATACACGCCAGTGGTTTTAGTATCTTATCTGGATCATTAAAATCAAATGGTGGCCTATTGATTGTGAGTTTGGATTCATGGGAAGAACGAAGCGATCCCAAGTTACATCAAAACCAAATCATTGCCCGTCTTCAGCAAAAATATAACCAACTGCCAGAAGGGGTTGCACAAGCGTTCGCACTACCACCACTACCCGGTGTCGGTAGCGTGGCAGGGGTCGAGTTTGTACTGCAAGACAACCGAGGACGATCAGCACAAGAGCTAGCCTCTGTCATGCGCGGCTTTATTATCAAAGCCAATGAGCAACCTGAAATCGCCTTTGCCTTTAGTAACTTCACCGCGGAAGTACCACAAATATTCGCTGATATTGACCGTGAAAAAGCCAAGGTATTGGGCGTACCTCTGGACGAAATTTTCTTCACCCTCCAAACACAGTTAGGCGGGATGTACGTTAATGACTTCACCAAGTTTGGTAAAAACTTCCGTGTCATGATGCAGGCAGAAACTGAATATCGTTCCGATGAAGCCGGTATTCAACATTTCTACGTGCGCGGTAATGGTGGGCAAATGGTGCCGCTCAGTACCCTTGTCAGTACCCGTCCATCACTCGGGCCTGATGTTGTCGATCGTTACAATCTTTATAATTCAGCGACCATCAATGCGATTCCCGTTCCAGGGTTTAGTTCTGGTGAAGCAGTGACCGCGATGGAACGTGCGGCAACAAGTTTACCCGAAGGCTATAGCTTCTCGTGGACAGGGATGACCTACCAAGAAATCAAAGCGGGTAACTTGGCACCACTGATCTTCTCTCTGGCACTCGTCTTTACCTATCTTTTCTTGGTCGCACAATACGAGAGCTGGACAGTACCACTTGGGGTTATCTTCTCTGTGCCAATTGCAATTTTAGGGGCTTTACTGTTTGTCTGGGTCATAGGTAGTGACGTTAACCTCTACACCCAGATAGGCTTAGTATTGCTGATAGGTCTTGCCAGTAAGAATGCTATTTTGATCATTGAATTTGCCAAAATGCAGCGTGAAGAAGAAGGGTTATCAATCCGTGATTCCGCTGTGACAGCAGCAAAAATGCGTTTCCGTGCGGTATTAATGACAGGCTTCTCATTTGTACTGGGCGTAATGCCACTGGTTGTCGCCAGCGGTGCGGGTGCAGGTAGCCGACGCGCTTTGGGCAATGCGGTATTTGGCGGTATGACTTTGGCGGTTGTCGTCGGAACGATTCTAACGCCAGTACTGTACTTTGCGATTCAATCAATACGTGAAAAAGTTAAAAAGGTCGACATGGGGGGAATTGCGAAGCAGAACTAGCGTCTGTTCTCATAACCATCACGATCAAAAAGCCCGAGCCATATTGAATGACTCGGGCTTTCCTTTATTCATCACTTAGCTAGCAAGCATGCGATTAATCAGTAATGTTTTTAACTTGCAGCTCACGCGGCACTTCAAAGAACATATTTTCTTCACGGCCAGAAAGCTCTTCAACCGTTGCTTGCGTCAATTCTTGGATACGCGCAATGATTTGATTAACTAGCTCTTCCGGTGCCGAAGCACCCGCGGTGACACCCACCTTAGCTTGTCCGTTAAACCACGATGGATTTATGTCTTCAGGGCAATCGGTCAAATAACCCGGTGTACCTAGCTTTTCAGCGAGTTCACGTAAACGATTTGAGTTCGATGAGTTCTTCGACCCCACAACGATCATGATATCGACAGTCTCTGCCATTTCACGTACGGCATCTTGACGGTTTTGGGTCGCGTAACAAATATCATCTTTACGTGGACCTTGGATCTCAGGAAACACCTCTCGCAATTTTTCAATCACGTCCGCCGTTTCATCCACGGATAAGGTTGTTTGACTCACGTAATGTAAGTGGCTTGGGTCTTTTACCTGCATCTTGTCGACATCTTCTGGTTTCTCAACCAAATACATGCCGCCGGTATCACTAGCGTACTGCCCCATGGTACCTTCAACCTCAGGGTGGCCCGCATGGCCAATCAACACCACTTCCATATTACGACGACTGGCACGTGCAACTTCCATATGTACTTTCGTTACCAGCGGACAAGTTGCATCAAACACCGTGAGTTGACGCGCTTTCGCTTCAGTTCGTACTGCTTGCGACACACCATGCGCCGAAAAGATCACGATACTGTCATCAGGCACTTCATGCAGTTCTTCAACAAAAACGGCACCACGCTGTTTCAACCCTTCCACAACAAAGCGGTTATGTACCACTTCATGGCGAACATAAATCGGTGGTTGATACATTTCAAGCGCGCGCTCAACAATGCTGATTGCTCGATCAACACCGGCACAAAAGCCACGTGGATTTGCTAGTAAGATATTCATTGCTAACAGCTCTTAGTTTTCTATTGTCACGACTTCCACATCAAAAGTGACGCGCTGCCCCGCAAGCGGGTGATTAAAGTCGACGGTTACCGAGTCACCAACAATTTGGGTGATCACGCCTGGGATATCTTGGCCATCAGGCCCTGCAAACGCAACGATAGTGCCCACTTCAGCTGGTACATCTGCACCGAACTTACTTAATTCTATATGATGGATGTTATCTGGATCTGATTGACCAAAAGCATCTTCTGGTGCTAGTTCAAAACTGTTGGTCTGTCCTTGCTGTAACCCTAACAGACATTTTTCAAAATTATCCGTTAAGCTACCATCACCCATTCTAAATTTAGCTGGCTTTCCCATTGCTTGGGTTGAGTCTGCTACTGAGCCATCTGAAAGTTTAATCGAAAAGTGCATCAGCACTTCGCTGTTTTCCTTGATTACCGACATACGTAGGGTCCTTTTCGTGTACCTAAACGGCACTTATCCGAATTGGTATTAATTATTTGATGATTGCTGATAAACAATTTTCTACCCCCCTTTTACAACAAAGCGCCGTCCGTATCAACGGACAGCGCTTAGGGGTATTACGTAGAAAGGCTTTTATTTGGCTTTTTCTTTCTTGTCAGCAATAAAGCCTTCAAGAATGATCATGGCTGCCCCAATACATATAGCTGAATCAGCAATATTGAATGCAGGCCAATGGCTATTCCCAACATAGAAATCCAGAAAATCAACCACAAAACCGTGGTACATACGGTCAAACAAATTACCGAGTGCGCCACCAACAATCAGTGCATAAGCACTATTTGCCAGTCGATTTTCTGCCGGAGAACGGCGCATCCAAAAAACTAGTAAGCTACAAACACCTAATGCTATCGCTGTAAAAAACCATCGCTGCCAACCACCTGCATCACTTAAAAAGCTAAATGCAGCACCGTAGTTATGCACGTACAGCAAGTTGAAAAATGGCAATAGCTCAATACGATTTGGCCAGCCATATTCCATGGTGTTCATGACAAGTAGCTTACTACCCACATCAACAATGAAAACCAGAGCCGCTAGCCAAAGCCAGCGCACTCCTGATTGTTTCAATGACAGTTCGGTCTGTTTAGGCGATGTCATTGTCATTAGGCAAACTTACGCTCTTCGCCTTCACCATCGATGTTGCTTACACAACGACCACAAACTTCTTCGTGACCTTCGATAGTGCCTACATCTGCCACATGGTGCCAACAACGGTCACACTTCGCGGCTTCAGATGCAGTTACAGTTACAAATAAACCAGCAAGATCAGTTTCTTGTGCGCCAGCAGGCTGGCTATCAGCAACAACAACGGCAGCTTGTGACGTTAGTAGAACGAAACGTAGCTCGTCTTCTAATGTATTCAGTTTGTCTGCAAGCTCTGCATTTGCATGAAGCGTGATCTCTGCTTGTAGTGCACCACCGATCACTTTGTCTTTACGCGCGCCTTCAAGAAGTTTGTTTACTGCACCACGAACTTGCTGGATTTCAGCCCAGAATTCGTTGTTTAGTTTCTCGTCTTCCGCTAGGCCGAATAGACCTTCGAACCACTCGCCTGTGAATACAAACTTGTCACGTTGACCAGGCATTTCGTTCCAGATTTCATCTGCAGTGAACGACATAATAGGTGCCATCCAACGAACAAGTGCCTCAACGATGTAGTAAAGCGCAGTCTGACAGCTACGTTGTGCGTGGCCACCTTGTTTCGCTGTGTACTGACGGTCTTTAATCACGTCTAGGTAGAATGAGCCCATTTCAACAGAACAGAACTGCATCAGACGCTGAGTTACACCGTGTAGGTTGTACTCGTCGTATGCTTTAACGATTTCTTCTTGTGCAGCCATTGCACGACCAACCGCCCAACGATCCAGTGCCACCATATCTTCTGGTGCAACTAGGTCTGTTTCTGGGTTAAAGCCACTTAGGTTCGCTAGGAAGAAACGTGCTGTGTTACGAATACGACGGTAAGCATCCGCAGAGCGTTTTAGGATTTCATCTGAAACCGCTACTTCACCCGTGTAATCCGTTGATGCAACCCATAGGCGAAGGATATCTGCGCCTAGTTTGTTCGTCACATCTTTAGGTGCAACCACGTTACCTACAGATTTCGACATTTTACGGCCTTGGCCATCAACAACGAAACCGTGTGTTAGTACTTGCTTATACGGTGCCGTATCTTTCATTGCCACAGAGGTGATCAATGAAGACTGGAACCAACCGCGGTGTTGGTCTGAACCTTCAAGGTACAGATCAGCAGCGTTGCCATTAAACTCTTCACGGCTATCAACAACCGATGAGTGCGTCACACCAGAATCGAACCATACGTCCAGTGTATCTAGCACTTTTTCGTAGTTCGCAGCGTCTTCTTCACCCATAAGCTCTGCAGGATCAAGATCCCACCATGCTTGAATACCTTTTTGCTCAACAAGTTGTGCTACTTTCTCGATTAGATCGTGAGAGTCAGGGTGCATTTCTTGTGTTTCTTTATGAACGAACAAGGCAATTGGCACGCCCCAAGTACGTTGACGAGAAATACACCACTCAGGGCGACCTTCGATCATACCTTCGATGCGGCTTTGACCCCACTCAGGTAACCACTGAACATTCTTAATTTCACCTAGCGCTTTCTTACGAAGGCCAGCTTTGTCCATCGAAATGAACCACTGCGGTGTCGCACGGAAAATGATAGGTGTCTTGTGGCGCCAGCAATGTGGGTAGCTGTGCTCGTAAGCGTGGTGATGTAACAGCGCACCATGCTCTTTCAATGTGTCTAGTACTGAATCGTTCGCTTTAAATACGTGTTGACCGGCGAATAGTTCAGTATCAGGTAGGTAAACACCGTTGCTGCCAACAGGGTTTGCAATTTCTAGGTCGTATTTTTTACCAACCACGAAATCTTCTTGGCCGTGGCCAGGTGCTGTATGCACACAACCCGTACCAGAATCAGTCGTAACATGATCGCCAAGAATAACTGGCACATCAAAGCTGTAGAATGGGTGGTTAAAGCGTACTAGCTCTAAATCTTCACCTTTACAGAAACCAAGGTTATGGAAGTGCTTGATACCCGCACGGTCCATCACATCTTTTGCTAGCTCAGCTGCAACGATTAGACGGTATGCTTGTTGATTGTTTTCAGCATCAGCTTCAACTTGAACCAATACATACTCAAGATCGTCACGTACGGCAACGGCACGGTTTGCTGGTAGTGTCCAAGGCGTTGTCGTCCAGATAACGATAGATACGTCACCTTGACCTTGATGATCTTCAACGCAAGAGAACTTAGCAAGTGTTGCTGCTTCGTCTACCGCTTTAAATTTCACATCAATCGATGGTGAAACTTTATCTTGGTATTCCACTTCCGCTTCAGCCAGCGCTGAACCACAGTCTGTACACCAGTGAACAGGTTTAAAACCTTTCAGTAGGTGATTTTTGTCTGCAATTTTACCCAGAGAACGAATGATGTTCGCTTCTGTTGCAAAATCCATTGTACGGTATGGCTTAGCCCACTCACCTAGTACGCCTAGACGAATGAAGCTTTCTTTCTGACCTTCAACCTGACCAGCAGCATATTCACGGCATTTTTCGCGGAATTCAGCAGCAGTCAATTTACGACCCGGCTTACCCCACTTTTTCTCTACCATTAATTCAATTGGTAGACCGTGGCAATCCCAACCTGGTACATACGGTGCGTCAAAGCCTGAAAGCGTCTTTGACTTAATAATAATGTCTTTAAGAATCTTATTTAGCGCGTGACCAATGTGAATATCACCGTTGGCGTAGGGAGGGCCATCGTGTAATACGAAGGACTTTTTACCCTTCTTAGCTTTACGAATTTCACCGTAAAGATCTTCATCATTCCAACGCTGAAGCATTGCTGGCTCACGTTGAGCTAGGTTGCCTCGCATCGGAAACCCTGTTTCAGGTAAATTCAGGGTATCTTTATAGTCGCTCATTGATTCTGGATTCCGTTACTTGGGCGAAGTTGGACATTATTACGCTCAGACAGCCACACCCGTGCTGTTTGGGCATCTCGCTCAATTTGTGCTTTCAGCGCATCAAACGATTCGAATTTTATTTCGTTGCGTAGCTTATGGTGCAACACAACTTCAATCTGACAACCGTATAAGTTACCAGTAAAGTCAAATAGGTGTACTTCTAGCTGTTGGCGTACACCGTTTACTGTTGGTCGGTGACCAACATTGGCAACACCTGCATAAGGTGCGCCATCTAAGCCAAAGACTTCGACTGCATATACCCCAGAGACTGGAGATACTCGTCGTTTCAACGGTACATTTGCCGTTGGAAAGCCAATGGTTCGACCTAGTTTTCGTCCGTGAGAGACTCGCCCACAAACACTATAAGGTCGTCCTAGCATGGTTGCTGCTGATGTTAATTCGTCTTTGGCTAACGCCTGACGAATTGCCGTGCTACTTACACGTTGTGTTGAAACACAAAAACTCTGTGTACTTACCACTTCAAAACCCCACTCACGGCCAGCCGCTTGTAGCATTTCAAATGTTCCACTTCGACCTTGACCGAAGCGAAAATCATCACCAACTACCAGAAACTTAACACCCAATTGCTCAACCAACAAGCGACGAACAAAGTCACGGGGGGTCATATTGGCAAAATGGGCATTAAAATTGATGCAAAGCAAACGCTCAACACCTACTTTTTTCAATTGTTGGTATTTATCACGAAAGCGCGTTAGCCGAGCTGGCGCTTTGTCACCAGCAAAAAGCTCTAACGGCTGAGGTTCAAAAGACATCACCGCAGCGGGTAATGACATAGACTCCGCCTTGGCAATCACCTGGCGTAACACCGCCTGATGACCCAAATGGACACCATCAAAATTACCTATAGTCAGCACGCAACCGTGATGACGAGGCTTAATATTATGTATTCCTCGGATTAATTCCATGTACCGCTTGCTATTTTGCTGAGTGAAATTTCAAAATTCATGATAAAAACTGGCGGATTATATACTACTCCGCCCTGTCAATCAGCTATCCGTGCGAAGATGATGAGGACGAATGCCTAAAATCATCACAATTACCAAGTAAACCGAGGCACCAACTGCGATTAATCCCGATAGCCACATGACACGATGGCTTAAGCTCCAGCTTAACCACTCGCTCATCGCAGGCATCAACCACAATAGCGATGCAACCATTGCCACACCACCAACCGCTAAGCGCGCCACAAACCATAAGGTTGTTTTGGTCACACGGTATACATTTGCCATGTGAAGGCCACGGTAAAGCAGTGCCGCATTCACTAGTGCCGATAATGCCGTCGCCATTGCTAAACCAACATAACCATAAAAATACGCAAAAATGGCATTAAAGAACATATTAGTAACCATCGCGATAATACCAAAACGTACAGGTGTTTTAGTATCTTGACGAGCGTAATAACCCGGTGCCAGCACTTTAATCAACATAAAGTTTAATAGGCCCGACGCGTATGCGAGTAGAGACAATGACGCTTGATGTACATCGTTCGGAGAAAACTCACCACGCATAAAAAGCACCATCAGCATCGGCTTCGCCAACACCATTAGTCCTAGCATCGCAGGGATCCCGAGTAGCAACACCATACGCACGCCCCAGTCCATCGTACTAGCAAACTGGCCTGACGTTTTTTCCACATGCTTTCGTGACAACGCAGGCAGAATAACGGTGGCAATCGCAATACCAAACAGACCCAACGGAAACTCTAATAAGCGGTCGGAATAATACAACCAACTGATAGAGCCAGTTGCTAGGAAGCTGGCAATAAAGGTATCGAACAATAAGTTGATTTGGCTAACAGACACACCAAACAGAGCTGGGATCATCAAGGTGCGAATCTTTTTCACGCCAGGATCATTCCAGCCCCATTGCGGCCGAACCAATGCCCCTTCTTTTATAAGAAAAGGAATTTGGAATAAGAATTGAATTAAGCCGCCGAGGAATACACCAATAGCCAAGCCGATTTCAGGCTGAGCTAACTGTGGTGATAAAAACCATGCACAACCAATAATGGCAACATTCAAGAAAACAGGGGTAAAAGAGGAAACCGCAAACTTACCTAAGGTATTAAGAATGGCGCCCGATAAAGCAACAAAAGTAATAAACCATAAATAAGGGAAAGTAATCTTCAGTAGCAAACTTGCCAATTCAAATTTAGGCGCCGCAGGGCCATCGTTTAACCAATCAATAAACCAGCCAGCACCGAACAATGCCGTGACAACGCCAGAACCTAATACTCCGACCAAAGTCACAATAGAGACAAGTACACCCAAGGTCCCTGATGCTTTTGCAATCAGCTGACGGGTTTTATCCATATCACCGGCGGCGTGGTATTCAGTCAATACAGGAACAAACGCTTGAGAAAAAGCACCTTCAGCAAACAGACGACGTAAGAAGTTGGGGATCTTATTCGCAAAGAAGAAAACATCGGCGGCAGCACCGGCTCCCATCAAGTTTGCAACCACGACATCTCGGACCAAACCGAGCACTCGAGAAACCAAAGTCATGGCGCTAACTATCAGTCCTGAGCGTAAAAGACGCTTACTCACAAAAAAACCTCATAAAAGATAGCCCAGAAAGGTGACTTACGGGGCGAAATGCTGGTAAAATCTGCCGCCATATTAACCGTGTTATTCCGTAAGTGCCAACTTCATGGGCTTGACGGTTATTTACACAAATCATTTGACAATCTTTCGCTTTGTTGGCATAGTCCTCGGCCTTAAATTGTCACCGTACCAAAGAATTTGGGAGTTACACCCTTGGCAAATATCAAATCTGCTAAGAAACGTGCACTAACTTCAGAAAAACGTCGCCAGCACAACGCTAGCCGTCGTTCTATGATGCGCACTTTCTTCAAAAAAGTTATCGTTGCTATTGAAGCAGGCAACAAAGAAGCTGCAACTGCTGCTTTCGTTGAAATGCAACCTGTTATGGATCGTATGGCTACTAAAGGCCTAATCCATAAAAACAAAGCTGCACGTCACAAAGCTCGCCTAGCGGCTAAAATCAAAGCTCTTTAATAGAGTCGAGATTTTACAGCGATAAAAAAAACCGGCACTTAGCCGGTTTTTTTGTGTATAGAATTTGCCATTTAAAAACTCAATGGCAATACATATCGTGCAGCAATTGAATCACAGCGCGTACTTCTTCGCTCTTCAAACGGTAGTACACTGTTTGTGACTCTTTTCGCGTCTCTACCAAACCATCACGCCTTAGCCATGCTAAGTGTTGAGATAATGCTGATTGGCTCAATTGGAGCTTCTCACACATCATTCCGACGGACATTTCCCCTTCTAGCAAGTAGCAAAGAATAAATAAACGCCTTTCGTTCGCCATGGCTTTGAGTAATACGACTGCTTGCCCAGCATTCTGCTCCATTCGTTGCAGATCCATATTCTCACCACTAATTTAAGTTAACGCTAATATACTTAAATATTAAGTGAGTTAACGGCAAAAATCCATGAAAAAGTCGTAGTAATTAGCGCTATTTAAACAACTTACCAAAGTTTGCTTCACATATCTTTTTCACCGCAGGGTGCATAATCATCCGTTCAGCAAAAATGACGTAATACTCTTCTTTGATTTCTTTCACCCGTTTTACTTCACGAATGTTGTTTGCTTCTTCAATTTCTTCCGCATAAATTGACGGTGCAACAAACATCGACTGATGGTAGGCACCAAACGCCTTCATCAATGCCGCATCATCAAATTCACCCAGAATATTTGGTGTGATCCCTTGCTGATCAAACCACTGATGTAATTTCCGCCCCATCGCAGTACGGCGACCAGGGATCAGTAATTTATAATCTTCAATACAGGCTGGGAAATGTAGCGTTTTTTCTGGCTTAGAGCAGAAAAAACTCATGCTCGATTCACCCAGCTTCTTACTGTAAAGGCCTGGGCTTTGGGTTGAATCAACCGGGCAGTCAGACAAAATCATGTCCAATTTATGCAGCGACAGTTGCTCTAACAACATTTCATGAGTGGACTCATAGCAGCGCAAGTGGATACGCTCATCTTCCGGAATACCTTCCAACAACACCTTACTGACTAAGCGCTTAGACAAAGCATCGGCTACGCCAACTTCCAGCAACTGATTTTCACGCTGTGTATAGTTAACGATATCCAGCATTTCGTAACTAAGATCAAACATTTTATCGGCATACTTAAAAACCAACTGTCCTAGCTCTGTTGGTTCAATATTACGCCCAACACGCTTTGTCAGCTTCCCTTTCATTCGTTCTTCTAACGCACGAATTTGTCCTGTCACCGTCTGTGGTGCGAGAAAAAGCGCATCAGCAGCCTTAGTCACTGAGCCTTGCTTGCACACCATCCAGAAGTAATACAGGTGGTTATAATTAAGATGAGACATCCGTTATTTCATTGCCATAATAAAAAACCCCAGACGTGCAGCTTACGCGGCACCTCTAGGGTCTTCAACTTAATCTGTTATTTTTCAAGCAATGGAAGCTGTTTTTAGCGAATCTGTGTCTTAACTACTCAGTTCGTTGCTTGGACAGACTTCTTTTCATCGACAAGGGTTTTACGATAACGCTCTCCAACTCGTTGCTCCAGTGCTCGGGAACGGAATGAGTCATCCTGTTCCGTCATCACCGTGGTCGTAGCAGCCTTACCATGGCTAACACCAGCTAAATAAGCCTGACAAAGTTCCGTTTCGCTATCCGTGGTGCAATTCGCATAATCTGGTACAGCTACAGCAGCTGACGACGCGAACACCATCGCAGTGAGAAGGTAACGTTTCATATTACGCCTCCGATTTAGGTAGCACGCGGTCTAGCATAATGTAGCCCACGATTGCCGCTACCGTTGACCCAACTAAAATACCTAAACGAGAATAAGTATTGAAGTCTGCTGGCGCACCAGCAAAAGCCAATGAAGAAATAAAGATCGACATGGTGAAACCAATACCACACAGCACCGACACTGCAAAAATATGCTTGAAGTTAATGCCGTCAGGTAGTATCGCTACACCGCTTTTTACTGCGACATAACTTGCAGTAAAGATCCCCAGTGGTTTACCAATGAACAGACCCAGAGCGATACCAACAGGTAACATGCCTGTCATACCTTCTACTGATACACCGTCCAAAGAAATACCTGCATTTGCAAAAGCAAACAGAGGAAGAATCAAGAAAGCAACGTATGGATGTAGTACATGCTCTAGGTGTTTAAGCGGTGAGTGCTTGTCTGAACGGCCATCTTTACCACTTAATGGAATCGCAAAGCCTAACACCACACCTGCAAGTGTTGCGTGCACACCTGATTTCAAGACGCTGAACCACAATATCGCACCCACAATTAAGTAGAGTGAGACTTTCGTGACATTTTTAGCGTTCATGATAAATAGTGCCGCTGTTGAAGCAAATGCCACAGCCAATGCCCAAGTAGACAAGTCGCTGCTGTAGAACAAAGCGATAATCACGATAACACCAAGGTCATCAATAATCGCCAGCGCTAACAGGAACACTTTTAAGCTAACGGGTACACGTTTACCCAGTAACGCCATAATACCCAATGCAAATGCAATATCAGTTGCAGCAGGGATCGCCCAGCCTGTAATCGCAATAGGATCAGAATAGTTAAATAGTACATACACTAACGCTGGTGCAACCATGCCGCCAACAGCTGCTAATGCAGGGAAAATCGCTTTTTCTTTCGTATTCAGCGCACCTTCAATAAGTTCGCGCTTTACTTCCAATCCGATAAGCATAAAGAAGATAGCCATTAAGCCATCATTGATCCAATGCTCTACAGATAGGCCAGCAACATAGGAATGAAGCGTACCTGAGTAAACTGATTGTAATGGTGAGTTCGCAATAACCATTGCGATAGCTGCTGCGATAATAAGGATAATACCGCCAGCAGACTCTAATTTTAAAAATTTACGAATAGCATCGGTCATTGACCGTCACTCCTTTGAACAAAAACAATTTTCACAAAATACATTGTGTTTCGTTAGTGTAATCGGCAATACAGCTTTCTGAGAAATCGTTTGTTTAGAGCTAATACATCGTAAATACCGAATAATTAGAGCCATAACCAAGTAATATCCGCAGAATAAATTTTCAGATAATCCGCAACTGTCATATTCCTCCACTACAAATACGAGTTTTCCTATTTTTTATTACTAATATTAATAATTCATTCAGGATAAAAACCTAAATCCTAACACCACTAAACATTCTCAAAAAACTATTTTAATCATACTGTTACACATCTATACCACCACTTCTGATTAAAAGCTGAATTTTCTCATCTCTCATAAAATAAGCACAAAAGTGCCTTGTAATTAAAAGTGTCATATTTCTGAAATATTAGCCCTCTACCATCGCGGCAGATTTCAACAAAATGACACCCAAACGACATCCTATTGTCATGGAGAAATGATTATGAATACCCAAGCCACTACTGCTGCGCCACAAAACAGCTCTATGCGTTGGGTCCGCTGGGCTAACCTAGCGTTCATGCTGTACATTCTGCTTGTTGCTGTATCTATGGTCAGCAGCGGCTTTAAATGGTCTGTTGGTGAACAAGCAAAAACTTTATTTGAATTTGCCTCTCACCCTGTAGCAGGCTTAATGATTGGCTTAGTAGCAACGGCGCTTATCCAATCTTCAAGCACGGTGACATCAATCATTGTAGGTCTAGTGGCAGGTGGTTTACCTGTAGAAACCGCGATTCCTATGGTTATGGGTGCCAATATTGGTACAACGTTAACCAACACCTTGGTAAGTTTAGGCCATGCGCGTTGTAAAGAAGAATTCCGTCGTGCCTTTGCAAGTGCAACCGTACATGACTTCTTTAACCTATTGGCTGTTTCTATCTTCCTACCGTTAGAAATGATGTTCGGCATACTAGACAAAATTTCAACGTGGTTAGTATCACCATTGCTGGATGCAGGCGACATGAGCATGAAGGGATTAAACTTCATGAAACCGCTGACTCAGCCTGCTGTTGACCTTGTAAAAGGCCCATTAAGCACATTTGGTAACATGGGTGGTGTTGCACTTATCGTTATCGGTATTGCGCTTATCTTTATTGCGATTACGGCAATGGGTAAACTTATGCGTAGCCTTATGGTTGGCCGTGCAAAAGACATCCTAAAGAGCGCAATTGGTCGTGGTCCGCTACATGGCATCGCATCAGGTACTGTTGTTACTATCCTTGTTCAGTCGTCTTCTACGACAACAAGTTTGATGGTGCCACTTGTAGGTACTGGTGTACTAAAAGTACGTGAAGTTTACCCTTTCACTTTGGGTGCAAACATTGGTACATGTATCACGGCGTTACTAGCAGCAACCGCTATCTCTGGTGATAACGCAGTATTCGCACTACAAATTGCATTAGTACACTTAGTTTTCAACATACTAGCAACTGTGCTTATCTTTGGTGTGCCATTCCTACGTGAATTACCGCTGAAAGGCGCATTCTACCTAGGTGACCTAGCAACCAAGAGCAAAGCAGCTGTATTTGGTTACATTAGTTTAGTGTTTGGTATTCTACCACTGACCATCCTAGGCCTAACGGCGTAAGTTTGATTCGTCAGTTACAATCTAGATAACAAACAAAAAGCCCCGTGAGATGATTCTCACGGGGCTTTTTTAATGATGATTAGTTAGAGCTGATAACGAATCTATTGAGGGGACTCTTAATGTACAGCTGCAACTTTCATTGCTTTACTCACACAAGCCCACTCAGCTTTTATACAGAAAATGGATATTTAATCGCTTCATGATGCTCATAACCCACGACTTCAAAATCATCCATTGTTACCCACGTTTCTAAATCTTCAAGCGATTTGATTTTAGGGTTGATGATTAATTGTGGTGATGCAAACGGCTCACGTTGAAGTTGAACATCACGCATAAGCTCTAATTGATCTTCATAAATGTGAGCATTAACAATTTTGTGGTACGCCTTACCTGCTTTCAAGCCTGTGATCTGCGCCATCAAGGCTAGCAAGGTGAATACCTGAATTTGATTGAAGTTTAGGCCTAGTGGCACATCGCATGAACGCTGGTAACTTGTGAGATGTAGCGTATCGCCAAGTAGCGAGAAGGTGTGGGTGTGCATACAAGGGCGAAGACAACCTAAATCAAATTCACCTAGGTTATAGAACGTCATAATTTCACCACGGTCATCAATGCCCTTTGAAAGGTTATCGACAATCTTACGCAGCTGATCGATAGTTGTACCATCAGGCTTTTGCCAACTACGACCTTGAACACCATATACTCGACCCATGTCGTCATGGCCTTTACGGTGCGGGTTATTCAACCATGCTTGGTTTTCATTGGCATTCATGTCCCAGGTTTTAGTCCCTAATGCACGAAAGTCAGCCGCGTTATCATATCCACGTAAGTAGCCCAATAACTCTGCAATCGCCGATTTCCAAAAGCTTTTGCGGGTGGTGATCAGTGGAAATTCATTATTGGCGACATCGAACGTTAAGTCAGCATTCACAACGGTTAAACAACGTTTGTTAGTGCGTTCGTTTTCAATCCAAACACCGTCGTCAACAATACGCTGACAGAGATCTAAATACTGCTTCATCGTTCTACTCGCTCGTCATTAAACCGAAAAGAATGCGAAAACACCTTCGGCTACTCGAAAAATTGTGGCCGATCTTACCAGAAATCGCGTTTGTTTTTTGAAGAAATACCATGTTCTCCTGAAAACCAGCCATAAAAAAAGCAGCTCTAATAAGCTGCTCTTTTCTTCTATTCAAGAGGGTGATTATGCAGTTTTACCTTTCGGCTGCATTTTATACGCCCATAACATCATTAACAGCCCACCGATCACCATAGGCAACGACAATATTTGGCCCATACTGATCCAACCGCCAAATAACCCAAGCTGCGCATCCGGCTCACGGAAGTACTCCACAATAAAGCGGAAGCTACCGTAACCAAATAGGAACAAGCCTGATGCTGCGCCCGCAGGACGTGGCTTACGGATAAAGAGATTAAGGATAATCAGCAGCACAACACCTTCAAGGAAGAATTCATACAGCTGTGAAGGGTGACGAGGCAGTGGCCCTCCCGTTGGGAAGACAATCGCCCAAGGCACATCACTCACTCGGCCCCAAAGCTCACCATTAATAAAGTTACCTAAACGGCCAACACCTAAACCAAACGGCACAAGTGGCGCGACAAAGTCTGCAACCCCAAAGAAAGTACGACCATTCTTATAGGCGTACCAGAACATTGCCGTGATCACACCAAGTAAACCACCATGGAAGGACATGCCTCCAGTCCATACTTGGAATAGGTAAAGAGGATTATCTAAGAACAAGCCAAAGTTATAAAACAGCACGTAACCAATACGCCCGCCAAGTACAACACCAAGAAAACCAGCAAACAATAAGTCGCTAACTTGCTCGCGTGTCCAACCGCTATTCGGTTTATCTGCACGACGGTTGGCTAACCACATAGCAAACACAAAACCGAGTAGGTACATTAATCCGTACCAGCGAATTGCTAGCGGACCAATTTCAATTAATATCGGGTCGATATTAGGGAATGTAAAAAATCCTTGGCTCATTCAAGTTATCTCATTGTGTTATTCAGCGGGATTAACCGATGAACATTTTGAAACTGATAAAAAGTAAAAAAACAGCGAATATTTTCTTTAACGTTGGCGTCGGCATTTTACTTACCAATGCTGCACCATAGCGGGTTGTTAACATTGATGTCGAGACGATCCCAATTAAAGCGGGTAAATAAACATAACCCACACTCATCGGGGGTAGCGCTTCATCTCCCACACCAGCTGCAATAAAGCCTAGCATACCGGCAACAGCAATAATTGCTCCAGCCAATGAAGCACTGCCAATCGCACGGCGCATTTCAAGACCATGCCAATTTAAATAAGGCACAGTAAGGGAACCACCACCAATACCGGCAAGGCTTGACACAACACCAATCACACCACCACTACAGATACATTTCGCCGAGCTAGGTAATGTGCGTTGGTGGGTCGAAAAACGAATCGACGCTAACATTTGCAAGGCAAGGAACAGGACTATCCCCGCAAAAATCTTTGGCAACAATGCCGCAGGGACAAGTTCAGCTATAATGCTGCCGCCCAAACCACCAAGCACAATACCTGGCGCCAGCATCTTTACCACTTTAAGATCAACGTTACCTAATCGCAGGTGATTACGCGCAGATGATCCCGATGTCAGCACGATACTGGCTAATGACGTTGCAAGTGCGATGTGCATGACCATGTCATTGGCAATACCAGCCTGCGGTAATAACCACACTAACGCGGGCACCACCAGCAAACCACCACCAATTCCTAACAAGCCAGCGAGTAAACCTACAACACTACCTAGCACCAAGCACATGGCAAACAGCCATAACGTGGATTCCATTTATTGACCCTACTTACCTGCACGAATAAAGCCGCCAAGACCTTTGTCTTCGACGAAACGAGTTGTTGTCGCTCTAACATCCGTCGCCAAAGACGACATCATTACTTGTTGCGTCAATGCCGACATTTCATCAGACGTGATCTGACGAAGGATATATTTAATTTTGGCTACGTTACGCGTATTCATACTCAGCGAACGATAGCCCATGCCCACCAGCAACAGCGCACCAACAGGATCACCTGCCAACTCGCCACACACACTAACAGGAATACCAAGTTGCTGACTAGACGTTAAAATATGCTTCAATGCATGTAAAACTGCAGGGTGTAATGCATCATAGACATTGGCAACCCGTGCATTGTTCCGATCAACGGCTAATAAATATTGGGTTAAATCATTACTTCCCACCGAAATGAAGTCTACTTTGCCTTTCAACGCCGGCAATTGATACAAAATTGAAGGCACTTCGATCATGATCCCTAAGCGAGGACGATGCAGTACTTTACCCTGTTGCTGCGCATGTTTGCTCACTTCCTCAAACGCACGTTCAATCAAAATAATCGATTCATCTAATTCAGCTACCCCAGAGATCATCGGTAGCAAAATATCCATATTATCTAAACCAATACTGGCTTTTAACATCGCCCGTACTTGGATCAAAAAGATTTCTGGATGATCCAAGGTAAATCGAATACCACGCCAACCGAGGAAAGGATTATCTTCTTCGATGGATAGGTAAGGTAGAGGCTTATCACCACCAATATCAAGGGTCCGCATCACCACTGGTTTATTCGGGTATAGCGCCAGAATAGAGCGATATTGTGCCGTTTGTTCTTCCTCAGAAGGGAAACTGCGCTGCAATAAAAAAGGGACCTCTGTCCGATATAAACCGACACCATCGACACCACGGTTTACAGCAATACTGGTATCGGCACTCAGACCTGCATTAAGGTGAACATAAACACGCTGGTTATCTTTGGTAACCGCACAATTAGCTAATGCACTTTCGACCGTTTTGTCTAACTCATTTTCTTCGCGTAATAAACGTCGGTATTCTTTTAATACATGGCGATTGGGATTCACCAAAAAATCCCCGCGATAACCATCAACAACCACTTGGCAGTTATGGATTTTCTCAGGGATAAAATCGACCCCCATAATCGCAGGAATACCGAGAGCGCGAGATAAGATTGCAGCATGTGAGTTCGCTGCACCTTCTTGTGCCACTACCCCTGCCAATTTATCGCGAGGAATGGTCGCCAACATTGCAGCAGTTAATTCTCGCGTTAACAGTACACGCGGTTCATCCCACTGATATTCAATGACATCTTCATTTTGCAAAAAGAACAACAGGCGCTGACCGAGCTCACGAATATCATGCGCACGCTCTTTGAGATACGCATCTTTCATATTAGAGAAACGAGTCGAATACGCTTCCACCACTTGACGGATTGCCCACTCAGCTTGATCACCCGATGCCACTTTCGCAAACAGATCTTTACGTAACATAGGATCATTGAGCAGATGGCTGAACAGATCAAAAATCGCCAATGTTTCTTTATGAAGCTCACTATCAAAACGTTTACGTAGCCGACGAAATTCATTACTCGCCAGATCAATTGCAATCGTAAGACGCTCTTTCTCATTATCTAAATTAAGTGAAGAGGCAGGTAATACGTGCTCTAAACGTGGCTGGTTATCATCCCACCATGCTTTCGCAACTGCGACCCCTTGCGACGAAGCAGAACCAATTAAATGCAAACCATCATGCTGATCTGGCCACATACCTTGTGCTTTAGCATGGGCAAGGATCACCGCGAGCTGCGCCGCGAGTGTCACCATGAAGGA
Organism: Photobacterium sanguinicancri; assembly: GCF_024346675.1. Taxonomy (NCBI): domain Bacteria; kingdom Pseudomonadati; phylum Pseudomonadota; class Gammaproteobacteria; order Vibrionales; family Vibrionaceae; genus Photobacterium; species Photobacterium sanguinicancri. Next base: position 3,075,317 of record NZ_AP024850.1, read on the forward strand.
CTCTTCGCTTTCATCGAACTCACGGCGATCTTTTTGCTGAATAACCAGTACACCTAACACTTTACGCTGGTGCGTTATCGGGGTACCAAAGAAAGAACCAAAGTGCTCCTCTCCCGTACCAGGTAGGTGTTTAAATTGGGGATGCGATCGCGCATTGGCGATATTGATAGGTTCGGCACGACGGCCAACTAACCCGACTAAGCCTTCATCAAAACCCATGCCAACATGGTGTCGGGTTTTGACAAGGCCCTGCGTTGCCATCAAGGTGTATTCCTGACGTTTATAGTCAGCGATATACACCGAGCAACAATCGGTATTCATTGCCTGGCAGGTGCTGATCACTAACTGGTCGAGCGCATCGATCAGGGTTTCAGCACTGGCAACTTTTTCTACAATTTCTCTGAGCTGTGTCAGCATAAGCTGTTTTGCGCCTTACTTTAGAGTGGGCATCTGCAAGCTTAACGGCGACCCTTGTGACGCTTCACTCTACGCTCTTTACGTTCCTTAAATGGCATCGCCACTGCGGCAAATTCTTTTAGTGCACGTCGGTATACATCGCGCTTAAAAGACACCACCTGACGCACCGGATACCAATAACTGACCCATCGCCAACCATCAAATTCCGGCGTGCTCCCACGCTGCATATTCACCTTTGACTCATCGCATTCTAGGCTAAGCAAAAACCATTTTTGCTTCTGCCCGATACAAACGGGTTTCGAGTCCCACCGCACTAGACGTTTAGGCAATTTATAGCGCAGCCAATGGCGGCTGGAGGCTATGATCCTTACATCCTTTTTGGTAAGCCCTACTTCCTCATACAATTCTCGGTACATGGCTTGTTCTGGGGTTTCCCCTTCATCAATGCCACCTTGTGGAAACTGCCAAGAATGTTGTCCATATCGTCGAGCCCAGAATACCTGGCCGTGGCTATTACAGATAACTATCCCGACATTAGGACGGTATCCATCGCCATCTATCACTGGACGACCTCATTATAAATCTCTATTACGCCTGATTTTTTCATAGATCGGGCAAAAGGTTAACAAACATTCGAATTATTAACTGTTTTTTCCTACTTAGCACTCAGTTTCTGGATAACTCAACAATGGAGGTTGTTTTATAAACAGCTAAGTGAGAGGTAACCCACATTTATTCACTTTTTCTGTGGATAGATTTGTGAAGAAGCAGGCTTTACGTGAATAAAGCACCTTATCAACAATAAACAATCAAGTTCAAAAAACAAACGAATAATAATAAATAAAAATAAAAACATACACTTAACGCAGTTTTATTTATACAGTGAATAGACATCAAGTGACTAAAACACCATCAAAAACGGATTGGTCAAAGATCCATCAATTGTGGAATTATCCACATTACGGCAATCTTTGCAGTGGTAACAGCCTCGCCATATCGTTTAAAAACCCAACAAACCCCTGTGTATATATCCAGAAGCCAGTGTTGTATTTTTTTTAGGCAAAACTCCTGTGGATATCTTTCCTGCGGATCATGATAATGCCATTTATAGTCATAAATAAAAAAGTGAAAAACACGTCCCCCTTAACTCTATAACGTAATTTTTTACCTTAGTATCATGCAGTTAATATAAAACCAATAATCGATGGCACCGACACTCATCAAAAAAAATGCCTCGTAACATTAGGATCGTTCAAAGAACCACCATAACGCCACAAAGATCCAGCCACGCTTATCATCAATACGTCCGTCACTTATGATAAAATATTCACGTAACATCACCCGAAAATGTTAACTCTGAAGATGCCCAGTATGACGCGTATTTCTACCCCCTTACCACCCCAGACTGAACAAGAACTGCTTAGCCGCGCACAAGCGTTAGCTGGCCTAACACTCGGGGAACTTGCAGCCCAAGCAGGGATCATTCCGCCACCCGATCTGCGTCGAGATAAAGGTTGGGTTGGTCAGTTACTTGAGTGGCACTTAGGGGCAAGCGCGGGCAGCAAACCCGTTCCTGACTTTATCGAGTTAGGCATAGAGCTTAAAACTATTCCTATTGGCTATCACGGCAGACCATTGGAAACGACCTTTGTTTGTGTCGCACCACTGATTGGATTACATGGTTTAAATTGGGAAAACAGCCACATTCGACATAAATTGGCCAAGGTATTATGGGTGCCCGTCGAAGGGGAACGTGATATTCCGCTAGCGGATCGCCATGTTGGATCACCACTATTATGGCAACCATCAGAAGAAGAAGAGAACCAGCTTCGCCAAGACTGGGAAGAGCTCATGGACATGATTGTATTAGGCCAAGTAGAACTTATTACGGCTAAACATGGTGAAGTACTGCAATTACGCCCCAAAGCTGCCAATAATAAAGCACTAACGGAAGCGTACGGCGCCAATGGCCAACCAATAAAAACACTCCCTCGTGGTTTTTATATAAAGACTCACTTCACCGCAGCCATTCTCGCCAAACATTTCATCATCTAAACATGGCTCATTCGCTCTGACATTACAGAGTAATCGTCATGTCTTGGTGACAACAAGATAGTTGATTATCAGATGAAAATTCATCATAAGGGTCAATGACTCGTAGCGTTACAGTATCTATCCCTAAAGGTTTTAAAAGCTCACCAACTTGCTCCATATTCCGAAATGTGAGCATGCCATCTGCGTCATCTTTTAATGGTACTAACTGGTGCTTAAACTCAATCTCCATCAAGTAATCCGCCATACCAGCATGACTTGTTACGATACATTTCGGTTTGGGTTGTTCCGGCGATTTCAGCCAGTGCTTTAGCTGCGTTAACTTCATCAGTCGCATCCTGTCGATTGTGCATGAGTTTAACTATGTGTCACATTCCCTCACTCAGCAAGTAAATGGCGGTCGACTTCTGCATAAACTCCCGTTAAGTTAATAAGATATACCCTGCCAACAAATGCTATTTCGCTTGCACGCTAGGGTGATACTACCTCACCGCCTGTTGAACAACCGCAGGGACAGTGCATGCAGCATATTTATGGTACTTGCAGTCCAAGGAGGGCTAATGAAATATCACCGCATTCCCCATTCCTCACTAGAAGTCAGCAAGATTTGTCTTGGCACCATGACTTTTGGTGAACAAAACACAGAATCAGAAGCACATAACCAACTCGATTTCGCCTTTGAGCGCGGGATAAATTTTATTGATACAGCTGAAATGTACCCAGTCCCTCCCAATAAAGAAAGCCAAGGGTTAACAGAAACCTATATTGGCAATTGGCTTGAAAAGACCGGACTACGCAGTAAAGTAATATTGGCAACGAAAATCGCCGGGCCACGTAACCTACCGTATATCCGCGATAATATGGCACTTGATCACCGTAATATTCATGATGCCGTAGATGCCAGCCTTAAACGCTTAAAAACAGATTACATCGACCTATACCAACTGCATTGGCCGCAACGAGAAACCAACTGCTTTGGTCAACTGAACTATGAATATAAAGAAGATAATTCAGGCGTGACTATTCTGGATACGCTAGAAGCATTGGCTGAATTACAACGAGCTGGGAAAATTCGCTACATTGGCCTCTCCAATGAAACGCCTTGGGGCGTAATGTCCTTCCTAAAATTGGCCGAGAAACACAATCTTCCCCGCGTGATCTCAATCCAAAATCCTTATAGTTTGCTCAACCGCAGTTTCGAAGTCGGGCTCTCTGAAATTAGCCATCACGAAGGTGTTGAGCTCTTAGCCTACTCACCACTAGCATTTGGGACGCTAAGTGGTAAATACCTCAACGGTGCTAAGCCTGCAGGAGCACGGTGTACTTTATTCGAGCGTTTCTCACGTTATTTCAACCCACAAGGCGTCGCCGCAACACAAGCCTATGTCGACATTGCCCATAAACATGGGCTCGATCCTGCACAAATGGCATTAGCTTTTGTTAATCAACGTCCTTTTGTAGCATCAAACATCATTGGTGCAACAAACCTAGAGCAACTTGATGCAAATATTAATAGTGTCGATTTAGTACTGACGGATGCTGTTATGGCGGATCTGGCTCAAGTTGGTATTCAATACTCCAACCCATGCCCATAAAAAAATCCCCGCAAAAAGCGGGGGATCTTATTGACCGATTAAATTAGCTTAGCCCTGCCATTTTCCAACGTAATAACGACAGGGCTGCTATTACGTGAGCTGTCTGGATCGAAACTCTCGTCGGAGGTGGCGTGTTTTACGTTGAGCAAGAGATGCCCCAAACTCAACCTCTAGACGACGATCTTTACCGATACCGATATCTCTTAGCAAGTGATCAGTAAGGTGTGGAAAATCCACTTCAATTCGACGATTTGCGTGTCGCCATGCTTGTTGCTCACGGTGAAGATCAGCACGAACTAATAGTACAGCTAGGCGTAAATAAACGGATTGGCGCATAATTTAACTCTCCATTGTTAATATTGGAGGGTCACAGATGCTGACGAGATCAAACTTTTACTGCAAGTAACCGCGACAGTATCCGCGGCCCTGAGTTACAGCGGATGGCTGTTATTGTGTTGAATTTTTTGAAGTATCACTAAAGTGCGCACGACATGTATGCATCGGGAAAATAATCATGGTCGCCTCCTAGTGAATGTGTGGGTAGGTGTTAAAGATGTGTAAATTTTAACCACTACAGAGAATTAAACAAGTACAAATATTCATCAAAATGAATAAAGCATTTTTATGCTACTTACAGTAAGTATCAGCATTATTTATACCAATAAATCATCAATCAAGCCTAAAAAAGCAGCATAATAAAATCAATCACTCTATCTTATTCCTGGCTGTTCTAACGAAAAGCCTCACTGTAATTGAATTTCTTTCAACAAAGATAACAATACTTTAGATGCAGGGCCCATCGCTTGTTGATTGGAATAAGCCACATCAACCGATTGGCGCCACCCATCAATATCCATCTTAGTGACTAATTCTGTGAGTAAGCCTGATTGGATCAGATCGCCCACAATGTTGCGTGGCAGCACAGTCCAGCCAATGCCACTACTCACCAACAGCATGGCTGAAAGCGCACTGTCTGTGACCCACATTGAATCAGAGAGTTGCCAACGATGCGCTAACTTACGATAACGACCACTTAATAAGATTTGTCGATGTTCCTTCAAGTGATGCCAGTCAATTTCCAAGATACTGGCCAGCGGGTGGGATGGCGCAACAAGGTGACACATCTCAAGTTGACCAATGCCATAAAAATCAAAACCTTCAACCAAGCCATCCAACTGGATCATTAATGCTAGCTGCGCACGCCCAGTATTGAGTAACTCTAAAATATCGCCTTCGGCTGCATTCAGTATTTCCAGTTCAACCATTGGATACTGCACTTCAAAAGCTTTAAGCTGATCGGCCAATGCTTGAGTCATGGTCATAGACTCTACCGCTAGCGTAATTTTTGTTTCTATCCCAGATTGAAACTCTTCTGCACTTGCTAGAAAGCTGCCGCACTGCTCCAATATATGACGCGCTTTAATCAATAAAGCATCACCATGCATCGTCAACGTTGGTGAGCGGCGACTTCGATCAAATAAAATTAAGTTGAGATCCGCTTCTAAATTAGCAACCGCAGCACTGACAACTGACTGTGCTTTACCTAAACGCCGCGCGCCAGCCGAAAACGACCCCGATTCAGCAGAGGCCACAAAGGCTTCTAACTGCTCTAAAGAAAACTGCATTATATGCCCACTCCAACCTATCGTATTTAACGATAGTAACTAACTTTAATCTTCCGTTAAAGCCGTTATTATTAGCCATACCAAAGCGAAAAAGCGCCGCAACCTAAGATATAATCCAGATAGTGAGAACAAACTATGCGTACCACATTAGACAGAATTCGCCACACCATAGGTTTTGAAGTGATAGCCTTACTCCTTATTACTTTCGTGGTAAGCCACCTTGTAGGTTTAGATCCAAAGCGCATGGGTGTAATGGGATTAGGGTTCTCCATCATTGCGACAGGGTGGAACTACGCCTATAACTTAATGTTCGATAAGTCCATGCTGAAACGCTTTGGCACGACAGTGAAAACGGCCAAAATTCGTATTATTCATGCGATTATTTTTGAGCTGTGTCTGTTAGTGATCACCCTACCTGTTATGGCATGGTGGTTAAATATGACGTTATACGACGCTTTAATCTTAGATCTGGGTATGGTGATCTTCTTCTTATTTTATGCTTATGGCTATAACTTGGCGTACGATAAGTTATTTCCAATTCATGAATCAGCGGCCATTGAAACACCAACTAACGAGCCGCAATTTACCAATCACTAAAACGGCGGCTCAGTCTACGAAAACGAAAAAAGCGCATAATGCGCTTTTTTCGTATCTATCAGACAAGATAATCATGCCGTGCTCTGACGAAAGTTTTTCGGTGACGTGATCAGATCATGTTTATTCAATAAACGGTACATGGTTGCTCTTGATACACCGAGCTCACGTGCCGCCGCTGAAATCTGCCCTTTATTATTTTCCAAGACCGCTAATAAAGCACTGCGTTCCGATTCTTCCCGAATTTTTTTCAAGCTTTGCTTATCATCAACCAAGCGAGGTATGTCGAGTTGATCGGCTTCAAGCGTTGGTTGCTCAGCAAGTAACACAGCTCGTTTAACTTGGGTCAATAATTCTCGAACATTCCCTGGCCACAAATAGGTTTGCAGCATACGAATGGCTTCTTCTGAAAACTGACGAGCGACACTGTTGTACTGACGCGCAAATTTCAGCAAGAAGAAATTGGCTAAATCGACAATATCTTGCTGCCTTTCTCGTAATGCAGGCACCGCTAAGTTCAGCACATTTAAACGATAGTACAAATCTTTACGCAGCTTGCCTTCCGTTAACAGCTCTTCAGGATCATGTCGGGTGGCCAATATTAATCGAATATCACCACCGACGAGACGACCACACTGTGTGGTGAATTCACCGTCTTCGATAAATTGCAGTAGCTCTCGCTGGCGCGCATCGCTTAGATCTGCGATCTCATCTAAATACAATACACCGTCTTTTGCTGCAGCAAGAATACACTTCATCTCATCGCTGTCAGTCTCTTGTTGCAGCAACCATGATGATGTCAGCTGCTGACAAGCAATACGGATAAAGCCAGCCCGTGCCCTTTTTGATGCTTGGAAAATAGCTTGTGCCGCTAACTCTTTACCTGTCCCTACTTCACCTTGAATGAACACTGGCACATCAGTTGCAGCGACACGCCGCACCTGATGGCGCAGTTTTTTCATGCTATCGCTATCACCTTGTAGCCCCAAGTGACCAAACTGACCTAACTGAGGCCAAATTTTCCGCTCTAATTGCAGCATACCGCTCTGGTGACCGATAGTTTTTTGCAACTGAGAGATAGGTAATGGTGCAGTGAAATAATCAATGCAAAAGTTGACAATAAATTGGCAAATCGCATCTGACTTTAACTGGTCATCTCGCACTAACGCTAACCAACGCACTTGTTTATTACGATTAACTAATGCAGCAATACCCTGCAAACTAAAGTCATCTTGGCTAAGATCGATCACGCCAATACATGGGCCTACATCAATCAATAAACCTTCCGCCGCACGCAAATCATAGCAACGATGACACATCCAGCCAGCCTGCTCCAGTGTGGAAAGCCACTCTGCTTTCCCGCCACCAAAGACCACTAATGCACCAGGGTCTGAACTCATGAATAATGCGCTCCCCATTTTTTTCGCCTTATATCTTAACTGCTTATTACCCGAAACCTTAAGTGCTGAGAGCACAATATTGCCAATTATCGGACAAGATGTAGTTGATGATATATGGCACAATTAAATAAATGCAACATGTTTACTATAGTTAAGATTGTACTTGATGCAATTTCATATAAAACGGAGAGGTTATACGCAAAAAGCGCCCAGTAGGCGCTTTTATATTCAGAGTGAGGTTTGCGGTAATTTAGCTAACGGTTACTGTTTCACCGTTTTCTTCCGCTTGTTCTACACCAATTTCATTCTCACTTTTCGCGACAATCGTATTAACGGCTGTATCACCGACCACGTTAGAGCTGGTACAGAACATATCGTTGATACGGTCAACAGCGGCGATAATAGCAAGACCTTCAGGTGGTAAACCTAGTTGGTGAAGTAGTACACCGACCATCACAACACCGCCACCAGGAACACCACCAGCACCAATAGACAGTAATAAAATAGTTAACCCTAGTGTAAATAAGTCTGCTGAATTAATTGGTTGACCAAAAGCATTGGCCACAAAAATAGTCGCAAGCGCAATGTAAATAGAGACACCAGACATGTTCATTGTTGCGCCAAGTGGAACACCAAA